>NZ_BAAGSH010000003.1:0-121122 GCF_054782535.1 Comamonas humi | reverse complement strand
CTGCACACCTGCCATGAGCCGGCCATCGTCCAGAGCTTCGAGGACTTCGGCCGCGACGACATCCACGCCGACCTACCCCATATCCCGCACCCGCTGCTGCTGGTGACGGCCGAGCGCGGCGACGTGGTGCGCGATGCGGACGTGGCCGAGTGGCAGGGCCTGGCGCCGCAGACCGCGCATGTGCGCGTGCCGAACGCCGGCCACATGATCCCGTGGGACAACGAGGCCGGCTTCTATGCGGCCCTGGGCGAGTTCCTCGGCGCGAGCATATGCCCCCCCTGAGCGGCTGCGCCGCTTCCCCCAGGGGACGACACCCTCGCTGCGGGGCGGCCCTTGCTTGGTGTCCCTGGCGAAATTCACGCGCCCACCACCCATATCCCAGTCAATCAAGGAGCCGACCATGTCCGTCAGCGACATCGACCTGATCCACGCCTGGAAGCAGGTGCTCACGCTGTCCCGGCTCGAAGCCGGCCAGACCGTGACCGTGCTCACCGGCGCCGACACCCACCCGCAGACGCTGCGCTGCGCCATCGCCGCCAGCAGCGAGATGGGCGCGCGCGTCAACCGGCTCGACCTGCCGCCCGTCAACGCCGAGAAGTCGCTGAGCCGCGACTCGCTGGCCTACCTGGGCACGACGCCGCTCACTGGCAACCCGGCAGCCATCGCTGCGCTCAAGGCCAGCGACCTGGTGCTCGACCTGATGACCCTGCTGTTCTCGCCCGAGCAGCACGAGATCCTGCAGACCGGCACCAAGATCCTGCTGGCCGTGGAGCCGCCCGAGGTGCTGTGCCGCCTGGTGCCCACCGAGGCCGACCGCGCGCGCGTGCAGGCCGCCTCCAAACTGATCGAGGCTGCCGCCCAGATGCACATCACCTCGGCCGCGGGCACCGACCTGCGCTGCCGCCTGGGCAGCTTCCCCGCGATCTGCGAATACGGCTTCGTGGACCAGCCCGGGCGCTGGGACCACTGGCCCAGCGGCTTCGTGCTGACCTGGCCCGACGAGGGCGAGAGCAACGGCCGCGTGGTGCTGGACCGCGGCGACATCCTGCTGCCGATGAAGGACTACGTGACCGAGCCCATCGAGCTGACCATCGAGAAGGGCTACGTCACCCGCATCAGCGGCGGCCTGCAGGCCGAGATCCTGCAGGAGTACATGGCCGCGTACGAGGACCCGGAAGCCTATGCGGTGTCGCACGTCGGCTGGGGGCTGCAGCCGCGCGCCCACTGGTCCATGCTGGCCCACTACAACAAGGAAACCCACATCGGCATGGACGCCCGTGCCTTCGAGGGCAACTTCCTGTGGTCCATGGGCCCGAACAACGAGGCCGGCGGCAGCCGCACCACGGCTTGCCACATCGACATTCCCATGCGCCGCTGCTCGGTCGCGCTCGACGGCCGCCCGGTCGTCATCGCCGGCGTGGTGCAGGACGAGCAAGGACTGGCGCGCGCCGCCAGACAGCCGAAGCAACGAAAGGACATCCCATGACAACGACCACCAGCGCCCAGAGCATCCCCACCGAGGGCGTGCAGGGCGACATCTCCGCCTATGCCCGCCAGGGCTTCGGCACGCCGCTGCCGCTCAAGGCGCCGTTCGGGCTGCTCATCATCGACTTCGTCAACGGCTTTGCCGACCCGGCGGTGTTCGGCGGCGGCAACATCCCCGCTGCCATTGCGCAGACGCGCCACCTGCTGGCCCATGCGCGCGAGCGCGGCTGGCCGGTGGCTCACAGCCGCATCGTGTTCTCGGACGACGATGCCGACAGCAATATCTTCTGCCTCAAGGTGCCGGGCATGCTCACGCTCAAGGAGGGCAGCCACGACAGCGCCATCGTGCCCGAGCTGGCACCGGCGCCGGGCGAGTATGTGGTGCGCAAGGCCACGCCCTCGGCCTTCTTCGGCACCATGCTCGCGCCCTGGCTGGCCCAGCGCGGCGTGCAGACCCTGCTGGTGGCCGGCTGCGTGACCAGCGGCTGCGTTCGCGCCAGCGTGGTCGACGCCATGCAGTCGGGCTTCAGACCGCTGGTGGTGGCCGACTGCTGCGGCGACCGCGCCCTGGGACCGCACGAGGCCAATCTGTTCGACATGGCGCAGAAGTATGCTGCCGTCATGCCGCTGGCCCAGGCATTGAACGCCGTAAACAACATTTCCATCCATCTCTAGGAGATCAACATGACTCAACACGTAATCATCGCGGGCGGCGGCCCCGCAGGACTGCTCACTGGCCTGGGCCTTGCTCAGGCTGGAACACGCGTCACCATCATCGAAGCCAGCGACAAGATCAGCGACAGCCCGCGGGCACTGGTCTATCACTATGCCGTGCTGCCGCACCTGGAAAAGCTTGGCGTACTCCACGATTGCATTGCAGCCGGTTTTGTGCGCCAGGACTATGCATGGAGCGTGTACGACACCTCCGAGCTGATTCACTGGAGCCTCAAAGGCCTGGAAGGCCATACCAAATACCCATATGCATTGCATCTGGGCCAAGACAAGGTCGCGCACGTGGTGACAGCCCACCTGAAACGCCTTCCTAATGTCGAAATCCGCTACTCCACGACCATCAAAGATGCAGCACAGCATGACTCCGGTGTGGTGGTGACGGTCGAGTCGAACGGCAAGACAGAGACGCTGGAAGGTCAATGGCTGATCGGCGCAGACGGTGCCACCAGCTGCGTGCGACGCGACATTTTGAAGCTCAACTTCTTTGGTATTACCTGGCCCGAGCGCTACGTTGCCACGAACACCCGAGTCGATCTCGACAAGTTCGGCTACGCCAATTGCACCATGCAGGTGGACGATGTCTATGGCTCGGTGATCTGCAAGATCGACCAGAACAATCTGTGGCGCGTGACCTTCATGGAAGATCCTGCACTGCCGCTCGAGGGCATCGAAGACCGCATCCGCACCATGTTCGACAAGCTGCTGCCGGTAGGCGCCAACTACGATGTCGTGTCCTACTCCCCGTATCGCATGCACCAGCGGGTCTCGGACCGCATGCGCATGGGCCGCATCCTGCTGGTTGGTGACTCTGGCCATATCACCAACCCGACTGGCGGTCTCGGCTTGACCGGAGGCATGTTCGACAGCTTTGCGCTCGTGGAAGCCCTTGGCCGCGTGATTCACGATGGAACGAGCCACGGCATCCTCGATGCCTACGAAGCCGACCGTCGCCAGAAATTCATTGAGCTAGTCTCGCCTCGCGCCACGGCCAACCTCCATCACCTCTACCACACGGCTCCTGGCAAGGCTATGGACGACTGGGTGGCTAACACCAAGGCCATTGCCAAGAGTCCTGACGCCATGCGTGACATCTTCAGCTTTACCGAAAAGCTGCTGACGGTGTACTGAAGCCGCCACGCACGATGCCCGCCTACATACTTGCGGATTTTGGTGGCCGCTTTTTGACGACACCACCCAACCAGCACCAAGGTACGACACTTCCTGGAGTGAGCGCATACGTGGAGTGGTTCATACCAGTCAACGCCCGGGATGTCTCCGTCACCTTCGTGCATGGCGGCGGCGGGCAAGGCTCGGAGTTCCTGCGAACGCCCGATGGGCGTCCAGGCTGGGCACATGCCTTCCTGCAAGCGGGGTTCCCGGTCTATGTCCTTGACCGGCCGGGACATGGCCGCAGTCACTGGAACGAGGCTACGCTGGGGGCGTCCTTGCCGCAGCCAAGCTACGAAACGCTCTATCCGCGATTCGTTGAACCGGCCCGGCATGCGCTCTGGCCCGAATCGCAAGCACACACCCAATGGCCTAGCGATGCCCCGCAAGCCGGCGATCGTTTCATGGCTAGCCAAGGCGTGATGGCGAACTCGTTGGTCTCTGCTCAACGGCACAGTGAGGCCATCTCAGCGGAGCTGTTTGCATTGACCTCTGACACAGTGCTGATATCGCACTCTGCTGGTGGCCCTTGCGGCTGGGCCATGGCCTCCATTGGAGGTCCCAAGGTCAAAGCAATCATTGCCATAGAGCCACAAGGCGAGCCAGGACTTACGCATCCACAAGGGACGTTCTCCAACGGCTTGTGCGCGGCTGAATTCCAGGGAACCCATGACCCTTATGACCGCCCCATCACCTTCGTGACAGGTGAGGCCACCTGGATGCGCGGCATGAATGCCAGAGCCTCTGAATACCTGCGTCAGCAAGGCTACGACATAACACACCTGTGGCTAGAGCAACACGGCATCCATGGCAACGGCCACATGCTCATGTCAGAAAAAAACAGCGACGACATCGCCGCACTGCTCATCAAGCACCTAAGCGGGCAATTGCAAAAACACCGCTAACGGCTTACTCGCCATCTCTCATCATTCATAGATTCCATCAAAAAATCTCGCAGACAGGAGACACCCCATGAGTACTACATCCGGCTCGACCGTGAGTCCAACGCCTTCCCGCAACACCGCGGCACCAGGCACCTCCCTTGGCAAATTGCTGCGGACCCGGTCCATGATCGCAACAGGTCTGGGCAATGCCTTGGAATGGTTTGACTGGACCATTTACGCGGTATTTTCGACCTACATCGCCAAGGCGCTTTTCAACCCAGCGGACCCGACCTCAGCACTCCTGGGAACGTTGGCTGTATTTGCCGTTGGCTTTGTTTCCAGGCCACTGGGCGGCATCTTCTTTGGCCGGCTGGCAGACCGTATTGGCCGCAAAGGCGTGCTGCTAAGCTGCATGCTCCTCATGGGCTTTGGTAGTCTCATGATTGCAGTCATTCCGACCTATGCACAAATCGGTGGTTGGGCATCCTTCCTCATCTTAGTCGCGCGGCTTGTGCAAGGCTTTGCCCACGGTGGCGAAGCCACCGCTTCATATGCGTATGTAGCCGAAATTGCCCCCAGGGAGCGCCGAGCTTTCTGGTCAAGCAGCATGTTCTTCAGCGTTGGTCTGGGAAGCATTCTGGCTACGCTGCTCGGTGCATTGCTCAATCGCATGATTGCCGCTGAAGACATGAGCGCCTGGGGTTGGAGGCTTCCGTTCTACCTTGGGGCATTGCTGTCCGTGGCTGTTCTCGTCATGCGCAGGGGCATGATGGAGAGCGACGTACATGAGTCTCACCTTGCCAGCGTCCAGACCGCCAGTGAATGGAGCAATGCAAAGATATTCAAATGCGCTGTGGGAATTTTTTTCTACCAGGCGGGCGTGGGGCTGCCCTACTACATTTGGACCGGCTATGCCGCGATCTTCGCCATCACGCAACGCGGGATGGATCCATCCCAGGCTTTCTTGGCCAGCGTGTTCGCACAGATCATCTACATCATCGCGACACCCATCTGGGGTTGGGTCTCGGATCGCATCGGTCGCAAGCCCGTGGCGATTTTCTATTTTCTGGCCGTTGCGGTTCTTTCGTACCCTTTGATCAAATTCGTCTCCAATGACCCATGGACGCTTTTCGCTGCCCAGGGTCTGATGCTGGCATTGACAGGCTGCGTGGGCGGTACGATGCCCGCCATTCTGGCCGAGCAAATCCCCACACGCTACCGCTCTCGCATCCTCGGTACGGCGCTGCCAATCTCAGTGGCCCTGTTCGGAGGCACCGCACCCTATCTGAGCAGTTGGTTCAGCAGCATGAAGCTCGAATGGGTCTTCAACGCCTATGTGACTGTCATGGTCCTCATCGCCGCAATCGTGGTCTGGACCTGGAAGGAGACCAAAGGCATCGACCTGCGGGATGTCAACTGATCGACGCGCAAGGGCCAGAACTCAGGCCTTGGCGGGCTCAGTTTCTGCCGGATTCAACAACGCCTTACGCTTAAGAGCTGGGTCCAAGTCAAGGCTGAGCACGTGCGCG
Organism: Comamonas humi; assembly: GCF_054782535.1. Lineage (NCBI taxonomy): Bacteria > Pseudomonadati > Pseudomonadota > Betaproteobacteria > Burkholderiales > Comamonadaceae > Comamonas > Comamonas humi. The sequence goes on along the minus strand of NZ_BAAGSH010000003.1, from coordinate 115,325 downwards.
AGCATCTGCTCTGCAGACATCGAAATTTGCTCCGGTGTCGCTCGATCGGCCTCATGAAAAACAAACGGCGGCAGGAACCTCATGCCGATCAGGTTGGCAGTCTGCTGTAACGGCTTGAGGGTTTCGCTAATGGAAAACTGGTTGAGCCCGCCCGCCTGATAGGTGTGTGCCGCACCTCCCGTCGAGATAGCGGTTATCCACTCCTTGCCTTCAAGCGCATTCCCGCGCGAACCGTAGGCCCAGCCATAAGTCAGCACCTCGTCGAGCCATTGCTTCATAAGCGGCGGCACGGAATACCACAGCAGCGGGTGCTGAAAAACGATGCGGTCGTGTTCCTCCATTGCGGCTTGTTCAAGAGCGACATCAATTCGCCCGTCCGGATACAGCTCATAGAGCTTGCGGACATGGAGACCAGGCTCACATGCCAATCGCTCTGCCCAGATGCGATTTACGCGCGACTCACGCAAATGAGGGTGAAAAATTTGGACTAGCGTCTTCATGTCGATATCAGTCATCAAAGAAGGGATGCATGAAGTCTAGGAGTTAACACCGCATGGAAATAGCGCTGAGATCCCAATTCATTCGTGCTCCAATTGCACGAGCAATGAAGCCGCTAAGCTATTCAAGGGGAACCGCATGTATCCACTAGACTGGCTCGACCCCATCGACCCGCAAGACCTGCTGCGCTTTCTGGCTGTGGCGGAAGCAGGCAGTTTTCAAGCTGCAGCTGATCGCTTGCATGTCGATCGCTCGGTCGTCTCGCGCCGTGTGGCAGCGCTTGAAAAGACCTTGGGCGTCCGATTGCTGAGACGTAGCACTCGGTCACTCTCATTGACTGAAGCAGGTGTCGCTGTTGCAGCTCGTGGACGTCGTCTTCACGCATTGCTTGGCGAAGTGAGGCAGATTGCCGACGAAACCCGCCTGGAAGCGCGAGGGCTGTTGCGCATAACGTCCTCTACCCATTTCGGCAATCGCTACGTGCTGCCCGCCGTACTGCAATATCAGCGGCTGTATCCGCACGTCATAGTGGAGTTGGAATTAGACAACCGTCATACCGATCTCATCGCGGATGGCTTTGACTTGGCCGTGCGCATTGGCGAGCCCAAAGACTCCCGGATCATCGCGCGCAAGCTTTGCAGCAACCCCGTATGTCTCGTCGCGTCGCACGAATTCATCGCACGTCATGGGTCCGTCACCTCCTTGCCCGCACTGCTTCAGCTGCCAGCTGCCTCCTATAGTGCGGAAGGCATGTGCTTCGAACAACTTGAATATCTGGATGAAATGAATGCTCGACGATCCGCCCCAATGCACGTCGCATTCTGGAGCAATAACGCGGAGACGCTCTATCAAGCCGTCAAAGGTGGCGTTGGCTGGGGTTGCATGTCTCGGTTCGTCGTCCATCAGGATCTGGTCGATGGCCATCTGGAGCAACTATTGCCACAGTTGCTGTTACCACCATACAACTCGGTCTACGTCGTCTACAGTCAGCGGGAACTGCCGCTTCGAGCACAGCTCTTTCTTGATCTGCTACATGGCACGGTGACAGACGATTTATGGTCTCATCCACATCGAACTGCATGATGAAAGCTCTTCTCCACCGGGAGACAGCTTCAGGCTGATCAGAGACGTTCGGTTTTGCCTTACCAGGGGCCGCTGCATCCGATTCCGGACATCGATTCCAAGCGTCCAGGCAAGCCGCGTCGATTCACATGCATGATGCAATGTTTCGGATTCAGCCAGCGCAATGCCTTGCTCGTGGTGAAGATGTCGGCTTCGAGCTACTTGCACAAGCCGGCAAAAGGGACGAATCGGCGACGAAGATTCCCTGCAGGCTTCTCATCATGGCCACTGCGGTTCTACCCACCATACATGGGCCGACTACTGCTTACACAGCCGCCATCCATCCTGAAGCCACCTCAAAAAGCATATCGCCACGCATGCAGCCGGAACAGCGACAGCACCGTATGCCTATGCTGCATCAAGTTTAGTTATCGAGTTAACGCTTCAATCCATTAAATCAATATCAACTCATATACATCCTCGTTACAAATCAGACAGAAGCCAATTACATTGGCAACCGTCGTAACGGAGCGCGTACGAGGCTTGGGCTTTAGGCGCCGCGATCCACGTTACCAAACAGCTATTCCGAGGAGACCCCATGGCGGCCTGCGCCTTCTACTGTTGCCACCCCACGATCGAGAGGGTGATGCCGCAACCAGGAAGGCAGGGAGTGGGCAGAAGGTTGGCCTGGGCACTGGCGGCCACCATTAGCTTGTGGGCTGTCTTGTGCGCCAGCGCCGAAGCCGACACGACGGCCGGGGTGTCAACCTTGTTCAAGACCGGGACCAACCTGTCGAACCAGTCCACCTCCGATTCACGCAACAGCAGCACCGGCACGGCCGCACCCGGTGACACCATCAAGTGGGTGCTGAACTACAGCAACGAGACCGGCGCCACGGCCTCGGTCAGCATCAGCGATCTGATCACCCAGGGCCAGGGCTATGTGCCCGGCTCGCTGCAGGTGCCACCGGCGCTGACACCGCGCTACACCATCAACAATGGCGGCTCCTGGGCTAATGGCACTCCACCAGCCGGCGCCAATGGCGTGGGTGTACAGGGCAGCGTAGCCGGCAGCAACAGCGGCGCCGCCGCCATGAGCCCTTTTCAGGTCACCGCGCTGTCCTTCAATACGCCGGGCGGCGATGGTTATTCGGTCGAAGGCTACGGCAACAATATCTATACGGTGTACCACCACAACCCGAGTAGCACCGTCGTGTTCTGTGCCACCATCAACAATCAGGTGTGCCCCGGCTGGCCGGCGCGGTCGACCTATGTCAATGCCACCCCGGGCACCAAGATCGGTACTGGAGGAACTAGTCCGTATACCACGGCGGGTGTCAACGGTTCATTCATCGCCAATGGCAAGCTCTATTGGCCGGTGCATGCGAACTTTTGGTTGCCCGGCGTCAATCCGCTGGCCGCATCGGTCGGGCTGCAATGCCTGAACTTGGATACGCTGCTCAGCTGCGGCTTCATCGAGCTGGATAGGCTTCCCTTTGGCGCACTAAATGGCAGCTACGGCATGATCGCCGGCGATGGAGTCCAGGCTGGCAACGGCAAATACTATTACGTCGCCGCCAGCGGAAACCTGTTGTGCTTCGACCCGGCCGCTGGCACGGATGGCGCATCCTGCGGGGCTTTCAACGACCTGGGCAACAACCAGAAAGTACCCGCCGTGGCGGGGCCAGGCTACTTTGCCGAAGTGGGCACTTATGGCAAATACGTGTACTTTACGCATTCCCGTAACGGGCAAACCTATCTCTACGGTTATGACGTGTCGGGTGCGAGTCCGGTTGCCGTCACGGCACAGAATACCGGTCCTACACAAGATGCGACGGCGACTAGCTATGCAGCCAGTGAAGTGTTTCCCGTGGTCTCTCAGACGGGAGTGGTGCTGGGGGCCTGTGCTGTCTACAACTCAGCCTGTTTCGATACCTCCAACAATCCCATTGCGAATCCATGGACCCAGCGGCAGTATTCCTACCGCCCAAACGTTGCCAATCCTGCGGCAGGATTCGCATTTGGCACCGGTGTGCTGATCGGCACCAAGTACTACACCACGGTGGGCAGCACCAGCACCAATTGCTATGACTTCGCCAACTGGAGTGGAACAGGTGCGGTGCCGGCCTGCAGTGGATTCAATGGCCCGGGCACTCGCGACAGTTATTCCGTGCGCCCATTGGCCAACCTGCCGGGCTGCATGGCGATTAACGGCGATGGTGCGCAGATCAAGGTCTTCAATCAAGTTACCGGCGGTGCCTGTGTCAGCGGTTCGGCCTCGGTGCCCCCAACCGCGCCTTCGGCCTATTACTGCGATGGCACGTCGCATACCTCCCAATGGGACAAGCTGACGCTGCTGGGCCTTACGGGTTCCGAATATGGGCAGGCCGTCGCCACCGTGTACGACATGAATGGCGCGGCCGTGCCAGGCTTCTCCAACGTGGTGATGAATGGCACCACGCTCGATATTTCTTCGCTGCCCGTCTCCGGCAACTATGCATCACTCTCTGCGGCGATCACGTTGACGGGCGTGACCGACCAGGCGGCCGTCAACAAGGCTTCGGCCACGCTGTCGTGGGCCGGCGGCCCGATGCAGATGTGCTACCGGACCACGGTACCGCCCCTGGCCTGTGGCAGCAGCACACCGATGTCGAACGTCGCTCAGGCGGTGACCACCGCGGGCAATGTGACGGATGGCCCCGCCGGCACGTCCAGCGGTACGGCCCTGTTCACGGCGGCACCGACGGCAGCGCAGTGCCGGCTGAACTTCACCAAGACGGCTTCCGCCCCCATCCTGCAGCCGGGCGGAGCGCTGAGCTATACGATCACGGTGACGAACCTGGGCACGATGCCCTACTCCGACGCGGCCCCGGCCTCATTCAGCGACGACCTGAGCCAGGTGCTGGCCGGCGCGACCTATCTGACGGCCACGGCCACGTCAGGCTCGGCCTCGTATGCCACGCCGATACTGTCCTGGAGTGGCCCGCTGGCCGCAGGTGGTACGGCTACGGTCCAGTATCTGGTGACGGGTGGGGCCAACCCGCCAGCAACCTTGGCCAATACGGTGGTGTCGCCCCAGCCTTCGAACTGTCCATCCAATGCGCCGGCGGCGGAGTGCACAGCCGTCGTCACCCCAGTGCCGCAGGTCAGCATCGCCAAGAGCACGCCGGCGACGACGTTGACGTCCGGGGGGCAGATCGTCTACACCATCGTCGCCAGCAATACGGGTACTGTAAGTGCAACAGGTACGGTGGTGTCCGATCCGCTGCCGGCTGGCATCGCGAGCCAGACTTGGACTTGCTCCAGTGCGGGCGCTTCCTGTCCGAACCCGAGCGGCTCGGGTAGCCTGAATGAAACGCTGACCAGCTTTCCGGCGGGCAGTACGGTGACCTATACGGTGACGGCAACCGTGAGTGCCGATCCGCCGGCACACGTCACCAACACGGCGACAGTCGTGCCGCCGGCCGGTGGCATATGCGCCCCGAGCCAGACCCAGCCGCCCTGCAAGAGCGAAGTGACGGTGCCGCCCGCGCCGCAGGTGAGCGTCACCAAGACAGCGAGCACCGACAAGCTCAGCCCGGGCGGCACGATTGTCTACACGGTGACGGTGACCAATACCGGCACGCTGCCCGCTGACAACACGCAGGTGTCCGATCCGCTCGCCGCTGGCCTCACCGCGTATTCGACGACCTGTGCCGCCACGGGCGGCGCGCTGTGCCCGAATGGCGCGGGCCCGAGCACTGGTCCGCTGAACGAGACGATTGCCACCCTGCCGGTTAGCGGCAGCGTGGTCTATACGATCACCGCAGCCGTCAGCTCCAACCTGACCAATGCAGTGACCAATACCGTCCGCGTCACGCCGCCACCGAACGGCCTGTGCACGCCAGGCAATACCGCGCCGCCATGCACGGCAACGGTGACCAGCGCCCCGCCGCCTTCAACGGCAGCCGTACCGCTGGATGCGCGCTGGATGTTACTGCTACTCGCCGCGCTGCTAGCTATGCATGCTGTGCGCCGGATGCTCCAACAACGATAGCGTTTACACAGCGGGAGCCCTGAGCTCCCGTTGTCAATCAGGAAGGGTATTACGCACCCACCGGGCATGCGTCGTTGATCTGGTCGTTGTCCATTGACTATTTAGCAATACCAAATGAAGGCTCATTGCCGCTCCAGGCTGGTTGCGGTTGGTTGTGCCTGGCTCTGCCAGCGACTGCTGACCTCAACACCGGTCATCCGGGTCGGCGAGGACCAGCGTTGAATACTCGTGTAGCGCCTATTAGCGCGTGCGCGTCGTGTTGAAGCCAGACTACTCGGCCGTCGGAGACGCCGGTGCCACGCTGAGGGCCGGTCCGCTGCGTAACTGATCGAGCACCGCTTGAACCCGCGCCAGTAGGTCATCGTAGGTGACGATGTCGACGACACCTTTGGAATCGCGACGCAGCACTTCGAATTCGCGCCGTTGCGCATTGGACAGCGTGTTGCTGCGCCCCATGATCACAATGCCGGAGGGGTTGACGATCCGAATCCGAAAACCCACAGGCAGGTCGGCTCGCAACAGTTGGGTCAAGTAGTCCTCACCAGCCGGCCCCCAACGGCTAAGATGCCTCAGGTAATGAGTGACCTGCCCCATGGCACCGACTAGGTCGCGCATCGGTAAATGGTGATCGCGATAGCGCACCGGCAACATGATGGGCTTGCCCATCGGCTTCTTGATCTCGATGACGTCGACGTTACCTGATGCATCGACCAAGAGGATGTCGATGCGCCGCCAAGTGCAGGCGTCGGCGTCCCAAAGCCTGACCTCGGCGAAAGCCTTGATGTACCTGGGATTCAGTAGCAGGATGATCTCTACGATCTCCAATTGCCACTGCGCCTCGGAGGTTCCTGCCTCGTTGGCCAACATGGCCTGCAGCCGTTCCAGAGCGAAGGCGTATTTGGCGATGTCGAACTGGCGAAAGGGGGCCTCAAGGTTTGGCGCGGTCGCCACGGTGCGCCTGTCGACATAGACATTTAGCAGCGCTTCCGCGTCGATTGCCGGCTCGGCGTACTGGCGAACCACAGTTGCGACACGCGCCTGGACATAGCGGCGAAGTTCGTACGGCGTCGGGAACTGGTTCAGCAACCGCTCGTATTCGGGGATCGGAATGGCGTCCGGATCTGGGCCGCCGATGACGATGCGCTCAAGGCCGAGGCTTTGAACGATGTTTAGGATGGACACCTTGCGTTCGGCACTGAACCATTTCCAGTTGGGCCGCGCGTCCTGATGCAACAGGACCGGTGTCTCAAAACCAAGGACCCGGGGCTTGAATCGGAAGTACACGCCGTCTGCTGTCGCAATGGCAAACACCAATCGATTGTCGTCAATCCACAGGATGTCATCGTCATCGCCGGCAGCATTGGTTTTTTCTTTGGCAGCGTCTTCCACAAGGTCCTTCGACGTGAGGTGGAACGTGCCCTTCACAAGCAGCTCTTCGTCCCGTTCGAACCTTTCGCGAACCCAACTGGTGTCGTCGCGCGGGCGGTAGATGAGATAGAGCTCGTTGTCGGAGACTTCGAATTCGACGGCAGGTTTGGTCATGCTCACTTCTGGACGAGGCGATTTTCATCGTGGCCAACGACGTCGATGTCGTCGCAATCAGCAGGGAGTGCCGCCGGTCAACAGTGGATGCGTTCAACGGTGTCCGGTTGGTCCTTACGGCGCCTCGGCACTGATCTTAAAGACAAAGCTTGGTTGCATGCACTTCACTCACTGAGGCGGCAGGAAGTCTGCAACTTGGCCGACTGATCATGTATTACTTGGTCTTTTAGCATGCTGGCGTAATTCGAGACAAGCGCCTCGCCTTTGGCTCCCTCGGTGCGTGGGGAAGGTTGCGGTGACGCCCGCCTTGCTCTTGCCGTCGTGTTCCCAGCCAGCCTAACGCTGACGAACGGCGTGCGGCACAATCCCAAGACGCAACACGTTCGAGTGCAAGGGAGGTTCAGTGATCAAGAAGATTCGAATCCGCGGGTATCGCATCCATCGCGATTTGACGATCTACCCAAATCCAAAGCTGAACCTCATCGTCGGAGGCAACGAGTCTGGCAAGTCCACGCTTATAGAGGCCATCGTGCTGGCCCTCACCGGGAGAATAAATGGGCGAAGCGCCGCCGAGGAACTCAATCCGTACTGGTTCAACGCTGCCGATGTTGCCGACTTCATCGTCAAGCGAGCAGCCGGCGAACTGACGCGGCTGCCAGAAATTGACATTGAGATCTTCCTGGACAACGTCCCGGAACTTCAGGAGCTCTGCGGGGCCCACAACTCCAACCTGCCCACCGAGGCATGTCCGGGCGTGCGGGTCCGCTGCTTGCCCAATCCCGACTATCTGGCGGAACTCCAGGCTTGGGCGACTGCGCCAACCCCGCTCCTTCCTGTCGAGTACTACTGCGTCGAATGGTCGACCTTCGCGGACGTGAGACTGACCATGAGGCCGCGGGCGCTAACGACCGCAGTGATCGACGCGCGCACCGTGCGCAGCTCTGGCGGCGTTGACTATCACTTGCGGCAGATTCTGGGCAGCCAGCTCGAACCACAGGAGCGGGCCAGCATCTCCCTTCAGTACCGTCAGGCCAAGGCGGCGCTGTCGGAATCGGCCTTCAAGACGGTGAACCAGCGCATCGGGCAGCTTCACGCGGCACTGCATGCCCAGCCCATCGCGCTTGCGATGGACCAGACGGCGCGGACCTCCTGGGAGGAGTCAGTGGCTCCCCATGTGGCGGGCGTCCCGTTCACGATGTCCGGGCAAGGACAACAGTCAGCGATCAAGATCGCGCTGGCCATGAACCGGCATGCGGGTCATGCCAAGTACGTTACCATCGAAGAGCCTGAAAACCATCTGAGCCATACGAGCCTAGCTACGCTGCTGGACAGGATGGGCGCCTTGGCCAGCGATGACCAGCAGCTCTTCATCACGACTCACAGTTCAAGCGTCCTCAACCGGCTCGGCATTGAAGCCCTGCAGTTCCTCGGCCCAGCCGCCCCCGTCAAGCTCGATGAGTTAAGTTCGGGGACCGTGGGTTATTTCAAGAAGCTACCGGGCTTCGACACGCTGCGGCTCGTACTGGCCGACAAGATTGTTCTGGTCGAAGGTCCGTCGGACGAGATCATTTTCGAGCGGGTGTTCGTGGACCTCTTCGGCAAGCGTCCAATGGCATGCGGCATCGATGTCGTGAGCATGAGGGGGTTGTCGCTGGCTCGCGGCCTGGAACTATGCCATCGCCTGGGCAAGAAGGTTGCGGCGACGCGTGACAACGACGGCATCGACCCGGCCGAGCTCCGAAAGCCGTTAGCGCAGTGGCTGGCCGCCGGCCAGCGGGAGGTGTTCATCGGTGAAGTCGCCCATGGCCACACGTTGGAGCCACAGCTGATCCATCACTGCGGCGAGGCGCAGTTGCGCACCATCCTCGGGATTACCGACACGGCAAACCTCGAAACCTGGATGACCCGTGAGAAAACGGAAGCCGCGCTGCGCATCGCGAGCTCCTCAGAGGCCGTCACGGCGCCTGCCTACATGCTGCAGGCTGCAAAGTTCATACATGGCTAAGCGGGTCACGCTGGCGGTAGCTGGGTCACGCAAGACCCAGGGCATCGTGGAGCACTGCGCAAGCCTGCCAGCGGCGCGGCGAGTCCTTGCGTTGACCTACACACAGAAGAATCAACAGGAACTACAGGACCGCCTAGCCCGGCACGCTGGCGACCACCTGAACATCGAGGTGCTCGGCTGGTTCACGTTTCTCCTACGGCATTTCGCTAAACCCTTCCTCCCCTTCATGTTCCCCGGCGAGAAGATTCGGGGCTTCAACTTCGAAGGCATGCCGTACCGCATGGCCAAGGGCAAGGCGCGCTTCCTCGACAAGGGAGGTGCCGTCTACCGGTCAGAGCTCGGCCGCCTTGCTTTCGAGCTGATCACTGCCAGCAAAGGCGCGCTCATCCGCAGGTTGGAGGGTATCTACGACGAGATCCTGATCGACGAGGTGCAGGACTTGAGTGCCTACGACTGGGACATCCTTGATGCGCTGCTGAGCTCCAGCATCGAAATATGGATGGTTGGCGACATCCGCCAGGCCGTTCTCGCGACAAATGGGCGCAGTTCCAAGAATAAGAAGTACGCCTACGCGGATGCAATCAACTGGTTCAGAACCCGCGAGAAAAAGGGCCTCGTCGCGATCAGCGAAAGCACCGTCACCTGGCGATGCCACCCTCAGATCGCGGCGTTCTCGGACCTGATCTTCGACTCGTCGTGGGGCTTCCCGAGCACCGTCTCGAAGAACGAGACGGTAACAGGCCATGACGGCGTGTTCCTGATCCGTGACGAGCACGTCGCGGCCTACGTGTCCGCCTACAGCCCGCAGAGCCTGCGCCACTCCGCCTCTTCCGCGAAAAAACTGGACCTGGCCTTCATGAACTTTAAGGTGGCCAAGGGGGCTACTTTTGCGCGTGTGCTGATCGCGCCAACATCCCCGATCACCGATTTCATCCGAAACGGTGCCAGCATGGAACCACTAGCAGCATCCAGCTTCTACGTCGCGGTGACGCGGGCCGAGCAAAGCGTTGCCATCGTGCTCGACGATCCGGGCGATTCGAAACTTCCGTACTGGACGCCGCCTGTGAGTACTGGACACCGCCGGTGATTGCCGGCCACGGCAGCAAGCCTGACACCCGCGCGTTACTGGCGGTCGCTGGGACCAAAGACAGCTTGGTGGCAACCAGCGGGAATTCATCGGTGGCCACCGGCAGCAATCGCTGCAAAGTCGAGGTTGGTAGTTTGGAACCTGCTGCAGGCTGTCTGTAGCCGCTCAGTGTTGGCAGGTGAACGTCGGCTCAAGCCGAAACCGGTCGAACGATCATCAACACGGCGGATGTCCATGAGCGCAGGCGTGGGTGCGAATGACGCAGGCACCCAACCGGCTGTTGATAGTCTGAAAACTACTCGCGGTGCGATTTCAGGCGTGGTTAACGAGTAACCGATTTAAGTTGGCCGTCAACTGGTCCTCAACTCCTGCGGTAGACATGGACCAAACCTCCGCCAGCTCGCTGCACACCTTCCATGCGTCCCAAGGTTTTAAAGGCGCTGAACCATCTAACGTAAAGGGACCATCGGTCTCAGGCAGCACCCTGTCAATCGGCATCCTTGCCGCTAGACCCCGCCCCTTTTCGCCTGCCAACATCGCCGGCCCTACGCTAAACCAGCATCCCAACCTTATCGCCGCTTGGAGTTCCGTGAGTCCGCCTGAGAACCAGTGCAGGACAGGCAAGCCAACCGCGCCGGCTTGAGCAAGGAGTTCGACCGTCCGTCCAGCCGCCCCGCGGGAGTGAATGCTAATGACCCGCCCCCCCTGCCTGGTGCACTCTGCAAGAGCCGCTCGAAAGATGCGCTCTTGCAGAGCGAGGCTCGCCCGGAAGCGTGATGAGCCGTCCAGCCCGATTTCGCCGATGAACCTTGCGTTAGCAACACCGCCGACAAGCTGATCGAGCTCCATGGACTTCGCCGACGCGACCTCTGGATGCAGCCCAAGGCCGACCTTGATGTTCTCCAGGCCGGAGAACACCCGCGAGGTGGCCGTGTATGCCCTCGGACTGGTCGTGACAACCAACGTAAACCTGTTGCGGGTGTTGGTTTCGCGTGCCAACACCAGCCCGTTCTGGTACAGGTCGAGATGCGAGTGAAAGTCAATCACAGGACACGGTGATCGCGGAGAAGGCGACCCAGCTCAGCCAGCCCACGCTCAACAACACCTTCGAACGCTACGCGCTCACTTGGGCTCGCGAAAGCAGCAAACTGTCCCGCCGTGAAGGCCCGCACGCCGCTCTCCTCAACCTTCATCACAGCTGCCGCGACGGCGGCTACGTCGTTGGCCCCCCGTTCAGGTTGAGCGGTTTTCAGATCGCTGAAGTGATAGCCCTTGGGGGTTGTGTCGGTGATGCCTGAACATAGGAAGGCCGACCTTCGTACTAGGCAGGGAACGCAGCGACCACAGTGTTGCAACCCGTACACCGCATACCGACCGCAGCTCGTCGACTGTCCCGCCAGCTCGGAAAGGCGAAGCTTATCGAGGCAGCGCTCCATCATTTCCGCCTTCGTCATCGCTGCGTAAGGCAATTGAAGGTTGGCAGGGATTCCTAGTCGCGACCAGATGGCCTGGAGGCGACGCATGAACACCGGGTGTGTGGTTTTGGTACTCAGACTCCCTACACGTCCGGCGTTCAGAGGGACGTTCAGGCTGATAAGACCGTTCTCAGGGACGATTACATCTAGCGAGGTACTGCCCGTTGCGTCGGCGTGGCTATCTGCCGCGAGGGCCGCGAATGCGAAAAATACGATGGATCTGCCACGCGTGGACCCTTCTCCATCACGCTGCGGCTTTAGCCAGATGTTCTGATTCCACTGAAGATGGCGGTCACCACCACCGAGTGTCCGCGCATAGAGGACCTGAGTTTCTGAGTCACCCTTGGCGATATGTGACACGAAGATGGGGGAACGCCCACCCGCTGTCAAGTCGAGCGCCCCAACCAGACTGTCCAATCCGCCGGAGAGAAGCGACACGCAGTCCGCGTCATGGACTACGCGATGCTTGGGAATCGGTGGCGGGTAACCACCCTCCAGAAAGCTGATGTGCCAGAAGTCACCGGTCAAAAACCGTAGCGTTTGCTGGATGTCGTCCGTAAGCTCCACGAACGGTGCCGGCTCGTAGAGGACCACCTCCAATTCGATTACACGCGTCCAGCCATCGGCCGACAGGTTGCGCTCTACGGCATGGTCAGCGGCGTTGACAGCAAGGGCCAGGGTCAGGAAGTCCCAACTTGCTTTCCCAGGTTCGACACCTGCGCGCTTGATATCCTCAATGAGCGAAGCGCCCACGATGCTGACATCCGGGAGTCCATCGTGTCCGTACATCGAGAAGTACGTGACATCGGCTGAGCGATTCTCGGGAATGGCGTCCTTCGGTGCACAAAAAATTCTGGTCATAGCTCTGCCTCGAAGAGCTCGAATGTCATCATCAACGCCTCCTGAAGAATCGCATCGAGTTGGTTCCGCGTTGGGTTCGCAACCGTGCCTTTCAACATGTCTACATGTAGACCAATCTCGTTCTTGAGGAAGCGCCGCATCTCTCGTTCACGGATTACAACAGTTGTAGGATCAAGCTGAGCGCTCTCGAAAACTGGCCCTAAGTCGAAGCACAGACGATTGGCGGCTTCGATGGCCAGGTATCCCTTTATCAGCTCCCAGATGTCGTTGACATGCATGGACAAGGGATCGACGCTGGTGTCATCCCTCAGCAGTTCGTGCAGAGCCAGCGCCATAGCGTCCCGAAATGACTCTTCGTCAGGGCTCCCACCAGTCGGCGCTAGCTCACGGACTATGGCGTCCACCACGTCTTCAGCCGACGGATTGGTTGCTTGTAGGTTCTCAACCCACTGGCGAGCTTCGCTGGACGCGCCCTGGCTCACCGCATTCAGGAATGAAAAGAGTGATGACCCGGCACGAGTGGAGGCCCGCATGCGGCTCGCCGCAGCTTGCGCACCGCCACTTCCGCGTCGCGAGTATTGCCCTAAGGCCTTGCGAAGGTGCTGTGAGTCGCCGTTCCGGAGGAACTTTCCCATCTCCCGACGGGCGTCGCCGTAGCGGGCCGGTGGCGCGACACCAGCAGCACCCGCAGGTGAGACTGCAGGTTCCGCGTCCCCAGGTGGAACCGCCCCTCCTTCGCCAACTGCCACAGCAACGTCATCGAGCCACGGTGGATCAAGGCTCACGCCAGACCCTGGACCGGCACTTGAAGTGGATGTGCCCATTACTTCGCCCCCTTCTGGAGGTACTGGCGCGACTTGGCCAGCGTCTCGGGGTCATCCGCCCAGTTGCTGAGCAGGGCTTGAGCCCAATCCCTCTGCCGAAGCAACGGCATCAGTGCCACATGACGCTTGCTTCCTGGAATCTCGGAGAACACAGATGCGAGCTGAACTCCCAATTGAGGATGAGCGTCAGTGCAATTCAGGCATCGAACGATGTCTTCCTCCTGCCACTGGTCCTCTCGCGCCTTGCGCACCGCCCGATTTAGAATTCGCGACACATCTCCCTCGCCAAGGGCCGCCAGTCGAGGCACGAGCAACTTTGACACGTCAGTCGCTTCCATGGTTGCCTCCAGTAGCTTCTTGGCCTCCGCCGACAAATCGTCATAGGCCGCCAGGCCCAAGCTGCGGTCGCGGCTGAGATGAAGGATGGGCCGTAGGTCTTTCGTCGCGAGTTGTGGATTCAGCCTGACCCACTGCTCATAGAAGTCACCGGCCCAGGACGGATGCGGCGGCTCATACTTTTCTGCGGACTGGGCTGCTTTTTCGACGCCGACGAGGAACGCTGCCTTCCCATCGGCGCTTGATGCGACCGACTTGGCCAAAAACTCGAATGCAGCGCTTGAAGCACACCGCTCAAAGAGCTGAATCTTCACAAGTTCCTGCAACGCCAGAGGCATGTCCATCGCACCGGCAACGGTCTGCCGAATCATCAAGTTGTTGAGAAAGCGTTTGATGAGACGCGGGTTGCCCGCGATTTCGGCAGAGGTCACGAGCAGCGGCGCGAGTTGGTCCGCGATGTCGAGCTCTCTGGACACCACCGCCTTCTCGGCCGCGAACGCCTCATCGAGAAACTCTCGTGAAATCCCTGCCTCCCAAGACTTCTTGAGGCGAGCAAGAACAACAGTCTGGCCGCTCGCCTGAACCTCCTCCGACATTCGCTTCTGCCGAACGGCCAGGTCGGTCAGGAGCAAGGCCAGATATGCTTTGACTTCGTTCACGCCGAGCCGCGGTACGCGCAAGGGAATCTGAATGAGCTTGTCAAAATAGCTGGTGACCAGCCCCTCCTCAATTTCCACGCCTTTGAAGTGAGCTCGGACTGCCCCTCGAATCATGCTTTCGTCGGCGGCAATGAGGAAGGCGGTTCTTTTGACGTGCAGAAGCAAGCGCATTGCCTCCAGCGTGCTGATCGCTGTGTTTGGAAGGCATCGGTCGAGGTCGTCGACGAAGACCACCAAGTGCACGTCGAGCTTCTCCAACAGCTCCTCGAAGGCCTGGCGGAGGCCCTCGATCTCTTTTGGAAGAGAGGTTTCCTTCTTCTCGCCGATCATTTCCTTCAGCTCGGGGCTCAACTCGGAATACGCCTCTTGCACAGCCTTGAGGTTTTCTGCACGCGTCTGTTCGTCGTTCAGGCCCTGAACCAAGCCGCTGACAGCGCCGAACAGCGTTCCCAGTGGACCCGCCGCTACGGTTCCGACCGCGACGTGTGCAATGACCGGTGCGGCAAGTCGACCAACCTTTAAAAGCTTGACCCTCTTGGCGAAGTCCAGCGCCTTGTCAATGAAAGTTTTGCGCTTACTTGCTTCCTCAACCAAACGGTCGGATACCGCCTGAAGAAGCGCCTGACGAGCGTCCTCGTAGCCTTGGTAGAGCCATGCGTTGAACTCCATCAGGATGTAAGAGGACTCATCGCCATCCTTCTTGGTGCCTGCCTCGAGGTGCGCGCGAACATGCTTCACTAGCGTTGATTTGCCTGCGCCCCATCCACCGGATATTCCAATGGTCAAAGGCGTCTCCCCCGCATCCCGTATGAGGGTTGCGGCCGCGTTGGCGACCAGGCCAAAGTTCAGCAGGTCAACCTCGGCCTCGATGTCGTGCCACATCTCCATTCCTCCCTGATTTCTTCGCTGCCGTTGGAGGCCGGATGCGATGCATCGAACGCGTTGTCGCGATGCGTTAGCTCTTGGTCCCCTCGCACGCGTGGCTCGCTCTATAGCAGGAACTGAGCGGGCCGATCCAGCCTGACCGAACAACTGTAACAGGTCTTATCGGGTGCCTCATTCGTGCTGGCGTGGCCGACTGGCGAGGTCGCTTTTGAATGCGCTGTGGCCGCGATCTGGGTGCTGCTCAGTCCCAAGGACTGCTTGCTGCAGCTTTGAGGGCCATGTTGAACCTTCGCTTGGCCACCCTCGTGCACGGCAGCTTTGAGACCTTGGGGCTACCTCCGCTTTGGGTTGGGCGAGTCCGCCGCATTAGCAGGCACGTGTCGTTCACGGCGCGACACGGAGAGGTGGCGACGGGATGGCCGCTGTGCCACCTTTCGGCAAAGGTCATGGTGGCACCGGGCACTGTGCTGAAGGTCGGCTTGATGGTAGTCAGCGTGAGTCCGCCACATCACCGTGACCGGCGGCAATCGCTGCCAAGCCGTCTTTGACCTTGAAGGTAGGCCTGGGTACGCCACCCCATCTGCTGACGAACCTTCCTCGCTTTTCCCTCGGAAAAACCTGACCTGTCCGAAGGCCTTTGTTGAAGCCTTGAGCAGCAAGCCGACGGCAAGATCAATCTGGGCAGCCACTCGCGTGCCCCGCGACGCTCGAGTTCTTCAAGACCGTACAAAAGAAGAAAGGCGGCAAACCGAAGCTTGCAGCCTTTGCTTTTTGTGGGTTTTTATGTGGTACAAAAATCAAATATCTTCGTAAGATGTTGATTTTTATATCATCTTGGCGGAAACGGAGGGATTCGAACCCTCGATGAGGCTCTACACCCCATACTCCCTTAGCAGGGGAGCACCTTCGGCCACTCGGTCACGTTTCCAATCCGCGTATTCTAACCCGAAAATTAAGCCTCTTTCGGCAAATCGGTAGCATCCAGGCCAAAGGCCGTATGCAATGCGCGCACGGCCAGTTCCAGGTACTTCTCGTCGATGACGACGGAGGTCTTGATCTCAGAGGTGGAGATCATCTGGATGTTGATGCCCTCTTCGCTCAGCGCGCGGAACATGGTGCTGGCCACGCCCACGTGGCTGCGCATGCCGATGCCCACGATGCTGACCTTGCAGATGTTGGGGTTGCCGACGACCTCGTCCGCGCCCAGCTTGGGCACGACCTTTTCGCGCAGCAGCTCGATGGTGCGGTTGTAGTCGCCCTGGCTGACGGTGAAGCTGAAGTCGGTCTTGCCGTCCTTGCTGATGTTCTGCAGGATCACGTCGACATCGATGTTCGCGTCGGCCACCGGACCCAGGATCTGGTAGGCGATGCCGGGGGTGTCGGGCACGCCCAGGACGGAGATTTTGGCTTCGCTGCGGTTGAACGCGATGCCGGATACGACGGCCTTTTCCATTTTTTCGTCTTCCTCAAAGGTGATCAAGGTACCGGACCGGGCTTCTTCGTCCAGTGCGATATCCCAGGGCGTGAAGCTGGAGAGCACGCGCATGGGCACTTTGTACTTGCCGGCGAATTCCACCGAGCGGATCTGCAGCACTTTGCTGCCGAGGCTGGCCATCTCCAGCATCTCTTCGAAGCTCACCGTCTTCAGGCGGCGGGCGCTCTGTACCACGCGCGGGTCGGTGGTGTAGACGCCGTCCACGTCGGTGTAGATCAGGCACTCGGCAGCCTTCAGCGCCGCAGCCACGGCCACGGCCGAGGTGTCGGAGCCGCCACGGCCCAGCGTGGTGACGTTGCCGTCGGCATCCACGCCCTGGAAGCCGGTGACGATGACCACCTTGCCCTGGGCCAGGTCGTTCTTCACCCGCTTGTCGTCGATGGAGTCGATGCGCGCCTTGGTGTAGCTGCTGTCGGTGCGGATCGGCACCTGCCAGCCCGCGTAGCTGACCGACTGCATGCCTTCGGCCTGCAGCGCAATCGCCAGCAGCGCGGACGAGGCCTGCTCGCCGGTGGCGGCCAGCGCGTCCATCTCGCGGTAGTAGGACTGGTCTGCCTTCGCAGGCGCCAGTTCGCTGGCCAGGCCGAGCAAGCGGTTGGTTTCGCCACTCATGGCGCTGGGCACCACCACCATCTGGTGGCCTGCACGCGCCCATTTGGCGACGCGTTTGGCAACATTGCGGATGCGCTCCGTGGAGCCCATGGATGTGCCGCCGTATTTGTGAACGATCAATGCCATTGGATATCAGGATGACGAAAAACGGGGGTCGGCGCTACTGCAAATTGTTTTGGCACGCCGTCGGATTCGTCTTTATTCAGACCAAAACCCGCTAATTGTACCAATCGATCACTTCACCCTGGCGTTCGATGTGTCCCCGGCCCGTCTTCAGGTGGATTCGGTGGCCGCGCGTGGTGCAGTGTGCAAGCTGGCGCAGCAGCTCCTGCAATTGCGCCGCCGAGGGCGTGGTCTGGTGATGGGCCTTGAGCCAGTGGCGCAGCACATTGGCCTGGCGCTGCGCGCTCAGGGCCTGCAGCGCACGGATGTTCGGCGGCACGCCGACCAGGGCGAGGTCTTGCGCGGCCAGCTCCTGCAAGAGCTGCGCGGCATCGGCCGCATGCGCGGCGCTGCGGGCCAGCGTGGCGCGGATGGCGGGGAAGGCGCCCTCCAGCGCCGGCAGCACCTGGGCGCGGATGCGGTTGCGCGTGAAGGCCGGATCGGCGTTGGTGGGGTCTTCGATCCACGGCACGCCCGCCTCGCGCAGCGCCGCGCGGATGTCGGCAGCGCCCAGACCCAGCAATGGGCGAAACCAGGCCAGGCCATTGCGCTGCCACTGCGCCGGCATGCCGGCCAGCCCGGCCACGCCGGCGCCGCGTGACAGCGCCAGCAGCACGGTCTCGATCTGGTCGTCGCCATGCTGCGCGAGCGCGATGGAACGGATCGCCAGGCCACCCACGCCTTGCTGCGCCGCCTGCGCCAGCGCGCCGTAGCGGGCGATGCGCGCCGCGTCCTCGGGGCTCTGGCCGCTCTGGTGGCGAGCGTCGACTCGCACCACCGCCAGCGGCACCTGCCACTGCGCGCACAGGATTGCGCACTGCGCCTCGAAGGCATCGGCCGCGGCCTGCAGCCCGTGGTGCACGTGGATGGCCGCCACCTGCCCCGGCCAGCGGCGCGCCGCCGCCCACAGCAGCGCGGTGGAGTCGGCGCCGCCACTGAAGGCCACGGCCAGCGGCAGCGGCGGGTTCCAGTCGGCCAGGGCGTCGGTGAGGCAGTGGATGGGCATGGCGTGGGGATAAAGCAAAGCCTCCACGAAGGAGGCTTGTGCTGGCATGGTAGCCAACTCTCAAAAAATGAGCTGCTTGCGCTTGTTCAGCAAGGATTTCAAATGTTTTTCATATTGAAACCGACCTGCAGCAGGCGCCAGCAGCTATGCTTTTCAGTGATCGGCCTTGGTGTCGTTGAAGCGGCCGTAGCTCTGCAGGCGCGCGTAGCGGCGGTCCAGCAGTTCCTTGGGCTTGAGGTCGGCCACCTGGCGCCACACGTCGCCGAGCGCGCGCTTGAGCAGCGCGGCCATCTGCTTGTGGTCGCGGTGCGCGCCGCCTACGGGCTCGTGCACGATCTTGTCGACCAGGCCCAGCGCCTTCAGGCGGTGCGCGGTGATGCCCATGGCGTCGGCGGCGTCCTGGGCCTTGTCGCTGGTCTTCCACAGGATGGAGGCGCAACCCTCGGGGCTGATGGTGGCGTAGATCGAGTACTGCAGCATCAGCACCTGGTCGGCCACCGAGATGCCGAGCGCACCGCCCGAGCCGCCTTCGCCGATGATGGTGGAGATGATGGGCACCTCGAGCTGCGACATCTCGTAGATGTTGCGGCCGATAGCCTCGGACTGGCCGCGCTCCTCGGCGTCGATGCCGGGGAAGGCGCCGGGCGTGTCGACGAAGGTGAACACCGGCAGCTTGAACTTCTCGGCGGTCTTCATCAGGCGCAGCGCCTTGCGGTAGCCCTCGGGCTTGCTCATGCCGAAGTTGCGCAGCGTGCGCTCCTTGGTGTCGCGGCCCTTCTGGTGGCCGATGACCATGCAGGCGTTGCCGTTGAAGCGCGCCAGGCCGCCGACGATGGACTGGTCGTCCGCGAAGTGGCGGTCGCCGTGCATCTCGACGAAATCGGTGAAGATCTCGCGCACGTAGTCCATGGTGTAGGGACGCTCGGGGTGGCGCGCGATCTTGGTGATCTGCCACGGCGTGAGCTCGCCATAGATGTCCTTGGTGAGCTGCAGGCTCTTCTTGCTGAGCTGGTCGATCTCTTCCGAGATGTCGACCGCGCTCTCGTTCTGCACGTAGCGCAACTCTTCGATTTTGGTTTCGAGCTCGGCAATCGGCTGCTCGAAGTCCAGGAAGGTTCTTTTGGCCATTTTTATCTCTCCTCACAGGGCCGCGGCCCTGGAAAACGCCCGACAGTGTACCCGCAGGGCGATGGCAGGTTCAAGTCGGCAAATACTATTGTTTTGGTAGCTTATAGCGCTTATGTATAGGGCGCTACTGGCCGATTTACCTGGATACGCCCATGCCCTACTGCACGGCGGCCCAGGTCGTGCCCTGGGCGGAATCCTTCAGCGCAATGCCTTGCGCCAGCAGCTCGTTGCGGATGCGGTCGGCCTCGGCAAAGTTCTTCGCCGCCTTGGCCGCGGCGCGCGCGGCGATCTGCTCTTCAATTTGTGTTTTTGAAGGGCGGGACACAATGGCAGGCACACCAAACCGCACCGGCGAAAGCGAAGAAGGCTCCAGCACCGTTGGCGGCATCCACTGCAAATAGGCATCAGGATCGCCTTGCAGTAGGCCCAGAAGACCGCCCAGCGCTTTCAACAAACCAGCAGCTTTGAGTCCACGCGTGCGATTAACTTCGCCCGCCAGCTCGAACAGTACGGCCACCGCCTCGGGCGTGCCGAAGTCCTCGTCCATCGCGGCCTTGAAGCGCGCGGCATGCGGGTCCGCCCAGTCGATGGCAGTCGCAGCCGGCGCCGGCACCGAGGCCAGCGCCGTGTACAAACGGCGCAGCGCGGCGCGCGCGTCGGCCAGGTGCGCGTCGCTGTAGTTCAGCGGGCTGCGGTAGTGGCTGCGCACGATGAAGAAGCGCACCGTCTCGGCGTCGAACTCCTTGAGCACGTCACGGATGGTGAAGAAGTTGCCCAGGCTCTTGGACATCTTCTCGTTGTCCACGTTGATGAAGCCGTTGTGCATCCACACCTGGGCCAGTTGCTTGCCGCTGGCACCTTCGCTCTGCGCGATCTCGTTCTCGTGGTGAGGGAACTGCAGGTCGGCGCCGCCGCCGTGGATGTCGAAGCTCTCGCCCAGCAGCGCGCAGCTCATGGCCGAGCACTCGATGTGCCAGCCCGGGCGGCCCGCGCCCCAGCGGCTGGCCCACTTGGCCTCGTCGGGCTCGCTGTCCTTGGCCTGCTTCCACAGCACGAAGTCGAGCGGGTCCTGCTTGCCCTCCTGCACCGCCACGCGCTCGCCGGCCTGCAGGTCGTCGAGCGACTTGCCCGACAGCTTGCCGTAGCCCGCGAACTTGCGCACCGCGTAGTTCACGTCGCCGCCCGGCGCCTGGTAGGCCAGGCCCTTGTCCTGCAGGGTGTCGATCAGCGACAGCATCTGCGGCACGTACTCGGTGGCGCGCGGCTCGTGCGTGGGCCGCTCTATGCCCAGCGCGTCAGCGTCCTCGTGCAGCGCGGCGATCATGCGGTCGGTCAGGCTGCGGATGGTCTCGCCGTTTTCGACCGCGCGGCGGATGATCTTGTCCTCGATGTCGGTGATGTTGCGCACGTAGTCCAGCGTGTAGCCGCTGGCGCGCAGCCAGCGCTGCACCACGTCGAAGGCCACCATGGAACGCGCGTGTCCGAGGTGGCAGAGGTCATAGACCGTCATGCCGCACACATACATGCGCACATGGCCCGGCGTGAGCGGGGTAAACGTCTGCACCTCACGCGACAGCGTGTTATAGATACGCAAGCTCATGGAAAATGGATGGAAGGGCCCGGCCGGGACAGCGCCCGCCGCAGCGTCAGACAATGGTTTTCGCGTCGCGGCAAGGCATAAGAGCCCGCCGCTACAATGCCCGCAAGTATAAGCCGCGCAGCCACTGCACCGGCTATGACACACTGCCACCCATGCACTTCCTCCCCATCTCTCTCTTTTCGCGCCACCTCGCCGTTGCCGCCCTCGCGTGCTGCGCGGCCCTGGCCCATGCCGACGAATACAGCGCCGTCGAGAAGCTGCTCAAGGGCGGCCGCGCCCAGCAGGCGCTGGAGCAGATCACCGACAAGGTCGCCAAGGCGCCGCGCGATCCGCAATGGCGCTTCCTGCGCGGCGTGGCCGAGGCCAACCTGGGCCAGGCCGACAAGGCCATCGCCACCTACACGCAGCTGACCGAGGAGTACCCCGAGCTGCCCGAGCCCTACAACAACCTGGCCGTGCTCTACGCCGGCCAGAACCAGCTCGAGAAGGCCAGCTCGGCGCTGCAGGCGGCCATCCGCGCCAACCCGCAGTACGCCACCGCCCACGAGAACCTGGGCGACATCTACATCAAGCTGGCCGAGAAATCCTACGCCCAGGCCATCCAGCTGGCGCCTGCGCAGCAGCCACGCCTGCAGCCCAAGATCAGCAGCCTGCGCCTGCTGGTCACGCCCACGCAGCCGGCAGCCGGCACGGCGGCGGAAAAAAACCCTGTCTCCGCCCCTTGAATTCGCCGCGCGCCCCCAAATAACTCCGTTAGCATCGGCGCCCGCGTCTCTTTTGCGCTCCCCATAGGAATCCCTGCATGATCAGCAAGCGACAGACCCTGCTCTCCCTCTCGGCCCTGGCCTTCACCTCGGTGTTCGCGCTGTCGGTCCAGGCCGCGGACAAGCCCGAGGTCAAGCTCAGCACCTCGCTGGGCGACATCGTGGTCGAACTGGAGCCGCAGAAGGCCCCCAAGACCGTGGAGAACTTCCTGCAGTACGTGAACGAGAAGTTCTACGACGGCACGGTGTTCCACCGCGTGATCAACGGCTTCATGGTGCAGGGCGGCGGCTTCAGCGCCGACATGCAGCAAAAGCCCACGCGCGCGGCCATCCCGCTCGAGGCCAGCAACGGCCTCAAGAACGACACCTACACCATCGCCATGGCCCGCACCTCGGACCCGAACTCGGCCACGGCGCAGTTCTTCATCAACGTCAACAACAACGACATGCTGAACGCCCCCAAGCCCGACGGCCACGGCTACGCCGTGTTCGGCAAGGTCGTCAAGGGCATGGACGTGGTCGACAAGATCAAGCTGGTGGCCACCGGCAACCGCGGCCCGCACCAGAACGTGCCCACGACGCCGGTGGTGATCCAGTCCGCCACGGTCGTCAAGAAATAACGCTCTCCCTCTTCTCACCCATCAAGGAAACCCAACCATGAGCAATCCCCAAGTCGAACTGCACATCAAGGACTACGGCGTGATCACGCTGGAGCTGGACGCGGCCAACGCCCCCAAGTCCACCGAGAACTTCCTGGCCTATGCCAAGAGCGGCCACTACGACGGCACCATCTTCCACCGCGTGATCCCCGGCTTCATGGTCCAGGGCGGCGGCTTTGCCTCCGGCATGGACCAGAAGCCCACGCAGGCCCCGATCCAGAACGAAGCCGCCAACGGCCTGAAGAACAACAACTACACCATCGCCATGGCCCGCACCAGCGACCCGCACTCGGCAACGGCGCAGTTCTTCATCAACGTGGCCAACAACGACTTCCTGAACCACAGCTCGCCCACGCCGTCCGGCTGGGGCTACGCCGTGTTCGGCAAGGTGGTCAAGGGCACCGAAGTGGTCGACCAGATCAAGGGCGTGAAGACCGGCAGCCGCGGCATGCACCAGGACGTGCCCAAGGAAGAAGTCATCATCGAAAAGGCAGTCGCCCTGTAAATCCGCCTATGGCCATCGCCACCGACACACCGGCTTTCGGGGCCATGGCCGACCTCGCTGCTCCCGCTGGCTGGAGCAGCATCGAGATCATCTCCGACCTGCACCTGCAGCCGTCGGAGCCCCACACCTTCGAGGACTGGCAGCGCTACCTGCGGGCCAGCACAGCCGGTGCCGTCTTCATCCTCGGCGACCTGTTCGAGGCCTGGGTCGGCGACGATGCGCTGCTCGAGCCCGGCAGCTTCGAGGCGCAATGCGCCGCGCTGCTGCGCCAGGCTGCCCGGCAGCGCCCCCTCTTCTTCATGCACGGCAACCGCGATTTCCTGATCGGCGACGCGTTTGCCCGGGCTGCTTCGCTTCGCCTGCTGCCCGATCCCACGCCGCTGGCTTTCCTCGGCCGGCGCTACCTGCTCAGCCACGGCGACGCGCTGTGCCTCGATGATGTGGAATACCAGCGCTTTCGCGCCCTGGCGCGCAGCAGCGCCTGGCAGGCCCAGCTGCTGGCCCAGCCGCTGGCCGCGCGCCGCCAGCTCGCCGGCCAGATGCGCAGCGAAAGCACCGCGCGCCAGCAGCGCGAAACCATCTACGCCGACGTGGACACGGCCGCCGCCCTGGCCTGGCTGGATGCGGCACAGGCCGACACGCTGGTCCACGGCCACACCCACCGCCCGGCCGAGCACGCGCTCGATGCAGCGCACCGCCGCGTGGTGCTCAGCGACTGGGACACGGACACCGATCCACCGCGTGCCGAGGTGCTGCGCATCGACCGCCAGGGCCTGCGCCGCATCGCGCTGGCGGACTACCTGCGCCAGCCGCCGCAATGAGCTGGCTGCGACGCATGGCCAACGCGGTGCGCGCCGCCGTGGCCCCGGTGCCCGCCGTGGCCTCCGGGCTGTGGCTCGAGGCCATCCACGGCTATCCCTTCCTGCAATCGCTGCCGCTGGAAGATCAATCCAAGCTGCGCGCGCTCAGCGCCCTCTTCCTGCACCACAAGCAGTTCCATGGTGCGCACGGCCTGGTCGTGACCGACGCCATGGCCGTCACCATCGCCGCGCAGGCCTGCCTGCCGCTGCTGCACTGGGGCGATGCCCGCGCAGCGCTGCGCAACTACGATGACTTCGTCGGCATCGTCGTGCACCCGGTCACCATGGTCGCTACCCGCGATGCGCTCGACGAGGACGGCATCGTGCACCGCCACCAGCAGTTCCTCGACGGCGAGGCCATGGAGCGCGGCCCGGTCACGCTGAGCTGGCAGGCCATTGCCGACAGCGGCGCGCATGCCGAGCGCGGCAGCAATGTGGTGATCCATGAGTTCATGCACAAGATCGATATGCGCAACGGCCATGCCGATGGCTACCCGCCGCTGCCCGCCGGCTTCCTGGGCGCCGCCAGCGCCGCCGAGGCCCGCCAGCGCTGGCTGGGCACCTGGCAGCCGGCCTTCCAGCACTTCCGCGAGGCCGTCGTCAAGGCCCAGCGCTTCGGCGAGCCCGCCCCCTGGCTCGACGCCTATGGCGCCACCGCGCCGGGCGAATTCTTCGCCGTGGCCTGCGAAGCCTACTTCGTCAACCGCCCGCAGTTCCGCGCCGAATGGCCCGAGCTGGACCGGTTGCTGCAGGCGTATTTCCAACACACGCCTTACATCCGGTAGCATAGCGCGCTTTGCACCCCCTGCGCGAGGCACGGCAGTCCCTCTGAAAAGCGCAGACTTTCCACTCTCCCATGCGCGTCGAACACCGCAACCATTTCGATCTCGTTCGCCTGCTGACGGCCTGGTCCGTCATCGTTGCGCACCATTTCCCCATCACCGGTGCCACGGCACCCGGCTGGCTGAGCAACCAATGGCTCCATTGGGCCTGGCTGGGAGGCGTGGCGGTGATGACCTTCTTCGTCATCAGCGGCTACCTCGTCACCCTGAGCTGGCGGCGGGAGCCGCGCCTGCTGCCATTCATGTGGAAACGCGTGCTGCGGCTCTGGCCGGCGCTTTTCGTGTCCGTGCTCGCCTGCGTCTTTGTGTTCGGCCTGGCCTTCACTTCGCTGCCGGCCCATGAATTCCTGGCATCGCCTGGTGTTCGCGCGTTCGCCGTCAACCTGTCTCTGCTCAAGGCCGAAACCGGCTTGCCGGGGGTGTTCACCGGGCAGCCGGTGCCGGAAGCGATCAACGGCCCCTACTGGACGATTCCGCTGGAATTCCTCTGCTACTGCGCGCTGGCCCTGGCCGGCGTGCTGGGCCTGCTGAAGCACCGCACCTGGGGCTCGTTGGCGTGCGGCGGCTACATGCTGTGGTACCTCGTGTTCCGGAATGAGGACATTTCCGGCGAAATCCAGCTCTGGCCCATGTACACGGCGTATTTCGCGGCCGGCGCCCTGATCGCGCTGAATGCCGGCTGGTTCCACCGCCATGTGCGCAAAATCCTGGCCCTGCTGCTGCCCCTGTGCCTGGCAGCCTATTTCTTCACCCCCTACCTGGCCACCGCGCGGTTCCTGCTCTGGCCCGCGCTCATCATCGCGCTGGGCAGCATTCCTGCCCGCAGCGACTGGCTGCGGCGCTGGGGCGATCCTTCTTACGGCGTCTACCTGTATGGATTTCCGATCGCCCAGTCGGTGACCATGCTGTGGCCCGGCCTCCCGTTCACCGCCAACCTGGCGATTTCCATCACGGCGGCCACGGCCATGGGCGTGCTGTCCTGGAAGTACATCGAATCGAAGGCGCTCCGCTTCAAGGATAGGTTCTCACCGGCACCGCTGCAGCTGGGCGGCGCCCAGCCGCATTTTCAGTAGGTCCCGGCCAGCGACTTGAGCCACAGCACGCTGTCGCGCAATTCCTGCGGATGCAACTCGTGGCGGCACGGGTACTCGCGGTAGTTCAGCGCCAGCGGCAGGGGCTGCACATGGTCGCGCACCCGGTGCGCCATGGCCAGCGGGATCACGTCGTCCTGCGTGCCGTGGCTCACCCACAGGCCATGGCCCTGCAGCTCA
Organism: Comamonas humi; assembly: GCF_054782535.1. Lineage (NCBI taxonomy): Bacteria > Pseudomonadati > Pseudomonadota > Betaproteobacteria > Burkholderiales > Comamonadaceae > Comamonas > Comamonas humi. The sequence goes on along the minus strand of NZ_BAAGSH010000003.1, from coordinate 89,151 downwards.
GCCGGCGCGGCCTGCTGGGCCAGCATCTCGGCCAGCAGCCGACCGTGCCAGACCATGGCGGCCTGCAGCAGCGCGGGCCGCGTCAGCAGCAGCGACAAGGCCATGATGCCACCCTGGCTGAAGCCGCCCAGCACCGTGCGCGCGGGCGGCACCTGCAGCTGCTGGCCGGCTGCTACGCAGGTCTGCTCGATCAGCGCGCGGCTGGCCTGCTCCTGGGCTTCGTCGATGATGCGGCCGCCATCGGGCCGCAGGCCGAACTGGAACCAGCCGTAGGAGTTGGGGCCCAGCGTGATCGGCGCGCGCAGGCTGAGCACATGGAACTGCGCCGGCAGGTAGTCGGCCAGGCCGAACAGGTCCTGCTCGTTGCTGCCCACGCCGTGCATCAGCACCAGCAGCCAGGCCTCGCCAGCCCCGGCTGCTTCGATGGCAGCAGGGCGGTACAAATGTTGTAGCGGCAAATCCAGCATCTCGTGTCCCTTTCAAAAAGCTTGCCGCACAATACCGGGCCATGACCATGCCATCACGCAGCCCGGCCGGCAGCATCACCCGCGTTCGCGGCATCGAGGTAGGCCACTATACCGACACCCGCCGCCCCACGGGCTGCACCGCCGTGCTTGCGCGGGGCGGCGCCGTCGCAGGCGTGGATGTGCGCGGCGCCGCGCCCGGCACGCGCGAGACCGATCTGCTGCACCCCAGCAACTTCGTGCAGCAGGTGCACGCCGTGATGCTCGCCGGCGGCAGCGCCTGGGGGCTGGATGCGGCCTCGGGCGCGATGCGCTGGCTCGAGGAGCAAGGCGTGGGCCTCGACGTGGGCGTGGGCCGCATCCCGCTGGTGCCGGCCGCGGTGCTGTTCGACCTGGCGGTGGGCGACATGCGCATCCGCCCCGATGCGGCCGCCGGCTATGCCGCCTGCCAGGCGGCGGGCAGCGTCGATCCGGCCCAGGGCAATGTGGGCGCCGGCGCGGGCGCCGTGGTGGGCAAGCTGTTCGGCATGGGCCGGGCGATGAAGGGCGGCATAGGCACGGCCTCGTGCACCGTCGGCGGCGTGACGGTGGGCGCGCTCATCGCCTGCAACGCCGTGGGCGATGTGGTCGACCCGGCCACCGGCCGGCCCGTGGCCGGCGCGCGCACCGCCGATGGCCAGGCCCTGCTCGACGCCCGGCGCGCGCTGCTCGCTGGCGAGACCGCCACCTCCATCATCCAGGGCACCAACACCACCATCGGCGTGATCGCCACCGACGCCGCCCTCACCAAGGCCCAGGCCCACCGGCTGGCCACGGTGGGGCACGACGGGCTGGCGCGCGCCATCAACCCGGTGCACACCATGTCGGACGGCGACACGCTGTTCTGCCTGGGCACCGGCCTGGCCGACCCGGGCCACATGTCGGCCAGGCCAGGCATGGCCGTGCTCGCCACCATGGCCGCCGAGGCCGTGGCCCAGGCCACGCTACAGGCCGTGTGGGCCGCGCAGGCCATCGCGCTGGCCGCGCCGCATGCGCTGGCCCTGCCCTGCGCTTCCGACTTCCTCCCCCGCTGAGATTCCGCCCCCATGCGCCGCGCCTACGCCATCCGCCAGACCATCACCACCGCGCTGCTGAATATCCGCGACGCGATCCTCTCGGCCGGGCCGCTGGCCATCCTGGCCGTTGCGCTGCCCATCCTGGCCTACTGGTGGCTCAAGCCCACGCCGCCCGACGAGGTGCGCCTGTCCACCGGCCCGGCGCAGAGCGCCTACGCGGCCTTCGGCGAGCGCTACCAGGCGGCGCTGGCGGCCAACGGATTCAAAGTGGACCTGGTGGCGAGCGAGGGTTCGTCCGACAACCTGAAGCTGCTGCGCGAAGGCGCGGTGGACCTGGCCTTCGTGCAGGGCGGCTCGGGCGGCATCCAGCCCGAGGACCTGGAATCGCTGACCTCGCTGGGTGCGCTCTTCGTCGAGCCGGTGTGGCTGTTCTACCGCAGCGACGCGGCACAGAGGCTGGGCAAGCCGCGCATCGCCAACCTGGGCCAGATCAAGGGCTGGCGCGTGAACGTGGGCACCGACGGCAGCGGCGTGCCCACGCTGCTCGAAAAGCTGCTCGGCGCCAACCACGTCGAGCTGAAGGACGTGCAGCTGTCGCACCTGTCCGAGACGCCGGCGGTGGTGGAGTTCCTGGCCGGCCGCATCGACCTGCTGGTGCTGGTCTCGGCGCCCGAGTCGCTGATGGTGCAGATGCTGCTGCAGACGCCCGGCGTGCAGCTGATGGACTTTCCGCAGCACGAGGCCTACAGCCGCAAGTTCAACTTCCTCACGCCGGTGACGCTGCCGCGCGGCATCGTCGACCTGGCGGCCAACATCCCGCCACACGACGTGCGCCTGGTGGCCTCGACCACGTCGCTGCTGGTGCGCGAGGACGTGCACCCGGCGCTCAAGCAGATCTTCGCGCAGGCCTCGCAGAACATCCACAGCAGCGCGGGCTGGTTCAACCGCGCGCGCGACTTTCCCAACACCAAGAGCAGTGAGCTGCCGGTGGCCAGCGAAGGCGTGCGCGCCATCAACGAGCCTTCGCCGTGGCTGCAGCGCTACCTGCCGTTCTGGCTGGCCAACCTGATCGAGCGCATGGGCCTGGTGCTGGGCGTGATGATCGCCTTCCTGCTGCCGCTGTCGCGCATCGTGCCGCCGCTGTACCAATTCCGCGTGCGCTCGCGCGTGTTCCGCTGGTACGGCCGCCTGCGCGAGATCGAGCACGAGATGGAGGAAGGCGGCTTTGACCGCGACAAGCTGCGCGAGGAGCTGGACCAGCTCGCCCGCCGCGTCGAAGGCGTGAGCGTGCCGCTGTCGTACGCCGACGAACTGTATGCGCTGCGCAGCCATATCCGCGGCGTGCGCAAGAAGCTCGATGCGCTGGGCGCCAAATAAAAGATAGCTGCTGGCGCTTGTTACTGCTTGGTTTCAGATATAAAAATATCAAAAAACCAATAACAGCAAGCGCCAGCAGCTATTGTTTTTGAATAGCCACCTGCTCAGGACTCGCGCCGCAGCGCCTGCGTGATGCCCGCCGCGTTCGCGTGCATGCGCCGGGCGATGTCCTGCGCCGCGGCCAGGCGGCGCGCCAGCCAGGGCAGCAGGTCGCGGTCGCCGGTGTCGGGGATGGGCTCCATCACATTGGCCGGCCGCTGGGCCGGATCGCCCGCCGGCTCCTGCGCGCCCGCGGGCGGCTGCAGCGGCGCGAGCAGGCTGCGCTCGATGGCCTCGGCGCTGCGCTGCAGCTGCTGCACCACGAAGGGCTGCGGCGTCTTGCCGCGCCGCATCATCATCAGGATCTTGACCGACGACATCTGCCCCAGCAGCTGGTAGCAGTGCGCCTGGAACTGCTCCAGCTGGCGCAGCGGCGGCCGCACCGCGCGCGGCTCCAGCAGCGAGCGGTTGGCGGCCTGCACCAGCGCCGAGAGGCTGTCGTAGGCCTCGCGCCGCGCCAGCCGCCAGGCCAGCTCGGGCGCGTTGTCCACCGCCTGCAGCTGGCTGGGCATCAGCGAGGCCTTCACATGCGTGGCCTGCGCCTTCAGCACCCGCTGCACCAGCGCGGGCAGCTGGTTGCGCTCCCATGACGGCAGCACGTAGGCGAAGGCCCAGGCGATGCCGGTGCCGATCAGCGTATCGACCATGCGCTCGAGCATGTCGAACGACATGCTGCCCTGCGCATTCAGCGTGTGGGCCTGCACCAGGCCCAGCACCGTCGCGCCGATGGCCGCGTACAGGTAGCGCCTGAGCGCGAAACCGTGCGTCACCGCCTGCGCCACCGACAGGCACACGATCAGCGCCACCGGCGACGGGTGCGTGGACAGGATGGCCAGGCTCAGCAGGCAGCCCAGCAATGTGCCCAGCACGCGGTTGTTGCGCCGCTCCAGCGTCTGCGACAGGCTGCCGCGCAGCACCACGATGATGGTCAGCAGCACCCAGTAGGCATGGGCCTTCCACGGCAGCAGCTGGGCCACGAGGTAGCCCGCGGCGATGGCCAGCGCGGCGCGGATCGCATGGCGCAGCGGCGGCGCGTCCCAGCTCAGCAGGCCCTTGAAGGGCGCCCACGACCAGGTCGTGGGGCTGACGAACATCTGCCAGCTCGCGCGCACCACGGCCACGTCCGGCTCGGCCTCGTCGCGCGCCAGCTGCACCAGGTAGCGCACCTCGTCGTGGATGCGCAGCATGCGCTGGTTCACGCTGCGCGACAGCGAATCGGGCGACAGGTCCAGCTCGGTGCCGGTAGGCACCGATTCCTCCAGGCGGCGCGCGTCCTGCGGCGCTTCCTGCCGGGGCAGGTGCCGGCGCAGCGGCCCGAGCAGTGCCGACAGGTCGGCCATGGGCGCGGGCCGCTTCATGCCCAGCAGCGCATCGGCCAGCGCCGCCACCTCGATGGACAGCGCACGCAGCACCGCCTGCTGCGCCTGCAGCGCGGCCTCGTACTGCGGCAGCTTGCGCAGCTGCTCCAGGTCGAGCTCGCAGGCCAGCAGGTGGTCGCGCACCTCCAGCATCTGGATCAGCATGCCGGCCAGGCGCTGGCGCCGGGCCGTGCGCGGGCTCTCGAAGACGATGTCGCGCGCCGCCTGCAGCTGGTCGCCGAAGCTCGCGTGCCGCGCCAACAGGCGGCCCATGTGCAGCGTCTGGCGCGACCAGCCGCCGAGCGGCTGCGAGGCGTCGGCGCGCGCATGGCCGAAGGCCTCGCCCTCCACGTCCTCGCGGTCCAGCCCCATGCTGCGAGCCGACGCGGGCAGCACCAGGCGCGCCTGCTCCAGCATCAGCGCCGCCAGCGACAGCAGGGTGTCGGCGATGAACTGCACGCGGTAGCGGTGGTTCAGCAACGCGTTCATCGCCACCGCGTAGGGCAGGTAGATGGCCGCGCCCAGCGCGAAGAACTCGGCCGACAGCAGCGCCGCCTTCAGCTCGGACTCGTGCGGCAGCACCGGCGTGGCCATGGCGAACACCATGGCGAAGACCAGCGACATCGCGATGGGCGCGCCGCGCTTGCCCCAGGCCATGGCCAGGAAGGCGAGGAAGGTGAAGGCCACCACCGCCGGCCCCAGCGCCCAGGGGTTGGGGTGCAGCAGCTCGACGGCGAAATACACCGGCGCGCCGAGCAGCGGCGCCGGCAGCATGCGCCAGAACTTGCCCCGGCGCGGCGCCGGCGCATCGGGCACGATGGAGATGATGGCCCCCACCGCGGCGGCGGCCGACGCGGCCTGCCCCCACACCAGGTGCACTATGGAGGACACCAGGAACAGGCCCAGCGCCGCCTCCACGCCATTGAGCACATAGTGGTTCAGCACGGCGCGCCGCAGCGAGCGCCAGCGCTTGTCGGTATCGAGGATGGGCATGCGCCGATTATCCATAGCGCCGGGCATGCGCTGCCGGGTTTTCAGCAGGCGCCGCCGTGGCGCGCGGCGCCGAAGGGCGTCAGCCCAGTCTTTCGGGCGACATGTAGTACTGCCGCCATTCCTCGAAGCCCATGGTGTCCGCGGCTTCCAGCGCCTTCTGCGCCTGCAGCGACTCGTCGGCCAGCGCGGTGTAGTGCGTCTGCTGCGCGTCCGTCCAGGGACGGGCGAGCGTCGCATCGCGGGCCAGGTTCGACTGGGTCAGCGCAAAGGCCACGAAGTTGTCGCCATGCTGGCGCACCGCATCGAGCACGCGGGCCGACGGCGTCAGCTCGGGCGCCTGCAGCAGGCGCTGCGCGGCCTGCAGCGCATCCGAGTAGGCATGCGTGCCGTTGGCCGCATCCAGCGACGCGGCGATGGCCGTGCAGTCCTGCAGCACCTCGGCCGCCCAGTCGGTCAGCAGCACGGGCTGGCCATTGCGCATCAGCTGCACGCCGCGCTCGCGGCCTCGCTCGGCCGTCTGGTGCTGGTTGTGCTTCATCTCGGCGATCTCGGCCGGCGTGTCCGGCGGGCTGTCGGCCAGCAGGCAGTGCAGCAGGAATACGTCGAGCAGGCGCATGGTGCCCGGCGCGATGCCCATGGTCTCGAAGGGATCGATGTCCATCAGGCGCACTTCCACGTACTCCACGCCGCGCTCGCGCAGCGCATGCAGCGGGCGCTCGCCGCGGCGCACCGTGCGCTTGGGGCGGATGGTGCCGTAGAACTCGTTCTCGATCTGCAGCAGGCTGGTGCCCAGCTGGTTGTACTCGCCGCCGGGGTTGATGATGCCGACCTTCTCGTAGGCCGGATACGGCCGGTTCAGCGCCTCGTACAGCGAGTCGGCATAGCCCTGCAGGTGGTTGTAGCTCACGTTGAGCGAGGCCTGCGCGTCGCTCTGGTAGCCCAGCCGGCCCATGCGCAGCGAGGTGGCGTGCGGCAGGTAGACGGCCTGGCCGTTGTCGCCCAGCGGCTGCAGGCTGTGCTCGCGCCCCTTGACGAAGCAGGGACACAGCACCGGCGAGGCGCCGAACAGGTACAGCAGCACGAAGGCATGGCGGCGGAAGTTGCGGATCAGGCCGAAGTACTCGTCGCTGCCGATGCCCGGCATCGACCAGTTGTAGTGGATGCCCGAGATCGTCTGCATGCGCCGGCCGTAGCGGTGGCCCAGGCCCATGCGGTAGACGCTCTTGGAGCGGCCGATGTTCGACAGGCCGTAGCGCCCGATCGGGATGGTCTCGTCCGACGGCAGGTAGCAGGGCATGCTGGTGTCCCACAGCGTCTCGCCGCTGTCCTGCAGCACGCGGTAGGCGAACTGGTGGATCTCGGACAGCTCGGCCAGGCACTCGTCCACGCCCCGGTGCACGCCGGTGATGATCTCGATCTGCGACTCGCTGAAATCCGTGGTGATGCAGCCGTGCGTGAGCGCCGAGCCCAGCGCCGCCGGGTGCGGCGTGAGCGCGAGCTGCCCCTGCTGCGTGACCCGCAGTCCTTCCTTCTCTATGCCGCGGCTGATGCCTTGCAGACGCGAGGCGTCGATGGCCTGAAGGCGCTCGGGGATATGGTTCATCTATGCAGTTCCCAATCTAAATTTGCGGCGACGGTAGCACGCGAAGTCGCCGCGCGCTTGCAGCTCCGCATTCATCCCGCGCACTCTACAGCATATGCTTATGCCCGAAAGCTGCGGCCCGCCGATCATGCTAGGCGCCGTATTTATCCAGAAAATCCAGGGACAACCATGTGGATAAGTGCCGGATTTCCTAGTAGAAACCCGGTAAGCCCATGTTTTTAGGGCTAACATGTCGGATTGCCCAATTTCTCAGCAGCCATGTCCATCACGCCCCCGCTCTTCAACGCCCAGATCGACCAGGAAGACATCCAGGTGGATGCCTGGGCCGACCAGCCGCTGCTGCAGTCGCTGGAGGAAGGCGGCGTCGACTGGCCGAGCTCGTGCCGCAACGGCACCTGCCGCACCTGCGTGGGCCGCCTCAAGTCGGGCACGGTGCGCTACGAGATCGAGTGGCCGGGCCTGAGCCCGGAGGACTTCGAGGCCGGCTGCGTGCTGCCCTGCGTGGCCTACCCCGAAGGCAACGTGGTGCTGCTGCGCGGCGAGTATTGACCCCCCCTGAGCGGCTGCGCCGCTTCCCCCGGGGGGACGACGGCCTTTGCTGCGGGGCGGCCCTTGCTGGCCGTCCCGCCGCTCGAATCCGCCAGTACCCTAGGCCGCCAGCGATGCCAAAGGCCTAACTCCCTACAGGTTGGCGATGTGCTCGGCCATGACCGCGCCGAAGCCCGAGCAGCTCACCTGGGTGGCGCCGTCCATCAGCCGAGCGAAGTCGTAGGTCACCCGCTTGGACTGGATGGACTGCTCCATCGCGCGGATGATGACGTCGGCCGCCTCGCCCCAGCCCAGGTGACGCAGCATCATCTCGGCCGACAGGATCGCCGAGCCGGGGTTCACATAATCCTTGCCCGCGTACTTGGGCGCGGTGCCGTGCGTGGCCTCGAACATGGCCACCGAGTCGGACAGGTTCGCGCCCGGCGCGATGCCGATGCCGCCCACCTGCGCGGCCGCCGCGTCGGAGATGTAGTCGCCGTTCAGGTTCAGCGTGGCGATCACGCTGTACTCGGCCGGGCGCAGCAGGATCTGCTGCAGGAAGGCATCGGCGATGCTGTCCTTGATGGTGATCTCGCGGCCGGTCTTGGGGTTGGCCAGGCGCATCCAGGGGCCGCCGTCGATCACCGTGGCGCCGAACTCGCGCGCTGCCAGCGCATAGCCCCAGTCGCGGAAGGCGCCCTCGGTGAACTTCATGATGTTGCCCTTGTGCACCAGGGTCACGCTGGGCTTGTCGTGATCGATGGCGTACTGGATGGCCTTGCGCACCAGGCGCTCCGTGCCCTCGCGCGACACGGGCTTGAGGCCGATGGCCGAGGTCTCGGGAAAGCGCAGCTCGCGCGCGCCGAACTCCTCGCGCAGCACCTCGATCAGCCGGCGCGCATGGGCCGATCCGGCCGCGAACTCGATGCCGGCGTAGATGTCCTCGGAGTTCTCGCGGAAGATCACCATGTTGGTCTTGTGCGGCTCCTTCAGCGGCGAAGGCACGCCGGCAAAGTAGCGCACCGGCCGCAAGCACACGTACAGGTCGAGCTGCTGGCGCAGCGCCACGTTGAGCGAGCGGATGCCGCCGCCCACCGGCGTGGTCAGCGGGCCCTTGATCGACACCACATGGTCACGCACCGCGGCCACCGTCTCTTCGGGCAGCCACGCGTCGGGTCCATACAGCCGCGTGGCCTTCTCGCCGGCATAGACCTCCATCCAGTGGATGCGGCGCTGCGCGCGGTAGGCCTTGGCGACCGCGGCATCGACCACCTTGCGCATCACCGGGGTGACGTCCACGCCCACGCCATCGCCCTCGATGAACGGAATGATGGGCTGGTCGGGCACGGCGAGCGAGCGGTCGGCACGGACCGTGATGCGCTCGCCCTGCGCTGGTACCTCGATGTGTTGAAAGCGGCTCATGTCAGGCAATCTCCTCGGTTGAAATGGATGGAGCAAACTCGTGAAACATGGCTCCATCTTGCTTCACAAAATTTTATCCAAAACCATGCGACCCCGCGTCAACAGGGCATCTCTTGCTAGCGTTGTAGAAGTACGGTGCGGCGATTCGCACCGGAGCTCAAACAACTGAGCGGCCCTAGCCATGAGAGGAAATAGTGGTATGAAAAAACTTCTTGCTGTCCTGATTGCCGGAACCTTCGCCGCAGGCGCATTCGCCCAGGCCCCCGCCACCGCGCAAAAGCCGGCCACCGCGCCCGCTGCAGCGGCAACGCCAGCCACTCCGGCAACGCCAGCGACGCCCGCTGTGCCGGCCACTCCCACCACCTCGGCGACCCCGGCTGCTTCGGCCATGCCAGCGACTCCGGCAACGCCTGCCACCCCGGCCGCTGCCGCCGGCGACGCCTCCAAGCCTGCCGCAGCCGCTGCTGCCAAGCCGGCCGCCAAGGCCGATGCCGCCAAGAAATCGGCCCAGCATGCCAAGAAGGCCCACAAGGAGGCCCACAAGGCCGCCTCCACCGGCCCGGGCAAGGCAGAGGCCCCCAAGCCCCAGTAATCTCCGAAGCCCTTCAAAAGCCCGCAGAATAGACAGGTTCTGCGGGCTTTTTGCCGCGCGCAAGACCTGTCTACCCGGATCGACCATGAAAACCTTGTCCCCTGTTGCTGTTGTTCCCCCTGCCCTGGCGCCGCGGCGCTGGGCCCTCGGCCTGGCCGCGGCCGTGCTGGCCTGCGCGGCCCAGGCGCAGAGCCCGCAGATGGATCTGCGCCGCACCGAGATCACCGCCGGCATGTTCCGCATCCATGCCCAGGTGGCGCAGACGCCGCAGCAGCGCGAGATCGGCCTGATGCACCGCAAGGAGATGCCGGCCAGCGAAGGCATGCTGTTCGTCTTCGAGCAGCCCGGCGTGCAGTGCTTCTGGATGAAGAACACGCTGCTGCCGCTCACCGCCGCCTTCGTGGCCGATGACGGCACCATCGTGAACCTGGCCGACATGCAGCCGATGACGGAGAACCCGCACTGCTCGGCCAAGCCGGTGCGCTATGTGCTGGAGATGAACCAGGGCTGGTTCGCGCAAAAGGGCGTCAAGGCCGGCGCCAAGCTCGCCGGCCCTCCCTTCCCCGCGCGCTGACGGCAGGCCAGGCATGCTCCTGATACAGGAGCTGCTGGCGCTTTTCAGGCAAGTATCTTCCATCGATTCATAGCCAGGTTTGGCTGCAGGCAAGCGCCACCAGCTCCTGTATCGATAGCATTCCAGCCCATGAAAAAACGGCCACCCTTGCAGGTGGCCGTTTGTGGTGGTGCCGGGGCGGCGCCGCAGCGCCCGCCCTGCCCGCTTAGACGAGTGCGTCGATGGCGGCGTTGAAGGTGGCGCTCGGGCGCATCACCGCATCCATCTTGGCCACGTCGGGCAGGTAGTAGCCGCCGATGTCGGCCGGCTTGCCCTGCACCGCGGCCAGCTCGCCAACGATCTTCTGCTCGCTGTCGGCCAGTTGCTTGGCCAGCGGTGCGAACTTGGCGGCCAGTTCCTTGTCCTCGGCCTGGGCGGCCAGCGCCTGGGCCCAGTACAGCGCGATGTAGAACTGCGAACCGCGGTTGTCCAGCTCGCCGGTGCGGCGCGAAGGCGACTTGTCTTCGTCCAGCAGCTTGCCGGTGGCCTGGTCCAGGGTCGTGGCCAGCAGCTTGGCGCGGGCGTTGCTTTCCTTGATGCCCAGGTCTTCGAGGGACACGGCCAGCGCCAGGAACTCGCCCAGCGAATCCCAGCGCAGGTGGTTCTCTTCGACCAGCTGCTGCACGTGCTTGGGCGCCGAGCCGCCGGCACCGGTCTCGTACATGCCGCCACCGGCCATCAGCGGCACGATGGACAGCATCTTGGCCGAGGTGCCCAGTTCCATGATCGGGAACAGGTCGGTCAGGTAGTCGCGCAGGATGTTGCCGGTCACCGAGATGGTGTCCAGGCCGCGGGCCACGCGCTCCAGCGTGTAGCGCATCGCGCGCACCTGGCTCATGATCAGCAGATCGAGGCCCTTGGTGTCGTAGTCCTTCAGGTAGGTCTGGACCTTCTTGATCAGCTCGGCCTCGTGCGGACGGTAGGGGTCGAGCCAGAACACGGCCGGCATGCCGGAGTTGCGGGCGCGCGTGACGGCCAGCTTCACCCAGTCGCGGATCGGGGCGTCCTTGACCTGGCACATGCGCCAGATGTCGCCGGCTTCCACGTCCTGCGACAGCAGCACCTCGCCGGTGGCGAGGTCGACGATGTTGGCCACGCCGTCCTCAGCGATCTCGAAGGTCTTGTCGTGCGAGCCGTATTCCTCGGCCTTCTGCGCCATCAGGCCCACGTTGGGCACGGTGCCCATGGTCTTGGGGTCGAAGTTGCCGTGCCACTTGCAGAAGTTGATCATCTCCTGGTAGATGCGGGCGAAGGTCGACTCTGGCATCACGGCCTTGCAGTCGGCGGGCTTGCCGTCGGCGCCCCACATCTTGCCGCCCTGGCGGATCATCGCGGGCATGGACGCGTCAACGATCACGTCGTTGGGCGAGTGGAAGTTGGTGATGCCCTTGGCCGAATCGACCATGGCCAGCGCCGGACGGTGCTCCTGGCACTTGTGCAGGTCGCGGATGATCTCTTCGCGCTTGGACTCGGGCAGGGCCTTGATCTTCTCGAACAGGTCGACCATGCCGTTGTTGACGTTGATGCCCAGCTCGTCGAACAGCTTGCCGTGCTTCTCGAAGGCTTCCTTGTAGTAGATCTTCACGCAGTGGCCGAAAACGATGGGGTGCGAGACCTTCATCATCGTCGCCTTGACGTGCAGCGAGAACAGGATGCCGGCTTCCTTGCAGTCGTCCAGCTCGCGCTCGTAGAAGTCGCACAGCGCCTTCTTGCTCATGAACATGGAGTCGATGATCTCGCCGTCCTGCAGCGCGACCTTGGGCTTGAGCACGATGGTCTTGCCGCTCTTGGTGACCAGCTCCATCTTCACGTCGCGCGCCTTGTCCAGCGTCATCGACTTCTCGCCGTGGTAGAAGTCGCCATGGTGCATGTGCGACACATGGGTCTGCGACCACTGCTTCCACTCGCTCATGGAGTGGGGGTGCTTCTTGGCGTAGTTCTTCACGGCCAGCGGCGCGCGGCGGTCGGAGTTGCCCTCGCGCAGCACCGGGTTCACGGCCGAGCCCAGGCACCGGTTGTAGCGCGCCTTGATGTCCTTTTCCTGCTCGTTGGCCGGGTTCTCGGGGTAGTTGGGGATGGCGTAGCCCTTGCCCTGCAGTTCCTTGATGGCGGCCGTCAGCTGCGACACCGAGGCGCTGATGTTGGGCAGCTTGATGATGTTGGCGTCGGGCGTCAGCGTGAGCTTGCCCAGTTCGGCCAGGTTGTTCGGCACCTTCTGCGCGTCGCTCAGAAATTCGGGGAATTCGCCCAGGATGCGGTTCGCCACCGAAATGTCGCTCTCGGCCACATTGATGCCGGCAGCGCTGGCAAAGCCGCGCACGATGGGCAGGAACGACGCCGTCGCCAGCCGGGGCGCTTCGTCGGTCAGGGTGTAGATGATGGTGGGTTGGGTGGTCATCTGGTCTTTCCAATGGAAAAAATGAGGCGCGCGGCGCGCAGGCATCTCGTGCCGCCGCATCCTTGAATTTTGGTGCAACGCAATATCACAATACGAAATTCAAGACGATGGCATTGTCGCGTTTTTTCAAGTCTTATACAAGACTGATCCCCCACATTCTGCTGGGACGTCGGCCCGTTTTGCTCACCTATCGATAGCTGTCAGCGCTCACCCCATCTGCGCCAGAACCGTTTTTCCCATAAAAAAAGCTCCCTCGAAGGGAGCTCTGCTTGCGGCGCCGGCGGTGTCGCCGGCAGCGCAGGCCTTAGGCGAAGTTCTGCTCGGCGAACTTCCAGTTCACCAGGCTGCCCAGGAAGGTCTCGACGAACTTGGGGCGCAGGTTGCGGTAGTCGATGTAGTAGGCGTGTTCCCAGACGTCCACGGTCAGCAGGGCCTTGTCGGCGGTGGTCAGCGGCGTGCCAGCGGCGCCGGTGTTCACGATGTCCACGGAGCCGTCGGCCTTCTTGACCAGCCAGGTCCAGCCCGAGCCGAAGTTGCCCACGGCGGATGCCTGGAAGGCCTTCTTGAACTCGTCGAAGCTGCCCCACTTCTTGTTGATGGCGTCAAGCAGGGCACCGGTCGGAGCGCCGCCGCCGTTCGGGGTCATGCAGTTCCAGAAGAAGGTGTGGTTCCAGATCTGGGCCGCGTTGTTGTAGATGCCGCCGGAAGACTTCTTGACCACGTCTTCCAGTTCCATGTTTTCAAACTCGGTGCCCTTTTGCAGGTTGTTCAGGTTCACCACATAGGCGTTGTGGTGCTTGCCATGGTGGTACTCCAGGGTTTCCTGGCTGTAGCCGAACGGTGCCAGTGCGTCGATGGCATAGGGCAATGGGGGCAGAGTGCGTTCCATAGTTGTTTCCTCGTGGTTGAAGTATTGGCTTGGCCAGCAGCCCGGCCCGCGTCGGCGGCGGGCTGCGCATGTCCTCGGCCATTGTAGAAAGGAAAAAGTCCCCGCGAGCGAATGCGGTTAGGTTTGCGGCATTCACTGACAGCATAAGTTCTATGGCGCGCCTACAGCAGCCGCGGCTGGGTCACCACCATGTCCAGGCCGCCGTCGGCAAGCTGCGCGCGCACGGCCGTGCCCGCCGGCGCCTGCGCCACCCGGCTGATGACCTGGCCGTCGCCGTCGGTGAGCAGCGCATAGCCGCGCGCCAGCACCTGCTGCGGGTTCAGCAGCTCGAGCCGCGTCTGCGCGTGCCCCAGGCGCTGCTGTTGGCGCTCCTGCCAGCGCGCCACCACCGCCGGCAGGTCGCGCGCCAGCTGCTGCTGGCGGTGCTCGCCGGCCAGCACGCGCTCACGCACCGCAGCCTGCAAGCGCTGGCGCCATTGCTCCAGCTGCCACTGCTCGCGCGCCACCAGGCCCGAGGGCCGGCCGAGCTGGCGCGCGGCGTGGTCCAGGCGCTGGCCCTGGCGGTCGAGCTGGCGCTCCAGCGTCTCGCGCAGGCGGCGCTCGGCTAGGTCGAGCGCGCCCAGCCAGGCATCGCGCGGCTGCGACACCAGCTCGGCCGCCGCCGTGGGCGTGGGCGCGCGCAGGTCGGCGCAGAAGTCGGCGATGGTGAAATCCGTCTCGTGCCCCACGCCGCTGACCAGCGGCACCGGGCTTTGCACAATGGTGCGCGCGAGCTTCTCGTCGTTGAAGCCCCACAGGTCCTCGATGGAGCCGCCGCCGCGCACCAGCAGGATCACGTCGATGGGCACGCCGCCCTCGCCATCCCCCTGCTCCGCCAGGCGGTAGAGCTTGCGCAGCGCCTCGACCAGCGAGGCCGGCGCCAGCGCGCCCTGCACCAGCGCGGGCGCCAGCACCACCGGGATGTGCGGCACGCGGCGCTTGAGCGCGGTCACCACATCGTGCAGCGCCGCCGCGCCAGCCGAGGTGACCAGGCCGATGCCGCGCGGCATCAGCGGCAGTGGCCGCTTGCGGCCGGCGTCGAACAGGCCCTCGCTTTCAAGCTGGGCCTTGAGCCGCAAGAACTGCTCGAACAGCGCGCCCTGCCCCGCGCGCTGCATGTCGTCGACGATCAGCTGCAGGTCGCCGCGCTGCTCGTACACGCCCAGCTTGCCGCGCACCTCGACCAGCTCACCGTCGCGCGGCGCAAAGGCCAGGTTCTGGGCCGAGCGGCGGAACATGGCGCAGCGCAGCTGGCCGGTCGCGTCCTTGAGCGAGAAATAGCAATGCCCGCTGGCCGCGCGCGAAAAGCCGCTCAGCTCGCCGCGCACCGCCACCGGGTTGAAGCGGGCCGAGAGCGCATCGGCCACCGCGGTGCACAGCGCGCCCACGTCCCACACATGCGGCTGCGGGCGCTGCCCGCCGGCGCTCCAAAGGTCGGAATCCATCGTCATGCGCGCAGTGTAGCCTTGGCTGCAGGCGGCATCAGCCGCCGCGCAGCAGCAGCTCCGCCAGCCGCTGCTGCAGCCACAACGCGGTGCCGTCGAGCGCCGCACCCTGCAGGCTGAGCATGCGCACGGCCAGCGGCGGCAGGCGCAGCTCGGGGCAGTCCAGCGCGACGATGCGCGGCTCGATGTCGGGCGCCTCGGCGATGTTGCGCGGCAATATGCCCCAGCCTATGCCGTCGGCCAGCATGTCGGCCAGCACGTAGAAGCTCTCCGAGCGCCAGATGCGCGGGCTGATGACCAGGTCTTCCACGCCCTCGATGTGCATCACCAGCTGGCGGTGGCCGGCCAGGTCTTCGCGGGTGGTGCGCGCCTGCGCGGCCAGCGCATGGTTGCGCGCCACGAACACCATCTGCGGCACGCCGGCCACGTAGCGCTGGGCGAACTGCGCATCGATGGGGCCGCGGTCGAACTGGAAGGCCAGCGCGGCCTGCTGCGACTGCACCGCGTGGGCCACTTCGGCCGCCGTGCCGTTGAGCAGGGTCAGCTCCAGCGCCGGGAACTGCAGCGCCAGCTCCCGCAGCAGCCGCGCGATCGGCGGGTACGGCAGGGCCTCGTCGATGGCCACGCACAGCTGCGCGGCCTGGCCGGCGGCCAAGGCCTGGGCGCGCAGGTCCAGCGCCTGCGCCTGGTTGAGCAGGGCCCGCGCCTCCAGCAGCATGACCTCGCCCGCCGGCGTGAGCTGCACCGAGCGTCCGACACGCTGGAACAGCGCCAGCCCGAGGTCGGCCTCCAGCAGGCCCATGGCCATGCTCACCGCCGACTGCGCGCGGCCCAGGCGCCGCGCGGCCTGCGTCATGGAGCCGCAGTCGGCCACGGTGGCGAATTGGTTCAGGCGTTCGAGGGTCCATTCCATACATCAATTTTACTGATGTGTTTGAACTTTTATCAAATTAAAAACTGATTTATCTTTGGAATAAATGCGATAGCCTCATTCAATCAAAACCGCCGTCCTGGATGGCGGAGGCAGGCCGCAAAACATTCACACCAAAGAGGATCACATGCACGCCACACCTTCCGACACCACCGTGTCTTCGCCGCTGGGCGCCCGCCGCTGGCTGGTGCTGGCCATCGTGTCGGTCGCCCTGCTGCTCATCGTCATCGACATGACCGTGCTCTATACGGCGCTGCCGACCCTGACCCATGACCTCGCGGCCAGCAACTCGGCCAAGCTGTGGATCGTCAACATCTACGCGCTGGTGGTCTCGGGCCTGCTGCTGGGCATGGGCACGCTGGGCGACCGGCTGGGCCACAAGCGATTGTTCCTCGCGGGGCTGGCCGTGTTCGGCGCGGCCTCGCTGATGGCTGCCTTCGCCCCGACTCCCGGCGTGCTGATCGCGGCGCGCGCGCTGCTGGGCGTGGGCGCGGCCATGATGATGCCGGCCACGCTGTCGCTGATCCGCCTGAGCTTCGCCGACGAGAAGGAGCGCGCGCTGGCCATCGGCATCTGGGCCTCGGTGGCCTCGGGCGGCGCGGCCTTCGGCCCGGTGCTGGGCGGGCTGCTGCTGGAGCATTTCTGGTGGGGCTCGGTCTTCCTGATCAACGTGCCCATCGTGCTCATCGCCCTGCCGCTGGCCTGGCGCTATGTTCCCGCCAGCGAAGGCAACCGTGAGCGCCCCTGGGACCTGACGGCCTCCCTCCAGGTGATGCTGGGCCTGGTGGCCGGCACCTATGCCATCAAGGAGCTGGGCAAGCAGTCGCCCGACTGGGCCGTGGCCGCACTGGCCCTGCTGGTGGGTATCGCCTTCCTGTGGATCTTCGTGCGCCGCCAGCGCGCCAGCGCCCACCCGCTGCTGGACCTGGCGCTGTTCCGCAACCGCGAATTCAGCCTGGCGGTGATCGCCTCGCTGGTGGCCGCGGCCACGCTGCTGGGCCTGGAGCTGCTGTTCAGCCAGCGCCTGCAACTGGTGCTGGGCCACAGCCCGCTGCAGGCCGGCTGGGCCGTGCTGCCGCTGCCGGTCGCGGCCTTCATCTCCGGCCCGGTGGCGGGGCGCCTGCTGCCGCGCTGGGGCAGCGCCAGGCTGCTGACGCTGTCGCTGCTCGTGTCGGGCCTGGGCATGGGCTCCTTCATCGTGCTGTACCAGGCCTCGGCGCTGTGGCAGTCGCTGAGCCTGGTGGTGCTGGGCCTGGGCATTGGCGCGGCCATCACCGCGGCCTCGGCCACCATGCTGATGCGTGCGCCGGCCGACCGCGCCGGCATGGCGGCCTCGGTCGAGGAGGTGTCGTTCGAGCTCGGCGGAGCCCTGGGCGTGACCGTGATGGGCAGCCTGCTGTCGGCTGTCTACGCCCACTCGCTCGAGCTGCCCGCCGAGGCCGCGGCGCTGCCGCCCACGGTGCGCGACAGCCTGGACGAGGCCTTGATGGCCGCCGAACAGCTGCCCGCCGATGCCGCCCATGGCTTGGTGCGGGCCGCCGGCGCCGCCTTCGACCAGGGCTTCGCCGCCGTGCTGGTGCTGTCCACCGGCCTGCTGCTGGCCACGGCCTGGGCGGCATGGCACACACGCACGCGCTGAGCCCGCCAACACTTCCTCTACTAGAAAGGATCCATTCATGAACACCACCATCCAACTGCGGCCGCTGGAGCGCGAGGACCTGCGCTTCGTGCACCTGCTGGACAACAACGCCAACGTCATGCGCTACTGGTTCGAGGAGCCCTATGCCACCTTCGACGAGCTGAGCGGCCTGTACGACGCCCACGTGCATGACCAGAGCGAGCGCCGCTTCGTGGTCGAGCACGGCCAGCAGCGCGCGGGCCTGGTCGAGCTGGTGGAGATCAACCTGGTCCACCGCAGCGCCGAGTTCCAGATCATCGTGGCGCCCGAGCACCAGGGCCGGGGCATCGCGGCGCCGGCCACCCGGGCGGCGCTGGACTATGGCTTTCGCGTGCTGAACCTGCACAAGATCTACCTCTACGTGGACAAGGAGAACGCCAAGGCCATCCATATCTATGCCAAGCTCGGCTTCCGGCCCGAGGGCGAGCTGGTGGATGAATTCTTCTCCAACGGCCAGTACCGCAGCGTGATCCGTATGTACCGGCTGCAGCCGGAGTACCTGAAGGAAGCGGCCACGCGCGCCTGATGGGGCCACAATGGCGCCCGGATATTGCTTTCGATGCCCCTCATGAACACCCCGACCCTTTCTGACGCAGCGCAGCCGCTGCAGCTTCCCGCCATCGCCTCCATCCACGACGCCGCGCTGTCCGGGCGCGTGCAGCAGCTCATCGACCACAAGACCAAGCCACTGGGCTCGCTGGGCCGGCTCGAAGCCCTGGCCCACCGCGTGGCCTGCATCCTGGGCAGCGAGGCGCCGCGCCTCGATCAGCCGCAGATGCTGGTGTTCGCGGCCGACCACGGGCTCACGGCCCAGGGTATCTCGGCCTTTCCCGCCGACGTGACCTGGCAGATGGTGGAGAACTTCCTGGCCGGCGGCGCCGCGGTGAGCGTGCTCTCGCGCCAGCACGGCATCGCGCTGAACGTGGTGGACTGCGGCGTGGCGCGCGACTTCGCCCCGCGAGAAGCTGCCGCAGGCCAGCCCAAACTCTGGCGCCGCAAGGTGGCCTACGGCACGCGGGACAGCAGCCAGGGCCCGGCGATGAGCGCGCACGAATGCGCCGTCGCCATCCGCAACGGCATGGCGCTGGTGCGCGCGCTGCCGGGCAACGCCGTGCTGCTGGGCGAGATGGGCATAGGCAACACCTCGTGCGCCTCGCTGCTGCTGTCGCGGCTGTGCGGGCTCGATATCGCCCAGGTGACCGGCGCCGGCACCGGCCTGTCGGCCGACGGCGTGGCGCGCAAGGTGCAGGTGCTGCGCCAGGTGCTGCAGCGCCATGCCGAGGTCACCGAGCCGCTGGACGCGCTGGCCGCCCTGGGCGGGCTGGAGGTGGCGACCATGGTCGGCGCCGTGCTGCAGGCGGCGGCCGAGCGCCGCGTGGTCGTGGTCGACGGCTTCATCAGCAGCGCCGCGGTGCTGGTGGCGAGCCGGCTGCAGCCCGCGGTGCTGGAGCGCTGCGTCTACGCCCACCGCTCGGGCGAACCCGGCCACACGCTGATGCTGGGCGCCCTGCAGGCCCAGCCGCTGCTCGACTGGCAGATGCGCCTGGGCGAAGGCTCGGGCGCCGCGCTGGCCTGGCCGCTGCTGGAATCGGCCTGCGCCATGCTGCGCGAGATGGCCAGCTTCGCGTCGGCGGGCGTCAGCGAAAAATCATAGCTGCTCGCGCTTGTTTTTCCTTGGTTTCAGATAAATTCATACCTGAAACCATGGATTAGCAAGCGCCAGCAGCTACTGTTTTTGAATCAGTGCGGCGCGGCTGTCTTCGGCGAGAAGTCGCAATACGGCGCCACCACGCATTCCCAGCAGCGCGGCTTGCGCGCCTGGCAGACGTAGCGGCCCAGCAGGATCAGCCAGTGGTGCGAGTCCACCGCGTACTCGGCGGGCACGCGCTCCATCAGTTGCAGTTCCACCGCCAGCGGCGTCTTGCCGGGCGCCAGGCCGGTGCGGTTGCCCACGCGGAAGATGTGCGTGTCCACCGCCATGGTCGGCTGGCCGAAGGCCACGTTCAGCACCACGTTCGCCGTCTTGCGGCCCACGCCGGGCAGCGCCTCCAGCTCCTCGCGGGTGCGCGGCACCACGCCGCCGTGCCGCTCCACCAGGATGCGGCAGGTCTGCATCAAATGCTTGGCCTTGCTGCGGTACAGGCCGATGGTGCGGATATAGCCCTCCAGCCCTTCCAGCCCCAGGTCGAGGATGGCCTGCGGCGTGTTCGCCGCCGGAAACAGCCGGCGCGTGGCCTTGTTCACCCCCACGTCGGTGGCCTGGGCCGACAGCAGCACGGCCGCCAGCAACTCGAACACCGAGGTGTATTCCAGCTCGGTGTTGGGCATGGGGTTGGCCGCCTTCAGCGTGGCGAAAAAGGGCGCTATCGTGGATGTTTTCATGGCAGGCCCGGATTATCAACCAAGGCCGGGCCGTTCGCAGCAGCGCAACACGCCTCCATTTCACCAGGGCAAAACACCCCCACCGGCCCCGGCGCCGCGCCAGCGCTGCATCGGGGTGGTGCCCGCGGCCTGCATGGCGCCCCGGCGGGCCGGGATGGGCCAGTAGTCCACAGAAAGCGATGGGCACAACCACGTCACACTGCCGTCACAGAGTGTAGCAATACCGCCCGAACTCACGTGCAATACATTGATTTATATGAATTTTTTGCCGCGTAATTTTTCAGCAATCTAACGAAACGCCCATGATTGCGTCACTTGCGCCGCCCGCAGGCCGATTACCCACAAAGTTATCCACAGAAAATGTGGAAGACCTGGGGCTCGACTCCTCCCTCAAGAACGGTGGAACCCGCCGCGCAGCTCGGAGATAATCACCCGTTGATCTATAGCAGAGGGGGAGAGAGACTTGTTTTCCATTATCCAAGCCGCAGGCTGGCCGATCTGGCCGCTGATCGCCTGCTCGATACTCGCGCTGGCCCTGGTCGTCGAGCGCTTCCTGGCGCTCAAGGCCGCCAAGGTCGCACCCGCCGACCTGCTGGGCGAGGCGATCTCCGTCTCGTCGCCCCACCTGCCCACGCCCGACGTGGTCAACCAGCTCAGTCAGAACTCGGCGCTGGGCGAGGTGCTGGCCAGCGGCCTGCGCACGCTGAACAACGACCCGCGCATCAGCGACGAGGACCTGCGCGCCGCGATGGAAGGCACGGGCCGCACCGTGGCCCACCGGCTCGAAAAGTACCTCACCGCGCTGGCCACCATCGCCTCTGCGGCGCCGCTGCTGGGCCTGCTGGGCACGGTGATCGGCATGATCGAGATCTTCGGCTCGCAGTCCGGCGGCGGCAACAACCCGACGCAGTTGGCCCACGGCATCTCGATCGCGCTGTACAACACCGCCTTCGGCCTGATGGTCGCCATCCCCACGCTGATCTTCTGGCGCTACTTCCGCAGCCGGGTCGACGCCTACCTGCTGACGCTGGAGCTGTCGGCCGAGCAGTTCCTGCGCCACCTGAGCGGCCAGCGCCGCCGCGGCTGACCCGGAGGCCCCGCGCATGAACTTCCGCCCGCGTGCCAAGGAGGAGCCGGAGATCAACCTGATCCCGTTCATCGACGTCCTCCTGGTGATCTTGATCTTTCTGATGCTGTCCACCACCTACAGCAAGTTCACCGAGCTGCAGCTCACGCTGCCGGTGGCCGACGCCGAGCAGCAGCGCGACCGCCCGCGCGAAATCATCGTCGCCGTCGCGGCCGACGGCCGCTATGCCGTGGCCGGCGAGGCGCTGGATGGCAAGTCGGTGGACACCCTGGCCAGCGCGCTGCGCAACGCCGCCCGTGCCGGCAAGGACAGCGTGGTCATCATCAGCGCCGATGCGCTGGCCCCGCACCAGGCCGTGGTCTCGGTGATGGAGGCCGCGCGCCGCGTCAGCCTGAGCCAGATCACGTTTGCAACGCAATCGAGCGCCAGCGCACGCAAATAAAGCGCCAATAGCTATTGTTTTTGCATTGAACCACGCCCGCAACCCCAGCCCCGATCAGGCGCTTACGCGCGCCTGGCAGCGGCGCGGCCCGGGCATGCGCGCGCTGCTGCCGCTGGCCTGGCTGTATGGCGCGCTGACGGCGCTACGCCGCCAGCTCTACCGCCGCGGGCTGCTGCGCAGCTGGCGCGCGCCGGTGCCGGTGGTGGTGGTGGGCAACGTGATCGCCGGCGGCGCCGGCAAGACGCCCGTCACCATCCACCTGGTGCAGCGGCTGCAGGCCCTGGGCTGGCAGCCCGGCGTGGTCTCGCGCGGCTATGGCCGCGCCGAGGGCAACCCGGCGCCGCTGCCGGTGGCACCGGACAGCACGCCCGCCCAGGTCGGCGACGAGCCGCTGCTGATCGCCCGCGCCACCGGCGCGCCCGTCGTGGTCTGCAGCCGGCGCGCCGATGCCGTGCAGGCGCTGCTGCGCGAGCACCCGGCGTGCGATGTCGTCATCTGCGACGACGGCCTGCAGCACCTGGCGCTGGCGCGCGATCTCGAGGTCGTGGTCTTCAACCGCCAGGGCGTGGGCAACGGCTGGCTGCTGCCGGCCGGGCCGCTGCGCGAGCCCTGGCCGCGCGCCTGCGACTTCGCGCTCTACGCCGGCGAGCCGCCGCCGGGGCTGGCGCACAGCGCGGCCGGCGCCTGGCCCGTGCAGCGCGCGCTGGCCGACCATGCCGTCAACCGCCACGGCGAGCGCATCCCGCTGGCTTCGCTGGCCGGCCGGCCGGCGCATGCCGTCGCCGCCATCGCCTACCCCGGCGAATTCTTCGCCATGCTGCAGGCCCGGGGCCTGCAACTGGCCGCCACCGAAGCCCGCGCCGACCACGACGGCTTTGCCGGCTACCGCTGGTCTGGCCGTAAAATTCCCGAAGCCGTGCTGCTGTGCACCGAAAAGGACGCCGCCAAGCTCTGGGCCGTGGAGCCCGAAGCCCTGGCCGTGCCGCTGGTCACCGCCATCGCACCGGCCTTCGCCGAGGCCGTCCACGCCCGGCTACGCTCGCTGACCCCTCTGCGCCCGGCCTGACACGGCCCTGCATCTACTCTCGAAAGCGCCTCACCATGGACCCCAAACTGCTGGAACTGCTCGTCTGCCCCGTCACCAAGGGCCCGCTGCGCTGGGACCGCGAGCGCCAGGAACTGGTCTCGCGCAGCGCTCGCCTCGCCTACCCGGTGCGCGACGGCATCCCGATCATGCTGGAGAACGAGGCCCGGCCGCTGACCGACGCCGAGCTGGAAAGCAGCGACAACGCGCGTTAACCCCAATGGACGGTGATTTGCAGATTTTGACAATCCAGGCTCCATGCAAACGACCATCCTCAAGAAGACGGCATTCGGCTCCCAGGCGCTGAAGAGCCGCGACCCCGTGCTGCCGCAGCGGCTGCGCGCCGCGTTCATCCTGTTCGACGGCCACAAGAGCGTGGCCCAGGTGGCTGCGCTGCTGCCCACCGCCGGACCGGGTGCACTGAACGCCGAGGATGTGCAGTCCCTGCTCGAGTCCGGCCTGCTGGAAGCGCTAGCCGACACACCCCGGGCAACGCCACTGGAGCCCATCGCCGAGCCTGCCCCGGACTCGCTCTCTCCGTCCGAGCAACACCAGCGCTACCTGCACGCCTACCCGCTGGTCAATACGCTGGTGGTGGACCTGGGACTGCGCGGCCTCCGCCTGCAGGCGGCCTTGGACAAAACCCAGGGCTACGACGGCCTGGTGGCCCTGCTGCCTCGGCTGCGCGAAGCCGTCGCCGCCCCGAAGCTGCAGCCGCTCGAAAAGCTGCTGCTGGAGCCGGCAGGCGCCTGAAATCCGCCACGGCCCCGCGCACGGCAACGCGCGTTAACACCAATGGACGGTGATTTGCAGATTTTGACAATTCAGACTCCATGCAAACCACCCTCCTCAAGAAGACAGAACTCGGCGCCCAGGCCCTGAAGACCCGCGACCCGGTACTGCCGCAGCGCCTGCGTGCCGCTTTCATCCTGTTCGACGGCCACAAGAGCGTGGCGCAGGTGGCGGCGCTGCTGCCCGCCGCCGGGCCGGGCGCGCTGAACGCCGAGGATGTGCAGGGACTGCTGCAGGCCGGCCTGCTGGAAGCGGCAGACGCCGTGCAGGCGGCGCCAGCAGCAGCTCCTTCGGAAGACACCCCTACCGAGCCGGCGACAGTTTCTTCCCCAGACCCGCTCTCGCCCGCTGAACAAAGCCAGCGCTACATGGCCGCTTACCCAGTGGCCAGCGCGCTGGCAGCCGATCTGGGCCTGCGCGGCTTTCGGCTGCAATTGGCCGTCGAGAAGGCCCAGGGCTACGACGGCCTGGTGGCCTTGCTGCCCCGGCTGCGCGAAGCCATCGCCACGGCGAAGCTGCAGCCGCTCGAAAAGCTGCTGCTGGAACCGGCCGGCGGCTGAAGTCCGGCACGGCCCGGCGCGGGCATACCGGCGCGGGCGTACCGGCGCGGGCGTACCGGCGCGGGCCTACAATCGTCCGGTTTCCGACCTTCCACCTGACGCCCTTCCCGCCATGGTCTCCTCTCTCCGCTTCACCGTGCTGATCCCGTCGCGCATGGCCTCCACGCGCCTGCCCAACAAGCCGCTGGCCGACATCGCCGGCCTGCCCATGGTGGTGCAGGTGGCGCGCCGCGCCCAGCAGAGCCATGCCGCCCGCGTGGTGGTAGCGGCCGACGACGAGCGCATCGTGCAGGCCTGCAGGCAGCACCAGGTGGAGGCGCTGCTCACTTCGCCCGATCACCCCAGCGGCAGCGACCGGCTGGCCGAGGCCTGCACGCAGCTCGGCCTGGACGGCGACGATGTGGTGGTCAACGTGCAGGGCGACGAACCGCTGGTGGCGCCGGCGCTGATCGACGCGGTGGCCGGCCTGCTGGTGGCCCGCCCCGAGGCCAGCATGGGCACGGTCGCGCACCCGCTGGCCAGCCTGGAAGACCTGCACAACCCGAACGTGGTCAAGGTGGTGCTCGACGCGCAGGGCCTGGCCAGCTATTTCAGCCGCGCCCCCATTCCCTGGGCACGCGACCATGTGGCCAGCCACTGGTGGCTCAACCCGCAGCTGACGCAGACCCCCGGCTTCGCGCCGCTGCACCACATGGGCCTGTACAGCTACCGGGCGCGCTTCCTGCGCGCCTTCCCGGCGCTGGCGCAGGCGCCCACCGAGCAGATCGAGTCGCTGGAGCAGCTGCGCGCGCTGTGGCACGGCCACCGCATCGCGGTACACACCACCCCTGACCGGCCCGGCACCGGCGTGGACACGCCCGAAGACCTGCAGCGGGTGCGGCAGCTGCTCGGCACCCAGTCCGCCATCCAGGCATCGGCCTCCAACTGACGGCCGGGCCGCCCCATTCTGGTACTACAATCAGCGCCTGCATGGCGGCCCTATAAGCCCATCATGCGGGCGTCGTTCAATGGTAGGACCTGAGCTTCCCAAGCTCAAGACGTGGGTTCGATTCCCATCGCCCGCTCCAAGTAATTCGCCAGAGCCCCAGCGGCGCTCGCTGGCGCCGCACCGCTCCCCTCATCTCCCGTAAAGCCTGTGGGGCTGCCCCACGCCCAGGCCCGGCTTCGCGGCGCCCCGGTCCTGCTGGCGCTGGCCTTCCAGGTAGACCCAATCGACCAGGCCGTTGGCCGGCCGGTAGCCCGATACCAGCTTCAGCAGCAGGTCCCGGGTGGCCTGGATGTCGAACCGGGCCATGGCGGACTCCAGCACGCCCAGCTCCCGCACCAACTGCGGCCATGGCAGGAAGGACTCGTGGGCCTTCAGGATGCGGGGATGGCTGGTTGGCTGCGCGCCATCGCCGATCAGCAGTTCCTCGTACAGCTTCTCGCCCGGACGCAGGCCGGTAACGCGGATCTCGATGTCGCCATGGGGATTGCTCCTGTCGCGCACCCGCAGGCCCGACAGCTCCACCATGCGGCAGGCCAGGTCGTAGATGCGCACGGGCTCGCCCATGTCGAGCACGAACACGTCGCCGCCGCGGGCCATCGCCCCGGCCTGCATGACCAGTTGCGAGGCCTCGGGGATGGTCATGAAATACCGGGTGATGCCGGCATGCGTCAGCGTGATGGGGCCGTTGTGGGCGATCTGCTTGCGGAACAGCGGCACCACCGAGCCCGACGAGCCCAGCACATTGCCAAAGCGCACCATCGTGAAGCAGGTGTCCAGGTCGGCCCGGTTCGCCAGGGCCTGCAGCACCATTTCCGCCAGGCGCTTGCTGGCCCCCATCACATTGGTGGGCCGCACGGCCTTGTCGGTGCTGATGAGCACGAAGTTCTCCACGCCATGGGCGGCGGCCACGCGGGCGCAGATCCAGGTGCCCCAGACGTTGTTGCGCACCCCTTCGAGCATGTTGTGCTCCACCAGCGGCACGTGCTTGTAGGCCGCCGCATGGTAGACCGTGTGGGGGCTCCAGGTGGCGACGATTTCGGTCATCCGGCGTTCGTCCGTCACCGAGGCCAGCAAGGGCACCAGCTCCACCGCGGCCGATTCCCCCGAAGCCTCGGGGCGCGCCTGCAGCAGGGCCTGCAGCTCCTGCTGCACCTGGTAGAGCGAATACTCGCTCTGCTCCACCAGCAGCAGTCGGCGGGGGCCGCACTGCGCGATCTGGCGGCACAGCTCCTGGCCGATCGAGCCGCCGGCGCCCGTCACCATGACCACCTTGCCCCGCACATGGCGCTGCATCAGCTGCGCATCGGGCTCCACGGCGTCGCGGCCCAGCAGGTCCTCGACATCGATCTCGTGCAGGTCGCTCAGGTCCACCCGGCCGTTCGCCAGGTCCGCCACCCCCGGCAGCGTGCGCACATGCACCGGGAAGGAACGCAGGAAGTCGACGATCTCCAGCCGGCGCTTGCGGCCCAGCGAGGGAATGGCCAGCAGCACGTCCGAGACGGCATCGGTCTCCAGCAGGGCCGACAGGTTTGCCGGCGCATGCACGGGCACCATGTCCATCTGGCGGCCCTGCAGGTCGGGATCGTCATCGATGAAGCCCATCAGGCGGTGCTCGGAGGAATGGCGCAGCGCCGATGCCAGCTGCCGCCCGGCCGAGCCGGCGCCGAAGATCATGACGCCGGAGGCCTTGCGCCTGTCGAGGATGCTGCGGTACAGGTCACCCAGGGTGAAGCGCACCAGCACCCGGCTGGCCCCCACGCCCACCAGCATCAGCAGCGGCTGCAACACGCCGATGGCGCGCGGCACGCCGGCCACCCCCTGCCAGGTGAAGATGGCGACATACGGCAGCGTATAGACCGCCATGGCGCGGACCAGCGCCAGCATGACCTGCCAGCCCGCGTACCGGAAGACGCTGGCATACAAGCCATACCAGTAGAAGATGGGCACGGACAGCGCGACCGCCGCCGCGATTGCCTTCCAGTGCGCGGGCTGCAGCACGACCCAGCCCTCCAGGCGCAGGCACAGTGCCAGCCATACGGTGGCAATGCACATCAGGGTGTCGACGGCCAGCGCCAACAGCCGCTTGGCCGGGCGCGGCATGCGCACCAGGTGGTTGGCTAGCGAGTTGTCTTTCCACATTGCTTTTTCCTCCCTCTATTGCCGGTGAATCCGCCGCCCACCCAAGGCGGGAAGCAGCGAAGAAACGAACCGATTTCCGTGCGGCCGCCACCGTCGGTGGCTGGGTCCGGGCAACAGCCCTCCCTGGCCCGCGAACGGCCATGGAGCCCGCGTCTGCGCGCGGGGGCTGCGACAAAAATTCAGTGCTTGCGGCCGTCGCCGCCCTGTAGATGGGCGCGAAACCGCCTGCCGCGCCTCACGGGGCGGCAGCAGAACGTGGGCCTGGCGGAGTGCCGCCGGCCGTCACGGGGCAGCTATTCGCAGCTGCAGTCCTGCAGTACCGGTGCCGGTACCGACGCCATGCCCAGCACCTTGTCGAGTGCGCGGCAGGTTTGGTGGATTTCCTCGGCCGTGAGCGTGGGATGCACCAGCAGCATCAGGCTGGTCTCGCCCAGCTCGCGCGCCACGGGCAGGCGCTCAGCGGGGCGCCAGCCGGTGCCGTCGAAGGCCTTTTCCAGGTATACCTCGGAGCAGCTGCCCTGGTAGCAGGGCACGCCTTCGGCGACCATGGCCTCGACGATGCGGTCGCGGCTCCAGCCCGGCGCCAGGCACTCGGGCTTCACATACAGGTAGCACTTGTAGTGCGCATGCATGCTGCCGGTGGGCATGGCGGAGAAATCCGGCACGCGCACCGCCGCATGCGGCCTGCAGGTCGCCCAGATGACCTTGGCATTGGCCATGCGCCGCACCGTCCAGTCGACCATGCGGCGCAGCTGGATGCGGCCGATGGCGGCCTGCATCTCCAGCATGCGCCAGTTGGTGCCAAAGCTCTCGTGCAGCCAGCGGAAGCCCGGCGGATGCCGGCGCTGGTACACCGCCTCGTGGCTCTTGCCGTGGTCCTTGTACTCCCACATCGCGCGCCACAGGGCCTCGTCGTTGGTCGTGACCATGCCGCCCTCGCCGCCGGTGCTCATGATCTTGTCCTGGCAGAACGACCAGGCGCCGATGTGGCCGATGGCGCCGACGCTGCGGCCCTTGTAGCGCGCGCCATGCGCCTGCGCGCAGTCCTCGATCACCTTGAATCCATGGGTGTCGGCCAGCGCCATGATCGGGTCCATGTCGCAGGGCCAGCCGGCCAGGTGCACGCAGATGACGGCCCGCGTGCGCGGGCTGAGCACCCGGGCGATGGTGGCGGCCGACAGGTTGCCGCTGTCTGGCTCCACATCGGCGAACACCGGAATGGCCCCGGCGTTGACGACGCAGGAGATGCTGGCGATGAAGGTGCGCGGCGTGACGATGACCTCGTCGCCCGGGCCTATGCCCAGGGCCTTGAGCGCGACGTCCAGCGCCAGGGTACCGTTGGCCAGCGCCACGGCGTGCGGCACGCCCGCCCAGGCGGCGAACTCCTTCTCGAACTCGCGGCACTCGGTGCCGGTCCAGTAGTTCACCTGGTTCGACTGCAGGACGCGGCACACGGCCTCGGACTCTTCGGGAGTGAAGCTGGGCCAGGGGGAAAAGGGGGTATTGAGCATGGGATGAACACCTGAAAATGGGGATGAACCAAAGGGAAGGCCCATCAGGCCCCGGAACACGCGCTGGGCAGCGGCCGCGCGGGATTGCCGACCACGGTGGCGCCGGGCTCCACGCTCTTGGTGACCACCGCGCCCATGCCCACGACCGCGCCGCGGCCGATCACCAGCGGCTGGCCCGGCCGGCCCTGCTTGAGGATGGCGCCGGCGCCGATGTAGGCGTGGTCCTCGACCACCACGTTGCCGTTGCAGTGCACGCCCGGCGCGAAGGTGACGAAATCGCCGATCACGCAGTCGTGCTCCACATAGCTGTAGAGGTTGGCGTGGAAGTGGCGGCCGATGCGGATGTTGCTGGTCAGCGTGGCGAAGGGGCTGAGCACCGCGCCCTCGCCCAGCTGCACCTCGTCCATCCGCACCACGTTGGCGGCGGCCACGCTCCAGGCGCGCACGCCGTCCTGCCCGCAGCGCAGCGCCAGGCGCTCGCGCACCGCGCCGTTGGCGATGGCCAGCACCGCGTGCCGCGCTGCGGCCGGCTCGGCCAGGAACTGGGCGTAGCTCAGCAGCCGGTGGCCGTTTACCCGCTCCGCGCCCGGCGTGTCGTCGATGAAGACCAGGCGCTCGGCGGGCACGCCCGCCTGCGCGAGCTGCTCTCGTGCCAGCGGCATCACGCCGCGGCCGCAGCCGCTGGCGCCGTAGACGCCATACAGGTCATGTGGTGGCATTGGGACCTCCTGAAAGCTCATTTTTTGATAGCTGCCAGCGCTATCTGTGTCATGGTTATGAATCGTTTTGACATTGAAATCCCCGGTGAACAAGCGCAAGCCGCTATCATTTTTCACCGGTAAAGCGGGACATGGTCGCCTCGCCCGCCGCGCTGATGCCCTCGCGCACCAGCACCTTCTTCACCGTCAGCCACAGGATCCGGATATCCAGCCACAGCGTGCGGTGGTCCACGTACCAGACATCGAGCTGGAATTTCGCTTCCCAGCTGAGCGCGTTGCGCCCATTGACCTGCGCCCAGCCGGTGATGCCGGGGCGGACCTCGTGGCGGCGCGCCTGCTCGGGCGTGTAGAGCGGCAGGTATTCCATCAGCAGCGGGCGTGGGCCCACCAGGCTCATGTCGCCCTTGAGCACGTTCCACAGCTCGGGCAGCTCGTCCAGGCTGCTGGCGCGCAGGAAGCGGCCAAACGGCGTGAGCCGCTCGGCATCGGGCAGCAGCTGCCCGTCGGCGCCGCGGGCGTCCGTCATCGTGCGAAACTTGGCCATCTCGAAAGGCCGGCCCCGCAGGCCCGGGCGCTGCTGCCGAAACAGCACCGGGCTGCCCAGCCGACGGCGCACCAGCGCGGCCAGCACCAGCAGCGGAATCGCCAGCGCCAGCAAGGCCAGCGCGGACACGAGGATGTCGAACAGCCGCTTCATTTCGCGTCCACCCTGTCGCCCGCTTCCGCTGGCGCGCGGGCTGCCTCCGCCGCTTTCGGCGCCGCCGCCAGCACCCAGTCGCCCCACTGCGCGGCCAGGCCGGCGCGGCCAAACTCGCGTTGCGCCAGGGCCTGCGCCCGCCGGCCCATGGCCTGCAGGGCCGCGCGGTCGTCCGCCGCCTGCTCCAGCGCATCGGCAAAAGCCGCTGGGTTCTCGGGCGGCACGGCAAAGCCGCAGGCGTTGCGGCCGATCAGGTCGGCCAGCCAGCCCGGGTAGTTGTTCAGCACCGGCAGGCCGGCGGCGATGTAGTCGAAGAACTTGTTCGGCGAGGTGCCGTAGTAGAACGCAGGCACGTTGGCCAGCACCTGCAGCCCCAGGTCCGCGCGCGCCATCAGGCCCGCCAGGCGCGCCTTGCCCACGGGCTCGTGGAAGACCACCTGCTCCAGACCTTCGCGCCGGGCGCGCTGCTGCAGCGCCGATTTGAGCTTGCCCTGGCCGATCAGCAGCAGCTTGATGTCGCGGCGCCCGCGGCGCTGCAGCTCGGCCGCCGCGTCGAGCACGGCATCCAGCCCGTTGGCCATGCCGTGCGTGCCGGCGAACACCGCCAGCAGGTCGCCGTCCCGGATGCCTTCGGGCTGCCACGGCTCCACGGACTGGCCGAAGATGTCCAGGTCGCAGCCATTGGGCACCAGCGCGATGCGGTCGCGGGGCACGCCGCGCCGCTCGATGCCTTCGACGATGCCGGGCGACAGGCCGATCAGCCGCTGCGCCGAGCGGTAGCTCGCCCATTCCAGCAGGGACATGGCGCCCAGCACCAGCGGATTGCGGATGACGCCCATGGCCTTGGGCAGCTCGGGCCAGAGATCGCGTACCTCGAACACGAAGGGCTTGCGCCGCAGCCAGCGCGCGGCGATGCCGGGGATGCCTGCCGTCAGCGGCGTCGTCGTCGCAAAGACCACGTCGCAGGGCGCAGTCAAGGCCACGCCCACGCTGCGCAGCGCGAACTTGGCGAACAGCAGCGTGCGCTTCACGAAGCCATCGCGGTTGGAATAGGCCAGGTCGAACTCGACGACGTCGATGCCGTCGACCTGCCCGCAGCGCCGGCCCCGCTGGAACGGCCCCGACAGCCCGGTCTCGCCGCCGCCGTAGCTGCCGCAGACCATGGTGACCTGGTGCCCCCGCGCGACCAGGTGGCGCGCCATCTCGTACGAGCGGATGCCGACCGCCCCCTTGGGCGTCGAGAAATGCTGGTGAAAATAAAGAACCCTCATACGCTCCTTCCAAAAACGTGCACTACAGCCGGCTACTTGACCAGGCTGGCATGGAACATGAAGCGGTTCAGGTCCCGCGTGCGCTGAGGGACGGCACTGGACAGCTCTTCGTAGTACCGCTCGACAAACGCCTTGCTCTCCGCATCCTGGCTGTTGACGAGGGTGAACAGTGCTTTGCCGATGCCTGCAAGTTCACCCGACATGCCGGACCAAGCGAGGTAGCCCCCCACAGGGATGGCACTCGACAGGCCGAATGGCGGATAGCCTGTATTGCATTTCGCGCCGTCCTGGTAGCCAACCCGGTACCAGCCATTCGCGCCGCTCCAGAAGTTCTTGAACAACGGCCGCTGCTGGTCCTGGTTCCACAGCTTCGTCGTCAGCTGATGGGCATAAGCCGTTGCCACCTCGTTGCCGATAGCCTCTTGCGCCAGCACGCCATACACGGCCGCAAAGCGGCTGCCGTAGTTGCGCATCGCGTCGAAGAGCGGCACCAGGCGCCGGGCGTGGCTGATGTCCCAGCCCACGCTGTCCACGGGACTCGGCTTCACCGGCGGGGCCTCCCGGTCCTCGCCTGCATCCGCCCGGGCCAGCTTGCTCTGCGACGAGATGCTGGGCATATCGGCACCGGTGCACTGGCCGGACGGCGGCGTACGGCCTTCATAGCCTGCGTAGCGGGTATCGCTTCGGGCCCGCCAGAAGCCCCGGTCGATTTCCGCGACCTTCCTGTGTGTCTTCGCGTCTTCGCCGATGTACGTCCTGCTCTTGAACAAGGCAGCCAACTGTCGCGCCAGTTGCCGCATGTCCGCATCCACCGAGGAAGCCGTGCCGGCTTCCTTCGTACCGGCAAGATTGGCGAGCATGACGAGCATCCAGACCTCGTGGTCACGCAAGATGCTTTTGTTCGGACTCCCCTTGACGTCGCTGCTGCTGATCTTGGTGATTTTCTGCAGGTTGTTGGTGTAACTTTTGTCTTTGCTGTAGTCGCCTAGCTTGTCAAAGGCGGTCTGCGTGCTCTTGTCGATAAACGCCTGCACCGGACCGGATGATGGCTTTGCCTCTCCACTGGACAAGGCCGCGGCCACCGTTGTCGACAGCCCCAGGAATTGGAGGCTGGTCAACTCCACCTCTTTGCCCCGCAAGCCATTCTTGGCGTTGCAGCGAGTTCCCCCTTTGCAGATCCAGCGCTGTCCACGCTTGCCGGGGCTGCTGCTCAGTGCATCAAAAACAGGAAGCAGCGTCTGTGCGATATCTGTCAGCGTTTCCTGGTCCTTGCACCGCTGGCTCATGGCGACAAAGTTGTACAGATAGACCTCTATGTCGTACAGCGGATAGACATCCCCTTCGCCCAGCATCAATCGGTTGATCTGGTTGGTGCCAATTTCTTTCTTGACGGTATTTTTCCACTGCGTTTTTACCCGCCCGTGCAATTCACCATTGCATGAAAAATCGGCAGGATCCGTCTGAGCCATGGCAAAGCCACAGAAAAAAATAATATTTACACAAAGAAAAGACTTCAATAATTTCATGAAATGCAACCCTTTAATATAAAAATATCACCCATGCATATCAGAATATGATCCATTTACCCTCCTCACACTTCCCAAAGGATTCATCAATACTTTTTCTGAGCCGCCCTTCCACAGCAGCGCCAATGCCAGCAGGATGAACAATCCATGGGTCACCACGGCCACCACCAGGGAGGTTTCAATCAAGGTCCAGAACAAAGGGACGGAAAGACAGGTGAAAAATACCCGCTCGCGGGGTCCGAGCCGTGCCGCGCCATTGATGATGGTCAGTGCCACAAAGACCATCGCTCCAGCAATCACCACGGCGATGGGACCCGCATTGCCAAATGCATCCACCGCGAAATTCACGTTCGCCGATGTCCACATGTTTCCCAAATAGTAGTCACCGATCTGAAAGGCAGCCGGCGTCTGGCTTTCCTTGGAGAAGAAATTCCCCAGCAATCCACCCGCAAAAAATGCGTGCGGCTTTCCCGAAAAATAGTCCACCCACCATCCGGAAAGTATTCCAGGAACAATGAATGCCCGGCGTACAAAAACATCGACCAGCACGGTCACCGAGAAGAAATAGAACATGCACCAGGAAAACCCCACGAAGGCGGACGCATACCCGAGCCATCCACGAAAGGAGATATTTCTTTTCAGCAGAAAATAAACTACAAAGATCAAGGCGGCGCTGAAGACAAAGCTCTTGTGCGCCGACACGGAAAACACCAGCAGCTGGCACAACAGTCCTAGCCATACGTACGTTCTCTTTCCAAAGCAAAGGCCATAGGCGATCGCCGCAGGAAAAATCACTTTTGCCGCCCAGAAAAGCACGTAGGTCGCCAGCCCCTGCCCTCCCGACTCTCGGAAGTTGGCCCGGATTTCGTAGGTATCCACGAAAATGGAAAAACTCAGCAGCTCATCGATATTGAATTTATAAGACCCGAAAATCACGGCCATGGCGACCAAGCCCAGCAGCATGACCACCACGGAGAACGATTTTCTGGTCAGGAGTCTCATGCTTTTTTCCACATAGACGATTTTGACCTTGCCTGCCAATGCCAGGATGGCGTTGGCCAGGATCACAATTGCCCCGGCCTTGAAAACAATATCAATAGGCACACCCAACTGGGGAACCAGCACCGTCGTTGGCGCAGTCACCATCAAGTAGTAGGTCCAGCACAGAAAATCCGAAGGGTTTTTCAGATTTTCACTGAAATAGAGCGGTAGAAAAACGGCCACCGCCGCAGGCAGGTAGGCCATGAAGCTCGATGCGTCATGGGAGCTGAACCAATAGTCATAATAAACAACCACATAGCCATTGAAAACCAGGCTCAGCAGTGCCATGAAAATGGCGCAGAGCGGCAATATCTTGATGCGATTCATTTATCTGGATGGGGAAACGATGGAGAAGATAATATTTTCGCAAGCATCCCAATTCCTGCCCCAGACTTGCCTCGT
Organism: Comamonas humi; assembly: GCF_054782535.1. NCBI lineage: Bacteria > Pseudomonadati > Pseudomonadota > Betaproteobacteria > Burkholderiales > Comamonadaceae > Comamonas > Comamonas humi. The sequence continues at coordinate 55,026 of NZ_BAAGSH010000003.1, read as the reverse complement.
TGTATGCCCATTACCATTTTCCGCATGCGCAGCCATCTTTTCTAGCGCGGCGAAAATACCTTGTGCATCCATTCCATCGTCTGCCAGAACCACCCCCTCGGCCTGGTTCTCCAGCTCTTCCGCCATCGTTGGGTTGTTTCCCGCAATGATCCGCGTCCCCATGCCCATGGCGTGGTAGAGGCGGTTGGGTTCGCAGTAGATCTGGTTGGCCGAAGTCTGCTGGTAGCAGATGACGGTGCAGCATGCGCGCCTGAGCAGCCAGCTGATTTCCGGCAGGCTCAGCGAGCCGGCAAAAATGCAGAACTGATCGATGCCGCCGACCTTCGATTCCAGCGCTGCCTTTTGCGCCGCAGTGACATTGCCGGCGTGGATGATCTTCAGTCCCGCTTGCTTGACGGCGGCAAAAATGGACGGGCCGCAGCGGTTCTCGGCCAGGCTGTTCTGCAGAAAGACGAATTTCTCTTTCTCGACCATGCCGGCCAGGGCATCAATGGCTTTCTCGCTCGAAAGATCGCTCACCTTGGGGTAGTTGTTGATGATTTCCGCGCGCCGCGCCCTGGCACCGATTTTTTCTTCCAGATAGTTCCGCCGGCTCTGGTTGGCATGGACCACGATATCGGCGGCCTGATAGGCCTTCACGAAGAGATTGGTCATTGCGCCGCCGCGCAGCACCCAGGTGGGCGGCAGCTCGTGGTGGTCCCACAGCACATCGCCACAGCCGCATTTCTTCAGCCCGATCACCAAGGGAAAGAGAATGGGGTCGGCCACCCAGTGCAGGGTCTTGCCGCTGGTGGCGGCCGACGCGCGACGGGCATACCGCAGGGCAAAGAAGCTGAAGCGCAATGCGGCGGCGGCCCGCAAGGCCAGATGGGCCGGCGCGGACTTCTCCAGCCCCCGGTACTGGATGATCCGGGCACCGGCATATTCGGCGGGCGCCACGTCGTCGCAAAACACCACGGCTTCGACCTCGGCGCCGGTCTTCACCAGCGATTCGATTTCCTTCTTGGCACGGTTGTCGCGCGCGAAGGAAATCGTCTTCAGGTAGAGGACGACCTTCTGGTACCGGGGCTGGCTACTTGTCGGAGAGCGCATGTCTGATCAGAACCATGTGGACGAGATAAAGGGCTGCCGAGCCGAAGGAGTAGACGGCGAGCGTCAGGCGGAATGCCTGCGCCGGCTCCAGCGCCAGCAGCAGCGGGCCCGCGACCGAGCCGAGCACGAGAGCCAACCGGGCGGCATCCCAGGCGAGCTGCCAGCCCGAGCGGGCGAGCACGTTCAGCAACTGCGAGAACGGCGTCGTCGAGACCTGCAAGGCGAGCAGCGGGATGAGCAGCAGCACGATGTCGCTGGCGCCGTCCCAGCCCGGCCCGAACAGCAGGTGCGAGAACCGCTCCATGCCCAGCCACAGCAGGCCGAAGAACAGCAGGCCCAGCGGCAGCAGCAGCAGGAAGACCCGCAGCACCTCGGAGCGCAGCGCGCTCTTGCGGTGCGGCAGGTGCCGGCCGATGTCGCCCAGCAGGGCCACCGAGATGGACTGGGCGATCAGCGTGATCGGTGTGGCGACCATCTTGTGCACCAGGAAATACACGCCGACCTGCTGGGCCGGGTAGCTGGCCGACAGCAGGATCGGGTACAGGTTCAGCGCCGCCGAGTTGAGCAGCAGCGCCGGAAATCCATACTTCACCAGTTCGAGGTGGCCCTTGAACACCTGCACGAAGCCTTGCCAATCGCCTCGCTGGCCGCCCTGGTGCGATCTGCCGCTGCTGCGCCGTATGGCCAGGCTGCCGAGCACGCGGCCGATAAGCTCGCCGACGAACAGGAAGACCGCCTTGCCGAAGAACACGAGCGCCAGCTGCGCCGCAATGGCGGAGCCGCTGCGCAGCAGGCGGGCGGCGGCCATGGCCGAGAACCTGCGCTGCTTCGACAGGAAGATGGCATGCACGTTGAAGCTGGCAAAGCTGGTGGCCGCCAGGCAGATCAGCACCGCCCCCACGGCCACGCCCGGCGCGCCGGCCGGCGGCGGAAAACACAGTTGCACCAGGCACGCCGCCGCCAGCACCAACGGCACCGTGAGCTTGAGCATCTGCGCCAGGGCCGGCAGGATGCGGTTGGCGCATTCCTCTTCGCCGTACCTCGACACCAGCACATCGAGCCGCAGGTAGCAGACCGTAGACAGGATGGACGAGACTGAGAAGTAATAGGCGAAGAGCGAAAAGGCCTCGGGGGCGTACAGGCGCGTCAGCACCGGCACGGCGAGCGCGGTCAGCAGCTGCGCGCCGACCACGCCCCCGGCGACCTTTCCTGCGGCGGCAAAAAGGCTCAAGCGGGCGACCTCGTCCAGATGCCGCGCGTGTCGACAATGCGGCCCGACGGCGGCGGGGCGGCCTTGAACACCCGGTGGTCCACCAGCAGCACATGGATGTCGGCGAGCGCGTAGGCGGTCTCGGCGGAAACCTGCTTCAGCCCCCCGCGCGCCTGCTCGGACAGGGTCTCGACATGGGGCTCGACGGCCAGCGTCTGCCCCGGGTACAGCGCGGCCAGGTGGTGCGCGATCTCCAGCGCCGGGCTCTCGCGCAGGTCGTCGATGTCGGGCTTGAAGGCCAGGCCGTAGCACGCGATCTTGACGTCCCTGGCGGTCATGCCGACCTGGCTGCGCAGGTGCTCCTCCACCGCGAGCTTGACCTTATCGATGACCCAGTGGGGCTTGCCGTCGTTGACGTCGCGGGCGCTGCGGATGAGGCGGGCCTGCTCGGGCGCGGCGCTGACGATGAACCAGGGATCGACCGCGATGCAGTGGCCGCCCACGCCGGGGCCGGGCTGCAGGATGTTGACGCGCGGATGCCGGTTGGCGAGCCGGATCAGCTCCCACACGTCGATGCCGAGCCGGTCGCAGATGACCGACAGCTCGTTGGCGAAGGCGATGTTCACGTCGCGGAAGCTGTTCTCGGTGAGCTTGCACATCTCGGCCGCCCGTGCATGGGTGATGACGCACTCGCCCTGCACAAAGACCTGGTAGAGCGCGGCGGCGGCGGCCGAGCAGCGCGGCGTCATGCCGCCGATCACGCGGTCGTTGTGCACCAGTTCGCGCAGCACCTGGCCGGGCAGCACCCGCTCGGGGCAGTGCGCCACGCGGATGTCGGAGGCCTCGCCGTGCGTCTGCGGAAAGCTCAGGTCAGGCCGCTCCTGCGCCAGCCACGCCGCCATCTGCTCGGTGGCGCCCACCGGCGAGGTGGATTCGAGGATGACCAGGTCGCCCTTCTTCAGCACCGGCGCGATCGAGCGGCTGGCGGACTCGATGTAGCCCATGTCCGGCTCGTGATCGCCCGTGGGGCCGCTCTTGAATGGGGTGGGCACGGCGATCAGGAAGGCATCGGCGGGCTCGGGCGTGGTCGTGGCGCGCAGGTAGCCTTCGGTGACCGCGGCGTGCACGGCCGTGTCGAGCGCGGGCTCCACGATGTGGATCCGGCCCTGGTTGATGGTGTCCACCGCTTGCTGGTTGACGTCGACACCGATGACCTGGATCTGGTGCGATGCAAAGACGGCGGCCGTGGGCAGGCCGATGTAGCCGAGGCCGATGACGGAGATGTTCTTGAATTTCATGCGTTGACGGTGGAAGTGGTCGAAACGGATTGCAGGGCTTCGGCGATGCGCTGGCATGCCAGGCCGTCGCCATAGGGGTTGTGCGCGCGGGCCATGGCGCGGTAGGCGCCGGCGTCGGTCAGCAGCGCGTGGGCCTGGCCCACGATGCGCTCCACGTCGGTGCCCACGAGCCTGACGGTGCCGGCGGCCACGGCCTCAGGGCGCTCGGTGGTGTCGCGCATCACCAGCACCGGCTTGCCCAGCGACGGGGCCTCTTCCTGGATGCCGCCGGAGTCGGTCAGGATCAGGCTGCTGCGGTCCATCAGGTAGACGAAGGGCAGGTAGTCCAGCGGCTCGATGAGGTGGACGTTGCCGATGTGGCCCAGCAGGCGGCGCACCGGCTCCTGCACCTGGGGGTTCAGGTGCACGGGGTAGACCACGTCCACATCGGGGTGCTGGCCGGCGATGCGCGCCAGCGCCTCGCAGATGCGCTCGAAGCCGGCGCCGAAGTTCTCGCGGCGGTGGCCCGTCACCAGCACGATGCGCCGGGCCGGGTCGAGAAAGCCGAAGCGCTCGCCAAAGCCCTGGCGCAGCGGCTCGTCGCCGCGGATGCGATCACGCACCTGCAGCAGCGCATCGATCACCGTGTTGCCAGTGACGTGGATGCTGGCAGGCGCCACGCCTTCGGCCAGCAGGTTGTTGCGCGATGCCTCGGTGGGCGCGAAGTGCCAGCGCGCCAGCGTGCCGGTGAGCTTGCGGTTGGCCTCTTCGGGCCAGGGCGAATACAGGTTGCCGGTACGCAGGCCGGCCTCGACGTGGCCGACCGGAATGCGCTGGTAGAAGGCCGCCAGCGACGCCGCCAGCGTGGTGGAGGTGTCGCCGTGCACCAGCACCGCATCGGGCCGCCACTGCGCCAGGATCCCGCGCATGCCCTGGAGCACGCCGGCGGTGATGTCGGTCAGGTCCTGGCCGGGCTTCATCAGGTCGAGATCGAACTCGGGCTCGATCTCGAACAGGCTGAGCACCTGGTCCAGCATCTGGCGGTGCTGCGCGGTGACGCAGACACGGGCGTCGAAGCCCGGCGCGGCCTGCAGGTGCTTGACCAGCGGCGCCATCTTGATGGCCTCGGGCCGGGTACCGAATACGAGCAGTGTTTTCATCTTGAACCTCGCTAGGTAGGCATCAAAATCCATAGCTGCTGGCGCTCAATGGTCAATCATTTCAGATGAAAATCCATCTGAAACCCTTGAATATCAAGCGCTAAAAGCTATGTTTTTGATATTGACGACAAGGCAGAACCGCAGGTCTGCCCTCGGGGAAAGAGGCGTCAGCGCAGTACCAGCAAGCGCGGGCCGCCTTGGTTGCTTTCGCTCAACGCGCTACGCTCAGGCGCCTCAGTACTGGTACTGGGTGTAGCGGTACTTGTATTTGTAGCCAACGCCATAGCCATAGCGGCGCTTGCTCATGTCGAGGTCGTTGAAGACCACGCCGCGCACCTGCACGCCGGTCTGCAGCAGCCGCTTCGAAGCCTCCAGCAGCTCGCCCAGGCTGGTGACTTCGGCCCGCGCCAGCATGAACACGGCGCCAACCAGCGGCGCCAGGATGCCGGCGTCGGATGCGGCCAGCACCGGCGGCGCGTCGATGATGACGAGGTCGTACTGGCCGGCGGCCTGCTGCAGCAGGGCCTGGGTGGCCGGGGTCATCAGCAGCTCGGCCGGGTTGGGCGGCAGGATGCCGGTGGACAGGAAGTCCACGTTGGGCACCACGCTGCGGCGCACGGCCTTGTCCAGCGGCAGGCTGCCGCTGACCACCTCGCTCAGGCCGCCCTCCCGGCCCTGGCCGAAGTAGTTGTTCAGGTGGCCCTTGCGCAGATCGGCGTCGATCAGCAGCACGCGCTTGTTGGCGGCCCCCACCACCGCGGCAAAGTTGACGCTGGTGAACGATTTGCCGATGCCCGGGGTGGGACCGGTGAAGAGCACCAGGTTGCTGGTGGCATCGAGCATGGCGAACTGCAGCGCCGTACGCAGGCTGCGCAGGCTTTCGACCACCGGGTCGTCGGGAGCCTGCAGCGCCAGGACATGGTTGCCGGGCACCTTGTCCTTGATGGCCTTGGCCTGCCGCACCTGGATTTCGGAGTGCGGCACCGTGGCGAACACGTGCAGGCCGCTGTGCTGCTCGATGTCCGACGGGTCCTTGATGCCGGGGCGCAGGCTGTTGCGCACAAAGGCCAGCGCCAGTGCGGCCAGCAGGCCGAGCACGCCGGCCAGCGCCACCACCAGCGCGCGGCGCGGCTTGACCGGCAGCTCGGGCACGGAGGCTTCGTCCACCACGCGCACATTGCCGACCCGGCCTTCCTTGACCAGACGCAGTTGCTGGAAGCTGTTGAGCAGGCTCGTGTACAGCTCGTTGTTGACCTTGACGTCGCGCGTCAGGCGCAGCAGATCCTGCTCCACCGTGGGGAAGGTCTTGGCGCGGCCATTCAGCTTGGCGAGTTCGCCGTTGATGCTCTTGATCTGCTCGTCGATGGTCTGCATGCTGGGATGGGCGCTGGTGAAGCGGGCTTCCAGTTCCTTGCGCTTTTGCTGTAGCTCGATCAGGCTGGTCTGCAGCTTCACGCCATGCTCCAGCATGACCTTGGCCTCGCCTTCGAGATCGAAGACGTTGTTCTTGCTGCGGAACTGGTTGAACTTCTGCTCGGACGCCTCCAGTTCCTTGCGCAGCTGGGGCAACTGGGTGTCGAGGAAGGCCAGCGATTTTTCTGCTTCTGCCGCCTTGCGCTGGATGTTCTGGCGCACGTACAGCTTGCCGATCTCGTTGAGCGTGCGGGCGATCAGCGCGGGATCGCTGCCTTCAAGCGTGCTGCGGATCATGCCGGACTGCTTGCCCTGCTCGGCGATGCGCATGGCATCCTGCAAGCGCCCAGTGACGTCGAGCCGGGAATAGCGTGTGACGTAGAAGACCGCGCCAGGTTTGCCCTGGGCGCCAGTCACCAGCAACTCGCCCTGCGCATCCTGGTATTTGAAGCGCAGCGGCTCGCCGAAGCGGCCTTCGCCCAGCAGGTCGCCATCGGGCGAAACCAGCTGGTAGCCGGTGTCAGTGAGGACGAGCGTGTTGGCCTTGCCCTCCAGCGCCTTGGGCACGGAGAACTGGGCGACCTGCAGCGCCTCGGTACCGCTGACATAGCCATCCATGCCCAGGAAGCCAGGATTGGACACCCCCGTGGCACGCCGCGACAGCCAGCGCCCCACGAGCGGAATGTACTTGGGCTGGATATCCAGATCGAGCTGCAGGTTGGCGACGGCCTCGCCAACCACCAGGCGAGAACTCAGGATTTCGATCTCGGCAACGGCGGGCGACTTGATGTCGAACATGTTGCTCATGTCGCCCAGCATGTTGTTGACGCCGCCGATCTTGGTGTCCTCGACCTGGATCAGGGTGTCGGCCTGGTAGATCGGCGTGCTGAGCAATGCATAGCCCACGCCAATGGCCAGGGCCAGCGCGGTGATGCCGGCAATGAGCCAGCGGTTGTCGAGCACCACGTCCAGCAGGTCGAGCAGATGGATGGCATCGCCCTCGTCCTGGGGGGGCTGGCTGGGCGGCATCGCCTGCGCGGTGTTGGGATGGGAAGGAGGAAAATTCATACGTTCGATTGCTTCTGATCCGTGTGTGGTTGGACGCTCAGGTCAGCGAAGGGACTAGCCCAGCTGCTGGATGCGGGGCACCCAGTCGGTGACCCCGCGGGCAATGCCGCTGTAGGCGGCCTCGAAGGCCTCGCGGGATTGCCGATAGGGGTCGGCGATATCGAACCCGCCCCACTCGCCCAGGCGGAAGACCTTGCCGCGGGTCCAGGGGTATTGCTGCTCCAGTGCGGATTTCTGGCTCTGCTCCATGACCAGGATCAGCTCGGCCTTCTGGCACATCCAGGCAGCCAGTTGCTGCGCCCGGTGGGCGGCGAGATCCAGTCCATGCTGCGCGGCCACGGCGGCTGACTCGGGATCGGCCGGCTTGCCGACCAGGGCACCCAGGCCGGCGGACCAGATGGTCTTGCCGGGAAACTGCTGGCGCAGCAGCGCTTCGGCGGTAGGACTGCGACAGATATTGCCTATGCAGAGAACCAGGATGTGCTGCATCGCAGACTTGCTCATCGGGTCGCAGCGGCAGAGGCATTGTTGACAGCCAGCGCGCTCGGCAGGATCTGGCTGATGACGCGGTTCCACTGCACCACGGGCACCGGGTCCACATAGACGACATCGCGCGGCTTCAGCGCAAAGCCCTCGGACAAGGCATAGGCCATCGGAGAGCTGGCATCCAGGTGGAAGATCCGGGCCTGCCCATCGGGCACGGCGCGCACCACATAGACCTGCTTCGGATCGCCCGTGGTGGTGCTGATGCCGCCTGCCTCGCCCAGCGCCTCGTTCAGGCTCAGGCGGCCATTGCGCAGCGGCTGGGCCACCGGACGCGTGACCTCGCCCAGGATGTAGACCTTGGATTCCTCCTTGCTGAGCACGCGCACCATGTCCCCCTTGCCCAGCAGGATGTGGGAAGGGTTGATGCCCAACTCCGTCAGTTGCTGCATGTCGATGGCCGTGGTCTTGCCGCCGCGCGAGACGGTCACGCTGGAGCGGTCAGCCAGCGCCGTGAAGCCGCCGGCGCGGTTGATGGCCTCCGGCAGCGTCATCGGAATGTCGTTGATGGCCTGCAAGCCAGGCGTGCGGACTTCGCCATCGACGTAGACCCGGCCGCTGCGGTAGGACTGGATGCGCAGCGTGACCCGCGGCTGCTTGACGTACTTGGCGAGTTGCTGGATCAGCACATCGCGGGCCTCGAACTCGGTGAGCCCACCCAGCTTGACGCCGCCCACATAGGGAAACTGGACATATCCGGCCGAGCTGACGTTGTAGCCGTTGCCCACCGGCGACAGGCTGGAGGCATCCGTGGCCAGCGAGGAGCCGGCAGGCGCCAGCACCAGCTCGGGGTGGTCCCAGACCACGATGTTGAGTACATCCCCGGGGCCGATCCGGTAGGGCTTGGCCTCACCGAACAGGTTGCGCACCTCTTCGCTTACATCGGTGGCCCGGCCCGCCCGCTGCTGGCGGATGAGATCCGGCGTGATGCTGAGCAGCGCGCCCGCAGGCGGAGCATCCTGGGCCACGGGCTCACCCACCGGCGCACCGGAGGTTGCGCCCTCACCCCGCTCACCTTGCGCGGCGTGGGACTCCGGCAGGGGCGCGGCCCCATCGGCGCCCAGGCCTTTGTGCATGGACAGGCCCGGCGCATAGGCGCAGCCCCCCAGGCCGGCCAGGGCCAGCACCAGCGCAGACCAGCGCAAGGACGACGAACAACGTGGAAATTCAAGGTTCTTCTGCATGGAAATCAGGAGATATGGCCATGGCTGCGGCACTGGGCCCCAACCGCGATCGGCGAAAAATGACTGGGCTCGAAGCCTCCCCGCCAACACGAAGAAAAGCTGCAAGCACTCGGGCTGAAAAAACGGGCGCGCAGGCTACCGCAATGTCTGCACCCTTTTGGTGGTGAAACATGGGATGGATCTGCTGGTTGTAGGAACCTGTCCGGTCGCGCCGGCAGGGACTTTTCAAGACGCCGTCAGACCGCCTCCAACCGGTGCGATTCGACGCTGACAAGTTGCGGACGGCCCATGAGTTCCAGCAGCACCGATACACGGCGGCTGGAAGCCGACTGGACCAGGCCTTCCAGGCCCTGGAAGGCGGGATCACTGAACCGCACCCGGTTGCCAGGGCGCAGCACAGCGGGCTCCGCCACATCCATGGCATTGCGATCGGCCTCGAAACGCCGGATGGCGTCCAGGATGTCCGGGCGGATCGTGGCAATCTGGGTGCCGAAGCGGATCACATGCGACATGCCACGCGTGGCGCTCACCGACGCGATGGACTGGCCTGGATGCGAAGGCCGGAAAAACACATACCGGGGGAACATCGGCTCGAAGACCACCTTCGCACTGCCGTCGACCTTTTTCAGGCGCTTGTAGAGCGGAAGGTAAGCCTCGAAGCCCTGTGCTTCGAGGTTGTGAACCGCCACCGCTTCCAGCTTGGGGCGCGCGTACGCCACAAACCAGTCCGCGGCCTCCTCATGGACATGCCCCGAGTCCACGGACTGCGTCCCTGCATGAATCTTGTTGTCGATCACAACCCTCCCCCCTTTTAGCCAATGCCAACCCACTGCCTCTGCAGCCGGCGCAATGCGGCATGCGATAACACATTGAAAACATTGAATAAATATTGATCTCTTTTTATCTTAATCAGAATTTTTGGACGCTGGGGGCGAGAACGCATCAGCATGTATCCTGAGGCTACAGTTCATGTCACGCATCTTTTTTGCATGGGAGAGCGCCATTCCCATGCTTAAATGCGAGTCGTTTATTTCATTTCCACTTCAAAAGATCAATAATCAAACCATTGATCCTGGGGAAGACGTACGTGGCAAGAACGGCAAGAGGTGCGGACCATCTGGAGCGGGCCCGCGAGATACTGGCGCGGGCACAGACTGCGGAGGAATTGCGCCAGGCCCAGGCCGTGGTGCTGCCGCTGGCCCACGGCATGAGCCTGCAGGAAACCGCACAGGCCATCGGCCGTTCGGTGGCATGGACCTCCAGGCTGCGCAACCGCTTCCTGGCCGGGCAGGCTGTCATCGAGGGGCAGCCACCTGCGCGCGGCGGCCGCCGCAACCACCACATGACCGAGGCGCAGGAGCGCCAGGTGCTGGCGCCCTACCTGGCCCGGGCACGCACGGGTGACAAACCGGCCGTCACCGAGATCAAGGCCGATCTGGAAGCCAAGCTGGGGCGGGCCATTGCACTGTCGACGGTGTACAAGCTGCTGCACCGGCATGGCTGGCGGGAAGCAGCCATGAACAACCACATCCCGCCAGCCCAGGAAGCTGTGCAGGATGCATAGAAAACCCATTTGTTATTCAATAATGTTCTAATGAAATAGAAATTTCACAATCCCTGAAACGCACGCAATCCGCACAAAATCTCACGGAAATCACAGATTTCACAGAACCATCGACAACAGTCAATCGACAAAGCGCTGATCGCAAGCATTCCGCCTGTGCCGGGCCCTGGGGGCGGTAGCAGTTGGGGGTGGCATGTCGCATGAACGCCCTCCTGCATGTGGGTGGGCCCGCCGCAGCAAGACCTGGATGGGAACTGCCTGTGCCCTGCCATCGAGCAACGTGCAGAAGCCTCAAACCAGTTAATAAAAGTTACGCCAGCGCGCCATGAGGCCTATGCCCGGAACCGCTTGCGGTAGCTGCCGGGGCTGGTACCGAGCCGGCTGCGGAAGTGGCTGCGCAGCAGGGCGGCATCGCCAAACCCGACCTGCACCGCGATCTCGTCCACGCCGGCGTCCGTCTCTTCGAGCAGGGTTCTGGCGGCGGCCAGCCGCTGCGTCACCAGCCACTCGCCCGGCGGCATGCCCATCGCCTGGACGAAGTGCCGCTGGAAAGTGCGGGCGCTGGTGGCGGTGTGCATCGCCATCCTGGCAATGGGCCAGTCGCCCCGCAGGTCGGCACGCACTGCATCGAGCAGCGGCGCCAGCGAGGCGCTCGGCCGCCGGGAGACGGGTTCTTCGATGTACTGCGCCTGCCCGCCTTCGCGGTGGGGCGGCATGACCAGGCGCCGGGCCACCTGGTTGGCCGCACGCGGGCCCAGGTCGCGGCGGATCAGATGCAGGCACAGGTCGATGCCGGCCGCGCTGCCGGCCGAGGTGAGGATGGAGCCCGCATCTACGTACAGCACATCGGCCTGCACCTGCACCCGCGGATAGCGGGCCGCCAGCGCAGGGGCATGGCGCCAGTGGGTCGTGGCGCGCCTGCCGTCAAGCAGCCCTGCCGCTGCCAGCACGAACGCACCAGTGCAGATGGACAGGATGCGGGCGCCGCCTGCATGGGCCTGCCGCAGGGCCTCGCTCAGCCGCTCGGGGACCGGGGCGTCGATGCCGCGCCATCCGGGAACGATGATGGTGCGTGCCTGCGGCAGCAGCTCCAGGCCTGCGGCTGGCTGGATCTGGATGCCACCCGCCCCCCTCAGCACACCGGGCTCTGCCGCGCAGGCGGCAAAGCGGTACCAGCCCTCGCCCAGTTCGGGGCGCGGCAGGCCGAAGACTTCGACCGCGCAGCCGTACTCGAACAGGCTCAGGCCGTCATACACGATGACGGCCACCAGCCCCGGCTCGATGCGTGCAGATTCCATATTGGCGCGATTATTACGTAAATTGTCATTCGTGCCACTCGCCTGCTGCACCGGCCTTTCCTACGATGGCGAGCACGGTGCAGCCGCTCCAACCAGTTGCATCGCCCCACCCATTGCCCCCTTTCAACTACCTCAAGGCTCACCCATGAAGAAAGACACCCTGTTCATGCTCAAACCCGGATTTTTCAAGGAATCCGAAGGCCCGTTCTATTGCGGCGATTCGGTCGCCGTGGAAGGACTGCTGAGCTTCTTCCCGCAGTTGCGCAACGAGATCGATGTGCACTACATCGAAGCGCCACGCCCCCGCGCGGCCATCGTCGCCCTCATCGGCGAAGACAACCAGTCCGCGCCCGTGCTGGTGCTGGGCGACGACCGGATCGCAGTGGATGCCGGCGTGGAGACCCGTGCGCACCACGGGGTCCGCTTCATCGATGCGCCCGAGCAGATCCGGCGCTACCTGTCCACGCAGTACGGCGTGGCGCGCGCCTCCTGAGCTTGCGCAGCCTCCAGCGGCCACCTGCGGCAAACCCAGGCACCCGGTGGAACCGCCTACCAGCACTGTTCATTCACGGTTGAAAGCCTTTCAAGGCTTGGCTCGTTATCAAAAAGGGACCGGCCATGTACCATGCCGGCCTTTCAAAACCATAGCATCCGAGCAGTGCCTGGCAACCATATGAATAGTTCCTCCCTGAGCACCGGGGAAGCATCCGCACCGGCCAACGCGGCCTTTCCCCTGGGTGGCTTGATCGCGCTGAGCCTGTCCAGCTTCCTCGCCACGGCCAACGAAACCTTTCCTGCCGGCCTGCTGCCGCAGATCGCGGCGGGGTTCGGCATTTCCGAGGCCTGGGCTGGCCAGATGGTCACGCTGTGCGCACTGGGCTCCGGCCTGGCCGCCATACCGCTGACGGCGGCGACCCGCCACAGGGGGCGCCGGCGGATACTGCTGGCGGTGCTGGCCTGCTTTTGCCTCTGCAACCTGGTCACCGCGCTGTCCACCCACTTCCTGCTCAGCCTGGCCGCACGCTTCATGGTGGGACTGGCCACCGGGCTGGCCTGGAGCCTGCTGGCGCCATACGCCCGCAGCCTGGTCGAGCCGCACCAGCAGGGCCGGGCTTTGGCCGTGGCCATGTTCGGCATTCCCTTGACGCTGTGCGTGGGCGTGCCCCTGGCCAGTTGGGCCGGCGGCCTGCTGGGATGGCGCGGGGTTTTCGCCTGCCTCAGCGCTGCGGGCCTGCTGCTGATGCTCTGGGTGGCGTGGCGCCTGCCCGAGCGCGCGGCGCCGGCGGCAGGGCAGCCCGTGGCCTTCCGCCAAGCCCTCACGACGCCGGGCGTGCGCGCCGTCTTGCTCGTGGTGACGGCCTGGATACTGCCGCACTACATCCTCTATACCTACCTGTCGCCGTTTCTGGATTCGGTGGGCATGGGAGCGCAACTCGACCGCGTGCTGCTCGGCTTTGGCATGGCGGCCATGCTGGGCATCTGGGGCGTAGGCATGCTGGTGGACCGCTTCCTGCGGACGCTGGTGCTGCTGGCCCTGGGCGTTTTCTGCGCCGTGGCTCTGGTATTCGGCCTCGGCCACGCCTCCGTACCGATGGTCTATGCAGGCGTGCTGCTGTGGGGTCTGAGCTTCAGCGGAGCCCCCACGCTGCTGCAGACAGCCCTGGCCGACGCCGCCGGCGAGCACGCCGAGGTGGCCCAGTCGATGCTGGTCACGGTGTTCAACCTGGCCTTCGCCGGCAGCGGTGCCCTGGGCGGGCTGCTGCTCGAAACCACCGGGGTGCGCAGCTTTCCCTGGGTGATCGCCGGCCTGCTGGCATGCGCCTGGGCCGTGGCCTGGACGGCCCGCCAGCACGCCTTTCGCCCCGGGCACCGGAGCGCGGCCAGAACGCCGCAGGCGGCTGACCACGGATAGCACGCCGGCGAACCCTCACCGGCTCTCTCCGCCCTGCTACTCCTGCACCAGCGCGCGCAGGCTCTCGGGCAGTTCCACGGCCTTGCGCTGCACGTGGTCGACCCAGACCACGGTCGCGCCGCCCGTGGCATAGACCACGCCGGGCTGGCCTTCGTACTCGATCTCGTACCAGGTCTCGAACGCGGTGCGCGCAGCGTCGCTGACATACATCTTCACGACGAGGCGGGCCGGGTATTCGATCTGGCGCACAAAATTGCAGAACGCATTCACCACCACGGCGCCGCGCCCCTCGCTGTAGGGCGACTGGGGCAGACCGTGCAGCCACTCGACCCGTGCCGTCTCCATGTACCGGAAATACACCGTGTTGTTGACATGGCCCAGCTTGTCCATATCCCCCCAGCGCACGTCCATTGGCGAGTCGTGCACCCATTTTTTCTGTTCCGGCAGCGAAATTCTCATACGTCCTTCCTGATTTTCGACGCAGTCTACCGGCCTTTGGCCGTTCGGCCGCTGCACGCCCTGTCGCCACCGCGCTTTTGCCGGCCGCTCCCCCTGTAAAACCCCCGATTTCAATTAGGTGACATTCATCCACGCCGTGATATGCTCAACTCAGATTCCAACACAGTGACGGGCTTGCAGGCCCGTTTCTGTTGCCACAAAGATATAACCATTCGAGGACGAGTATGAAGTTGATTCTGTTGGGAGCACCTGGTGCCGGCAAAGGCACCCAGGCAGCCTTCATCTGCCAGAAATACGGCATTCCCCAAATCTCCACCGGCGACATGCTGCGCGCCGCCGTCAAGGCCGGCACGCCGCTGGGCCTGCAGGCCAAGGCCGTGATGGATGCGGGCCAGCTCGTGAGCGACGACCTCATCATCAACCTCGTCAAGGAGCGCATCGCCCAGGCCGACTGCGCCAACGGTTTCCTGTTCGACGGCTTTCCCCGCACCATTCCGCAGGCCGATGCCATGAAGGATGCCGGCGTCAAGCTCGACTACGTGCTCGAGATCGACGTGCCCTTCGAAGCCATCATCGAGCGCATGGGCGGCCGCCGCTCGCACCCCGCCTCGGGCCGCACCTACCACGTCAAGTTCAACCCGCCCAAGGTCGAGGGCAAGGACGACCTGACCGGCGAGCCGCTGATCCAGCGCGAGGACGACAAGGAAGATACCGTCAAGAAGCGCCTCGACGTCTACAGCCAGCAGACCCGCCCGCTGGTCGACTACTACAGCGCCTGGGCCCAGCGCGATGCGGCCGGCGCCCCCAAGTACCGCGCCATCAGCGGCATGGGCAGCGTCGAGGACATCACCGGCCGCGCGCTGGCGGCCCTGGAATCCTGATTTTCAGCCAAATCAGCCTCTAGCCCTTACACAGCAAGCGCAAGCCACTATCTTTTCGATAGTGGCTTTTTTCTTTGCCTACAGGCCCAGCAGCCGCAACTGCAGCGACACCCGCGCCTTGACGGCACTGAGCGCGGATGCGGGCGGCGCCTCAGCCGCGGGGCTGGCCTCGAGGATCTGCCCCAGCGCACAGCGCGAGCTGCGCCACACCAGCACGCCCTGGCCGCGCGCCTGCGCGGCGCCGGCCTCCATGGCCTGGTGCAGCGTGCCATTGCCGGTGCAGGCCAGCACCAGGCCCTGCACGCCGGCCTGCAGCAAGGCGGGAATCAGCTCCGCACGGGCGCCCGCGTGGCTGGTAACCACCTCCACCCAGGGCCAGGGCTGGCCGGCCTGCGCCAGCGCCTGCACCGCCTGCTCGCCACAGTAATCCGGCCGGGCATCGGCCGCGGCGGCATACGCCCAGCGCACCCGGCCGTTCTCCACCCAGCCCGCCGGCCCCTGCTCGCCCGAGCCGAAGGCCTGCAGCCGGTGCGGATGGATCTTCTGCACCCAGCGCGCCGCATGCACCTCGCGGTCCGCCACCACCACCACCTCGGGCAGCCCGGCCTCGGCCGTGGCCACCGCCAGCGCATCGCGCAGGTTCTGCGGCCCGTCGGGCATCAAGGCATTGGCCGGCCGCATCGCGCAGGTCAGCACCACCGGCTTGGGCAGGCGGCCCAGGCACTCCTGCAGGAACCACGCGGTCTCCTCGATGGTGTCGGTGCCATGGGTGATGACCACGGCGCGCACCTCGGGGTTCAGCATGGCGCTGTGGCAGGCCTGCAACAGCGCACGCCACACGGCATCGTCCATGTCCTTGCTGTCGATCTGCGCGAGCTGCACGGCCTCCACCGGCACCGCGTCGCTGCCGGGCAGGCCCTGCAGCAGCGCCTGCACCGAGAGCTGGGCCGCCTGGTACTGCCCGGCATTCGCCGCGTCCGGCGCCAGGCCGGCGATGGTGCCGCCGGTGCCAATCAGCACAATTTTTGATGGCATCTCTTGCCTCTCGCAAAAAACTGGTTAAAAATACAGGTACTGGATTAATTCACAGGTACGGGCCATGGCTTCATCGCCTGCCTGTCAATGAACCGGAGATCTTATGCGAGACCATCTCAAACTCACGGCCCGTCAACAGCAAATCCTGGAGCTGGTGCAAGACGCCATTGCCCGCACCGGCGCCCCGCCCACGCGGGCCGAAATCGCCACCGCGCTCGGCTACAAATCCGCCAACGCGGCCGAAGAGCACCTGAAGGCACTGGCCCGCAAGGGTGCCATCGAGCTGGTGAGCGGCACCTCGCGCGGTATCCGCCTCAAGGCCGAGGCGCTGCGCTCCATCCAGGATGCCCAGCAGGCGCGCGGCAGCGTTTCCGCCTCGCTGGCCGACCTGGGCAACGAGGTCGTGCAGCGCCTGGGCGGCCTGCTGCTGCCGCTGGTCGGCCGCGTGTCGGCCGGCTCGCCCATCCTGGCGCAGGAGCATGTGGACCGCACCTACTCCATCGAAGGCGGCCTGTTTGCACAGCAGCCCGACTACCTGCTCAAGGTGCGCGGCATGTCCATGCGCGACGCCGGCATCATGGATGGCGACCTGCTCGCCGTCAAAGCCACGCACGAGGCCCGCAACGGCCAGATCATCGTCGCGCGGCTGGGCGACGACGTTACCGTCAAGCGCCTGCACCGCACCCGCGAGGGCATCGAGCTGCTGGCCGAGAACCCCGACTACCTGCCCATCGTCGTGCATCCCGGCGAGCCCTTCGAGATCGAGGGCATCGCCGTGGGGCTGATCCGCAACACCATGCTGATGTAGCCCCATCCGGCCGCCGCAGGTGGCGGGCGTTGTCGCGGTGCGCAAGCACCGCGCAACCCTGCGGCAGCCCCCTCTTCGCAATCCTGCCTGTGTTGACCACCCAAGGAGATTCACATGCTGATTGCCGACGCATTGCGCGCGCTGGTGCCGCACGCCCGTACTTCCCTCGCCTTCACGGCCTTCACCACGGCCTCGTCCCCAAATGCGGGCCCGCTGCACAGCGCCAACGATGCCGGGCTGGCCTTGCCGGCGGCGCGCGCTGCCAACCCCGCCAGCCCTGAACCAGCCCAGCCCCATGTGGCCTGGCACCGCAGCGCCGTCGTGCACCAGCAAGCCGGCAGCGGCGAGCAGCTCAGCCTGCTGGACGCGCCTGCCGCCACCGGCCAAGCCCGCCCGCTGGAGCTGATCCGCCGCCCGCGCCCCACCAGCCCCCGTTCGCAACGCCAGGCGCGCGGCGCGCGTGTCCAGGCCGCCAGGTCCAACCTGGCCAGCCCGGTGCAGCGGCACAGCGCCGCCGCGGCCAACGATGCGTCGATCAAGATGTTCTGGGGCCCTGCCGGCCAGCGCGCCGGACGCTCCACCGGCTGGGCCATTGCCGGCCGCATGGCCGATGTCTGTGCCGAACTCGAGCGGCTGGAGCGCCTCGAGCATGTGAGCTGACTCATAAAAAAATAGCTGCCAGCGCTTTACAGATAAGCGCTAGCAGCTATTTTCATCAAGAATCTGCCGATGTTGCGGCAGGCCGGTTCAACCGCCGAACTGCGGCGTGCGCTTTTCCAGGAAGGCCGAGACCGCCTCGCGGTGGTCCGCCGTCTGGTGGGCCAGCGACTGGTAGGCGGCCGACAGTTCCAGCAGCGAAGCCAGGCTCATGTGCATGCCTTCGCGGATCAGCTTCTTGGTCATGCGCGTGACCTGCGGCGGGTTCGCGGCGATCTCGTCGGCCAGCTGGTTGGCGGCGGCCAGCAGCTCATCGTGCGGCACCACCTGCGACACCAGGTTCCACTGCAGCGCGGTGGCGGCATCGATCATGCGGCCGGTGAGCGACAGCTCGGCTGCGCGCGACAGGCCGATCACCCGCGGCAGCAGCCAGGCACCGCCGTCGCCAGGGATGATGCCCATCTTCACGAAGCTCTCGGCGAAGCGCGCCTTGTCGGACGCGATGCGCAGATCGCACATGCAGGCCAGATCCAGCCCCGCGCCCACGGCCGGGCCGTTGACGGCGGCGATCACCGGCACCTCCAGGTTGAACAGCGCCAGCGGCAGGCGCTGGATGCCCTGGCGGTAGTCCTCGCGGATGCGCATGCCGTCCACTTCGCCGAAGGACTGCTCCTTCATCTTGCGGATGTCGCCGCCGGCCGAGAACGCCGGGCCCTCGCCGGTCAGGATCACGGCACGCACGCTGCGATCGGCGCTGATCCGGTCGATGGCGGCCACGAACTCGTCCACCGCCGTGTTGCCGGTCAGGGGGTTGCGCTGCTCGGGCTGCGACATGGTCAGCGTCACCACATGGCCGCGCTGCTCGTACTTCAAGAATGCATTCACGATGTGCTCCTTCAGGGTCCTGCTAGGGTGTTTGCGCCGGAGCATACGCGCAAACGCCGCCTTTGCCGCGCTATCAGCTGACACCGATTGCGTATGGGTCCCTCGCCTCTGCGTAAGCTCCCGTTCAGCATTGCCGAAGTCTGACTTGTGGGGGACAGGCCGGCCGCGCGGCTATTCTTAGGATGCAAGTCCCGGCGCACGGGCACCCGGCCACGCGCCCCCTTTTTTCCGGACCGACGACCATGACCTCCCTGACGCTCACCATGCACGGCGCGACCGCGCTGCTGACCCTGAACCGCCCCGAGGCGCGCAATGCGCTCGACCAGTCCATGCGCGAGGAATTCGCGCGCCTGGTGCCGCAGCTGCGCGACGACCGCGCCGTGAAGGCCATCGTGCTGGCCGGCGCCGGCGGCCACTTCTGCGCCGGCGGCGACGTCAAGTCGATGGCGCAGACCGTCTCGGGCAAGCAGGATGTCTTCGACAGCCGCAACCGCATGCTGGCGCTGCACAAGTGGTTCGACGAGCTGCTGGACATGGAAAAGCCCGTGATCAGCGCGGTCGAGGGCAGCGCCTTCGGCGCCGGCCTGTCGCTGGCGCTCAGCGCCGACTTCGTGTTCGCCGCGCCCACGGCCAAGTTCTGCTGCGTGTTCAGCAAGATCGGCTTCATCCCCGACCTCGGCGCCATGTACCTGCTGCCGCGCCTGATCGGCCTGCAGAAGGCCAAGGAGATGGCCTTCACCGCCCGCGTCGTCGATGCGCAGGAAGCGCTGTCGCTGGGCATGGTCTACGAGGTGAGCGAGGGCAATGTGCTGGAGCGCGCCCTCGCCTTTGCCGAGCGCTTCGCCAGCGCGCCGACCGAGGCCATCGGCATGACCAAGGTGGTGATGAACCGCGCCTTCGAGACCGCCCGCGACGCCGTCTACCAGCAGGAGGCCATCGCCCAGACCCTGTGCCGCGAAAGCGAGTTCCACCAGGAGGCGATCAAGCGCTTCATCGCCAAGCAGCCGCCGCTGTTCCAGTGGTAAAAAAGAGAGCTGCTGGCGCTTATCCCATAAGGATTTCAAATACTTTCAGCATTGAAATCATTGTTTGGCAAGCGCCAGAAGCTATTGTTTTTGCAGTCAGACCGCTGCAGCGCTGATCGCGTCCAGCGGCCAGCGTGGCTTCACGTCGAAGGCGTAGGTCTTGTCCGCCTGCTGCTGCCCGGCCTGCAGGCGCATGGCGGCGGCCATGGCGATCATCGCGCCGTTGTCGGTGCACAGATGCAGTTCCGGGTAGTGCACGCGGATGCCGCGCGCCGCGCAGGCGGCATCGAGCTGCTCGCGCAGCAGCCGGTTCGCGCCCACGCCACCGGCCACCACCACGCGGTGCATGCCGGTCTGCGCCAGCGCCGCCAGCGTCTTCTTCACCAGCACCTCGACGATGGCGGCCTGCGTCGATGCCGCCAGGTCGGCCTTGTTCGCTTCGAGCGCATCGCCCAGCTTCTTGGCCTGCGTGAGCACCGCGGTCTTCAGCCCGGCGAACGAGAAGTCCAGATCGCCGCTGTGCAGCAGCGGACGCGGCAGCTTGAAGGCATCGGCCCGCCCGGCTTGCGCCAGCCGCGACAGCTCGGGCCCGCCCGGGTACGGCAGGCCCAGCACCTTGGCGGACTTGTCAAAGGCCTCGCCGGCGGCGTCGTCGATGGTCTCGCCCAAAATCTCGTAGCGGCCCACGCCGTCCACGCGCATCAGCTGCGTATGCCCGCCCGACACCAGCAGCGCGACGAAGGGGAACTCCGGCGGGTCGCTGCTGAGGAAGGGCGACAGCAAATGCCCTTCCAGGTGGTGCACGCCCAGCACCGGCTTGTCCAGCGCCGCGGCCAGCGCGCAGGCCGTGCCCGCACCCACCAGCAGCGCCCCGGCCAGGCCAGGGCCGCGCGTGAAGGCGACCACGTCCACCTCGGCCAGCGTGCGGCCCGAGGATTCCAGCACCTGCCGGGTGAGCGGCAGCACGCGGCGGATGTGGTCGCGGCTGGCCAGCTCGGGCACCACGCCGCCATAGGCGCGGTGCATGTCGATCTGGCTGAACAGCGCATGGCCCAGCAGCTGCGGCACGGCGGTGCCCTGCTCTGCCTGCACCAGGGCCACGCCCGTCTCGTCGCAGGAGGATTCGATTCCCAAAATCAGCAAACTCATGGCCGCCAGTGTAAAAAATATCCAGTACCCGGCACGGCCGGTGCCTGAAATGCCCGAGCGAACGCAAGGCCGGCGCCCCGCGCTGAAACCGGTCTTTTTGCCCGCACAATGGAGGTTCATGGCCGACGATCACACTTCCCCGCCCGCAGCGCCGCCAGCCGGCGATCCAGCGACCGCAGCCAAGCCGGGCGCCCCCGGCCCCGGCATCCTGCTGGAAGACCCTTCGGGCATGGCCGCCGAGGACGTGGCCGCGGCGGCGCAGGCCGCCCGGGATGCGCAGCAGCAGAAAGCCTCCAGCGCCGTCTGGGCGCCGCTGTCCACCCCCACCTTCCGCATGCTGTGGCTGATCTGGATGGCGGCCAATACCTGCATGTGGATGAACGATGTGGCGGCAGCCTGGCTGATGACCTCGCTGACCACCTCGCCCGTGCTGGTGGCGTTGGTGCAGTCCGCGTCCACGCTGCCGGTGTTCCTGCTGGGCCTGCCCAGCGGCGCGCTGGCCGACATCCTGGACCGACGCCGCTACTTCATCGTCACGCAGTTCTGGGTCGCGGCCGTGGCCCTGGTGCTGTGCCTGGCCGTGCTCTCGGGCCGCATGACGGCGCACATCCTGCTGGCGCTCACTTTTGCCAACGGCATCGGCCTGGCCATGCGCTGGCCCGTGTTCTCGGCGCTGATCCCCGAGCTGGTGCCCAAGCACCACCTGCCTTCGGCGATGGCGCTCAACGCCGTGGCCATGAACGCCTCGCGCATCATCGGCCCGCTGGTGGCCGGCGCCATCATCGCCAGCCTGGGCAGCGCCTGGGTGTTCGTGCTCAACGCGGTACTGTCCATTGTTTCGGGCTTCGTGCTGATCCGCTGGAAGCGCAAGCACCACGAGAACCCGCTGGGCCGCGAGCGCCTGCCCTCGGCCATGCGCGTGGGCCTGCAGTTCGTCAAGGAGTCGCCGCGCATGCACGCGGTGCTGGCGCGCACCGTGGTCTACTTCCTGCAATCCACGGCCGTCATGGCCCTGCTGCCGCTGACGGCCCAGCGCCTGCACGGGCCCGCCACCGATGGCGGCGGCGCCAACACCTTCACGCTGCTGCTGGCGTCCATGGGTGCGGGCGCCATCATCGGCGCGCTGTTCCTGCCGCGCCTGCGCGAGGCCTTCTCCAAGGACCGGCTGGTGCTGCTGGGCACGGCCTCGCAGGGCCTGGCCACGCTGATCGTGGCCTTTGCGCCCAATATCTATGTGGCCGTGCCGGCCATGGTGCTCGCCGGCATCGCGCTGATCACCACGGCCAACACGCTGGGCGTCTCGGCCCAGATGGCGCTGCCCAACTGGGTGCGGGCGCGCGGCATGTCCATCTACCAGATGTCCATCATGGGCGGCACGGCGGCGGGCGCGGCGCTGTGGGGCCAGATCGCCAGCCTGCTCAGTGTGCGTGACAGCCTGGCGCTGGCCGCCGCGACCGGCCTGCTGGCAATGCTGCTGGTGCAGCGCTGGATGGTGGACCGCCAGATCGAGGAGGACATGAGCCCGTCCAAGGCCATCAAGCGCCCGGTGGCCGAGATGCCGCCCGAGGCCGGGCGCGTCATCGTGACCATCGAGTACCTGATCGATCCGGCCCGGGCCGAGGAATTCCTGGAGCTGATGCAGGAGAGCCGCCGCAGCCGCATGCGCCAGGGTGCGCTGGCCTGGCATCTGCTGCACAGCATGAGCCACCCCGAGCGCTATCTGGAGCAGATCGTCGACGAGTCCTGGACCGAGCACCTGCGCCGCTTCGACCGCGTGACGGCGGCCGACGTGACGCTGCGCGACCGCAAGCTGGCCTTCCACCAGGGCAAGGAGCCACCCGTGGTGCAGCGCTATTTTGCGCATGCGATCTGAATAGCACGCGGCCGTCTCCTGCCGTTGCGATTCTTACGTTTTGCCGGCCGCAGCGCCAAGCCAGCGCGCTAGACTCGGCAGCCATCCCAACCTTGCAAGCTTGCGCCCGCCGGCACCCCGCCCACAGAGGCGATGGCCTCGAGGCGCGCGTCCTTGCGCCTCAACCCGCGTACCTTGCCTCACTTCACCATGGCGTGGCTGCCCGCCCGGGCCGTACGCCGCCTTCTCCTGGGCCTGGCCGCCTCCCTGCTGGCAACTGCCGCCTATCTGGACTGGCCCCGCATCGCGGCCCATTGGCTCTTTCCCCCTCGCGCAGCAGCGCTGCCGGCAACGCCGCAACTGGATCTGGGCTCCTATGCCGTATCGATCGAGGCACTTCCCATCCCGGGGCTCAGCGCCAATGCGTCCGGCCTGACCTACAGCCAGGAGACGGGCACGCTGTTTGTTGCCATCAACCGCCCGCCGGCATTGGCGGAGCTGTCCGTCGACGGGCGGCTGCTGCGCCACATTCCCTTGCCTGCTGCCGTGGATCCCGAAGGAGTCACCCACGTCGAAGGCGACTTGTTCGCGATCTCGGACGAGTCGGACAATCGCCTGCACTGGGTCAGGATCCGGCCGGGGATGCTGTCAGTGCAAACCGTGGACACCACGCGCCTGGCCCTGGATTTCAGCCACCTGCACAACCTGGGTTTCGAGGGCCTGTCCTGGGACGAATCACGCGCCGAGATGCTGGTGGTCAACGAAAAATGGCCGCGGCGCATACTGGCCGTGGACGGACTCCTGGAGCAAGGCACCGTGCAGGCGTCCGGGGTTCGCGTACGGAACTGGAACGCCTCGGGATGGCTGGGTCCGCTGGGCAGCGATCTGGCCTCGCTGAGCGTGCACTCGCGCACCGGCAACCTGCTGGTCTTGAGCGAAGAGTCCGCGGCGGTATCGGAGTATTCGCGCCAGGGCGCACTGCTCGGGGTGTTGCCGCTCTGGAAAGGAGTTGGCGGGCTCCGACACAAGATACGCCAGCCCGAGGGGATATCGGTCGGGCCCGACGATGCGATCTACCTCATTGCAGAGCCGAACCTGTTCTACCGTTTCACCAAAGCTGGCAGGCCGATGCCGGCAAGCTGATCCGCAGCGCCTCAACCGCCGCGCACCATCTGCAGTATCTTGGCCGTGTTCAGCCCGCGCGCCATCTCCTGCATCTGCGGCAGGTACTGGGCCTGCAGTTGGCGGCCATCGGCCATGACGTGCTGGTAGGCATCGCGCAGCATCTGCGTGCCCAGGGTGCGTCCGCCGGCGTAGTACTGGTTGGCGACGTGGCCCAGCGCGTAGGTGGACGCGAAGCTCATGCCGCTGCTCACGGCCTGGCGGCCCAGCCCGCCGAAGATCCCCTTGCCCGCCTTGCCCAGCAGGCCGCCGAGCAGCTTGCGGCCGGCCTGCTCCAGGTACTGCGAGGTCAGGCCCACGCCCAGCGTGGCCAGCAGGTCCTTGATGTGGCCGCTGTCCAGCTCGTAGCCGTAGCCCTGCCCGATCTGGTAGACCAGCCGCATCTGCAGCGGGATGATGGCCAGCGTGGACAGGTTCTCGGGCAACAGCTCGATGGCGCCATTGAGGATCGAGGCGTTCAGGATCTTGCGGTCCATCTCTGCCGGCGAGAGCGTGCCGGGGCGGCGCTGCGCCGCGGTGCCCGGCAATCCATCGACTGCAGCCGGATGGGGCACAGGCGATCCCGCAGCGGCCACTTCCGGCATCGCTGCGGGTGCCGCCTGCAGCGGTGCCGCCGCCAGCGCATCGGCCTGGGCGGCGAACTCCGCCGGCGCCTGGCCCAGCGCCTCGCGCAGCCGGGCGAGGAAGGCCTGTTCCTGCACGCTGGTCTGGCCATCGGCCTCGCACACGCACAGAGCCATCTCGTAGGCCAGCTGGCGCGACTCGGCGCTGGCCAGCTGGGGCAGCACATCGGCCAGTTGCACGCGGCGCGTCAGCACGTCCTGGTACAGGCCGGGCAGGTTGACCTGCTGGTCCTGCACCAGGCCTTGCGCCACCTGGCGGATCTGCTCGCGTTCGCGGTCGTGCTTGTCGCCGTCCGCATAGGCGGCCAGCAGGCAGACAGTGAGAATGGCGCGGATTTCTTCGGTGGTCATCAGTGTCCTCATCGAGCGGTTTTCACAGGGCGGGCCGGCAATGCGAAGCATTGGCGGCGCTCGCCGTTCAACAGCGCCCTATCCTAGACGCCACCGCCCGGCTCCCCGGCGGCCTGGGGTCTTGCCTTACATGCCGTTGCACCGCGACATGCGCGCATAAAAAAATCCCCCAGGCCCGGCTTCAGGCATGGGGGATGCTTCCAAAGACTGGAGCGGTCAGCGCTTGCCGAGCAGGCTGCCGCCGATCTTGATCAGGTCGGCCAGACCGCCACCGCCGCCCAGCAGCGAGCCGAGGATGTCGCCGACCACGCCGCCCTGCTGCTGCGCATTGGCCTGCTCCTGCCCCAGCGCGCTGCCCAGGTCGGACGAATTCATGCCGCCGGACATGACCCGCTGCGCGAGGAAGGACATCACGATGGGCGCCAGCATCGCCAGCAGCTTGCCGGCGTTGTCGCCCAGCCCGGTGGCCTGGCCCAACTGGCCCGAGGCCTGGTCCTGCTGGCCGCCGAAGATATGGCCCAGGATGCCTGCCGAATCGCCCTGCGCACCCTGCGGTGCCGCCTGGGCCGCGCCGCCGCCCAGCACCGCGCCGAGCAGGCCGCCCAGGTCGAGCCCGCCGCCGCCGGTGTGGTCGCGCTGCAGCGCGCCGAACAGGGCGTCCGCGCCTTGGCTGCTCTGGGTGTTGTTGCCCAGGGCGCCCAGCATCATCGGCAGCGCCGCCGACACGGCGGACTGGGCCTGCGCGGTGTCGGTGCCCAGGCCTTGCGCAATCTGTTGCAGCGGCGCGCCCTGCAGCTGCGACATGAGTTCATCCACGAGCGAGGGATTGGCAGACATGGTGTTTCCTTTCAAATGGTGCCACCGGACATCCGGAGGTATCGGCGCATGGTAGCCCCATTCGGTGAAACCCTTGCACCCTTCAAGGCAAAACTTCGTCAACCCCTAGAACAGCGACTGCTGGCGGGCGTCGGCACGCAGGCCCTGCCGCCAGGCGTCGAAGCCGCTCCAGTCCAGTACCGTGCGCTCGCGGTTCAGGCCCAGGCGCCGGCAGGCTTTCTCGAAGCGCTGGCGCACCAGGTCGGCCCACAGGCCCTGGCCCTTCATGCGGTGGGCAAAGCCGCTGTCATAGCTCTTGCCGCGCAGCCGGTCGGCATCGCTCACGCCGTGCGCGTCGCGCACGCGCTGCATCACGCGCACGGCCCGGTCGGGGTAATGCGCCTGCAGCCATTCCTGGAACAGCGTGTTCAGCTCCCAGGGCAGGCGCAGCATGGTGTAGAACGCGCTGGTGGCGCCGGCGTCGCGCGCGGCCTCCAGCACCTGCTCCATGTCCTCGGTGATGAACGGGATCTGCGGCGCCACGCTGACGCCCACCGGAATGCCGGCCTGCACCAGCGTGCGGATGGTGCGCAGCCGCCGGTGCGGCGCGGCGGCGCGCGGCTCCAGCAGGCGCACCAGGCCCGCATCCAGGCTCGTGATGGTGATATAGACCGCAGCCCGCTTGTGCGCTGCGGCAGCCGCTATCAAATCAATATCACGCTCGACGGCACTGCTCTTGGTGATGAGCGAGAACGGGTGCGACGCCTGGTTCAGCACCTCGATGATGTGCCGCGTGAGCCGCCAGTCGCGCTCGATGGGCTGGTAGCAGTCGGTGGCCGAGCCGATATTGAGCGAGGCCGGCCGGTACGCGGACCTGGCGATCTCGGCCGCCAGCACCTCGGCGATATTGGCCTTGGCCACCAGCCGGGTCTCGAAGTCGAGGCCGGGCGACAGGTTCAGGTAGCTGTGGTACGGCCGTGCATAGCAGTAGATGCAGCCATGCTCGCAGCCGCGGTAGGGGTTGACGGAATGGTCGAAGTAGATGTCGGGTGAGTCGTTCTTCTGCACCGCGCTGCGCACCTGCTCGACGCGCACCTCGGTCGTCCAGGCCGGCTGCCCGGCCCACCAGGCTTCGTCTTCGGCATCGGCCGGCGGTGCTTCGCCGGCCTTCTGGCGGTCCAGCCGCTGCAGCGGCGCCCAGCCGTCGTCCGCCCGCTCGCGCGTATCGCCGGCAAAGCGGTGCTGCGGCCGGCTCACGGCACCCCGGCCCTTGATGGCGGCGGGAGGATCGAAGGGAAGGTCGGATCGCGCAGGCATTCCCCATGATACTGTTTTTATATACAGTATTCAAGCGGTAAAACCAGGCCGGCCGCCACGTGCTGGAGGCCTTATCGCACTGGGGCCGTGCGATATTCGGATGGGGCTAGAGTTGACGACTTTTCGCCTTCAGGAATCGTTCACCGCCATGTCGCCCAAGCCCCACCTCATTCTTTCGTCGCTCGATGTCGATCGCCTGGAGGCTTTGCTCAGCCATCCGTCGACGCAGGCCTTCCCCGGCCGGGCGGCGCTGGAGGCGGAGATCGGGCGCGCCGACATCGTCGAGCCGCAGGACATTCCCGACAACGTGGTGACGATGAATTCGACGGTGAGCTTCGACATCGCCGAGACCGGCAAGGCCTTCCAACTCACCCTGGTCTACCCCAAGGATGTGGACGGCGGCAGCGACAAGGTCTCGGTGCTGGCGCCGGTGGGCAGCGCGCTGCTGGGGCTGTCGGTGGGCGATGAGCTGGCCTGGCCCACCGTGGGCGGGCAGGCGATGACCGTGAAGGTCACCGGCATCAGCTACCAGCCCGAGCGCGCCGGCGACTGGCACCGCTGAGCGCGGGCGCGCATCTGCGCCCGTAGAATGCCCGGCTTTTCCACCCTTTGCCAGAGATCCACGCCATGTCTTCCTCCCTGCCCCCATGCCCGCAGTGCAAGTCCGAATTCGTTTACGCCGATGGGGCGCTGCTGATCTGCCCGGAGTGCGCACACGAATGGTCGGCGGATGCCGCGCCCGAGGTTGAAGAGGCGGCTGCCGTCATCAAGGATGCCGTGGGCAATGTGCTGCAGGACGGCGACACCGTCACGGTCATCAAGGACCTGAAGATCAAGGGTTCGTCGCAAGTGGTGAAGGTCGGCACCAAGGTGCGCGGCATCCGGCTGACCGGCGGCGACCATGACATCGACTGCCGGATCGATGGCATCGGCAGCATGCAGCTCAAGTCCGCCTACGTCAAAAAGGCCTGACCGGCCCGGACCAGCCCTGGCTTACAGGCGGCTGCTCACCAGGCTGACCAGCAGGCCGGTGCTGACGAAGCCCAGGCCCAGGCGCACCAGGTAGCGCCAATTAGGGGCATGGGTCTCCACCACGCGGTACAGCAAGCTGCCCACCGCGAGGGAGGCGGCGAAGGTCGCCAGCATGCCCAGCCAGTTCCAGCCGGGCCCGGCCGGGAACCAGTGCGACATGGCCGCATTGGCCAGCAGGATCACCGAAAAGTGCACCAGGAAGACCGAGTAGGACATCTGTCCCAGCGCCAGCAGCCAGCGCATGGGCGCCCACTGGCGCCACGCCATGTGGCCGGACGCCTGCCCTGCCCCGTCCAGGCTCATGACCCACAGCAGGCCTACGGCCGTGACCAGCGCCACCGCGATGCGCAGGCGGAACTCCAGCGCCAGCGCGCCCAGGCCCAGCGCCAGCAGCAGCGCCGTCCAGGCCCACGGGCGGGCGCTGCGCTGGCCCCAGCAGGCCAGCATGCCCAGGCCGTAGGAGCCCATGAAGTAGAAGAACCACATGTCCCACTCGGCGTGCAGGTTGAAATACACCAGCGACAGCGCCGTGGCCAGGATCACCAGGCACTGCGCCCAGGTCAGGCCTTTCAGGCCCGGGCCGGAGGCCGGCGCCAGCCGCCGCACGGCCGCCAGCAGCAGCACCGTCGCGGCGAACAGCTGGAAGTCGATGGCCACGTACCAGACACCGGCCGACAGCGCATCCTCGTGGGTCACGTCCTGCAGCATCAGCACGTTGGCGATCAACTGGTGCCATGAGGGCTGGCCCGGCACCGAGTCATGGTCGAACCAGGGCCGCACCAGCGCCGCCGCCAGCACGGCCAGCAACAGCGCCACCGAATACGGGGCCATCAGGCGCATGGCGCGCTTGCCTATGCGCTCGAGGCTGCTGCCCTCGCGCGCCAGGCCCTCGGGCATCAGGCTGGACGCGGCGAGGTAGCCGCCCATCACCAGAAACACCTGCACCGCAATGCGGCCGTACTCGGACAGCCAGCCGATCAGCGCTGGCGTCGCCTGGGAGGCGACATCCGACATCGGGCCGTAGAAAGCCAGGTGGTGCCAGACGATGGTCATGCAGGCCAGGCCCTT
Organism: Comamonas humi; assembly: GCF_054782535.1. NCBI lineage: Bacteria > Pseudomonadati > Pseudomonadota > Betaproteobacteria > Burkholderiales > Comamonadaceae > Comamonas > Comamonas humi. The sequence continues at coordinate 26,165 of NZ_BAAGSH010000003.1, read as the reverse complement.
GAGCGCATCGATCCAGAAACTTCGGGAGGAGAAGGAGACAGAAGCAGTCACTGCGGGGCTTGCACCGGACGGCACGGGGCCTTCCGACAGAGAGGACAATCTATTTGTAACGCGGCTGGCCCTGCCCTGGTTGACAGGAGCGTCCTTGGCGTCATCCCTTGGGGCCCAGCACCACGCGCAGCCCATCCGGCAGCACCTCGAAACGCCGCACGCCGTAGCCCAGGCCGTCGAGCAGCATCTTCTGCGATTCTGGCAGCTGGTAGAGCACCAGGTTGTCGAGCACCTGCTCGGCCAGCCGCGGCGCCTGGGCCTGGAACAGCGCCTGGTACTCGCTGGGCACGCCGTCCAGGTGCAGCTGCTGCACCGTCACCGGGTGCATGCGGATGGAGGCGCCCGCCTCGTCGAAGCGCAGGCCGAAATCCAGCTGCATGCGGCCGGGGTATCGCGTGCCCAGCAGCTTCTCGGTCACCGACAGGTCCACCACCGTCTGCAGCCGGTTGGCCTCGGGCTGCAGTTGCACCTGCGCCCGGTCGAGCTGCAGCACGACCAGGCCCTGCCATGAGCGGGCCAGCGGGAACCGGCTGCTGACGGCCTGCTGCAACTGCTGGCGCGAGATGGAGATGCTGCGTTCCCCCGGGCCGGATGCGGCCTGCGCGGCGCCACACAGGCCGGCCAGCACCAGCAGCACACCCAGGGCTTGGCGACGGAACATCACCCCAGCAGCTGCGCCCGTGCCTGGGCGTATTCCTTCTTCAGGCGGTCGGCGAACTGGGCGGCCGGCAGCACGGCCTTCACCGCGCCGATGCCCTGGCCGCTGCCCCAGATGTCCTTCCAGGCCTTGCGGCCGCTGCCGAAGCTCATCTTGCTCGGGTCGGACTCGGGCAGGTTCTCCGGGTCCATGCCGGCCGCGCGGATCGACGGGACCAGGTAGTTGCCGTGCACGCCGGTGAACAGGTTGCTGTAGATGATGTCGTCGGAGTTGGACGCCACGATCATCTGCTTGTAGGCATCCACGGCGCGCGCCTCCTCGGTGGCGATGAAGGCCGAGCCGATGTAGGCGAAGTCCGCGCCCATGGCCTGCGCGGCCAGCACGGCGCGGCCGTTGGCGATGCTGCCCGACAGCGCCAGCGGGCCGTCGAACCACTCGCGGATCTCCTGCACCAGCGCGAACGGGCTCTTGACGCCCGCATGGCCGCCGGCGCCGGCCGCCACGGCGATCAGGCCGTCGGCGCCCTTCTCGATGGCCTTGCGCGCGAACTTGTTGTTGATGATGTCGTGCAGCACCACGCCGCCCCAGTCGTGCACGGCATGGTTCACGTCCTCGCGCGCGCCCAGCGAGGTGATGATGATCGGCACCTTGTACTTGGCGCAGACCTGCATGTCGTGGTCCAGGCGGTCGTTGCTCTTGTGCACGATCTGGTTGATCGCGAACGGCGCGGCCGGGCGGTCGGGGTGCGCGCGGTTGTGGGCGGCCAGCGTTTCGGTGATCTCGGCGAGCCAGTCGTCCAGCTGTTCGGCGGGACGGGCGTTGAGCGCCGGCATCGAGCCCACCATGCCGGCCTTGCACTGGGCAATCACCAGCTCCGGCGTGCTGACGATGAACATCGGCGAACAGATCACCGGAAAGGGTACGCGCTGCAGTACGGCGGGGAGACGAGACATGGATATCCTTCAAAAATGGCTTTAGCGCTTTACCATCAAGCGCCAACAGCTATTATTTACATAGCAATCAAAAATCCTCGATGGTCAGAGCCATCACCGATGCCCCACCGTGCAGCACCGCATCGCGCAGCGCCTGGGTGCGCACCAGCACATGGTCGCCATAAAAACGAGCGGTGGCGATCTTCGCGCGCCCGAAGGCCTCGTCCTGTCCCGCCTGCAACAGCCCCTGCGCCGCCAGCAGCGCGCGCCCCATCTGCCAACCCGCGACCAGGTTGCCCGCCAGCATCAGGTACGGCACGCTGCCCGCGTAGGCCTGGTTGGGCTCGCCCTTGCCCTGCGCGGCGATGAAGTCCACGACCTCAAGGTAGGCCTGGCGTGCGGCCTGCAGGCGCTTGGCCAGGGCCTGACCGTCGCTGCCGGCAGCGCGCAGCGCGGCCTCGGTCTGCTCGATCTGCGCGGCCACGCCCTTGGCGAGCTGGCCGCCGTCGCGCACGGTCTTGCGGCCCACCAGGTCGTTGGCCTGGATGGCGGTGGTGCCTTCGTAGATGGTGAGGATCTTGGCGTCGCGGTAGTACTGGGCCGCGCCGGTTTCCTCGATGAAGCCCATGCCGCCGTGCACCTGCACGCCCAGGCTGGCCACTTCCTGGCTCATCTCGGTGCTGTAGCCCTTGACCAGCGGCACGAGGAATTCGTAGAAGGCCTGGTTCTGGCTGCGCGTGTCGGCATCGGGGTGGTGGTGGGCCGCGTCGAACGCGGCCGCCGCGGTGATGGCCATGGCGCGGCAGCCTTCGGTGAGCGCGCGCATGGTCATGAGCATGCGGCGCACGTCGGGGTGGTGGATGATGGTGGCGCTGGCCTTGGCGCTGCCGTCCACAGGGCGGCTTTGCACGCGCTCCTTGGCGTAGGCCGCGGCGTGCTGGTAGGCGCGCTCGGCCACGGCGATGCCTTGCACGCCGACGGCGTAGCGGGCGGCGTTCATCATGATGAACATGTACTCGAGGCCGCGGTTCTCCTCGCCGACGAGGTAGCCGACAGCGCCCCCGTGGTCGCCGAACTGCAGCACGGCCGTGGGGCTGGCCTTGATGCCGAGCTTGTGCTCGATACTGACGCAGTGCACGTCGTTGCGCGCGCCCAGCGAGCCGTCGGCGTTGACCAGGAACTTGGGCACGACGAACAGGCTGATGCCCTTGACGCCTTCGGGCGCGCCGGCCACGCGGGCCAGCACCAGGTGGACGATGTTGTCCGCCATGTCGTGCTCGCCGTAGGTGATGAAGATCTTGGTGCCAAAGACCTTGTAGGTGCCGTCGCCCTGGGGCTCTGCCTTGGTGCGCACCAGCGCGAGGTCGGAGCCGGCCTGGGGCTCGGTGAGGTTCATGGTGCCGGTCCACTCGCCGGTGACCAGCTTCTCGAGGTAGGTGGCCTTGAGTGCATCGCTGCCGGCCGTCAGCAGCGCCTCGATGGCGCCGTCGGTCAGCAGCGGGCACAGCGCGAAGCTGAGGTTGGCGCTGTTGAGCATTTCCACGCAGGCCGCGCCGATGGTCTTGGGCAGGCCCTGGCCACCGAAGTCCACCGCGTGCTGCAGGCCCTGCCAGCCGCCTTCGGCGTACTGGCGGTAGGCCTGCTTGAAGCCGGGCGTGGTGGTGACGCTGCCGTCCTTCCACGACGAGGGCTGGGTGTCGCCGGTGACGTTCAGCGGTGCGAGGATGCCTTCGTTGAACTTGGCGCACTCCCCCAGCACGGCCTGCGCGGTATCCAGGCCCGCATCCTCGAAGCCCGGTATCTGCGCCACCTGGTCGATCTGCGCCAGGTGTTCCATCGCAAACAGCATGTCCCGCACGGGGGCCTTGTAGCTCATCGTCTGTCTCCCTAAGTTCAAGCAAGCCGGAATTTCGACAAAAAAAGGGGCATCCAGCGGATGCCCCTTGTCGTGTGATTCGCCTCGCGGCGTATCTTACAGCTTGCCCACCATCTCGGGCACGGCGGCGAACAGGTCCGCCTCCAGCCCATAGTCGGCCACCGAGAAGATCGGTGCCTCGGGGTCCTTGTTGATCGCCACGATCACCTTGGAGTCCTTCATGCCCGCCAGGTGCTGGATGGCGCCCGAGATGCCGCAGGCGATGTACAGCTGCGGCGCCACGATCTTGCCGGTCTGGCCGACCTGCAGGTCGTTCGGCGCGTAGCCCGCGTCCACCGCGGCGCGGCTGGCACCGATGGCGGCGCCCAGCTTGTCGGCCAGCGGGGTGATGACTTCCTTGAACTTCTCTTCGCTGCCCAGCGCGCGGCCGCCCGAGACGATGATCTTGGCGGCCGTCAGTTCGGGACGGTCGTTCTTGACGATCTCGGAGCCCACGAAGCTGCTCTTGCCGGAATCGGCTGCGGCGGCCACGGTTTCAACCGCTGCGCTGCCACCGGTGGCGGCCGCGGCGTCGAAGCCGGTGCCGCGCACGGTGATGACCTTGGTGGCGTCGCCCGATTGCACGGTGGCGATGGCGTTGCCGGCGTAGATGGGGCGCTCGAAGGTGTCGGGGCCGTCGACCTTGGTGATGTCGCTGATCTGGGCGACGTCGAGCTTGGCGGCCACGCGGGGGGCCACGTTCTTGCCGCCGGCGGTGGCGGGGAACAGGATGTGGCTGTAGTTGCCGGCGATGGCCAGAACTTGCGCGGCGACGTTCTCGGCCAGGCCGTTCTTCAGGCTCGCGCCGTCGGCGTGGATGACCTTGGCGACGCCGGCGATCTGGGCGGCGGCGGCAGCGGCGGCGGCGGCGTTCTCGCCGGCGACGAGCACGTGCACGTCACCGCCGCAGGCCTTGGCGGCCGTCACGGTGTTGAGGGTGGCGCTCTTGATGCTGGCGTTGTCGTGATCTGCAATAACGAGTGCGGTCATGGCTGGTGTCCTTTCGATGTTGTTGTGATGAGCCTTAGATGACCTTGGCTTCGTTCTTGAGCTTGTCGATGAGGGTGGCCACGTCGGGCACCTTGACGCCGGCGCCGCGCTTGGGCGGCTCGCTGACCTTCAGGGTCTTGATGCGGGGAGCAACGTCCACGCCCAGGTCTTCGGGCTTGAAGGTGTCGAGCTGCTTCTTCTTGGCCTTCATGATGTTGGGCAGCGTCACGTAGCGCGGCTCGTTCAGGCGCAGGTCGGTGGTGATGACCGCGGGCGTGGCGAGGCTCAGGGTTTCCAGGCCGCCGTCCACTTCGCGGGTCACGTTCACCTTGTCGCCGGCGACTTCGACCTTGGAGGCGAAGGTGGCTTGGGGCAGGTCGGCCAGCGCAGCCAGCATCTGGCCGGTCTGGTTGCAGTCGTCGTCGATGGCCTGCTTGCCCAGGATCACGAGGCCGGGCTGTTCCTTGTCGATCAGGGCCTTGAGCAGCTTGGCCACGGCCAGCGGCTGCAGGTCGAGGTCAGCGGGGGTCTCGACCAGGATGCCGCGGTCGGCGCCGATGGCCATGGCGGTGCGCAGCGTTTCCTGGCACTGGGCCACGCCGCAGGAGACGGCGATCACCTCGGTGACCACGCCTTTTTCCTTCAGGCGCACGGCCTCTTCCACCGCGATTTCGTCGAAGGGGTTCATGCTCATCTTGACGTTGGCGATGTCCACGCCGCTGCCGTCGGACTTCACACGCACCTTGACGTTGTAGTCCACCACCCGCTTCACCGGTACCAATACTTTCATGAAGTGACTCCTAAGCTATTGTCAAAAAACGAAACGATGGCGCCTTCATCCGCCCGTGGGCAGACACGGCAAAACGCCCATGATTTTTATGCTGGCCCGCATCATCGCACAACCGGAAGCAGAGTTCTTTCCAATTTCGTTAACGGCGCGCTCAAAATTCTTGAAACGCTTGTTAGATACTTTTGGACAGTTCCGCCCTCTGAAGATGCACCACCCGCTGCGGAAACGGAATGTCTATACCCTGCTGGCGCAGCCCTTCCAGCACCGCGATGTTGACGGCCGAACGGATGTTCGCCTGGCCGTTGCCCGGGTCGCTGATCGAGAAGTTCAGGCTGAACTCCAGCCCGTCGGGCGCGAAGTTGACCAGGAAGGCCGCCGGCTCGGGCACGCGCAGCACGCGCGGCTGGGCCAGCGCCGCCTCGGTCAGCACGCGCTGCACCGTGGCCACGTCGCTGTCCGCGCCTACGACGATGTTGGTGCTGAGGCCGAACTTGAGGTCGGCGGCCGACAGGTTCTCCACCCGCTGGGTGATCAGCGACTCGTTCGGCACGATGGATTCGCGGCCGTTGCCGGCGCGGATGACGGTGTAGCGCGTGCGGATGTCGGTGATGCGGCCCTCGAAGCCGTCGACCCGCACGTTGTCGCCGATGCGCAGCGCGCGCTCGAGCAGCACCAGGAAGCCGCTGACGTAGTTGGACGCGATCTTCTGCATGCCGAAGCCCAGGCCCACGCCCAGCGCGCCGCCCAGCACCGACAGCGCCGTCAGGTCCATGCCCACGGCCGACAGCGCGAACAGCAGGCCCACCGTGAGCAGCACGATGCGCGTGAGGTTCATCGCCATCTTGCGCATCGACAGGTCGGTGATGGTCTCGTCGATGACCCGCTCCTCGAAGGTGGCGGACAGCCACAGCACGACGATGATCACCAGCCCCACCGCCAGCAGGCCCTCGATCACGCCCAGCAGGCTGACATTGGCCTTGCCGAAGGCGAACTGGATGGCGTTCATCTCGGCCATCACCTCGGGCAGCACGCCCAGGCTGCCCAGCACCGCCACGCCCCAGGCCAGCCACGAGAAGATGCGCTCGACCAGGCGCGCGATGGTGGAGCGCGGGAAGGTCTTGGCCAGCACCCGCGCCACCAGGCGGATGACGGTCAGCGACAGCAGGATCTGCACCGCCAGCCGCAGCACGAACACGCTGGTGTAGTGCTCGGCCACCGTGCGGGCCACGGTGGTGAACAGCAGCGCCAGGATGGGAAACAGCGCCCCCTCCAGCACCGTGCGCCCGAGCCACACGGAGGGCTTGGCGGCATCGTGGCGCGACTGCACGGCCCGCGCCACACCATAGGCCAGCAGCAGGCTGACCAGGAGGATGCCCAGTTCCAGCGCCGTGTTGGTACCGCGAAAATCTTGAATCAGCTTGTCGAAAATATCCATCGGATCGCCCTGTCCCTGTCAGAGCATCCGAGATTACAGCACGCGGGATGCCGGGCCTGAATTACAGGTATTTTTGGCCTCCAGCGCTTATCCATCAAGCGCTAGCAGCTATCTTTTTTACTATTTCTTACGCACCGCGCCAACGGGGCAGGCGTTTCTCGGCGAAGGCCTGGGCGCCCTCCTGCGCGTCGGCATCCATCATGTTCGCGGCCATGCACTGGCCGGCGAGCTGGTAGGCGGCCTCCAGCCCCAGCTCGCGCTGCTGGTAGACCAGGGCCTTGCCCATCTGCACCGCGGCGCGGGGCTTGGCGACGATGGCGGCCACCAGCCGCTCGACCTCGGCGTCGAGCCGGTCGGGCTCGGTCACGCGGTTGACCAGGCCCTGCGCCCGGGCCTCGTGGGCATCGATGAACTCCCCGGTCAGCAGCATCTCCATCGCCGGCTTGAACGGCATGTTTCGCACCAGCGGCACGCTGGGCGTGGCGCAGAACAGGCCGTACTGGATGCCGCTGGTGGCAAAGCTGGCGGCGCTGCTGGCCACGGCCAGGTCGCACTGCGCCACCAGCTGGCAGCCCGCGGCCGTGGCCATGCCGTGCACGCGGGCGATCACCGGCACCGGCAGCTTGCGGATGGACAGCATCACCTTCGTGCAGCGGTCGAACAGCCGGTGGTACCAGGCCTGCTCGGGGTGGGCCGCCATGTCCTTGAGGTTGTGCCCGGCGCAGAAGGCCTTGCCCTCGGCGGCCAGCACCACGGCGCGCACGCCCTCATCGCGCGCCAGCGCATCCAGCGCTGTCTGCAGCGCCTGCAGCATGTCGTCGCCCAGCGCGTTGAAGCGCTGCGGGTCGTTCATCGTCAGCGTGACCACGCCGCGCGCGTCGCGCTGTTCTTGCAGGATGGGGTTCATCGTAGTTTCCTCACAGATCGGCCAGCACCCGGATGTGGGCCTCGACGCTGGCGGCCAACGGCCCCATCACGTAGCCGCCCTCCAGGCACGAGACGATGCGCCCCATGCAGAAGCGCCGCGCCACGTCCTTGATGCGGTGGGTGATCCAGGCGTAGTCGCTCTCGGTCATGCCGAGCTGGCCCATATCGTCGTCGCGGTGCGCGTCGAAGCCGGCGCTGATGAAGATCATCTCGGGGCGGAATTCCTCGAGCCGCGGAATCCAGTGCATCTCGACGATCTCGCGGATCTCCATGCCCTTGGTGTAGGCCGGCACCGGGACGTTCACCATGTTCGCGGCCGGGTGCTGGTCGCCGCTGAACGGGTAGAACGGGTGCTGGAAGATGCTCACCATCAGGATGTGCGGGTCGCCCGCGCAGATGTCCTCGGTGCCGTTGCCGTGGTGCACGTCGAAGTCGACGATGGCCACGCGCTTGAGCTGGTGGCGCATCAGCGCGTATTTGGCCGCCAGCGCCACGTTGTTGAAGAAGCAAAAGCCCATGGCCTGCCTGCGCGTGGCGTGGTGGCCGGGCGGGCGCACGGCGCAGAAGGCGTTCTCCAGCTCGCCGCTCATCACCGCGTCGGTCGCGGCCAGCGCCGCGCCTGAGGCGCGCAGCGCCGCATCCCAGGTGAACTCGTTCATCGAGGTGTCGGTGTCGAGCATCAGCGTCGTGGGGCCGCCCACGGCCTTGTTGTCGGCCGCCAGCTGCGACATGCCGCGCATCGCCGCAATGTGCAGGCGGTCGTGCGCCAGCTCGAGGTCGGACACCGTGGCCTTGGGCGCGTCGCGGCGGTCCAGCGCATCGCCCACGCCGGTCATCAGCAGGCGGTCCTCGATGGCGTCGAGCCGGCCCGGGCATTCGGGGTGGCCGGGCCCCATGTCGTGTTTCCAGCAATCGCGATGGGTGAAATAACCGGTCTTGCTCACCGTCAACTGTCTCCGTGGTTCTATTTGTAGTTTATGGTTACACCATGCAAGCAAGGCAAACCATCAACAAGCTATTGAACCAGCTTAACACGGCCATCGTCGGCAAATCGGCTCAGGTACAGGACTGCGTGACTTGCCTGCTCGCAGGGGGGCATCTGCTGATCGAGGACGTGCCGGGCGTGGGCAAGACCACGCTGTCGTACGCGCTGGCGCGCACCCTGGGCCTGCAGTTCACCCGCGTGCAGTTCACCGCCGACCTGATGCCCAGCGACCTGACCGGCGTGTCCGTCTACGAGCGCGGGCGCGAGGGCTTCGTCTTCCACCCCGGCCCGGTGTTCACCCAGGTGCTGCTGGCCGACGAGATCAACCGCGCCAGCCCCAAGACACAGAGCGCCCTGCTCGAAGCCATGGAGGAGAAGCAGGTGACGGTGGAAGGCGCCACGCGCGCGCTGCCGCAGCCCTTCTTCGTGATCGCCACGCAGAACCCGCTGGACCAGCTCGGCACCCACGCGCTGCCCGAGAGCCAGCTCGACCGCTTCCTGATGCGCATCTCGCTGGGCTATCCGGACGAGGCGGCCGAGTTCCAGCTGCTGTCGGGCCACCACGGCCAGGGCCACCGCGACCTGGTGAACCAGCTGCCGCCCCTGGTCTCGCAGACCGAGCTGCAGCTGTTGCAGCAGGAGGTGCTGGCCGTGCGCGCCAGCGATGCGCTGATCCGCTACGTGCAGGCGCTGATCGCCGCGACGCGCTCGGGCCGCTGGTTCGCGCAGGGGCTGTCGCCGCGCGCGGGCATCGGCCTGGTGCGCGCCGCCAAGGCGCACGCGCTGATCGCCGGGCGCGACTACGTGGCGCCCGACGACGTGCAGGCCATCCTGCCCCAGGTGGTGGCGCACCGCATGGTGCCCGTGGGCCAGGCCGGGCGCGGCGCGCTGGCGCAGGTGCGGGCCATGATGGACAGCGTGCCGCTGCAGTAGGCGTGACAGCCCGATCTGCCCTTCGCTCGCGCTGGCGCGGCTGGTGGCTGGCGCGGCTGCCGCGCAGCGACCAACACCACATCCACCGCGGCAACCTCTACCTGCTGCCCACCGGCGCCGGCTGGATGCTGGCGCTGACTTTGCTGGTGCTGCTGGTGGCCAGCATCAACTTCCAGCTCAACCTGGGCTATTTGCTGACCTTTTTGCTCACCGGCTGCGCGCTGGTGTCCATCGCCGTGGGCTACCGCACACTGCTGGGGCTGGCGCTGAGCACCCAGCCGCCCGCGCCGCAGTTCGCCGGGCAGGCGGTGCAGTTCGCGGTGCAGCTGCTCAATGCCGACGCGCGCAGCCGCCATGCCATCGCCTGCGCCATGCACGGCAGCGCCGAATGGAACCTGGTGGACGTGGCCGCGCAGGACCAGGCCAGCCTGCAGTTGGCCATGCACCCCGAACGGCGCGGCCTGCATCCGCTGCCGGCGATGGTGATCGAGACACGCTTTCCGCTGGGCGTGTTCCGCCTGTGGACGGTGTGGCGCCCGGCCGGCGAGGTGCTGGTCTACCCCGCGCCCGAGGTGCTGCCGCCACCGCTGCCGCAGGGCGAGCCGCATGCCGCCCAGGGCAGCTCGGCCGCACGCCATGCCGTGGCCGGCGACTTCGACGGCGTGCGCGGCTACCGCCGCGGCGACCCGCTGAAGCTCGTGGTCTGGAAGAAGGCCGCCACGGCGCTGGCCAGCGGCTCGGATGCGCTCCTGGTGCGCGACAACCAGCAGAACCTGCAGCAGGAGCTGTGGCTGGACGAGCGCCACTGCGGCCTGGCCGAGCGCGAGGCCCGGCTGTCGCGGCTGGCGGCCTGGGTGCTGCAGGCCGAGGCCAGCGGCTGCCGCTTCGGCCTGCGGCTGGCTTCGCGCACCATGGCGCCCGACCGCGGGCAGGCGCATGTGCAGGACTGCCTGCGCGCGCTGGCTTTGGAATGAAATCAGCCTCCAGCCCTTATGTACCAAGCGCAAATAGCTAGAAATACCATAGCAAACCTGCCGCGCGACGTGCGCGACACGGTGTTTTTGCTCTGCGTGGTGGCCTGGATCATCCTGCCGCAGCTGGGCACGCTGCCCGTGTGGGCCAGCGCGCTGGCGCTGGCCATGCTGCTGTGGCGCGGCGCCATCGCCGTGCGGCGCTGGCCGCTGCCCAGCCGCTGGGTGCTGCTGGCGCTGCTGGCGATGGCCGTGGGCCTCACGGTGGCCACGTTCAAGACCATCGTCGGCCCGGCCGCGGGCGTCACGCTGGTGGTGATGCTGCTGGCGCTCAAGACGCTGGAGCTGCGCAGCCGGCGCGACGCGATGGTGGTCTTCTTCCTGGGCTTCTTCACCATGCTCAGCAACTTCTTCCAGTCGCAGTCGCTGCTGACGGCGCTGGCCATCCTGCTGGGCCTGGTGGGCCTGCTGACCGCGCTGGTCACCGCCCACATGCCGGTGGGCCGGCCCGCGTTCGCGCAGGCCGCGGGCCTGGCGCTGCGCATGATGCTGATCGGCGCGCCGCTCACGGTGGCACTGTTCCTGCTGTTCCCGCGCATGGCGCCGCTGTGGGGCGTGCCCATGAACGACAGCGCGGGCAAGAGCGGCCTGTCGGACGAGATGGAGGTCGGCAGCGTCGCGTCGCTGGCGATGGACGAGGCCATCGCCTTCCGCATCCGCTTCCTCACGCCGGGCAACCAGGCGCCGCCGCTGTCGGCGCTGTACTTCCGCGGCCCGGTGCTGAGCCACTTCGACGGCCGCCGCTGGAGCGGCTCGGCCGGCGTGCGCGCCCACATCCCGCGCCCGGCGGGCGACCTACAGGTGCAGGGCGAGCCCATCGCCTACGACATGACGCTGGAGGCCAGCAAGCGCGGCTGGCTGCTGCCGCTGGACCTGATGACCGAGGCCCCCGCCCTGCCCCGCGGCCGCGGCTATGCGACAGCCGACCTGCAGTGGATCAGTAGCCAGCCGGTCAACGAGGTCACGCGCATCCGCATGCAAAGCCATCTGAACTACCGCTTCGGCATGCAGGCCGGCGCGCAGGAGCTGGCGCGCAACCGCCAGCTGCCGCATTCGTCGAGCCCGCGTACCCGCGCCTGGGTGCAGCAGCTGCAGGCCGAGCTGGCGTCTTCGCCCGACCCCACGCAGGCGCTGGTCGAACGGCTGCTGGCGCAGCTGCGCGGCCAGGGCTACCGCTACACGCTGGAGCCGGGCACCTACGGCGCGCAGGCGGCGGATGAGTTCTGGTTCGACCGCAAGGAGGGCTTCTGCGAGCACATCGCCTCGGCCTTCGTGATCGCGCTGCGCGCGGCGGGCGTGCCGGCGCGCATCGTCACCGGCTACCAGGGCGGCACCATCAATTCGGTGGACGGCTACTGGACGGTGCGCCAGGCCGACGCCCATGCCTGGGCCGAGGTCTGGATGGGACGCGAGCGCGGCTGGCTGCGCGTGGACCCCACCGGCGCCGTGATGCCCGGCCGCGTGGGCACGGGCCAGCGCCTGGCCGCGCCACAGGGCATGTTCGGCAGCGCCATCACCAATCCCGTCGCACTCGGCACCTTCGAGCAGTTGCGCGCGGTGTGGGAGGCCGTCAACAACGGCTGGAACCAGTGGGTGCTGAACTACACCCAGCGCGACCAGATGAACCTGCTGCGCTCCTGGGGCATGGAGACGCCCGACTGGCAGGACCTGGTGCGGCTGCTGGGCGGCCTGTTCGCGGCCGCGGCGCTCGTCACCGGCGGCGTCGTGCTGTGGCGCAAGCGCCATGCCGACCCCTGGCTGGCGCTGCTGCAGCGCGCCCGCGCCGAGCTGGAGCGGCGCGGCATCGAGACACCCGCCAGCGCCACGCCGCGCGCGCTGGCCCGCCAGTTGCGCGAGTTGCAGGGCGACGGGGCACGGCCCTTCGCGGCCTGGCTGCGGGCCATGGAGCGCTGGCGCTACGGCGGCGAGGCGGACGCATCCACCACCACGCTGCGCCAATTGCAAAAACAGTTCAAGACACTCCCCTGGAATACGCTGAAGGGGCAGGCCCGCAAGGTATAAAGCGGTATGCATGCCTTTCTGAAGAAAACTCTCGTTTTTATAGCTGCCAGCGCTTGCTGCACCTGGGCCACAGCCCAAAAAACCTCCAACTCCTACGCCCAGCGCGACGAGGCACAGGCCTTCGTCAACGAGGTCGCCGCGCGCGAGCACATCGACCGCGGCTGGCTGCAGGCCGCCGTCAACCAGACGCAGTTCAACGCCCGCGTGCAGAGCCTGATGACGCCGCGCACCGGCCCGGCCGGCGTGAAGAACTGGCGCGCCTACCGCGGCCGCTTCGTCGAGCCCATCCGCATCCGCGCCGGCCTGCGCTTCTGGCAGGACAACGCCGACACCCTGGCCCGCGCCGAGAAGGAATTCGGCGTGCCGGCGGAGATCATCGCCGGCATCATCGGCGTCGAGACCATCTACGGCCAGCAGATGGGCGGCTTCAGCGTGGCCGATGCACTGGCCACGCTGGCCTTCGACTTCCCATCCAGCCACCCGCGCGCCGCCGAGCGCGCCGCCTACTTCCGCCGCGAGCTGGAGCAGTTCCTCACCAACGCCTACCTCACCCGGGTCGATCCCTTCGCGGCCAAGGGCAGCTACGCCGGCGCCATGGGCATCCCGCAGTTCATGCCGTCAAGCTGGGCCGCCTACGCGGTGGACTACGATGGCGACGGCCGCATCGACCTGTTTGGCAGCCCGGCGGACGCCATCGGCTCGGTGGCCAACTACTTCGTCGGCCACGGCTGGAAGCGCGGCCTGCCCACGCACTACCGCGTGCAGGTGGACAGCAACCCGCAGCAGCTCGCCACGCTGCTGGCGCCCGACATCAAGCCCAGCTTCAGCGCCGCCGAGATGCAGGCCAACGGCGCCCCGGTGCAGGGCGATGGCGCGGCCAATGCCGGGCCGCTGGCGCTGATCGAGCTGAAGAACGGCAGCGATGCCACGAGCTACGTGGCGGGCACGCAGAACTTCTACGTGGTCACGCGCTACAACTGGTCGAGCTTCTATGCCATGTCGGTGATCGAACTGGGCCAGGCCATCCGCCAGGCCCGCAGCAGCGGCACGGTGCCTGCCGCCGAGCCGGAGACGAGCGCCGAGGTCGACCCGAGCAACGCGGTGGCCGCCGGCTATGCGGCCGCCTGGCGCCGCAGCCGGCAGGCGTCGCCGGCGCCCGTTCCGTCTAATTGAGGTCGTGCACGATGGCGCGGTTGCGCCCCGCGTTCTTGGCTTGGTAGAGGATCTCGTCGCAGCGCCTGAGCAGCCATTCGGGCCGCTTGGCGCTGTCGTAGCCCGCCACCACGCCGCCGCAGCTGATGGTCAGCAGCGCGCTGACCTCGGACTGCTCGTGCGGGATGCCCAGCGCCTGCACGGCCTCGCACAGGCGGTCCAGCACCGTCTGCAGCGCGATGCCCGAGGGCAGCATCAGCACGAACTCCTCGCCACCATAGCGCGCGATCATGTCGTAGGGCCGCTGCGCGGCCTTGACCAGGGTCTGCGCCACGCGGCGCAGCACATCGTCGCCCGCGCCGTGGCCGTAGTGGTCGTTGAAGCGCTTGAAGTAATCCACGTCGATCATCGCCAGCCCCAGCGGCATGCCGGTGCGCACCGTGTTGCCGCAGGCCCGCACGAAGGCCTGGTTGAAGGCGCGGCGGTTGCTGATGCCGGTGAGCGCGTCCTGCATGGACAGGCGCTCCAGCTCCTCGCGCTGGCGCGCCAGCTCCAGGTGGTTGCGCACCCGCGCCTTGACCAGCAGCGGGCGCACCGGCTTGGCGATGTAGTCCACCGCGCCCAGCAGCAGGCCGCGCTCCTCGTGCGCCTCCTCGATCTGGCCGGTGACGAAGATCACGCCGATGTTGGCGGTCTTCTCGCTGGACTTGAGGCGGCGCAGCACCTCGTAGCCGTCCATGTCGGGCATGGACGCATCGAGCAGGATCAGGCTGATCTTCTCCTCGGCCACGCGCTGCAGCGCCGAAGCGCCGTCCTTGGCCAGCACCACCCGGCATTCGTCCTTGAGCAGCTCGGCCAGCGCCGTGCGGTTGAGGCGTTCGTCGTCCACGATCAGCACCGTGGGCAGGTTGACCGTGCTCATGGCCGCACCTCCTCCTGCGCCAGCGACCGGCGCAACAGGCCCAGTGCCTCCAGCGCCTGGTCCAGCTCGATGTCCTCGTACAGCACCCGCACCTCTTCCAGCTGGGCAGAGGCGGGGTGGTCGCGCAGCTCGCGGGCCAGGTCGGCGAGCAGCGAGGTCGCGGCGTAGTCGCCCTTCTGCATCAGCGGCTCGGCGCGCTCGATCAGGGCCAGCGCCTTCGAGGTGTCGGCACCGGCCGCCGGCAGGCTGGGCGACGGCGGCAGCTGCTTGGCGGCCGCGCTGGCCTGGCGCTTGAGGCGGTCGCTGATGACCTCGAGCACCGCCATCAGGTCGGCGCGGAAGGTGAAGGCCAGGCGCTCGATCGCGGCGGCATCGCCCCGGGTGGCCTGGCGCTCCAGCGCGTCGGCCGAATGGGTCAGCGCCTTGGCCTGCACATAGCCCGCGGCCCCCTTCACCAGGTGGGCCAGCGCCTCGAGGTTCTTGCCGTCCTGCGCCGCCACTGCGGCATCCAGCCGCTGCGGCACGTCGGAAAAGTCGCGCACGAAGCCCTGCAGCAGGCGCTGCATGCGTTCGCGGTTGCCGCCCATGCGGTGCATGGCGGCATCGAAATCCACCGGCCCCTGCTGGTGCAGCGCGTGGCGGCCGGCGGCGATATCCGCCGGGGCGGCCGCCTCGGGCGCACGCGCCGGCCTGCGGCCGGAAGCGGCGTCGCCCGAGAAGATGTCGATCAGCGTCTGGTACAGCAGGTGCTCCTCGATGGGCTTGGACAGGTGCGAGGTCATGCCGGCGCGGATCGTGGCCTCGCGGTCCTCGGGGCGGGCCTGGGCCGTCAGCGCGATGATGGGCAGGTGCTGCCAGGCGGGGTTGCGGCGGATTTCGCGCGTCGCCGTCACGCCGTCCATCTCGGGCATGTGCATGTCCATCAGCACGGCGTCGTAGTCCTTCATCTCCAGGCAGCGGATGGCCTGCCGCCCGTTGACGGCCGTGTCGACCTTGACGCCCGCCAGCACCAGGAAGTCGGTCGCCACCTCGAGGTTGAGGGCGTTGTCGTCCACCACCAGCACGTGCTTGCCGGCCAGCGCGCGGCGCATCGACGGCGTGAGCACGCTGCGCACCTGGCCCGAGGTCTTGAAGTGCTTGGCCTGCGTGCGCGGGCCGGAGAGCACGTCCTGCACGGTGTCGAACATCACCGATTCGGTCACCGGCTTGACCAAGATGCCCTGCAGCCCGACCGCGGCCACCTGGCTCAGGATTTCCTCGCGGCCGTAGGCCGTGACCATCAGCACGGCCGGCACCCGCTCCTGCCGGACATCCAGGCGGATGCGGCGCGTGGCCTCGATGCCGTCCATCTCGGGCATCTGCCAGTCCATCAGCACCAGGTCGTAGGATTCACCCTGCTGGGCCACGGCCTCGATCTGCGCCAGCGCGTGCGGTCCCGAGTCCACGCAGTCGGCCTGCATGCCGAAGCTGTTGATCATGTCGGAGAGGCTTTCGCGCGAGGTGGCGTTGTCGTCCACCACCAGCACGCGGTAGCCGTGCAGCGACTTGATCTTCAGCGCCATGTCGCTCGACGGCCGGCCGAGCGCCGCGGTGAACGAGAACAGGCTGCCGCGGCCGGGTTCGCTCTCGACCCCGATGCTGCCGCCCATCTTCTCCACCAGCTGCTTGCTGATGGTGAGGCCGAGGCCCGTGCCGCCATAGCGGCGCGAGGTGCCGCCATCCGCCTGGTGGAAGGGCACGAACAAGCGCCCCATCTGCTCCCGGCTCAGCCCGATACCGGTGTCGCGCACGCTGAACTGCACCAGCTGGCCATCGTCCGTGCGCTCCAGCAGGTTGGCGGACACCACCACCTCCCCCGCATCGGTGAACTTGACCGCATTGCCCACCAGGTTGATCAGCACCTGCGACAGGCGCAGCGGATCGCCGCGGAAGGCGCGCGGCACGTCGGGCGCGATCGCGTAGACGACCTCCAGCCCCTTTTCGTCGGCGCGCAGCGAGGTGGCGTTGGAGACGGCCTCGAGCACCTGCTCGAGCTCGAAGTCGGCATTGTCCAGGTCGAAGCCGCCGGCCTCGATCTTCGAGAAATCCAGGATGTCGTTGATGATGGACAGCAGCGCGCGGGTGGAGACGTCGATCTTCTCCAGGTAGTTCTTCTGCCGCGGCGACAGGTCGGTCTGCAGTGCCAGGCGCGTCATGCCCAGCACCGAATTCATCGGCGTACGGATCTCGTGGCTCATGTTGGCCAGGAAGTCGGCCTTGGCCCGCTCGGCCTGCTCGGCGGCCTCCTTGGCCTGGCGCAGCGCCGACTCCACCTCGTGCTGGCGCGTGATGTCGAGGATGATGCCGTCCCAGATCCAGCCGCCCTTGACCCGGCGCGGCGCGGAGCGGATGCGCAGCCAGACCGGCGCGCCGTCCTGCCGGCGCAGCCGGAAGTCGCACTCGAACAGGCTGTGCGTGGCGCTGGCCTGGCGCGACGCGGTGAGGAAGGCTTGCTGGTCGTCCTCGTGCACGGCCTCGAACAGCAGCGCCGGGTTCTCCTGCAGCTGCTGCGCCGAAACGCCGATCAGCGCCTCGATGCCGCCGCTGACATAGTTCAGGTGCAGGTCCTGGCCTTCGACCGGCCCGGCCAGGCCCACCTCGGGGTTGACGTAGCTCAGCTGGTACAGCGCGCCGCTGGGCAGGCGGTCGGCCAGCGAGGCGAGCTGCGCACGGGCCTCCTCGCGCTCGCTCACATCCTGCACGGTGCCGGTCACGCTGACCACGCGGCCGCTGTCGTCGCGGATGCCCTTGCCGCGCACCTCGGCATCGAAGATGCTGCCGTCGCGGCGGTAGACCTCGTAGGCCATCACGAACTCGCTGCCATTCTGGATACAGTCCTGCAGCGCCGCCGTGACCTTGGCATAGCTCTCCTCGGACATGATCGACGGCAGGCTCGCCAGGGACACCTCCTCGTCCGGCGCGAACCCCACCAGGTTGCGCAGCATGTCGGAGATGGCGAACACCTGCCGCTGGATGTCCATGGTCCACGAGCCCATGCGCGCCAGGCGCTCGGCCCGCTGCAGGCTGTCGAAGCTGCTCTGCAGCTGCCGCTCGGCGCGGTGGCTATCCGTCACATCGACCATCACGCAGATCAGCCGGTCCGGCGCCTGGCCCTGCCCGGCCAGGTAGCGCGCCGCCGTGGACACCCAGCGCATCCCGCCGTCCGAACGGATCACGCGCAGCGGCACCCGTTGGGCGCCCGCGCCGGCGCGCACCTCGCGCAAATGGGTGTCCCAGGCCGCCCGGTCCATGGGATGCACATGCTGCTGCACCGTGGCCAGCGTCAGTTGTGGGCCGGCGGGCCCGGCGTCCAGGCCGAAGATCTCCAGCCACTGCGCGTTGCAGACCACGCTGTCGTTGTCCAGGTTGACGTCCAGCACCCCCAGCGCGCCCACGTCGATCGCCAGCGCCATGCGCTCGCGCTGCAGTTGCAGCTCCAGCTCGGCCTGCTTGCGCTCGGTGATGTCGTGCGCCACGCCCATCACCGCATGGATGCGGCCGTGCTCGTCGCGCAGCGGGCTGCGCGTGGTCAGCATGGTGCGCATGCCCCGCGCCGAAAGCACCTTCTCCTCCACCGTCAGGCTGTCCTGCGTCTGCAGCACCTGCTGGGTGCAGTGGACGAAACCGGCGGCCATGTCGTGCTCGAACAAGTCGTAGTCGTTGCGCCCTATCACCTCGGCCGCGCTGCGCCCCAGGAAGCGTTCGCCGGCCTGGTTGAACAGCAGGTAGCGCCCGTCGGGGTCTTTCACGAAGATGATGTCCGCCGCGCTGTTCATCACCCCTTGCAGCGTGGCCGACAGGTCCTGCAGCTCGGCGGTGCGCAGGGCCACGCGCTGTTCGAGGTCGGCATTCAGCTCGCGGATGGCCTGCTCCGCCTGCTCGCGCTCGGTGATGTCGCGCGCCAGCCCCATGAAGAGCTTGCGCCCGCCGATCTCCATGCAGGTGATCACCACCTCGACCGGGAACATGGTGCCGTCCTTGCGGCGGTGCTGGCTCTTCACCATCCTGGAGCTGCCCGGCAAGGCATCGCGGAACAGGCGCTCCCGTTGCTCCGCCGTCACGCCGAAAGCCACATCGGGCACGCTCATGGTCAGCAGTTCGGCGCGCGTGAAGCCCAGGCTGTGGCAGGCGCGCTCGTTCACGTCGATGAAGCGGCCCTGGTCGTCGTGCAGGAAGTAATCGTCGCCCGCGTTCTCCACCAGCAGGTGGAAGCGTTCCTCGCTGGCCTGCAGCCGCTCGCGCGTCACATGGTTCGTGACCAGGTCCGCCCGGTTGCCGTGCAGCAGCACCAGGTGGTCCTCGATGTCGTCGCGGATCTGCACCAGCAGGCGCCGCTCCGCATCGGTGAACGCGCGGGGGGCGTCGTTCACCGCATCCAGCACGCCGAACAGCCCGCCGCTGGGCCAGTGCAGCGGGATGCCGATGTAGCTCTGCACCTCGTAGTCGCGTCCCTGGTGTTGCAGCGTGAAGGCCGCATCGCTCCAGGCCTCCCGGCACACCAGCTTCTGGGCCACCAGCAGATCTTCGGTGAGTGGCGGCGGCCCGGCTGGCGCGGGTCCGCCCTCTGGCCGGTCGGCGGCTGGCCCGGCAGCGGCCATCAGGTGCCAGGTATCCCGCTGCACGCGCAGCACCCGTGCCGCCGACAGGTGCAGCAGGTCGGCATAGTTTCGCAGCAAGCCTTGCCAGCGGTCCAGCAAGCCGGAAGGGATCTCCGGAAAATCTTCATGCATGCATCCAACTCCTGGGAAACCGGCGAAGAAACCGCACACTGGCAAATGCCGTGGACGAATTCCTCACAATTTGTAAATCCAACAGGTGGATTTATAGCCCAAGCAGATGCATATATGCAGGCTATTGATCAATCCATTTGCGAAGAATTTTAAAAAAGTGGGTTTGAGGCGCCGATACCACGACCGCTCCGCCAGCGCGCCCCGGGATTGGTTGCGGCCTCACCGAAACGGGTGCTTGCCGAGCCATTCCTCGGCACGCGCCAGGTCGTCCACGGTATCGATGTCCATCTGGATGCCGGGATCGTCCAGCTCCACATCGGCCACGCCCTGCTGCGCCCGCCAGGCCCGCACGATGGAAGCGGCGCCGGCATCGCCGCCCAGGGCCATCAGCGCATCGCGGCACTCGGCCCGAAAGCCCACCGGGTGGCCCGACCGCCCCTGCCAGCGCGGCACGGCCACCGGGTATGAGGCCAGCGCCCTGGCCACCTGGCGCAGGCTGCCGGGCTGCACCAGCGGCAGGTCGCCGGGCAGCATCAGCCAGCCCGCGGCCTGTGCCGTGGCCCGCACCCCCATGGCGATGGAGTCGCCCATGCCCAGGGTGCCGCCGTCCGGCCGCACCAGGTGGACCGGCAGCCCCGCGGCCCGCACCGTATCGAGCACGCGCTGCAGCACCGGCACGCCACCGAGCAGCGCATCGAGCTTGTGCACGGCGCCGCCTGACGCCCGAAAACGGTCGCCGCGGCCGCCGGCCAGAACGATCACCACGATGGATTCAGAGGGCATGGTCACTCCGCATGGAACGGCGCCAGTGTAGCCGTGGGGAGCGGCCCGCCGGGGGCCTAGCGGGAACTGCTAGCATCGTCGGCATGCGCAGGAAAGCCGCATGCCGGCCCATACATGGGCCAGCCGCCGGCGCTCTGCGGGAAAGGTTCAGGCACCCTTTGAAAAGCAGTCACTACCTGGGAATCGCCGTGCTCACCGAACTGGGGCTGTTCCTGGCCGGCCAGTTCCGGCTGGCCGCCATCCTGTTCGGCCTGTTCACGGCCGTGGCCATCCTGGCCTCCATCCTGACGGGCAAGCAGTCCAACGACGGCACGCGGTAGTCCCCAGCCGCGGCCCTAATACCGGTTCGAAAAATTGGCGCTGATGCGCTGGCGCAGATACTCCGCCCCGGTGATGGGCGGGTACTTGCCGCGCGGGCCGGCGATGACGGCATCCTCGTTGGCCTGGCAGAAGAAGGCCAGGCTGTAGCGCGCGCCCTGGTACTCGTGCGGCAGCGGGTTGCGCACGCGGTGGAAATTGCTGGGCAGCCGGTCGTCGCTCCAGCGCGTGAGCATGTCGCCGATGTTGCAGGTGATCACGCCCTCCACCGGCTCCACGGGCGTCCACTGGCGCGACTCCATCTCCTTGCCCGGCAGCACCTGCAGCCCGCCCTGGCCGGCGCGCTGGAACAGCAGGGTCAGGCAGTCGAAATCGGTGTGCGCGCCGGCGCGCCACAGGCCCAGTTCATCCTTCAGCGCGGGATCGACCGCAAAGTAATGCAGCATGCGCAGCGTGCTCTGGTAGCTGGCGGCCTCGGGGTCGTGCGCGCGGGTGAAGAAGCCGTCGTCGAAGCCCAGCTTGTAGGCAAAGCACGAGAGCACGCGCATGCCCACCTCCCAGCACTGGCGCTCGAAGGCGAGCGTCGCGGCCCGAAAGCCGGGCAGCTCCGCGTCGCTCGGCCACAGGCCGGCCATGCGCGGGCGGGTCACCTGGTAGGACTCCTTCTGGTCCGGCGTCTTCGTGGACGGGCGGATCTGCGCCTTGTGCTCCCAGCCCGCATTGCGCGCCAGCGGCCACTGCGCCTTGACCTCCTCCGGCAACGCGAACAGCTGCTCGGCACGCTCGAAGGCGGCGGCGATGTCGGCCAGCGCGATGCCGTGGCCCGACACCTGGAAGAAACCGATATCGACGGCGGCCTCCCACAGCTCGTCGGCGATCTCGGCCTTGCGCCGCTCGAAGTCGCTGAGGTCGATGGTGCGCACCTCGCGGGCGTGCGTCTCTTCCCCCAGGCCGCCCATGCGGGACTCCTTGTCGAGTTCACCGAGTTCGTAGCGGGCGGGGGATGCGTTGGCAAGCAGAGTCATGGTCAGGTTCCTGGTTGGAGGGTGCAAGAGCAATGACCTGCCACGCCCCGGGGCGTGCTGAACGCTTCTACTCTTGCCCTTGCTGCTAGCAATCCCCGGGCCAGCCTGCCGCCCCAGGCACGCGCCCCGGCCATGCGCTGTTGCAGTGCACCAACCGCCCCGGCATGCCACGCTTTGGCCCAGGCCGGCACCAGCATGGAGCAGGCGCCGCCCCGCACCCCAGGGCCAGCCACCATGCCGGCAAGCAGGCATGCCTATTGCTTACAGCCTGTGTTGAGTAGAAGCGTTCAGCACGTGTCCCGCGCGTCGCCCGGAAATTGCTCATGTCGCACCCGCCTGCCCTGGCGGGGCTGTTGTCCTCCCGACCTGAGACCGCCACCATGCAACGCCGCCATTTCCTCGCCACCCTTCCCGCCCTCGGCGCCTGCGCCGCCGCGCCCGCCGTCCGCGCCCAGGGCAAGGCGCTCACGCCGCTCAAGTTCACGCTCGACTACCGCATCACCTCGCAGACCGCACCCTTCCTGCTGGCGCTGCAAAAGGGCTACTACCGCGACGAGGGGCTGGATGTGTCCATCGACGTCGGCTCCGGCTCGGTGGCCTCCATCACCCGCGTCGCCAGCGGCGCCTACCAGCTGGGGCTGGGCGACATCAGCGCGCTGATCGAGTTCCAGGCCCAGAACCCCGGCGCGGCCAGGGTGCAGGCCGTCTACCAGTACTACAACCGCGCGCCCTTCGTCATCATCGGCCGCAAGGACCGGGGCGTCGGCGCCGACTTCGCCAGCCTGCAGGGCAAGAAGGTGGCCGCCGCCGCGGTCGAGTCCACGCGCCGCGCCTGGCCCATCGTGGCGCGCAGGCAGCACCTGCCGTCCGACCTGTTCACCTGGTCCACCACCGAGTTCTCGGCGCGCGACAACGTGGTGGTGCGCGGCGACGTGGACGCGGCCACCTATTTCCACGACTCGGCCGTATCGCTGTTCGCCCGCATGAAGCCCGAGGAGCTGAGCGTGCTGCGCTATACCGATGCCGGCGTGCAGCTCTACGGCAACGCCATCCTGGCCGCGAGCAGCCTGATCGCCGAGCGCCCCGAGCTGGTCGCCGCCTTCCTGCGCGCCAGCAACCGCGCCCTGGTCGAGACCCTGGCCGACCCGGTGCCCGCGCTGGCCGCCATGCGCCAGCGCGAGCCCATCCTCGACGAGAAGCTGGAGCTGGCGCGCTGGGCCATCACCCGCCAGTACGTGGCCGGCGCCGACACGCGCAGCCACGGCCTGGGCGACATCCAGCCGCAGCTGCTGGCCCAGCAGATCGCCGACGTGGCCCAGGCCTTCGCACTCAAGGCGCAGCCGCCGGCCGACGGCGTCTTCCACCGCGGCCTGCTGCCGCCGCTGGCCACGCGCCTGGCCAAGGCCTGATCTGCACCATCCCTGAAGGAAACCACCATGCACAAGCGATTGTTCCTGCACACCGCGCTGGCCCTGGCCACCGCCGCGAGCGTGGCGCCCGCCCAGGCCGCCACGCCCATCAAGTTCCAGCTCGACTGGCGCTTCGAGGGGCCGGCGGCCTTCTTCCTGCTGCCCGCCGCCAAGGGCTACTTCAAGGACGCGGGGCTCGACGTGGCCATCGACGCCGGCAGCGGCTCGGGCGGCGTGGTGCAGCGCGTGGCCTCGGGCGCCTACGACATGGGCTTTGCCGACCTGGCCGCGCTGATGGAGTTCCAGGCCAACAACCCCGACGTGCCCAACCAGCCCGTGGCCGTGATGATGGTCTACAACAACACGCCGGCCTCGGTGATGGCGCTGAAGAAAAGCGGCATCGCCAAGCCCGCCGACCTGAGCGGCAAGAAGCTCGGTGCGCCGGTGTTCGACGCCGGCCGGCGCGGCTTTGCGCTCTTTGCCAAGGCCAACCAGGTCGGCAGCGTGCAGTGGACGACCATGGACCCGCCGCTGCGCGAGACCATGCTGGTGCGCGGCGACATCGATGCGATCACCGGCTTCACCTTCACCTCGCTGCTGAACCTGGAGGCGCGCGGCGTCAAGGCCGCCGACGTCACCGTGATGCCGTTCGCCGACCACGGCGTCAAGCTCTACGGCAACGCCATCATCGCCAGCCCCAAGCTGATCCAGCAGAACCCGGGCGCCGTCAAGGCCTTCCTGCGGGCTTTCGCCAAGGGCGCCAAGGAAGTCATCGCCAACCCCGGCGCAGCCGTGGCCCATGTGAAGGAGCGCGACGGCATCGTCAACACCCAGCTCGAAACACGCCGCCTGCAACTGGCGATAGACACCGTGGTCAACAGCGCCGACGCGCACGCAGAGGGCTTCGGCCAGGTCTCGCCCACGCGCCTGTCGCTGATGGCCTCGCAGGTGTCGGACGTGTACGCCACCAAGACCCGCATCCGGCCCGAGGCCGTGTGGAACGGCAGCCTGCTGCCCACGGCCGCCGAGCGCAACGTGCTGCCCAGCAAGTGAAATCCTCAATTTTGATAGCTATTGGCGCTTATCCCGCAAGCGCTTGAACCGGTTTTTTCCATGAATCCTGCTGTTTCCGACCCCACCGCTCCCTTCGTCGAGTTCCGCGACGTCTGGCTGGCCTACAACGACGAGCTGCTGCGCGCCAACCACTTTGCCGTGGAGGCCATCGACCTGCAGGTGGCGCGCGGCGAGTTCATCGCCATCGTCGGCCCCTCGGGCTGCGGCAAGTCCACCTTCATGAAGATGACCACGGGGCTGAAGATGCCGTCCATCGGCCGCATCCTCGTGGCCGGCGAGCGCGTGACCGGGCCGCTCAAGATCTCGGGCATGGCCTTCCAGGCGCCGTCGCTGCTGCCCTGGCGCACCACGGTGGACAACGTGCTGCTGCCGCTGGAGATCGTCGAGCCGCACCGCGGCCGGTTCAAGGCCAAACGCAAGGAGTACGAGGCCCGCGCCCGCGCGCTGCTGCAAAAGGTGGGCCTGGCCGGCTACGAGGACAAGTACCCCTGGCAGCTGTCGGGCGGCATGCAGCAGCGCGCCAGCATCTGCCGCGCGCTGATCCACGAGCCGCAGATGCTGCTGCTCGACGAGCCCTTCGGCGCGCTCGACGCCTTCACCCGCGAGGAGCTGTGGTGCATCCTGCGCGACCTGCAGGCCGAGCAGGGCTTCAACGTCATCCTCGTCACGCACGACCTGCGCGAGAGCGTGTTCCTCGCCGACACGGTCTACGTGATGAGCAAGAGCCCGGGCCGCTTCGTGGTGCGCCGCGAGATCGACTTTCCGCGTCCGCGCGATCTGGCGCTGACCTACACGCCCGAGTTCACCGACATCGTGCTCGAGCTGCGCGGCCACATCGGCGCCATGCGCCACGCCCCGGCCAGCGGCGCCGCCATCCACCAATAAGACCGAGGAAGCATTTCATGCAACGCAAGAACGTGGAACGCTGGGCGCCATGGGTGGTACTGCTGGCCGTCATCGTGCTGTGGCAGATCATCTGCTCGGGCCTGGGCGTGTCGGAGTTCATCTTTCCCAGCCCGCTGGCCATTGGCCGGCAGCTCGCGGAGTTCAGCGGCGTGATCGCCGGCCACGCCTGGCGCACCTTCTGGGTGACGATGGCGGGCTTCGGCCTCGCCATCGTGGTGGGCGTGCTGCTGGGCTTTCTGATCGGCTCGTCGCGCCTGGCCTACGCGGCCTTCTACCCGCTGATGACGGCCTTCAACGCGCTGCCCAAGGCGGCCTTCGTGCCCATCCTCGTGGTGTGGTTCGGCATAGGCGCGGGGCCGGCCATCCTCACGGCCTTCCTGATCAGCTTCTTCCCGATCACGGTCAACATCGCCACCGGCCTGGCCACGCTGGAGCCCGAGCTGGAGGACGTGCTGCGCGTGCTCGGCGCCAAGCGCTGGGACGTGCTGGTCAAGGTCGGCCTGCCGCGCTCGCTGCCCTACTTCTACGCCTCGCTCAAGGTGGCGATCACACTGGCCTTCGTGGGCACCACGGTGAGCGAGATGACGGCCGCCAACGAGGGCATTGGCTACCTGCTGGTGTCGGCCGGCTCGTCGATGCAGATGGGGCTGGCCTTCGCGGGCCTGATCGTGGTCGGCGCTATGGCCATGCTGATGTATGAGCTGTTCAGCGCGGTTGAGAAGCACACGACGGGGTGGGCGCGGCGGGGGTCACAGGGGGAGTGAGTTGTGCCCGCGCTGCGGAGCTATCAAAAATCATAGCTGCTGGCGATTTTTATGCTTTGCATCCAATTTGATTTATATCTGAATCCATTGAATGGCAAGCGCTGGCAGCTATATTTTTTATGGGCAGAGGCCGGGATGTCGTCCCGGCAGCCGACCTACTTTCTTTCGCTCCGCCGAAAGAAAGTAGGCAAAGAAAGGGCGGCCCTGCTGTCCGTGACCCCAGCGCCGCAGGCGCTGGGGCAACCTGTGATGCTCGGGCGCGGGGCCTGCTGCGGAACTCGACTCCGCGCCCAAGGGCGCTCCGCTCAAACAACCGCAGCAAGTCAGACCACGAAGCATGCGCGCTCCGACGCGCATGCGGCCCCGCGCCCTGT
>NZ_BAAGSH010000002.1:0-426071 GCF_054782535.1 Comamonas humi | reverse complement strand
TCACGAACAAGGGTGGGTCAAGATTCGATGGAAATAGTGGGTCAGGTTTGCGTGGAAATCAACAGGCAGCTTAGAAAATGTGCCACGCTGGGCATCACCGCCGTATCCGGTTCGCTGCCGCATAGGCAGCTTAGAAACTCCGCGCCGAACTCAGTGCCTCCCTGGGTGCGTTCGCTGCCGCATAGGCAGCTTAGAAAAGGTCGTGGGCCTCCTCGATGATCAGGACGTGGTTCGCTGCCGCATAGGCAGCTTAGAAATTTTCAATCGCCGTCCAGGCAGGACATTTGGAGTTCGCTGCCGCATAGGCAGCTTAGAAAACGCCGAACGATGCCACGGCAACATCGTTCAGGTTCGCTGCCGTATAGGCAGCTTAGAAATTAGATCTTGCTGATGATGCGCTTGACGATGGGTTCGCTGCCGCATAGGCAGCTTAGAAAAGCCGCATGCTCCGCAACACGGCCGCTTTGCGTGTTCGCTGCCGCATAGGCAGCTTAGAAAATCGACTCCATGGACCGCCAGGGCGTGATCGCGTTCGCTGCCGCATAGGCAGCTTAGAAAGCGCGGTGTGGGCGGTCGGATACGGGTTCCGTGCTCGCTGCCGCATAGGCAGCTTAGAAAATGTGAGGACATAGCTCATGCCTACCTCAGTAGTTCGCTGCCGCATAGGCAGCTTAGAAAATCGTCGGTGCTCAACTGCAACGGCGGAAGGAGTTCGCTGCCGCATAGGCAGCTTAGAAATTGAAGCACTCCCGGATGGCCGGGTGGTCGTTGTTCGCTGCCGCATAGGCAGCTTAGAAATTCCAGGCGGGGTTCATGACGGCGCTGAACTTGTTCGCTGCCGCATAGGCAGCTTAGAAAACAGAGCAAGCCTGTGAGCCCAGCCAAGGCCCGTTCGCTGCCGCATAGGCGGCTTAGAAAACCTCGGACTGGAACTGCATGAACGCATCCACGTTCGCTGCCGCATAGGCAGCTTAGAAAAGGCTGAACGGGCGGACCAGCATCGCCTTCGGGTTCGCTGCCGCATAGGCAGCTTAGAAACGCGTCAAGATGGACCAGCGGCACAACAAGCCGTTCGCTGCCGCATAGGCAGCTTAGAAAACCCCAGCCGCCAACGGCCCATGCGAGTGCCGGGTTCGCTGCCGCATAGGCAGCTTAGAAATCGTCCATGTTGTTGTTGGGGACGGTGCCGAGGTTCGCTGCCGCATAGGCAGCTTAGAAAAGCTCAAGACCGCTGAGCAGATTGCGGAGGAGGTTCGCTGCCGCATAGGCAGCTTAGAAATGTGGAACCTGCTGCGCATCCGCCGCCGCCTGGTTCGCTGCCGCATAGGCAGCTTAGAAAAAGAGCAGCTTCGGCAGCCGGATGCTTCTCAACCGATCCCTGCGAGCACTAGATCGATACAAAACCAATATCAAACCATCCACACAAAACATTGGACTCGAATCATTGATTCGCTGAAGATACCCTGGCGGCGTGGGCGAGCCGCCATAACAGGGGCGCAGCCCTTCAGGAGACAGGCATGAAGCTGAAGCAATGGTTGGCAGGTGTGGTGGCGTCGCTGGCGGTGGCCGGGGGCGCTTGGGCGCAGGCGGGGTATCCTAGCGGGCCGGTCACGCTGATCGTGCCGTTCGCGGCGGGCAGCGGCACCGATGCGGTGGCGCGCGCCGTGGGGCAGAAGCTGGGCGAGCGGCTCAAGCAGCCGGTGGTGGTGGACAACCGCGCTGGCGCCAATGCGCAGATCGCGGTGGCGGCGGTGCTCAAGGCCAAGCCGGACGGGCAGACGCTGTTCATGACCACCAACACCTCGCACTCGGCCAATCCCTGGCTGGTCAAAAGCCTCAAGTACGACCCGATCAAGGATTTCACGCCCATCGCCCGCGTGGGCGAGCTGCCATTCGCGCTGGCGGTGAACGCCGAGTCGACGATCAAGTCGGTGCAGGAGCTGATCGACTACGCCAAGGCGCATCCGGGCAAGCTTTCGTACGCCACGCCCAACAGCACCTCGCTAGTGGCGTCCGAGACGCTGCGCTTCCTCACCAAGACCGACATCGTGGGCGTGCCCTACAAGTCGAGCCCGCAGGCGCTGACCGACCTGATGGGCAACCAGGTGCAGATGTACGTGGTGGACCTGGGCTCGGGCGGGAGCATGCTCAAGGCGGGCAAGGTGCGCGCGCTGGGCGTGACGGCGGCCAAGGGCTCGTCGCAGCTGCCGGGCGTGCCGGCCATCGCCAAGACGCTGCCGGGCTTCGACATCACCTCGTGGAACGGCATCTTCGCGCCGGCGGGCACGCCGCCCGCGGTGGTGAACCGGATCAACACCGAGCTGCAGGCCGTGCTGGCCGACCCCGAGGTGCAGAAGCAGCTCGCGGTGATCGGCTTCGAGGTCTGGCCCACCAAGACGCCGCAGGAGTTCGCCAAGTACGTGGCCGACCAGCTGCAGTACTGGGGCAAGCTGGTCAAGCAGGCCGATATTCCCGCGCAGTGATATTTGAATGAAATCGGACTCTGGCGCTTGATGGATAAGCGCTAGCAGCTATCAAAACCATAGTTTCAGGAGGCCCCATGGCTTCGCGATATCTGATCCGCTCGGCCGACGTGGCCGCCTACAGCCCGGCCAACCACACCGGCACCTTCAACCGCCGCCTCATCAGCAACGCCAACGTGGGCGCGCAGCACATGGAGGTGGTGCTGGGCGAGATCGCCAAGGGCGGCGGCGCGCTGCCGCACGCGCACCCGGGCATGGAGCAGGCCTGCTACCTGCTCGAAGGCACGGCGCATGTCGAGGTCGAGGGCGAGTCGTTCGAGATGGTGGCGGGCGATGCCTGCTTCTTTCCGGCCGACACGATGCACATCTTCCAGACCACCAGCGACACGCCCGCGAAGCTGCTGGTGATCTACAGCCCGCCGTATGGCGAGAACCCGGCGCGCGTGCGCCGGCCTGACGGCGCCAGCCACTGATTTGAGTTTGAGGAACACACCATGGATTTCGCACTGACCGAAGAACAGCAGCAGATCGTCGACGCTATCGAGAAGGTCTGCGCCCCGTTTGACGCCGACTACTGGCATGCGCGCGACGACGACGGCGAGTTCCCCGAGGCCTTCTACCGCGCGCTGGCCGATGCGGGCTGGCTGGGCATCGCGATGCCCGAGGAGTTCGGCGGCGCGGGCCTGGGGATCACCGAGGCGGCGTTGATGATGCACACCATCTCCGCCACCGGCGCGGGCCTGTCGGGCGCGTCGGCCGTGCACATGAACATCTTCGGCCTGCACCCGGTCGTGGTCTACGGCACGCCCGAGCAGAAGGCGCGCATGCTGCCGCCGCTGATCGCCGGCAAGGACAAGGCCTGCTTCGGCGTGACCGAGCCGAACACGGGCCTGAACACGCTCAAGCTCAAGACCCGCGCAGTGCGCGATGGTGACCACTACGTGGTGCACGGCCAGAAGGTGTTCATCTCCACCGCGCAGGAGGCGAGCAAGATCCTGCTGCTGGCGCGCACCAAGCCGGTCGAGGAATGCAAGGGCACCGAGGGCCTGTCGCTGTTCTATACCGACTTCGACCGCAGCAAGATCGAGGTGCACGAGATCCCGAAGATGGGCCGCAAGTGCGTGGACACGAACCAGCTCTTCATCGACGGCCTGCGCATTCCGGTGGAGGACCGCATCGGCGAGGAAGGCCGCGGCTTCGAGTACATCCTGCACGGCATGAACCCCGAGCGCATCCTGATCGCCTGCGAGGCCATCGGCCTGGGCCGCGCCGCGCTGTCGCGCGCCGCCAAGTACGCCGGCGAGCGCGAGGTGTTCAACCGCCCCATCGGCAAGAACCAGGGCATCCAGCACCCGCTGGCCGAGCGCTGGATCGAGCTGGAGGCGGCCTACCTGCTGGCCATGAAGGCCGCGTGGCTGTACGACCAGCACAAGCCCTGCGGCGCCGAGGCCAACGCGGCCAAGTTCTTCGGCGCCGAGGCGGGCTTTCGCGCCTGCGAGACGGCGATCTTCACGCACGGCGGCATGGGCTATGCCAAGGAATTCCACGTCGAGCGCTACATGCGCGAGAGCTGGATCCCGCGCCTGGCGCCGGTGAGCCCGCAGCTCATCCTGTGCTTCATCGCCGAAAAGGTGCTGGGCCTGCCCAAGTCGTACTGACGCCCGGGTTGGGCGCGCCGGTTTTCGCGCGATGATGGGGGCATGAAGACCCATCTGCTGCGCTATTTCGTCGTGCTGGCCGAAGAGCTGCACTATGGCCGCGCCGCGGCCAAGCTGTCCATCACGCAGCCGCCGCTGTCCGTGGCCATCAAGGCGCTGGAGGACGAGCTGGGCGTGCGCCTGTTCGAGCGCAACGCCAAGCAGGTGCAGCTCACCGAGGCCGGGGCGGCCTTCCTGGTCGAGGCGCGGCGCGTGCTCGGCCAGCTGCAGCACGCGGCCGACGTGGCGCGCCAGGTGGCCGAGGGGCGCCAGGGGCAGCTCGCCATCGGCGTGGCGGCCTCGATGATCTACCGCGACGTGCCGCGCGTGCTGCAGGCCTTTGCGCGCCAGCGGCCCGACATCGAGATCACGCTGCACGAGATGTCCACCGCCGAGCAGCAGCAGGCCGTGGCCCGCGGGCAGCTGCAGGGCGGCTTCGTCAACATCGTCACCCCGGCGCCGGGGCTGGACAGTTGCCCGATCGCGCCCGAGCCGCTGGTCTGCTGCCTGCCCGAGGCGCACCCGCTGGCGGGCGAGGCCGAGATCGACCTGCGCGCGCTGGCGCACGAGCGCTTCGTGATGTTCGTGCGCGAGGTCAGCCCGGCGCACTACGACGACGTGATCGCCTGCCTGCACAGCGCCGGCATCCATCCCCGCATCCACCACGCGGTGCGCCAGTGGTTCAGCGTGATCGCGCTGGTGGCCATGGGCCAGGGCGTGGCGCTGGTGCCGGCCTGCATGCAGCGCGCGGGCATGGCCGGCGTGCGCTGGCTGCCGCTGCAGCGCGACGGCGGGCGGCCCGCGCTCACGGCCGGCGCCTTCGTCTGGCGGGCGCCGGCGGCCAGCGCCTCGTTGCAGGCGCTGATCAGCGTGGTGCGCGAGCGCTGAGGCCTGCGCTCATAGTTAAGAATTATTGTTTAATTTTAAAACCAACAAATAATTCATCGCTTGGTGGAGCACAAAGTCAAATAAAACGCTGTACATGAGTTTAACGTTCGGGCATGGACAACAAGCTCGAATTCGCTCAGCGGCTGCGCAGCGCCATGGTGGCTGCCGGCCTGGAGGCGCGCCCGGGCGTGCTGTTGGGCCTGTTCAATGCGAACTACTGGGGGCGCTCGGTCACCTTCCAGGCGGTGTCGCGCTGGTTGAAGGGCGAGGCCATCCCTGCGCAGGACAAGCTGGTGGTGCTGGCGGGCCTGTTGAAGGTCGAGCCCGAGGTGCTGCGCTTCGGCGACTCGGTGCGCCGCTCGGTGCAGGAGCACCGCCAGCGCTGGGACGAGGGCGTGGGCTATCTGGAGCGCGAGGCCTTCGATGCCTTCCTGCGGCTGCCCGCGCCGCAGCGCAAGGTGGTGCGCGAGGTGATCCTGACCTTTGCCAGGGTGCATGGCGATGCCGGCGGCGAGCCGCAGGCGGCGCCAGCCCCCGACGCTGGCCCGGGCACGGCTACTGGCGCCAGAAAAACAGCCCGGCCATCACCAGGCCGGTGAGCACGATGCCGCCGCGCAGCCAGTTCGGCGGAATCTTGCGCGCCACGCGCGCGCCCAGGTAGCCGCCCAGCGTGGCGGCGATCATCATCACCAGCGCCTGCTTCCACTGCACCACGCCGCCCGCGGCGTAGATGGCCACGGCAATGGCCGTGAGCAGCGCCGACACCAGGTTCTTGATGCCGTTCATGGCGTTCAGGTTGGTCTGGCCCAGCAGGCCGAGCAGCGCCAGCAGCAGGATGCCCAGGCCACCGTTGAAGTAGCCGCCATAGATGGCCACGGCCAGCATGCCCAACGCGGCCTTGGCGGCCCCGGCGGTGTTTGGCGCCTGGTCGTGCTTGCCACCCATGGCCCACTGGCGCAGCTGCGGGCCGAAGGCAAACATGGCGGTGGCCGCCAGCAGCAGCCAGGGCACGATCCTGCGGAAGGTGGCGTCGGGCGTGAACAGCAGCAGCGCCGCGCCGGCCGCGCCGCCCACCAGCGCCAGCAGCACCACGCTCTTCATCGACAGGCCGGGCGGCGAGCGCATGTCGTCCTTGAAACCCCAGGCGCCGGCCATGTAGCCGGGCAGCAGCGCCACGGTGCCGGTGGCGTTGGCCGACACCGGCGGCACGCCGGTGAGCACCAGCGCGGGCAGGGTCAGGAAGCTGCCGCCGCCGGCGACGGCATTGAGGGCGCCGGCCACGAAGGCGGCGGCCAGCAGCAGGCTGGTGTGGGCGAGGTCTCCCATGGTCTTGTCGTGGTGTGCAGTGATGGGTGGAAGGAGTCAACCGATCTTAGTGCTGCAATTCTTTTGCGCAAGCCTGGATTGGTCGCACAGAAGTCACAGCTGCCGTGATGGCGGCCCGGGCCTGCTACTTGGCGTAGGGGTCTTCGAAGCCCAGCTCCTGCATGATGGCGGTCTCGTATTCCTCCATCTCCTCGGCGTCCTGCTCGCTGGTCTCGTGGTCCCAGCCCTGGGCGTGCAGCGTGCCGTGCACCAGCAGGTGGGCGTAGTGCTCTTCGAGCGACTTGTTCTGCTCCTGCGCCTCGCGTGCCACCACCGGCGCGCACAGCACCAGGTCGGCCAGCACGGTGGGTTCCTGCTGGTAGTCGAAGGTGAGCACGTTGGTGGCGTAGTCCTTGTGCCGGTACTCGCGGTTGAGCTGCTGGCCTTCGGCGGCGTCGACGATGCGCACGGTGATTTCGCCATCGACGGCCAGCGCGTGGCGGATCCAGCGCGTGACCTTGCTGCGGGGTAGCACGGCGCGGTGCTCGGCCGCCTCGTCGAAGCGGCCGAACTGCAGGGACAGCGTGAGTTGGTTCAGGGCCATGTCAGGCTGCTCCGAGGTGCGGCACCAGGGCGCCGGTGGGTTGGCCGTTCTTGAGCGCGGCGGTGAAGGCGAGCATGCGGTCGATGGGCAGGCGCGCGCGCGGGATCAGCGCCGGGTCCACGTGGATGGCGTTGGCGCCGGTCTCCAGCACGCGGGCCACGTCGGCCAGGCCGTTCATCGCCATCCAGGGGCAGTGCGCGCAGCTCTTGCAGGTGGCGCTGTTGCCGGCGGTGGGCGCCTCGTAAAAGATCTTGCCGGGGTTGAGCGTGCGCAGCTTGTGCATCATGCCGTTGTCGGTGGCGACGATGAATTCCTGCGCGTCCATCTCGCGCGCGGCCTTGAGGATGGCCGAGGTCGAGCCCACGGCATCGGCCAGCGCCACCACTTCGGGCGGGCTCTCGGGGTGGACCAGGATCTTGGCCTGCGGGTGCTGGGCCTTGAGCAGCTCCAGCTCCACGGCCTTGAACTCGTCGTGCACGATGCAGGCGCCGTTCCAGAACACCATGTCGGCGCCGGTCTGCTGCTGGATGTAGTGGCCCAGGTGCCGGTCGGGCGCCCAGAGGATCTTCTGGCCCGCGTCCTTCAGCGCCTGCACCACGTCGAGTGCGCAGCCCGAGGTGACGAGCCAGTCGGCGCGGGCCTTGACCGGCGCGCTGGTGTTGGCGTAGACGACGACGGTGCGGTCCGGGTGCTGGTCGCAGAAGGCGCTGAACTCGTCCACCGGGCAGCCCAGGTCGAGCGAGCAGGTGGCGTCCAGGTCGGGCATGAGCACGGTCTTCTCGGGGCTGAGGATCTTGGCCGTCTCGCCCATGAAGCGCACGCCCGAGACCACCAGGGTCTGCGCCGCGTGGTCGCGGCCGAAGCGCGCCATCTCCAGCGAGTCGCTGACCAGGCCGCCGGTTTCTTCTGCCAGGTCCTGCAGGTCGGGGTGCACGTAGTAGTGCGACACCAGCACGGCGTTCTTTTCCTTCAGCAGCCGGCGGATGCGGTCCTTGAGCGCGGCGCGCTCGGTGGCCGAGGGCTCGGGCGGCACGCGGGCCCAGGCGTGCTTGGTGGAGCAGACGGCGTTGTCGGTGCCGGCGGCGTCGGTGGCATAGAGCAGGGGCTGCTCGTATTCCACGTCCTTGAGGGTGGCGGTGGTCATCGTGGTTCTTGCAAAAATGAGAGCTGCTAGCGCTTGTTGCCAAAGGATTTCAAATATCTTTGATGCTGAAATCGGCTGGTGATAAGCGTCAGCAGCTATGGTTTTGTTGTCTCTCTAGGCGATTTCCTGCAGGCGCATCGAGAAGTCGGTGGCCTTCACGTCCTTGGTCAGCGTGCCGATGGAGATGCGGTCCACGCCGGTCTCAGCCAGCGCGCGCAGGCCTTCGAGCGTGACGCCGCCGGAGATCTCCAGGATCGCGCCGCCGCCCGCATGCGCGGCGTTGATGGCCACGGCCTCGCGCAGCATGGGCAGTGGCATGTTGTCGAGCAGCACCATCTTGGCGCCGGCGTCCAGCGCCTCGGCCAGCTGCGCCAGCGTCTCCACCTCGATCTCGATGAAGGCGGCTTGCGCGGCCACGGCCTGCGCGGTGCGCAGCACGGCCGTCACGCCGCCGGCCGCGGCGATGTGGTTCTCCTTGATGAGCACGGCGTCGTGCAGGCCGATGCGGTGGTTGGTGCCGCCGCCGGTGGCCACGGCGTATTTCTGCGCCAGGCGCAGGCCGGGCAGGGTCTTGCGCGTGTCGACGATGCGCGCCTGGGTGCCCTCGATCGCATCGACGTAGGTGCGCGTCTTGGTCGCCACGGCCGACAGCAGCTGCAGAAAGTTGATGGCGGTGCGCTCGGCGGACAGCAGCGCGCGGGCATTGCCTTCCATCTCGAGCACCACCTGGTCGGGTGCGCAGCGCTGGCCCTCGGCCACGCGCCAGGTGATCTGCACCTCGGGGTCGAGCGCGCGCAGCGCGGCTTCGGCCCAGGGGGCGCCGCAGATGACGGCGGCTTCGCGGGCCAGCACGCGCGCGCGGGCGCGGCGGGCGGGGTCAATCAGGCCGGCGGTCAGGTCGCCGGCGCCCACGTCTTCCTGCAGCGCGCGGGCCACATCTTGGGCAACGAAATCCATGTTCATGGCGGTCACAGCTGCTGCGTCGGCACCTTGTGGCGCAGCTCGGTCTGGCGGTTGTTGTCGTCGACGAACACCAGCTGCGGCTGGTGGCCGGCCACATGCTCTTCATGCACCTGGGCGAAGGCCGCGATGATGAGCAGGTCGCCCACGGCGGCGCGGCGCGCGGCCGAGCCGTTGACCGAGATCATGCCGCTGCCGCGCTGGCCCTTGATGGCGTAGGTGACAAAGCGCTCGCCGTTGTCGATGTTCCAGATGTGGACTTGTTCGTTCTCGGCGATGTTGGCGGCATCCAGCAGGTCTTCGTCGATGGCGCACGAGCCTTCGTAGTGCAGCTCGCATTGCGTGGTCTTGACGCGGTGGATCTTGGATTTGAGCAGGGTGCGGAACATGGTGGTGGAGAGCTTGGTTGGAGATTGAAAAAAAGGAAATCAGGGGGCCGGCGCGCAGTCGAGCATGCAGGAGTCGCCCAGCGCCTCGCGCCAGACATGCACGCGCGTGGCGCGCTCGCGCAGCGGCGCGGGCAGGGCCTCGGCGATGAACAGGCACAGGTTCTCCAGCGTGGGCACGCCCAGGCCGGGCACCTCGTCGAGCATGTGGTGGTCCAGGCGCTCGCGCACCTCGGCCAGCGCCTGGCGCAGCAG
Organism: Comamonas humi; assembly: GCF_054782535.1. Taxonomy (NCBI): domain Bacteria; kingdom Pseudomonadati; phylum Pseudomonadota; class Betaproteobacteria; order Burkholderiales; family Comamonadaceae; genus Comamonas; species Comamonas humi. Next base: position 416,349 of record NZ_BAAGSH010000002.1, on the reverse strand, counting down.
GCCCAGGTCGAGCACCATGCCGGTGGCCGGGTCGCGCGGGCCGGCGAGGAACACTTCGGCGTGGTAGGTGTGGCCGTGCACGCGGCGGCTGCCTTCCGCCTCGATCTCGCGGCGCAGGGTGTGGGCGGCGTCGAAGAAGAAGCGTTGGGAGATGGTGAACAGCATGGTCGTATCGAAGGGGCGGGCGGTCAGCGGATGCCGCTGATCTTGTGGGTCTGCAGGCTCAATCGCCAGGCGGGGTGGCGCATGCAGGCCTCGATGCAGGTGGCGATGTTCTCGGCCTGCCGCGGCCCGTCCATGGGCTGCAGGAAGCGGTGCGTGAACTCGCCGGTGGCGGCCATGGTGGCCAGGTCGAAGCCGGGCTGGGGCCAGACCAGCTTCAACTCCTGGCCGCGCTGCTGCACCCAGGGCGCGCCGGCCTTGGGGCTGACGCACAGCCAGTCGATGCCCGGCGGCGCGGCCAGGCTGCCGTTGGTCTCGACGGCGATGCGGAAATGCCGCGCGTGCAGCGCGTCGATCAGCGGCCCGTCGAGCTGCAGCAGCGGCTCGCCGCCGGTGATGACGACGAGGCGGCGGCCGGCATCGGCCGGGTCTTCGGCGGGCCACTGCGCGGCGATGCGGTCGGCCAGCGCGGCGGCCTGGGCGAACTTGCCGCCCAGCGTGCCGTCGGTGCCGACGAAGTCGGTGTCGCAGAACTGGCAGATGGCGCTGGCGCGGTCCTGCTCGCGGCCGCTCCAGAGGTTGCAGCCGGCAAAGCGGCAGAACACCGCCGGCATGCCCGCCTGGCCGCCTTCGCCCTGCAGGGTGTAGAAGATTTCCTTGACGCTGTACATGGCGGCGGTCCCCCAGTCGGTCAGCGGGCCGGCGGCACCAGGATGGTGGGCGCGGCGGGCGCGGCCAGCGCGGGCCAGTCGCGGCTGTAGTGCAGGCCGCGGCTTTCGCGGCGCAGCTGCGCGCTCTTCACGATCAGCTCGGCCACCTGCACCAGGTTGCGCAGCTCCAGCAGGTCGCGGCTGACCTGGAAGTGGGCGTAGAACTCGGCGATCTCGCTTTGCAGCAGCGCGATGCGGTGCGCGGCGCGCTCCAGCCGCTTGTCGGTGCGCACGATGCCCACGTAGTCCCACATGAAGCGGCGCAGCTCGTCCCAGTTGTGCGAGATGACGACGCACTCGTCGGCATCGGTCACGCGGCTGTCGTCCCAGCGCGGCAGCTCGGGCAGGGCGGCCGGCTGGTCCGCCGCGATGTGGGCGGCCGCGGCGCGCGCGAACACCATGCATTCGAGCAGCGAGTTGCTGGCCAGGCGGTTGGCGCCGTGCAGGCCGGTGCAGGCGGTCTCGCCGATGGCGTAGAGGCCGGGCACGTCGGTGCGGCCGGCCAGGTCGGTCAGCACGCCGCCGCAGGTGTAGTGCGCGGCCGGCACCACGGGAATGGGCTCGCGGGTGATGTCGATGCCGAGGTCTGCGCAGCGCGCCAGGATGTTGGGGAAGTGCTCGCGCAGGAACTCGGGGCTCTGGTGCGAGATGTCGAGGTGCACGCAGTCCAGGCCGTGCTTCTTCATCTCGAAGTCGATGGCGCGGGCCACCACGTCGCGCGGCGCCAGCTCGGCGCGCTCGTCGTGCCGGGGCATGAAGCGCGTGCTGTCGGGCAGCTTGAGCTGCCCGCCCTCGCCGCGCACGGCCTCGCTGATGAGGAAGCTCTTGGCCTCGGGGTGGTACAGGCAGGTGGGGTGGAACTGGATGAACTCCAGGTTCGCCACGCGGCAGCCCGCGCGCCACGCGGCGGCGATGCCGTCGCCGGTGGCGGTGTCGGGGTTGGTGGTGTAGAGGTAGACCTTGCCCGCGCCGCCGGTGGCCAGGATGGTGTGCGGCGCACGCAGCGTGATGACCTCGTCCGTGGCTTCGTCCAGCGCATACAGGCCCAGGCAGCGCTGCGGGCCGCTGCCGATCTTGCGCGCGGTGATCAGGTCCACCAGTGTGTGCTGCTCGAAGAGGGTGATGCCGGGCGTGGCGCGCACGGTGTCTATCAGCGTGCGCTGCACGGCCGCGCCGGTGGCGTCGGTGGCATGCACGATGCGCCGGGCGCTGTGGCCGCCTTCGCGCGTGAGGTGCAGCTCGCCGTCTTCCAGCGAGAACGGCACGCCCAGGCCCTGCAGCCAGCGGATGGCGTCGGGCGCGTTCTCGACCACGAAGCGCGTGGCGGCCAGGTCGCACAGGCCGGCGCCGGCGACCAGGGTGTCTTGCACATGGTCGTCGAAGCTGTCGCCCTCGGCCAGCACGGCGGCGATGCCGCCCTGGGCCCAGCCGCTGGCGCCGTCGCCTACGCCGCGTTTGGTGAGGACAGCCACGCGGTGCGTGGGGGCGAGCTGCAGCGCCGCGGACAGGCCCGCGAGGCCGCTGCCCACGATGAGAACGTCGAAATCGTGCGATCGCATGGGAGTGGGTTATGGATATTTATGGAAAGTGCGAAGGCGCGGTGGTGGGCGGGTCAGCGGCCGTTGCCGCTGCGCCGCTGCGCGTCGTAGGCATCGACGATGCGCGCGACCAGCGGGTGGCGCACCACGTCGACGCTGGCAAAGCGGCTCACGGCGATGCCGTTGACGCGCTTCAGGACGTGCTCGGCATCGATCAGGCCGCTCATCGCGCCCTTGGGCAGGTCGATCTGGCTCACGTCGCCGGTGACCACGGCCTTGGCGCCGAAGCCGATGCGGGTGAGGAACATCTTCATCTGCTCGGGCGTGGTGTTCTGCGCCTCGTCGAGGATGATGAAGGCGTTGTTCAGCGTGCGCCCGCGCATGAAGGCCAGCGGCGCGATCTCGATGGCGTTGCGTTCGAAGGCCTTCTGCACCTTGTCGAAGCCCATCAGGTCGTAGAGCGCGTCGTACAGCGGGCGCAGGTACGGGTCCACCTTTTGCGACAGGTCGCCGGGCAGGAAGCCCAGGCGCTCGCCGGCTTCCACTGCCGGGCGCGTGAGCACGATGCGCTGCACGCTGCCGCGCTCGAGCGCGTCCACCGCGCAGGCCACGGCGAGGTAGGTCTTGCCGGTGCCGGCCGGGCCGATGCCGAAGGTGATGTCGTGCGTGGCGATGTTGTCCAGGTACAGCGCCTGGTTGGGCGTGCGTGCGCGCAGGTCGCCGCGGCGGGTGTTGAGCACCACGGCCTCGCCGGCCGCCTCCAGCATGGCGCTGTCGCCGGCCAGCATGAGCTGGATGTGTTCGTCGCTGACCGGATCGTCCGCCATCTCGTACAGCGCCTGCAGCAGTTCCAGCGCCTCGTTCGCCTTGGCCTTGGGGCCGTCGATCTTGAACTGCTCGTGGCGATGGGCGATCTTGACCTCGAGATGGGATTCGATCTGCCGCAGGTGGGCATCGGCCGGGCCGCACAGATGGCTCAGGCGGTTGTTGTCGTGCGGAGTGAAGGTATGGCGCAGAATCACGCGGGTTTCATCCAAAAATCGGTATGCTGTGCGGCGGATGCCTCCGTTGCGGGGGCGACGAATTTACAGGAAAGTCAACAATGATAGGCCGTTTGAGCGGAACCCTGGTCGAGAAAAATCCCCCCGAAGTGCTGGTGGATTGCCAGGGCGTGGGCTATGAAGTTCAGGTGCCGATGAGCACTTTCTATAACCTGCCGTCGGTGGGCGACCCGGTGACGCTGCTCACCCAGTTCATCGTGCGCGAGGATGCGCAGCTGCTGTATGGCTTTGGCTCGGCGTCGGAGCGGCAGACTTTCCGCGAGCTGATCAAGATTTCCGGGGTGGGGCCGCGCACGGCGCTGTCCATCCTGAGCGGCATGGGCGTGGGTGATCTGGCACAGGCCGTGTCGCTGCAGGAGGCCGGCCGCCTGGTGAAGGTGCCCGGCATCGGCAAGAAGACGGCCGAGCGCCTGCTGCTGGAGCTCAAGGGCAAGCTCGGCGCCGACATGGGGGCCAAGGCCGTGGCGGTGAGCGACGCGCAGGCGGATATCCTGCAGGCGCTGGTGGCCCTGGGCTATAGCGACAAGGACGCCGGCGCGGCGCTGAAGGCGCTGCCGGCCGACATCGGCGTGGCCGACGGCATCAAGCAAGCCCTGAAAGCACTGGCAAAATAACGAGCGGCTATCTCAGCAGTAACCTTGATGGAGAGCAAGACATGAACTGGTGGACACAGAACAAGCGCCTCGGCACCTGGTGCGCGGTGGCGGCAGCGGCGGCCGTGCTGGCAGCCTGCGGCGGCGGCTCCGACGATGGGGACAACGGCACTCCCCCTGTCGGCCCGACGACCTATGTGCTGGATTCGGTGGTCTTGCCCGCGTCGGCCATCAAGAGCACTGCAGCGCTGTCCGAGGCCGTCCGGCCCGCGGCCGCCACGCTGGTGCTGCCGGAGTGGAGCGAGGCCAAGCAGGCACCGGTCTCGCTGCCAGGCATGCCGATGCAGATCGGCGCGCCGCGCTCGGTGCCCGCCACGCAGACGGCGGGCGGCACCTCGCAGACCCTGCAGTGGACCCAGGCGCCCGGCGGCGGCCAGGTGGCGGCGCTCAGCATCACCTCGTCCGGCGCCTACGGCGTGCGCCTGGGCGTGGTAGTGACCAGCCTGCCCGATGCGGCGCAGATCCGCCTGTACCGCCAGGACCGCAGCCAGACCGGCTTCCAGACCACGGGCCAGGCCATCAACGAGGCCCTGGCTCGCAACGTGGCCGCCGATGGCGACAGCCAGGCGGCCCGCACCTGGTGGTCGCCCGACCTGGAGGCCGACGAGGTGACGTTGGAGATCGCCCTGCCCGCGGGCGTGTCGCCGGCGCAGGTGCAGATCGCCATCCCGACGCTGTCGCACACCTATGTGAACCTGGCGCTGCCGCTCGAGTCCGACCTGCAGGACGGCTTCGCCGCCAAGAACGTGGGCGATTCCGGCAGGTGCGAGCTGGACGCCAGCTGCGCCGACCAGTACAACACCGAGCGCAATGCCGTGGCGCGCATGACCTTCGTGGGCGCGAACGGTGGCTCGTTCTACTGCACCGGCACGCTGCTGAACAACACCAAGAAGGACTACGCGCCGTACTTCCTGTCGGCCAACCACTGCATCTCGACGCAGGCCTCGGCCACGTCGCTGCGCACGGACTGGTTCTTCCGTTCGGCCAGCTGCAACAGCGCTGCGCGCAATCCCCTGGCCGCCACGCGCCAGCAGGGCGCCACGCTGCTGTATGCCACCTCGGTGACCGACACCACGCTGATGCGCCTGAATGAAATGCCTCCTGTCGGCGTGACGCTGGCCGGCTGGGATGCCCGCAGTTCCACCGGCCAGGGCACGGGCACCTACGGCCTGCACCATCCGGTGGGCGATCTGCTGAAGTACAGCGAAGGCCCGATCCAGAGCTATGCCAAGTGCAACGTGGGCGGCGAAGGCATCTCCTGCAGCGCGGGCGATTCCCAGAGCGACTTCTATGTGGTGAAGTGGAGCAAGGGCGTGACCGAGGGCGGCAGCAGCGGCTCGGCCATCTTCACCGGCGGCCGCGTGGTCGGCACCTTGACGGGTGGCAGCAGCGCTTGCACGGCGGGCGGCGTGGCGAACGGCGGCATCGATGCCTATGGCCGCTTCGACCATGCCTTCAACAACAAGCTGAAGGACTGGTTGGCGCAGTAACACGCCCAGACACCTATCGGCCAAAAGCCCGGGGCGGATGCCCCGGGCTTTTTTTCATGGTCAGCTGCCATTGGTTTTGCGCACTTGCACGGCGGCTGCGATGGGACTACCCTATCGACGAGCCTGTGCCGCTGCGCGTGGCGCGGCTCGTGGTTTCTGCTTGTGTTCGTAGCGCTGACGACCTGCAGACAGACAGGGGAGGGGGCCGGGAGTCGGCATATCGCAAAGGAGACGACGATGCGATATGTTCCATGGATACCTCGAAGGGCAAGGGGCGGTGTCGTTCGCGACGCCGGGTTCTCTTGGTGCGGCCTGGTCTGGCTCGCACTGGCGCTGACCCTGTGGGCAGCCCCAGCCGGAGCGGCTTCGCGATTGGGCGCGCTCACCATGCCGGGTGCGGACGGCGCTGGCGTGCCGCCGTCTACCGCGGTGCAGCGGGTGCCGCCGGCTTCGGTTTCGCTGTGGTCCCTGAAGCAGCAGGAAGCAGCCGGGCCAGCAGATGCACCTGCTGGCGTGGAGCTGTTGGGCGTGGCGCGGGGCGTGCCGGAAACGGCCGATGTGGCGCGCACGCAAGCGCTGTTGCCGTGGGTCCGGCTGCCGGACGGGCGCTGGTCCGCGGCCTTGCGGTTCGCTTCGGCGCAGGCCCATGGCCTCCGTCTGGGGGTGCGCATCGAGGCCATGCCGGCCAAGGCGCTGGTGCGCGTGTTTGCTGCCCAGGCGCAGGAGCCGACTTACGAGGCTGACGGCGCCACGGTGTTGGCCGCAGCCGCCGGTACCGGAGTCTGGTGGAGCCCGGATGCCGGGGGCGATGCGGTCGAGCTGCAATGGGTGCTGCCGCCGGGCGTGCCGCCCGAGGCACTGCGCATGGCCGTTCCCAGCCTCTCGCACATCGTCCGCGATGCCTCTCCAGACCCCGCGGCATCGGACACGACCTGGGGCCTGGCGAAATCGCAATCCACCGAATGCGTACAGGACGCCATGTGCTCCGACCGGGTTCCCCGGGTGCGCAACGCCGTGGTGCGGATGGCCTTTGTGATCGATGGCAATACCTATGGGTGCACGGGTGTGCTGGTCAACAACGCCCGGCAGGACTGGACACCCTATGTGCTGACGGCGGGACACTGCGTCCATGACCAGGCGGTGGCCTCCACCTTGCAGATGTCCTGGTTCTACCAGGCACAGTCCTGCGACAGCATGGTGCTGAATCCAGCCAGCACCTCGACCTACAACGGCGCAGACTGGCTGGCCACGAGCGCTGAAAGCGACATGACGCTGCTGCGGCTGCATGACGCCCCCCCCGTCGGTGCCGTGTTTGCCGGCTGGGAGCGCGCGGCGGTGCCGGCCGGCTCGGAGCTGGTGGGCCTGCACCATCCGCGCGGGACCTTGCTCAAGGTCAATACCATGGCCTTGCTGGAGACGGCGCAATGCTCGGTGTCCTATGGACCTCCCAGCGGCGTTGCCTGCCAGCCGGGCGCGGCGGACGGTGGGTTCTACCGGGCCGAGATGGAGAGCGGAAGCATCGAGCCGGGGAGCAGCGGCTCTCCCGTGTTCCATGGCGACAGCGTGGTAGGGACCTTGACCGGAGGCGACTTCTTCTGCCCCATGGGGGGGGTGCGCGTCCTCTACGGCCGGCTGGACCGCGCGCTGCAGACCACCTTTGCCGCGTGGCTGGAGGGCGAGACGGTGGCCCTGGCAAGCACGGCCGTGAGCCTGGCGGTGCCGACGCGGATGCCGGTGTACCAGTTCTACCTGCCGATGTCGGGCGCCAATTTCTTCACCATCGAATCCAGCGAGCGCGATTTCGTGATCGAGGTGCTGCAAGGTGTGCTGGAGTACCAGGGGGTAGCGTTCTATGCCAGTGCGGTTCCGGCCAGCGGGCTGGTGCCGGTGTACCGCTTTTTCCATCCCGACAAGGTGGCTCACTTCTACACGGCCAGTGCGGACGAGAAGGCCTCTCTGGAGAGTGCGGGCGCCGGCTGGCGCTATGAGCGCATTGCCTGGTATGTGCCGGCTTCGGCGCTCGCTGACACGGCCGAGGTATTCCGCCTGTATGACCACGGCAAAGGCGTGAGTTACTACACGCTCAATGCCACCGAGCGCGACTGGCTGCAGAGGCCGGGGGGCGGTTTCGAGTACAACGGCGTCGCGTATTATGTGTGGCCTGCGCCTGCCTTCCCGCCATGACGATCCACACCGACCACTTCGACGTTCCTGCTGCTCCCCGCCCCTCCGACCAACGCGTCATCGCCCCGAATCCCATGTCCGCGCAGGAGGAGGCGCTGGAGCGCGCGCTGCGCCCCAAGCTGCTCGATGAATACGTGGGTCAGGCCAAGGCGCGCGAGCAGCTCGAGATCTTCATCGGCGCGGCGAAGAAGCGCGGCGAGGCGCTGGACCATGTGCTGCTGTTCGGCCCGCCGGGCCTGGGCAAGACCACGCTGAGCCACATCATCGCCGCCGAGTTGGGCGTGAACCTGCGCCAGACCAGCGGGCCGGTGCTCGAGAAACCCAAGGACCTAGCGGCGCTGCTGACCAACCTGGAGCGCAACGATGTGCTCTTCATCGACGAGATCCACCGCCTGTCGCCGGTGGTCGAAGAGATCCTCTACCCGGCGCTGGAGGACTACCAGATCGACATCATGATCGGCGAGGGCCCCGCGGCGCGCAGCATCAAGCTCGACCTGCAGCCCTTCACGCTGGTGGGCGCGACGACCCGCGCGGGCATGCTCACCAACCCGCTGCGCGACCGCTTCGGCATCGTCGCGCGGCTGGAGTTCTACACGCCCCAGGAGCTGGCGCGCATCGTGATGCGCAGCGCCGGCCTGCTGAACACGCCCATCGACGAGGAAGGCGGCTTCGAGATCGCGCGCCGCTCGCGCGGCACGCCGCGCATCGCCAACCGGCTGCTGCGGCGCGTGCGCGACTATGCCGACGTCAAGGGAAACGGGCGCATCACGCTGGACATGGCCAGCCGCGCGTTGGCGATGCTGGACGTGGACCCGCAGGGCTTCGACGTGATGGACCGCAAGCTTCTGGAGGCGGTGGTGCACCGCTTCGACGGCGGGCCGGTGGGACTGGACAACATCGCCGCCAGCATCGGCGAGGAGCCGGGCACGATCGAGGACGTGATCGAGCCTTATCTGATCCAGCAGGGCTTCCTGCAGCGCACGCCGCGCGGGCGGGTGGCCACGCAGGCCGCTTATCGCCACCTGGGGCTGACGGTCGGTGAACGCGGTGGCAATGGGGGCGCTGGCCAGCCAGAGTTGCTGTAGCCGATCAGTGCTTCAGCGCCGTGGCGCCCATGTGGGCGCAGAGGTAGTCCCAGCCGTCCTGGATGACGGCGCGGCGCCCGGTGGACTTGCGCGTCATCAGGCAGATGCGCCGTGACAGCTGCGGCGAGCGCAGCGCCAGCGTGACCACGCCTTCCGGGCGGTGGCTCTGGGCATACAGGCGCGAGAGCAGGCCAATGCGCAGGCCGCTGCGCACCATGGCGTAGAGCGACTCGGTGTACGCCACGGTTTCCATCTGCATCAGGCCCACGCCCTGTTGCTCGAGCATGTGCGAGATCATCTGGTGGGTGCTGCCGTGCGACAGCATGGCCAGCGGCTCGCTGCGCAGGTCGGACCACTGCAGCGCGCTGCGCTGCGCCAGCGGGTGGCCGGCGGGCACCACGGCGATGATGTCGTCCTCGGCCACGAAATGCGTTTCCAGCGACGAGGGCACGGTGAAGTCCAGGCCCAGGCCGATGTCGATCTCGCCGCTTTGCGTGGCGGCGACCATGGCCTCGTTGTTCATGTCGCTCCAGTGCAGCAGCACCATGGGGTGCTCTTCCTGCCATTGGGCGATCCAGGGGGCGGCCAGGTGGGCTGACGAGGGAATGCAAGCGATGCGCAGCGTGTCGGTCTGGTACTTCAGCAGCTGCTGCAGGTCCTGCACGCCCTGCTGGTAGTTGTTCAGCATCCACTCTACTTGAGTGCGGATGGCTTCGCCGGCGGGGCTCAGACGCACATGGTGGGTGCTGCGGTCGAACAGCGTCGCGCCCATCACCGATTCCAGCTCCCGGATCGCCGAGGACAGCGCCGGCTGGCTCATGGCCAGGGCCACCGCTGCACGGCTGAAGCTGCGATGCGCCGCGACTTCCTTGAAGCAGGCCAGTTGCCGCAAGGTGGGCGTGGGTGGCTGCTGTGCGGACGCGGTTGGGGGTGTGATGTCGGAGGGCGCTTGCTTTTTCATGGGCGAGCCACGGAGGTTACGTGATATGTATTTTTATCATCATAGTTGAATAGCTAATTGTGTAAAGCTATTGATGAGAGATTTCAGGGCCTCTGACAATTCTTGATGGTCGAAAAAGGGCCGCTTCAGGCGGCCTGTTCGTCGAGGCCGGGCGCTTCGAGGTGGCGGGCATCCGCCCAGCCCACCAGGGTCAATCCGGTGTCGGGCGTCCACAACAGGCGGTTGATGGCGGCATTGCCCAAGGCCCAGGTGCGCGGGGCCTGCAGCGGCTGGCGCGTGGCCAGCCGGTAGAGCATGTCGAGCAGGCCGCCATGGGCCACCAGCGCGATCTGCTGGCCCGGATGGCGTACGGCCAGGCGGTCGACGGCGGCCGATGCACGTTGTTGCAATGTCTGCAGCGATTCGCCTTCGGGCGGCGTGTAGTCCGGGTCGCGCTGGCGCCAGCGCGTGGCGTCGTCGGGGTGGCTGACCGCGATGTCGGCAAAGCTGCGGCCCTCGAAGATGCCGAAGCTGCGTTCGCGCAGCGCGGGCTCGGCGGTGAGCGGCGCCCGGTTGCTGGCGGCGATGGCCTGGGCCGTCACCCAGGCGCGGCTCAGGTCACTGCTGTAGATGGCGGCCAACGGCTCATCGGCCAGGGCCGCGGCCACCTGGCCGGCCTGCCATTCGCCTTTGGCGTTCAGCGGAATGTCGGTGTGGCCCTGGATGCGGCCATCGACGTTCCAGGCGGTTTCGCCATGCCGTATGGCGATGATGCGGGTGGGCGACTGCATGGCGCTGAGGCGCAGGTTCAGAGCAGGGACTTGGCGTTGTCGAGCACCAGGTCGCAGGCCTTTTCCTTGAGGCTGCTCTTGACCTTGTCGAGGCTGAAGCTCTGCCCGTTCGAGCCGGTGACCAGGCCGCCCAGGCCGTTCTGGTAGCCGGCGTCCTTGGGCTCTTCCTTGGGGCCCATGCCGATCTTGCCGAGCAGCTGGTCCTTCATCTGCGCGGCCTTGTCGGGGTTCAGGTAGTTGTTCTTCATGCAGTAGCTGAGCACGCCGGCGGCGTTGCTGGCCGTGCCGGAGCCGGTGAGGCCACCCAGGCCCAGCGCGGAGGCGCCGCCGCCGAGGCTGCCGAGCACCGACGAGCCTTCGGCGCTGCCCGAGCTACCGCCGAATTGCGAGGCCTTGTCGCGCAGGGTGTCGCTCAGGCCCGAGGCCTGCGCGCCGAGCACGGTGGCGCCCAGCAGCAGCGAGAGGGCAAGTTTCTTCATGGCATCTTCCTTTGTCGTCGTCCAGGTCGGGGGACGTTAGCACGCCAGGGGGCGCGCGACTGTATACGATTGCAAACCCCGCGCGGGGGCCGCGTCACTTGGCAGGAGCAGGCGCGGCGGGCGCCGGCGCGGGTTCCTGCGTGGCGGCGCGCACGGTGCGCGGGCCCTGCGGCGGCTGCGGGAAGCCGTTGAGCGCCGAGTCGAACAGCATGCGGTAGATGACGTTGTCGTCCGCCCAGATGTCCTCGTAGACGGCCGAGGTTTCGTAGACCACCTGCTGGGTCTTGAAGTCGCGCATGGTGAGCTGCACGGCGCGGTAGTGCAGCGACGGGCCCATGTCGCGCATCATGAAGCCGCCGCCCCAGCCGCGGCCGTAGCCCAGCCCCCAGCCCCAGCCGGGCCCGGCGTAGGGCGAGTTGTAGTAGCGCCAGCTGTCGGGAATGTAGCGGGCCTGGGCGCCGATCTGCATCACCAGCGCGCCGGCGGCGTCGTCGCGCGTGAGGCCCACGCCGGCGAGCGACTGCTCGGCTTGGCGCTCGATGGGCGCGAAGGCGGCCGCTTGCTCCTGCTGCGACGGCAGCATCTGCAGCCGGTAGGTGGCGGGCGCGGGCAGGGCTTGCAGCGTGGAGTAGCTCTGCACCCGGCTTTCGACGGTGTGCACGCTGGAGCAGCCGGCCAGCAGGGCGGCGCACGCGACCAGCAACGCGGTGGCGGTACGGTGGGTGGATCGCATGGGATGCTCCTTTTAAAGGAGCTGTTGGCGCTTGTTGTGTAAGGATTTCAAATCATTTTGATATTGAAATGCTTGTGTGGCAAGCGCCAGCAGCTACGTTTTTTGATCAATCCAGCTGGATGATCTGCATGCCCGGCAGGCTGGGCGCGACGGGGAACTCCTCGGCGTCGAAGGCCTTGTCGCCGTTCTCGTCGGGGATGCCGGTGGCGCGGGCGTTCTGGAAATCGTACAGCTGGTTGTCCGCCAGGTGGGTGGGAATGACATTCTGCAGCGCGTGGAACATGTTGTTCACGCGGCCGGGGTACTTGCGGTCCCACTCGCGCAGCATCTCGCCCACCTGCTGGCGCTGCAGGTTCTCCTGGCTGCCGCAGAGGTTGCAGGGGATGATGGGGAAGTCGCGGTACTGCGCCCAGCGCTCGGTGTCCTTCTCGGCGATGTAGGCCAGCGGGCGGATCACCACGTGCTTGCCGTCGTCGCTGACCAGCTTGGGCGGCATGGCCTTCATGATGCCGCCGAAGAACATGTTCAGCATCAGCGTCTGCACGATGTCGTCGCGGTGGTGGCCCAGCGCCACCTTGTTGCAGCCCAACTCGTCGGCCACGCGGTAGAGGATGGCGCGGCGCAGGCGCGAGCACAGTCCGCAGGTGGTCTTGCCCTCGGGCACCACGCGCTTGACGACGCTGTAGGTGTCCTGGTTCTCGATGTGGAAGGGCACGCCGGTGCTGCGCAGGTACTCGGGCAGCACGTGCTCGGGGAAGCCGGGCTGCTTCTGGTCGAGGTTGACGGCCACCAGGTCGAACTTGATCGGCGCGCGCTGGCGCAGCTTGATCAATATGTCGAGCAGGGTGTAGCTGTCCTTGCCGCCCGACATGCAGACCATGACCTTGTCGCCGTCCTCGATCATGTTGTAGTCGCCGATGGCGCGGGCCACCTCGCGGCACAGGCGCTTTTCGAGCTTGTGGTTCTCGCGCTGGATCTTCAGGCGCTTGGCGCCCGAGTCGGCTGCGGTTTCCGCGGGTTCGTCGTCGCCCAGGTTCCAGGCGTTGGGGGTCAGGTTGTTGAGTACGGCGCTCATAGGGTCACCATTGTCCGGTTTCGATGCGAATGGCCACTTCGCAGTCGTCAAAGATTTCTAATTTGGCAATTTTCACGCGCACGCCGCGCACGCCCGGCAGCTGCAGCAGGCGCTGGGCCAGCTTGCCGATCAGGCTCTCGAGCAGGTTCACGTGTTCGGCCGTGCATTCGTCGATGATGATCTGGCGCACCTTGCGGTAGTCCAGCACGTGCGTGATGTCATCGTCGTGCGGGGCCAGCGGCTGCTGGCCCAGGCTCAGTTCGGCATCCACCTGGATGGGCTGGGGCCGCTGCTTCTCGTGCGCGAGTATGCCGAGGTTGGCGTCAAAGCGCAGGCCGTTCAGCGTCAGGGTTTGCAACCCGGTGTCGAAAGTCGTCATCGCCGTACTCTTGTGCCCAGGGGGCTTACATCATCGAAAAATCGCGGTCGAACCGCATCAGGTGCTGGCCCCCGTCCACCAGCAGCGTGGTGCCGGTGATGGCCGGGTTCTCCAGCGCGAAGCGCACGGCCGATGCCACGTCCTCGGGCGTGGACGAGCGGCCCAGCGGGCTCATGCGGTGCAGCTGCGCGAACTTGTCCTCGCTCAGGAACTCGCTGGTCAGCGTCAGCCCCGGGGCCACGCCCACCACGCGCAGGCGCGGCGCCAGCGCCTGCGCCAGCAGGGTGTTCGCGGCCTCGAGCGCGGCCTTGCTGAGCGTGTAGCTCACGAAGTCCGGGTTCATGTTCCACAGCTTCTGGTCCAGCAGGTTCACCACCGCGCCCGTGGCGTTGCGCGACTCCAGGTGCTGGTGCAGGGCCTGCGCCAGCACGATGGGCGCGCCGGTGTTGCTGCGCAGGTGGCGCGCGAGCGCGTCGTAGCCGAAGTCGGCCACGCCGTCGTGCTCGAACAGCGAGGCGCTGTTGACCACCGCGTCCACCGCGCCGAAATGCGCCGCCACCCGGGGCAGCAGCGCGCGCGTCGCCGCCTCGTCCTGGAAGTCGGCATCGAAATGGCCGCTCACGCCCGACAGGGCTGCGCATTCAGCTGCGGTTTGCATAGCATCCGCCGCAGAACCCCGGTAGTGCACCGCCACCTGCCAGCCCTGGCGGGCCAGCTCGAGCGCGATGGCCCGGCCCAGGCGCCGTGCGGCGCCCGTGACGAGCACGGTGCGGGGAGATGCGGTGGTGGAAGCCATCGGCAATGCGGGAGAAAGCGACAATAGGGGGGTGAATACCGAACCCGATAGTTTAACGACCGCGCTCGCCGCGCGCATCGCCAAGGCCATTGACGCCAACGGCGGCTGGCTGCCCTTCGACGAGTTCATGCGCCTGGCGCTGTACGAGCCGGGCCTGGGCTACTACGCCAACGAGCGCGCCAAATTCGGCGCCATGCCCTCGTCGGGCAGCGATTTCGTCACCGCGCCCGAGCTGTCGCCCGTCTTCGGGCAGCTGCTGGCCGCCCAGGTGGCCGAGGCGCTGCAGCGCACCCAGACCGACGAGGTCTGGGAGTTTGGCGCCGGCTCCGGCGCGCTGGCCGAGCAGCTGCTGTCCACGCTGGGCGACGCCTGCCGCCGCTACACCATCGTCGACCTGTCGGGCACGCTGCGCGCGCGCCAGCAGGCACGGCTGGCCGCGTTTGGCGACCGGGTGCGCTGGGTGGCCGAGCTGCCGGCGCAGATGCAGGGCGTGGTCGTGGGCAACGAGGTGCTCGATGCCATGCCGGTCAAGCTGCTGGTGCGCAAAGCGGGCGAATGGCACGAGCGTGGCGTGGTGGTGCAGGGCGAGGGCTTTGCCTGGAGCGACCGGCCCAGCGCGCTGCGCCCGCCGGCCGAGCCCGAGCTGCCGCCCGAAGCCGAGTACCTGACCGAGATCCACCCGCAGGCCGAGGCCTTCGTCGCCACGCTGGGCGAGCGCCTTGCGCGCGGGGCGCTGCTGCTGGTCGACTACGGCTTCGGCGAGGCCGAGTACTACCACCCGCAGCGCCACATGGGCACCCTGGTCTGCCACCACCTGCACCAGGTGGACGCCGACCCGCTGGCGCTGGTGGGCCACAAGGACATCACCGCCCACGTCAACTTCACCGGCATCGCCGTCGCGGCGCAGGATGCGGGCCTCGACGTGCTGGGCTACACCACGCAGGCGCACCTGCTGATCAATTGCGGCTTGTTGCAAAAACTGGAACTGCTCCCACAGACAGAGCGCGCCGCTGCCGCCAAACTGATGATGGAGCAGGAGATGGGCGAGCTGTTCAAGGCCATCCTGCTCGCCAAGGGCGTAGCGCCATGGGCCGCGCTGGGTTTCGAACGGGGAGATCGCACGCACCGCCTCTAGCGCGGTGGCACAGGAGACTGGATGAAGGCATGCATCGATATCGGCGGCACCAAGGTGGCGGTCAGCCTGGCGGATGGAGCGGGCGGCCAGCCCATCGGCCGCCGCGCCGAGCCCACGGCCACCACGGGCGACCGGGGAGCGCTGGTCCGGCAGGTGCTGCGGCTGGTGCAGGAAGTCTGCGCTGCCCAGGGCGTGGCCGAGGAGCAGGTCACGCAGGCGGGCGTGTCGTCCTGCGGGCCCTTCCTCCATGTGGCCGGCCGCATCGAGGTGGCCAACCCCAACATCTGCGGCGGCCTGGCGGGCCCCGCGCGCGGGCTGCCGAACGACTGGACCTCGGTGCCGCTCGAAGCGCCGCTGGCCGAGCGCTTTGCACAGCTGCGTATCGAGAACGACGCCGTCGCCGCGCTGGAGGCCGAGCGCCTGTGGGGCGCGCTGCAGGGCGTGCCGCACTGCGCCTACGTGACCTGGAGCACCGGCGTGGGCGCGGGCCTGTGCGTGGACGGGCGCATCCTGCGCGGCAAGAACGGCAACGCCGGCCATGCCGGCCACACCTTCGCCAGCGATGACCCGGTGGGCCTGCTGTGCGGCTGCGGCAACTGGGGCGACGTGGAGGCGCTGGTGGCCGGCAACGCGGTGCAGCGGCGCTTTGCCGAGCGAGGCTGGGCCGACGCGGCGGCGCTGATGCAGGCCGCGAGCGGCGGCGACAAGGCTGCATTGGCCGTGGTGGACGAGCTGTGCCGCGTGCTGGGCCGCATGCTCTACAACCTGGTGGCGCTGCTTGATCTGCAGCGCATCAGCCTGGGTGGGGCGGTCTTCCTGCACAACCGTGGGCTGCTGCTGCCGCGGTTGCAGGGTGAGGTTTCCCGGCACCTACCCGCGTTGACCGACGGCGTGCAACTGGTTCCGGCCGGCCTGGGTTTGGCGGTAGGCGACTATGCCGCGATGGCCTTGGTGCACGGATAAAGGATCTCTTCCAACGCTTTGGCGTGTTGGTTGGCAGAGGCCGGGGTTTCGGCCCGGCGGCCGACCTACTTTTCTTGCTCGCGCAAGAAAAGTAGGCAAAAGAAGCGCGCCCTGCTGTCTGCGACCCCAACGCCAAGGCGTTGGGGCAACCTGTGGCGTGACGTTTGCGGGGTGCGCCGTGGAACTCGACTCCGCGCCGAAGGCGCTGCGCTCGGACATCCCCGGCGAGTCAGATGACGAAGCATGCGCGCTCCGACGCGCATGCCCACCCCGCAAACGCCACGCCACAGGCGCAGCCAGAAGGGGTGGGGAGACTATCCGGGCCATCGCTGCGCTCGGCTTCTATCAAAAAGGATAGCTAGCTGCGCTTGCTGCATAAGCGCTAAATGCCAATTTGGCTCAAATGCCAGCCAGGTGCGCCCGATCCGCATCATCCCCCGCCTGTTCCAGCGCCTGCAGGAACGCCTGGCGCCACCAGTGCACATCCTGCTCGCGGATGCGTGCGAGCAGCTTCTGGTGGCGGCGCTGGCGCTCGGCCAGCGGCATCTGCAGCGCGGTCTGGATGCTGTCGGCCATGCCCTGGGTGTCGTAGGGATTGACCAGCAGCGCCTCCTTGAGCTGCTCGGCCGCGCCCGCAAAGCGCGACAGCACCAGCACGCCGGGGTCCTCCGGGTCCTGCGCCACCACGAACTCCTTGGCCACCAGGTTCATGCCGTCGCGCAGCGGCGTCACCAGGCCCACGGCCGCGGCGCGGCACAGGCCCGGCACGCGCTTGCGCGCCACCGTGCGGTGGATGTAGCGCAGAGGCATCCAGTCCAGCTCGCCGTAGTCGCCGTTGATGGCGCCGCACAGGCCTTCCAGCTCCTGGCGCAGGTCGGCATAGGCGTGCACGCTGTCGCGCGACGGCGAGGCGATCATCACCAGCGTGGCGCTGCGCTCGTTCTCGGGGTAGCGCTGCAGCAGTTCGCGGAAGGCGCGCACGCGCTGCGGAATGCCCTTGGAGTAATCCAGCCGGTCTATGCCCAGCAGCAGGCGGCGGCGCGAGTATTCGCTGCGCATGCTCTCGCAGGTTTCCACCGCCTCGGCGGCGTGCGTCAGGCGCGTGAATTCGTCCACGTCGATGCCGATGGGAAAGGCCTGCACCTGCACCGTGGCGCCGAAGGCGCGCAGGCGCTGCCCGCCGGGCTCCGGCGCGCCCAGCTCCTGCGCCCCGGCCTCGTTGCCCAGGTAGCGCGTGAAGTGCGACACATCGGCCTCGCTCTGCAGGCCCACCAGGTCGTAGGCGAAGAACGAGCGCATCAGCCAGTCGTGCTGCGGAATGGCGGCCATGATGAGCGGCGGCGGCACGGGGATGTGCAGGAAGAAACCCATGCGCTGGCGGCAGCCCAGCGCGCGCAGCTCGGCCGCCAGCGGGATCAGGTGGTAGTCGTGCACCCAGAGGATGTCGTCGTCGCGCAGCAGCGGCATCAGCTTGCGCGCGAACATCTGGTTCACGCGCCGGTAGCCGGCGATGTAGCTGGCGTTGAAATCCGCCAGGTCGAGCCGGTAGTGGAACACCGGCCACAGCACGCTGTTGGCGTAGCCGAGGTAGTAGCTCTCGTGGTCTTCGCGGCACAGGTCGACGGTGGCCAGCGTCACGTTGCCGGCCTGGCGCGTGCGCAGCGCGCCTTCGCCGCTGGCGCCGCCCTCGGTGACGGTGCCGCTCCAGCCGAACCACAGGCCGCCGGTGCGCTGCAGCGCATCGCCCAGCGCCACGGCCAGGCCGCCCGCCGCGCTCTTGCGCGGATCGGCCAGCCGGTTCGATACAACGACCAGACGGCCCATGTCAGATCACCTGTTCCCAGGGGCCGGACAGGCGCATCGCGGCGTTGATGATGCCGACCATCGAATAGGTCTGCGGAAAGTTGCCCCACATCTCGCCGGTCTGCGCATGCGTGTCCTCCGACAGCAGGCCCAGCGGGTTGCGCGCGGCCAGCATGGCCTCGAAGATCTCGCGTGCCTCGTCCTTGCGGCCGATGGCCGCGAGTGCGTTGACGCGCCAGAAGGTGCAGATGTTGAAGCTGGTCTCGGGCTTGCCGAAGTCGTCGGCGGCCTCGTAGCGGCGCATGAAGTGGCCATCGCACAGCGTGGCCTCCAGCGCATCCACGGTGCTGACGAAGCGCGGGTCCATCGGGTCGACCAGGCCCACCTCGGCCATCAGCAGCACGCTAGCGTCCAGCTCGCTGCCGCCGAAGCTCTCGGCGAAGGCCTGGCGCTGCGCGTTCCATGATTTGGCGAGGATCTCGGCCTGCATGCGCTCGGCGTGGGCGTGCCAGTACACGGCACGCTCGGGCAGGCGCAGCGCGATGGCAATCTTGGACAGTCGGTCGCAGGCGGCCCAGCTCATCAGCGCCGACGAGGTGTGGATGCGTGCGCGTGTGCGCAGCTCCCACATGCCGGCGTCGGGCTGGCCGTACACGCGCACCGCCAGCTCGCCGATCTGCTCCAACCGCGCGAACTCGGCGCTGCCCGCCGGGTGCAGCAGGCGCCGGTCGTGGAAGGCCTGCGCCGCGCCCAGGATGATGTTGCCGTACACGTCGTGCTGGAAATGCTCTGCCGCCTGGTTGCCCACGCGCACCGGCCCCATGCCGCGGTAGCCGGCGAGCTGCGGCACCAGCGCCTCGGGCAGCTCGCGCTCCAGCCCTATGCCGTACAGCGGCTGGATGTGGCCGCTGCCGGTCTCCACCACCACGTTGGTCAGCCAGCGCAGGTAGTCCTCCATGGTGGCGGTCTCGGACAGGCTGTTGAGCGCGCGCACGACGAAGAAGGCGTCGCGCAGCCAGCAGAAGCGGTAGTCCCAGTTGCGGCCGCTGTCGGGAGACTCGGGGATGCTCGTGGTCATCGCGGCGACGATGGCGCCGGTGTCCTCGAACAGCGAGAGCTTGAGCGTGATGGCCGCGCGGATCACCGCGCTCTGCCACTCCAGCGGTATGGCCAGGCGCTGCGTCCAGTGCCGCCAGTACGACAGCGTCTCCTGCTCGAACAGCCGCGCCGTGTCGGCGATGCCGGCGAGCAGGGTCTCGTCGGCGCCCAGCAGCAGGTTGTGCTCGCGCCCCACCACGAAGGGCTGGCCCGACAGCACATAGGCCACCGGCACATCGGTGTTCAGCCGCAGCGTCAGGTGCTCGCCCACGTAGCGGATGTGGTTGCTGCCCCGGGTGATGGTGGGCGTGGCGCTGCCCCATTCGTAGCGCACATCGAGCCGCACGCGGATGCGCGGCGAGCCCTGCACGGGCCGCAGGCGGCGCACCAGCGTCATTGGGCGGAAGTAGCGCGAGCGCGAGTAGAAGCGCGGCGCGAAGTCGGTGATCTCGAGGCTGTTGCCGTCGGTGTCGGTGAGCAGCGTGCGCAGCACGGCGGTATTGGGCTCGTACCACTGGCGGGTCGAGGCCAGGTTCTCGATCTCGATGGCGAAGCTGCTGCCTTCGGGGCCGGGCTGGACCAGTGCGTTGAAGACCGGGTCGCCGTCGAAGCGCGGCAGGCAGCACCAGACGATGCGCGCCTGCGCGTCCACCAGCGCGCTGATGGAGCAGTTGCCGATGATGCCCAGATCCAGCGAGGGCGCGGCCGGGCTGCCGAATGCGTCATTCATGCCATCTCCTCCACGGCCTGGCGCAGCCAGGCGCGCACCTGGGCGGGGCCGTCGAGCCGCGCCAGCGCGAGCGTCGGGCCCGCACCGACCTTCACGCCCAGGCCGCCGTATTCCTGCACCGCGGCAAAGCCGGTCTCGTCGGTCACGTCGTCGCCGATGAAGACCGGCACGCGGCCCGCGAACGGCGCGCGGCGCATGAAGTCGCCGATCGCGCGGCCCTTGCTGGCCCAGGCGGGCTTCAGCTCCAGCACGCAGCGGCCCTGCATCAGCTCGGTGCCCGGCGCCAGCGGCTGCAGCTGCGTGAGCGTGCGGTGGCACCAGGCTTCGAGCTGTGGCGCCTGGCGGTAGTGCAGCGCCAGGCTGCGGGGCTTGGTCTCCAGCACCAGGGCCGGGTGCTGCGCCAGCAGCGGGCGCAGCGCGGCGAGCACCGGCGCCAGGTCGGGCTCGGCAACGGGCGCGCTGGCGCCGCTGTCCGCGCCCAGGCGGTACCAGGCGCCATGCTCGCTGGCCAGCGGCAGGCGTAGCGGCGCGAGAAAGCCGTCGATGGCGGCCGCGGTGCGGCCGGTGACGATGGCCAGCGCGCCGTCCAGGTGCTGGTGCAGGCTGCGCAACAGGGGGGCGACCTCGGGCAGGACTTGTACCGCATCGGGCTGCGCGGCAATGTCGGCCAGGGTGCCATCGAAATCCAGGAACAGCGCGTGGCGCGCTGTCAGCGAAGGCACGATTTGCATGGGAACACCATAGCCGCTGCGTGGCGCGCGCCTTGTAGGCCAAGGCCCATCATCGCTTTTTGCATAAGCAAGGCTGTTTTCGTTCGTTGGCAGGAACGGCGGCGGTTTCTACAGTGCAGCCATGGTTTGACACCGCCGAAAGGAAAGCACCATGTCCGCACTGTTCTCCACCGCTATCGCCGGCGCCCGGGCAGCCACGCTGGCCTCGCGTGCCCTGGCGCACAAGCCCTGGCTGCCGGCCGCGCGGGCGGTGCAGGACTGGAGCGAGGACACGGCCCAGTCCTTCGAGCTGCGCACACCCGCCGGCGCGCAGCGCCTGGGCGCCGAGGTGCTGGGCGCCGACCTGGGTCGCCCGCTGGCGCCCGAAGACTTCGCGCAGCTGCACCGCGCCCACCTTGCGCACAGCGTGGTCGTGTACCGCGACCAGCGCATCACGCCCGCCGAGCACGTGGCCTTCAGCCGCCGCTTCGGGCCGCTGCAGCGCCATGTGCTGCGCAACTTCAAGCTGCCCGGGCACGACGAGGTGCTGATCGTCTCCAACATCCGCGAGAACGGCCAGCCCATCGGCCTCGGCGATGCCGGGCATTTCTGGCACTCCGACCTGTCGTACAAGGAGCGCCCCGCGCTCGGCTCGCTGCTGCATGCGCAGGAGCTGCCCGAGGAGGGCGGCGACACCCTGTTCGCCGACCAGCACGCCGCCTACGAGGCGCTGCCCGCCGAGGTGAAGGCGCGGCTGTCGGGCCTGCAGGCCGAGCACAGCTACCTGCTGCGCTACGAGGAGCTGCGCCAGCGCAACCCCTTCCGCCCGCAGCTCAGCGCCGAGCAGGTCGCCGAGGTGCCGCCGGCCGTGCACCCGGTGGTGCGCACCCACCCCGAGACCGGGCGCAAGGCCTTGTTCGTGAGCGAGCATTTCACCACCCGCATCCTGGGCCTGAGCGAGCGCGACAGCGCCGACCTGCTGGCCTATCTGTTCGCGCACAGCACGCTGCCGCGCTTTGTCTACCGCCACCGCTGGCAGGCGCACGACCTGCTGTTCTGGGACAACCGCTCGGTGCTGCACCTGGCCAGCAATGTGCCCGAGGGACAGCGCCGCAAGCTCTACCGCACGACCATCGAAGGCGACGTGCCGGCGTGACCGGCGCGAGGAGCAAGCATGCAGCAATTGTTGGTACGCATCTGGTTGGCGCGTTGTTGGTGTCGATAGGGCATTCATCTGTCTCCTTGCCCTTTACGGCCCCCGGTGGGGTCATTCCCGCCGGGGGCGCTTTTTTTCCAGGATCTTCACCATGACCACTCTCTACCGCACCACCATCGCTTCCATCCGCCCCGCAGAGCCCGCCCGCCGGCCCCTGAGCCGCCGCGCGGCCATCGTCCTCAGTGCCACCGCCGCGCTGTGGGGCCTGTCCGCCGGCGCGGCCCAGGCCGCCGAAGGGCAGCTGCGCATCGCGCAGCAGTACGGCATCGTCTACCTGCTGCTCAATGTGGCGCAGGACCAGCAACTGATCGAGAAACACGGCAAGGCCCAGGGCGTGGACATCAAGGTCGACTTCCTGCAGTTCTCCGGCGGCCCGGCGGTGAACGACGCGCTGCTGTCGGGCAACGTGGACATCGCCGGTGCCGGCGTGGCGCCGCTGTTCACGCTGTGGGACCGCACGCGCGGCCGCCAGAACGTGCGGGGCGTGGCGTCGCTGGGCAACTTCCCGTACTACCTGGTCAGCAACAACCCGAAGGTGAAGTCGATTGTCGACTTCAGCGAGCAGGACCGCATCGCCACGCCCGCCGTCGGCGTGTCGGTGCAGTC
Source organism: Comamonas humi (assembly GCF_054782535.1). NCBI lineage: Bacteria > Pseudomonadati > Pseudomonadota > Betaproteobacteria > Burkholderiales > Comamonadaceae > Comamonas > Comamonas humi. Next base: position 394,012 of record NZ_BAAGSH010000002.1, on the reverse strand, counting down.
GCGGGTGCTGCAGTACGCCTCGGCCAAGCTCTGGGGCGACAAGGACTACCAGCGCCTCGACAAGCTGCAGGTGGCGCTGCCGCACCCCGATGCGGCGGCGGCCATCGTCAAGGGCGGCACCGAGGTGTCGGCGCACTTCGGCAACCCGCCGTACCAGGAGCTGGAGCTGGCCGGCAACCCCAACTCGCGCATCGTGCTCAACTCGTACGACGTGCTGGGCGGCCCGGCCTCGTCCACCGTGCTCTACACCACCGAGAAATTCCGCCACGAAAGCCCCAAGACCTACCGCGCCTTCGTCGATGCGCTGGCCGAGTCGGCGCAGTTCATCCAGGCCCAGCCCGAGAAGGCGGTGGACATCTTTATCAAGGCCAACAACAGCAAGGTCGACCGCGAGCTGCTGCTCAAGATCGTGAAGAACCCGCAGGTGCAGTTCACCATCCAGCCGCAGAACACCGTGGGCCTGGGGCAGTTCCTGCAGCGCGTGGGCGTGATCAAGAACCGGCCCGAGGCGGTGAAGGACTATTTCTTCGACGACGCGCGCGTCATCTCGGGGAGTTGACATGCGTTTCGTACCCTTGGGCAACGACTGGGATGCCGCGATCTGGGACACGGCCGGCAGCCCGCTGGCGTTCGAGTCCCTGGCCCAGCCTTTGCTGAATCGGTTCCAGCGCAAGGCGCCGCAGGCCCCAACCGCGCCGCGCCCGGCTGCGCATGAGGCGCCGCTGCTGGAGGTGGCCGGTGCCAGCATCGACTACGCGCTGCCCGACCGCGTGGTGCGCGCCACGCACGAGGTGAACCTGCAGGTGCACGAGGCCGAGCGCCTGGTGCTGCTGGGTGCGTCGGGCTGCGGCAAGTCCAGCCTGCTCAAGGCCATGGCCGGCCTGGTGCCGCTGGCCGGCGGCGAGATCCGCCTGCACGGCCGGCCGGTGCGCCAGCCGGGGCCCGACCGGGTGATGGTGTTCCAGGAGTTCGACCAGCTGCCGCCGTGGAAGACGGTGCGCGAGAACGTGATGTTCCCGCTGCTCGCATCGCGCAGCGCGGGCCGCGCCGAGGCGCGCGAGCGGGCCGAGCTCTACCTCGCCAAGGTGGGGCTGGCGCGCTTTGCCGATGCCTACCCGCACCAGCTCTCGGGCGGCATGAAGCAGCGCGTGGCCATTGCCCGCGCGCTGGCCATGCACCCGCAGGTGCTGCTGATGGACGAGCCCTTCGCCGCGCTCGATGCGCTCACCCGCCGCCGCATGCAGGAGGAGCTGTTGGCGCTGTGGGACGAGCTGCGCTTCACGCTGGTCTTCGTCACCCACTCCATCGAGGAGGCGCTGGTGGTGGGCAGCCGCGTCGCCATTCTCTCGCCGCACCCCGGCCGCCTGCGCGCCGAGGTCAACGCCCATGCCTTCGACCTGGCCAGCAGCGGCAGCCCCGCCTTCCAGGCCGCGCACCAGCGCATCCATGCGCTTCTGTTCGACGAGCCGCAGTCAGAGATTGATGCTCCTGAAATAATAGCTAATGGCGCTCATTCAGCAAGCGCTGGAGGCCAAAATGGCTTGAAACTGAGAAAGGCGGCCTGAGCATGACCTCCCTCGCGCTGAAAACGCCGCCCATCCGCCCCGAGGCCGAATACGCCATCGCCCCCGCGCCCGCGCAGCTGCAGGCGCGCCCGGTGCCGCTGGCGGGGCGCCTCGCGCAGCACACCGGCCTGCGCCGGGCGCTGGTCCTGCTGCTGCTCGCCGTGCTGTGGGAGATCGTCGCCCGCTGGCAGGACAACGACCTGCTGCTGCCCACCTTCGGCCAGACGGCGAAAGCGCTGGTGCAGGACCTGGCCAGCGGCGAGCTGCTGGCCAAGACCGCGATCTCGCTGGCCGTGCTGCTCAAGGGCTATGCGCTGGGCGTGGTGCTGGCGCTGGCCTTCACGGTGCTGGCCGTGGCCAGCAGCTGGGGGCGCGACCTGCTGTCCACGCTGACCGCCATGTTCAACCCGCTGCCGGCGATCGCGCTGCTGCCGCTGGCGCTGCTGTGGCTGGGCCTGGGGCAGGGCAGCCTGATCCTGGTGCTGGTGCATTCGGTGCTGTGGCCGCTGGCGCTCAATACCTACGCGGGCTTCCAGGCCGTGCCCGAGACGCTGCGCATGGCCGGGCGCAACTACGGGCTGCGCGGCGTGCGCTACGTGGTGCAGATCCTGGTGCCGGCGGCGCTGCCGTCCATCCTGTCGGGGTTGAAGATCGGCTGGGCCTTCGCCTGGCGCACGCTGATCGCGGCCGAGCTGGTGTTCGGCGCCTCGTCGGGCAAGGGTGGCCTGGGCTGGTACATCTTCCAGAGCCGCAACGAGCTGTACACCGACAAGGTCTTCGCCGGGCTGGCCCTGGTCATCATCATCGGCCTGCTGGTCGAGACGCTGGGCTTCCACACGCTGGAGCGGCTGACGGTGCGGCGCTGGGGGGCGCAGCGCTAAGTCGGGTGCGATGGTCGCCGGCTGTCCGCCTTTCCTCGACAATAGGCACGGTATATGGCCATGGACGCTTGGTGCGCATGGCCTTCCTGCAGTCATCGAGGAGGAGAGGACCATGACACCAACTGCCCCGGACGAGGCGAACGCCCCGCCCAGCGACCTACCAACTGACGCCGCCGCGGCCGACGCCGCGGCGCGTCCGCGCATCACCATGACGGCGCCGGTGGTGGTGCCGGCGCTGCTGGTACTGGCGCTGCTGCTGGTGTTCTGCGGCCTGGCGCCCCAGCGGGCCGACACGCTTTTTTCGGGCGCCCAGAAATGGGTGGTGGGCCACTTCGACTGGCTGTATGCGCTGGCGGTGACGGCCTTCCTGCTGTTCCTGGTGTTCATCGCGGCCAGCCGGTTCGGCGATATCCGCCTGGGCGCGGACGACGCGAAGCCCGAGTTCAGCTTTGTCTCGTGGACGGCCATGCTCTTTGCGGCCGGCATGGGCATCGGGCTGATGTACTTCGGCGTGGGCGAGCCCATGCAGCACTTCCTCAAGCCCCCCACGCAGCTGCCCGGCACGCCGGCCGCGGCCCGCGAGGCGATGGAGTCCACCTTCTTCCACTGGGGCTTCCACGCCTGGGCGGTGTACGGCACCATGGGCCTGGTGCTGGCGTATTTCGGCTTCCGCTACAACCTGCCGCTGACCATGCGCTCGGGCCTGTACCCGCTGCTCAAGCACCGCATCAACGGGCCGATCGGCCATGGCGTCGATGCCTTCGCGCTGGTCGGCACCATCGCCGGCATTGCCACCACGCTGGGCTACGGCGCGCTGCAGCTCGCGGCGGGCATCCAGTCCGTCACCGGCATGGACACCTCGACCGCGGGCTTCCGCCTGGGCGTGATCGTGGTCGTCGTGGGGCTGGCCGGGCTGTCCGCCGTCTCGGGCCTGGACAAGGGCGTGCGGCGGCTGAGCGAGCTCAACCTGTCGCTGTCCTTCGTGCTGCTGGCCTTCGTCGTCATCGCCGGGCCCACGCTGTTTCTGGCGCGGGTGCTGAGCGAGAACATCGGCCTGTACCTGTCGAACCTGGTGAGCCTGTCGTTCCGCACCTTTGCCTACGAGCCGGCCCGCGAGGCGTCCTGGTTCGGCGGCTGGACCATCCTGTACTGGGCTTGGTGGATCTCCTGGGCGCCCTTCGTGGGCATGTTCATCGCCCGCATCTCGCGCGGGCGCACCATCCGCCAGTTCATCATCGGCGTGCTGCTGGTGCCGTCGGCTTTCAACCTGCTGTGGATGACCGCCTTCGGCAACAGCGCGATCTGGATCGACACGCACGTGGCCCAGGGCGCGCTGGCGCAGACCGCTGGCAATGTGGACGCGCTGCTGTTCCGCTTCTTCGAATACCTGCCCTGGGCCAAGGCCGTGTCGTGGCTGGCGATCGTGCTGATCGCGGTGTTCTTCGTGACCTCGGCCGACTCGGGCGCCTTCGTGGTCGACAGCATCGCGTCGCGCGGCCATGCCCACTCGCCCGTGTGGCAACGCCTGTTCTGGGCCGGGGTGCTGGGGGTGACGGCCGCGGTGCTGCTGCTGGCGGGCGGCCTGGGCGCGCTGCAGGCCGTGACGCTGGTGGCGGCGCTGCCGGTGGCGCTCATCATGCTGGCGCTGTGCTATGGGCTGTGGGCGGGCCTGCAGGCGGACCGCGCGCACTTCACGCAGGAGCTGGCGCCCGCCACCAGCTTCTGGAGCGGCCAGCACTGGCGCAAGCGGCTGGAGCAGATCGTGCACCAGCCCTCGCGCGACGACGTGCGCGGCTTCCTCGCGGCCACCGTGCTGCCGGCCATGCGCGAGGTGCAGGCCGAGATGCAGCGGCGCGGCGTACAGGCCCTGGTGGCCGACGACATGGCGGGCGACGGCGAGGCGCGCCTGACGGTGCCCGTCGACGGCATGCGCGACTTCGTCTACGGCGTGCGCAACACCCGGCGCGTGGCGCCCACGTTCGCGGTGGGCGAGGCCTCCGGCGAGGAGGAGCGCCGCCATGCCTACGAGCCGCTGACCTTCTTCGAGGACGGGCGCCTGGGCTACGACGTGCAGTACCTGCGCGCCGAGGAGCTGATCGCCGACATCCTGCGCCACTACGAGCGCTACCTGTCGCTGAGCGCGGACCGCCGCACGCAGCTGCTCAACTGCGCGCCGGGGCACACCGACCCGATCGCCTGAGGGAAGCCGGCCCGCCGTGGGCCGGCTGGCGATACACTGGCGGCATGATCCGCTGGCTGATTGTCATCTTCCTCTCGCTGCTGCTGCTCAACGGCTTGTCGGCCTGGCTGCGCAAGATCGGGCTGGGCCGGCTGCCGGGCGATTTCCAGGTCACCGTCTTCGGCCGCACGCTGTGGCTGCCGTTCGCCTCCACCGTCGTGCTCAGCCTGCTGGCGGCGGGGATCGCGCGCTGGTTGTGACGGACAACCGACACGCGATTGTCATCAAGCTGCCACGCTGGCTTTCTACAGTGCTGTCCTGAAAACCGCGCCCTCTGGCGGCGCGGCTCTTTTGAGGAAGTCACAATGAAGCTCAAATTGTTGAGCGCCGCACTGGCCGGCGCTTCGCTCATGCTCACGGCCTGCGGCAGCGGAGGCAGTGGCAGCGGCAGCAACCCCGGCCCGCAGGCACCGACCAAGAACGTGCTGTTCTTCCTGGGCGACGGCATGGGCATCACCACGCTGACGGCCGCGCGCATCTACAGCGTGGGCGAGGACGGCGAGCTGACCATCGACCAGTTGCCCGAGACCGCCTTCGTGCACACCTATTCCAACGACGGCCAGGTGACCGACAGCGCGCCGTCGATGGCCGCCTACATGACCGGTGTGAAGATGAACAACGAGGTCATCTCCATGTCGGCCGACACCAAGGCCGTCGATGCCGACGGCAAGCCCTACCACGCCAAGTTCGACAGCACCTGCCCCAGCGGCAACGGCAAGTCCGTGCCCACGCTGCTCGAGCAGATGAAGGCCGCGGGCTACGGCACCGGCGTGGTCAGCACCACGCGCATCACCCATGCCACGCCGGCGGCCACGTATTCGCACGTGTGCCACCGCGATGCCGAGAACACCATCGCCGCGGCCCTGGTGCCCGGCGGCGCGGGCTACAACGCCGCCCTGGGTGACGGCGTGGACGTGGTCTTCGGCGGCGGCACCAGCTACTTCACGCCGGCCTCCGCCGGTGGCAAGCGCAACGACAGCCGCGACCTCGTCGCCGAGCTGAAGAAGGCCAAGTACGGCTTTGCCGCCAACAAGGGCGAGTTCGACAAGCTGCCCACCGACGGCAGCACCAAGATCGCCGGCCTGTTCACCAAGGACCATATGGCCTACGACCTGGACCGCGACCCGGCCAAGGAGCCGAGCCTGGCCGAGATGACCGGCAAGGCCATCGACGCGCTGGCCGCGCGCAAGAAGGGCTTCTTCCTGATGGTGGAGGGCGGCCGCATCGACCACGCGCTGCACGCCACTAACGCCCGCCGCGCACTGCAGGACACGGTCGCGTTCGACGGCGCCATCAAGGCGGCGCTCACCAAGATGCAGGCCATCGACCCCGGCCTGAAGAACACGCTGGTGGTTGTCACCGCCGACCACGACCACACGCTGCAGATGAACGGCTATGCCGCCCGCACCGGCAAGACCGAGCCCGGCAAGCCCGGCGTGCTGGGCCTGGTGGCCAGCTACGTGGACGGCAAGCCCTCGACCGACGTGGACGGCAACCCCTACACCATCCTTGGCTTCGGCAACGGCCCGGGCCGCAAGGCCACGCGCGGCCCGATCAGCAATGCCGATCTCGAAAACCCCGGCTACCTGCAGGAGGCGGTGGTTCCGCTGTCGTCCGAGACGCACGGCGGCGCGGACGTCTTCCTGGGCGCCACCGGCCTGGGCGCCGAGGGCTTCTCGGGCGTGCTCACCAACAACGAGGTATACGGCCTGATCAAGAAGGCCATCGGCCTGTAAGCCCCGCTCTCCCGAGATACCCAAGGAATCCACCATGAAATTCGCAATCAGCAAGACCGCGCTGGCCCTGACCGTGGGCGCCGCGCTGGCATCGGGTGCGGCCCAGGCCGCGGGCGAGGCCAGGAACGTCATCTTCTTCCTCGGCGACGGCATGGGCCCGGTCACCGTCACTGCCGCGCGCATCTACAAGGGCGAGAAGGAACTGGCCGCCAACCCGCAGGCCTACGCCAGCAGCGAGCGCGCCAAGCTCACCATGCAGTCGCTGCCCTATGCGGCGCGCGTCAAGACCTTCTCGCGCGACGGCCAGACCACCGACAGCGCGCCGTCTATGGCCGCGTACATGACCGGCGTGAAGATGAACAACGAGGTCATCTCCATGTCGGCCGAGACCATGGCCTACGCCGACGGCGGCAAGCAGTACATCAACGGCGAGGACTCGACCTGCCCCGCCGGCAACGGCACGCCGGCGGTCACGCTGCTGGAGCTGTCCAAGGCCAAGGGCCGCGCGGTGGGCGCCATCTCGACCACCCGCGTGGGCCACGCCACGCCGGCCGCCACCTATGCGCACATCTGCAACCGCAACGGCTACAACACCATCGCCGAGCAGTCGGTGCCCGGCCATGCCAACTACAACGCCCGCTTGGCCGACGGCCTCGACGTGCTGATGGGCGGCGGCCAGCGCAACTACCTGCCCAAGTCCGTCAACCCCAGCAGCAAGCGGACCGACGACGCCAACCTCGTCGAGATGATGAAGGCCAAGGGCTACACCTATGCCAACAGCGGCAGCACGCTCGCCGGCATCGACGCCACGCAGGCCGGCAAGCTGCTGGGCCTGTTCTCGCAGAGCGAGATGGCCTACGAGCTCGACCGCGTGAACCAGCAGCTCGACCAGCCCAGCCTGGCGCAGATGACCGAGAAGTCGCTGCAGGTGCTGTCGCGCAATGCGAACGGCTTCTTCCTGATGGTGGAGGGCGGCCGCATCGACCACGCGCTGCACGGCAGCAACGCCAAGCGCGCACTCGAAGACGCGCTGGCCATGGACAAGGCCATCGACACCGCGCTGGCCTTCATGGAAAAGAAAGACCCGGGCCTGAAGAACACCCTCATCGTGGTCACGGCCGACCACGACCACTCGATGGCCTTCAACGGCTACAGCAAGATCGGCAACCCGATCCTCGGCAAGGTGGTGGACTACCAGAGCGGCAAGCTCTCCAAGGCCGACGACGGCAAGCCCTACACCACGCTGGTCTTCGGCAACGGCGGCCGCCCCAATGCCACCGCCGCCACCCAGGTCAACGAGGAAGACGGCAAGAAGCCCTGGGTCGCCCCGGCCCGCGCCGCCAGCCGCGAAGACCTGAGCAACGTGGACACCACGCAGGACAACTTCCTGCAGGAAGTCGGCATCAACCTCGGCGCGCCCGGCGCCGAAACCCATGGCGGCGGCGACGTGATGCTGTTTGCCGGCGGCGCCGGCGCGAAGATCTTCAAGGGCACCATGGACAACACCAAGGTGTTCAGCAAGGTCAAGGAGGCCGCCGGCCTGTGATGGGCCTGGTTGCTGGTTTTTGAGTCAAATCGGCTGCTGGCGCTTGTGTATCAAGCGCCAGCAGCTATTGTTTTTATACCAATCATGCAATTATCTGTTCTGAAGGCTGCTGCGCTGGTGGCAGTGATGTGGCTGCCGAACATGGCCCTGGCGCAGGGCGCCGTATCCGCGCCCGCAGCGGCGCAGGCCACCACCACCGCCGTGAAGGCCACGCCGCCGGCGGACCTGCGCGTCACCTACTACACCCGCACCATCGGGCACGACGGCGTGCTGCGCGAGACCACGCACACCAACCGCGTCTACCGCAGGGTCGGATCGGTGTGGACCGAGCGCGAGCTGCCCGCGGCGCTGCGCCAGAGCGAGGGCCACGGCCACGAGCATCGCCACGGCCCGCACGCCGGCCATGCGCACGACGAGGCCAACGGCGCGCCGCTGCGCGTGAGCCGCGGCGACGACGGGCAGGAGAAGGTCGAGGTCATCCTCAACCAGACCCGCCGCGTGATCGAGGTCGAGCGAGCGCACCACGGTAACGTGGGCTACGGCGGATCGTGGGACGCGCAGTACTGGCTGGTGCCGCCCGCCACGCTGCAGGCCATGCAGCCCGTGGGCGCCGCCAAGGGCGGCGTGCAGCGCTACCGCCAGGCCACGGGCGAGCAGACCACCGTAGTGGACTGGGACGTGCGCGGCCAGTACCCGCGCCTGATCGAGCGCAGCGACAGCCACGGCACCGCACTGACCCGCGTCAAGGTCGAGCGCATCGCCGCGCCGAATCCTGCTCCCTGGGAGGCGAGCCAGGGATTTGACCGCGGGGATTATTCGGATCTGCTGGACTGAGCTGGGGCGGGCACAGCCGCGCTCCATGGCCGTCCTGCTGGCGCAGCGCTCCGGGAGCGGCGCCAACCCTTTTTCTGGCGCTGTTGCAACTGCTATATAAAACAAGGGCTTGCAATGCCGCCTGCAAAAAGGGGTGATCGCGCCCTGGCACGCAAAGCTCTTTCAAAATCAAGGGTCTGGAGAATCTACAATCCAGTTCACTGCCGCATAGGCAGCTTAGAAAGTTCGGATCATCTGGGTGGTCAGTGTGAACGCGTTCACTGCCGCATAGGCAGCTTAGAAAACGTCACCAGCTACCACGCCCAGCGCCGCAGCGTTCACTGCCGCATAGGCAGCTTAGAAAAGCCCGATTTCCAGCAGTTGCCGGCCGCGCTCGTTCACTGCCGCATAGGCAGCTTAGAAAACCGCCCCCCGTATTACCGCCACCGTTACTGCGTTCACTGCCGCATAGGCAGCTTAGAAAACCTGATGAGCCGCCACCGGTGCCGCCAGTACGTTCACTGCCGCATAGGCAGCTTAGAAAATGGAACTGCCACAGGAGATAGCCGAACACCGGTTCACTGCCGCATAGGCAGCTTAGAAAATCGTCATGCGCATGACCATGACTGGCGTGAAGTTCACTGCCGCATAGGCAGCTTAGAAAATTGCGGCCAGCGTTGAGCCGGTAGATCAGCTGTTCACTGCCGCATAGGCAGCTTAGAAAGTGTTGGCATCGGGCCTGCGGCCACGAACGTCGTTCACTGCCGCATAGGCAGCTTAGAAAGCATGGCGGTGAACCAGTGTGGGTATCCCTCCGTTCACTGCCGCATAGGCAGCTTAGAAAGCTGGCTTGATGCCGAGCAGGGTCAGCTTGACGTTCACTGCCGCATAGGCAGCTTAGAAAGTCTCGGCCATCGGTGGCTTGCCTGCAGAGGTGTTCACTGCCGCATAGGCAGCTTAGAAAATGAAAGCCGATCATCTGGCGATCCAGCGCGCGTTCACTGCCGCATAGGCAGCTTAGAAATTGCCCACCGGCCTGCGGGCTACGCGCAGCAGGTTCACTGCCGCATAGGCAGCTTAGAAAGCCCGCGCGAAGCCGTTTCGGATCTTCTCGGAGTTCACTGCCGCATAGGCAGCTTAGAAATGTTCACCTCGTCTGACGCGGCCGTGGCGCTGGTTCACTGCCGCATAGGCAGCTTAGAAATTCACTCGCAGGTAGAACGTGACGCGGTTCGGGTTCACTGCCGCATAGGCAGCTTAGAAATGACCGCGCCCATCGTGTGGCTGTTCATCGCCGTTCACTGCCGCATAGGCAGCTTAGAAACTGTCCAGCAGCATGAACTGGATGAAGGACCAGTTCACTGCCGCATAGGCAGCTTAGAAATGGGCCAGAGTTCGAGTTAGCGGGGCAGCCAAGTTCACTGCCGCATAGGCAGCTTAGAAAAGTCGGCCCGAATCTCGCCCCAGCGATGGCATGTTCACTGCCGCATAGGCAGCTTAGAAATCTCCGAAGCACCGGAACCGATGCTTTGGGAAGTTCACTGCCGCATAGGCAGCTTAGAAATGGAGCTGCCGCGCTACCAGCAGGCGGAGCGCGTTCACTGCCGCATAGGCAGCTTAGAAATAGTTGTGGGCCTGATACGCATGAGGAAGGCGGTTCACTGCCGCATAGGCAGCTTAGAAACTGGCCGCTGCCCAAGCCAATGCCGCTGCTGTGTTCACTGCCGCATAGGCAGCTTAGAAACACGAACCGGAGGCCGCAGCCAGCTATGCAGCGTTCACTGCCGCATAGGCAGCTTAGAAAATGGGGCGCAGGACGTTGAAGTCGTGGAAGTCGTTCACTGCCGCATAGGCAGCTTAGAAATGATCCGAACGCTCAAAACTACCGATGGAAATGTTCACTGCCGCATAGGCAGCTTAGAAATCTACAGGCACCGTCGCGAGCTGCTTCCGTATGTTCACTGCCGCATAGGCAGCTTAGAAAAAGGCCACCCTGAAATGGGCGCTGCCCGACGAGTTCACTGCCGCATAGGCAGCTTAGAAACATGGCGCCTCCGGCATCGTACTGAGCAATGACGTTCACTGCCGCATAGGCAGCTTAGAAATGGCCCAAGGGCCGGGACATCGGCCGCATCGGGTTCACTGCCGCATAGGCAGCTTAGAAACAGCTGGGCGACTCGATCAGCCGCCGGATGTTGTTCACTGCCGCATAGGCAGCTTAGAAAATCTTGCGCAGCTTGGCCTTGGCGTCGGCACCGTTCACTGCCGCATAGGCAGCTTAGAAAACACGCCTGGACAACCAGGTCAGCGCCGAGGCGTTCACTGCCGCATAGGCAGCTTAGAAAGCCTGGTGCCCCGCCTGGGGGAGGGCATGAAAGTTCACTGCCGCATAGGCAGCTTAGAAAATTCCTGCTGATGGCCCAGTACGACGGCAAGGGTTCACTGCCGCATAGGCAGCTTAGAAAACGGTGAAGGCCTCAACGACCGTATCGCACCTGTTCACTGCCGCATAGGCAGCTTAGAAATACGATATTGCTCAGACAACTGGGCGCCACCGGTTCACTGCCGCATAGGCAGCTTAGAAAGGCCGAGCCCGACAAACACCACGGCAAGGGCGGTTCACTGCCGCATAGGCAGCTTAGAAAATCCACAATGCCGGCGGCGACGGCACGGGGCAGTTCACTGCCGCATAGGCAGCTTAGAAATTCCTGCGCGCCAAGGTGACGCTGCCCACCGAGTTCACTGCCGCATAGGCAGCTTAGAAATCGTGCTGCTCAACCATGACATGCATTTCAGCGTTCACTGCCGCATAGGCAGCTTAGAAAAACGGCGATGATGGCCTTGCTGCCCTTGGGCCGTTCACTGCCGCATAGGCAGCTTAGAAAGTTACTGCCACCGCCAGAGCCTGAGCCGTCAGGTTCACTGCCGCATAGGCAGCTTAGAAAAATGCATGGCAGATGCTCAAGGCAAAGCTGGTGTTCACTGCCGCATAGGCAGCTTAGAAATCAAGCACAAGCTGGCCCGCTTCTCCATCAAGGTTCACTGCCGCATAGGCAGCTTAGAAATGCAGCAAGACGAATGCGATGGACGCCACGATGTTCACTGCCGCATAGGCAGCTTAGAAACAGCAGGCAGGGGCGTGATCGGCTCGCGCGGGGTTCACTGCCGCATAGGCAGCTTAGAAATGGCCAGCATCGCCGCTCACCATCAGTTGTCCGTTCGCTGCCGCATAGGCAGCTCAAAAAGCGAGCATGAGCAACGGACTTTTAATCCGTTGGTCTATCGCCGCCCATACAACACCCCGCCCTCATGCGAGAGCTGGGCGCCCGGCGCTTAGAACACCCCGTACCGGTACGCGAAATACGCGGCGGCCACGATACCGATGGCCGCCAGGATGGTCATTGCTCGCCCCATGGTCTCTCCTTGTGCTGGATAGCGGGATGCTACTCCGGTCTGGGAGAGGCCTCACCCGTGCGGGTGCGGCCAGGGACGTGCAAGCCGCCGCGCGCCGTCAGTAGATCCACGGTACGCCGTAGTAGTCGTTCACCTTGCGGCCGTAGGCCTCGTCGTATTCGGGCGTGGTGGCGCGCTCGTAGCGGGGCGCCTGTTCCAGCTGCTCCTTGGCCAGCGAGACCACGTAGCCGCCCATGTCGGGGTCGTACTTGAGGGTTTCCCACGGCAGCGGATAGACATCGGTGCCCATGCCCAGGAAGCCGCCGAATTCCATGACGGCGTAGCGGACCTTGCCCGAGAGCTTGTCGATCATCAGCGAGTCGATCGAGCCGAGCTTGTCGCCGGCGGGGTTGTACACGTTCGTGCCGTTGACCTTGTCCGAAGAAATGACGCTGGAGACGGTGTTGGTGGTGTCCATGTTGTCCTCCTGAGGATGGAAATGTTGAGCCAAAGAAAAAAGGCTGCGATGCACCCATTCCGTGGTGGTGAGAACCTCGCCTGCCTTGATAACCATGCTACGCACGCCGCTGCGCGTTGGGGGTAGTCATCGCCCGGGCAGCGCCGTAGGATGTTTCGCGCAGGGCATGCAGGAGCGCTGTGCCATGATGGCGGCCCATCCAACGGCGAAGAAGGCTCGCATGCGCAAGGCACCCATCGTGATCGCGGCCGTGGCGGCCATGGCCGCGCTGGCATTCGCGCTCCTCGTGAGCAGCGTCTGCCGCGGCCTGGCCCATTCGCTGTGTTGAGCCGCCCACAGAAAGCAAGCCATGGCAGACAGAAAGTACGGAGAGCCGGCACCGCCCACGAACCACACGGTCACCGGCGCCGACTGGTACCGCCGCGAACTCGAGCGCGAGGAGTACGGCCAGACGCTGTTTCTCGACCTGGACATGACCGAGGCGCAGAGCAGCGGCTGCGTCTTCCAGGAGTGCACCTTCCGGCGGGCGCGCTTCAACGCCTCCGTGCACCAGTCCAGCGCCTTTGTGAACTGCACCTTCGTGTCCTGCAATTTCTTCGATGCCAGGTTCACCGGGTGCAAGCTGCTGGGGAGCATGTTCGACGACTGCCAGTTCCACCACCTGCAGGTGGCGGACGGCGACTGGGCCTTCGTCGGCCTGCCGGGGGCGGACCTGCGCCGCGCGGCTTTCTCGCGCACCCGGCTGCGGGAGGCCGACCTGACGGGCGCGCGCTGCCAGGGCGGCTCGATCCGGGACGCCGATCTGTCGGGCGCCTGGCTGCACAGCGCCGACTTCTCCGGCTGCGACCTGCGGGGCAGCGACCTGAGCGCGCTGGAGCCGGGCAACGCGCAGCTCAAGAACGCGATCATCACCATCGAGCAGACCATCACCATCGCCGAAGCCCTGGGCTTTGACGTGCGGGTGCAGTAGCTCGGCGCTCACAAAAAAAGGCCATCCGAAGATGGCCTTGGGGCTGGAGTGCGTGTGGCTCAGAGCTTGATGGCCTGCGGCGAGCCGGTGAGGTAGCCCACGGCGGCGCCGAACTTGTTCTTGTAGTTGGCCTTGATCAGCGGGTCGAGCTGGTCCTTGACCACGCTGTGGATGCTGCCCCAGTCGCCCGCGTGCTGGAAGTTGCTCATGATGTAGGTCCAGCCGTTGATCTCGTCCACCGCGTGCAGGCCGGTCGATTCGCCACCCGCCGGGATCGACAGGATGCGCGACAGCTGCTTGGTGTCGACGTTGTAGGCCCATAGGAAGTTGTTCACGTGCTGGCCGCTGTCCTCGCCGATGAAGAGGGTACGCAGCTTCTCCGAGAACTTGAGGTTGTCGGGGTTGCAGATCTTGTTCGGGTTGCCGGTGTTGCCCAGCGCGTCGGCGGCAATATCCTCGCCCGCGAGCAGGGCCTTGGTGTCCACCGGCATCCACTCGCTGTTGATGGTGGCGCCGCCGGAGTCCTTCTGGCCGCCACGCAGGTTCAGCGCCATCACGGCGCCGGCCTTCAAGGTCTTGGGGATGGAGACGCCGTTGCCTGGCACGTTGGCCGCGTCGCCCGCCACCATCGATTTCTCGCAGTTCTGCAGCGCAGAGTAGGCGATCTTGTCCTTGGCATTGACGGTCGTGCCTTCCATCTTGGTGAAGCCCATGCTGGCGCCCAGGTAGGCGGCGTAGCGGTGGGTTTCGAGGAAGGCGGCGGCCTTCTCCATGCCGGGGTTCAGCTTGATCCACTCGGTCTTGCCGTTGGCCACGATCTTGGTGAAGCTGGCGTCCTCGGGGTCCTTGCTCGCCACGGCCATGATGTCGGTGGGCTTGAGCGTGTTGGCCAGGTTCTCGATCTCGCTGCTGCTGGCCGAGCCGAGCTTGATCCAGGTCAGCGGCGCGCCGGCGGCGCCGGGGGTGATGGAGAAGCCCGCGCCCACCTTGGCGGCATACAGCGTGCCCGAGGACAGGTCCTTCTCCCGGTCGGCCACGAACACGAAATAGGCGCTGTTGGTGGCGTCGTCGCCCATCAGCGCGGTGCGCTGGTCGGGCATCACCTGCACCAGCTCGTGCGAGATGCGGCCCATGCAGAAGTGCTTCTTGATGCTGGCCGTGCCGTCCTTGTTGACGGTGACCTCGGGCATGTGGCCGTAGTGGTAGGGGTTGGCCGCCGTCTCGCTGCCGTACAGGTTCTTGCTGTAGGCCTTGAACTGCGAATTGCTGGCGGCGGTGAAGGCATCGGGCTCGTACTCTTCGCTGGACAGGTGCGTGCCCCAGGGCGACAGGCTGGCGCCGCAGGTGATCCACAGGCCGTGCACCTTCGAGGTGTCCACGTTGTGGTACTTGACGAGGCTGAGCTTGCCGGTGGTCTGGTCCTGGTCCAGCGTGAGCACGGCGATCGGCGAGGGCAGCTTGCCGTACATGTCGGTCTTGCCGTCCTGCGCCCAGGTGGTGTATTCGAACTGCACCACGGCGAACACCGGCTTGCCCTTCACGCCGTCGACCTTGGCGTCGGCCACGGTCAGCAGCGAGGTGCCGTCCGGTGCATCCGAGAAGAACTGGCGCTCGCTGCCGGGCACGGTGGTGTCGATGATGGGCTGGTGGTTGATGTCCACATAGCCGCCGGCCAGGATCTTGCCGCCCTTGCCGTCGGACACCAGGTCGCCGCTCACGAAGAAGGGCTCATAGGCCAGCTTCACGTCGCGGGTGCTGTTGTCGGCGTACAGGATGCTCATCACCGCGCTGGTGGTGGTGGTTGCCATCTCGGTGGGCTTGGCCAGGGTGGGGGCCGGCATGTTCGAGAAGCTCACCGACTTGAAGGCGGCTTGCGTATCGTCGCCGCCGCCGCAGGCGGACAGCACGCCGGCGGCAGACAGGGCGGACGACAGCGGCAGCAGCGGCGCGCCGCCCAGCAGTTGCAAGAGGCGGCGGCGCGAGGTCATAACTTCAGACATGGCAAATTCACTCCGTGGGTCAGTCGTTGTTGGTTGCGCGACAACGGGGTGAACGCACTCGGTGATGCTTGCTGGTCTGCTTCTCCGCCGTTGCTCGCTTGCGCGCCGAGTATCTGTGGCGGGTGTGACGTATTGATGACTGTTGTATGACTCAGTGCTGCATGGCCTGGGCCACCGCGCGGATGCGCGCGTCATGCACCTGGGCGCCGATCTCCGCGCCCTTCCTGCCCTGCCGGGCGGCCTGCGCGGCCACCTCGGCCGTGTCCACCGCCTGCGCGGCCGCCAGGTGCGCCAGCAACGCGGCGCGCTGCGGGTAGGGCTGCGCTTCCAGGCCCAGGCGGCCCTGCGCATCGCACTGGCAGGCCAGCAGCGCATCGGCAAAGCGCGCGGGCTTGCGGAAGGCGTCGCAGCGCTCCAGCAGCCGCACGATGGCGCCGGGCGAGAACTGGCCGCTGCCATGGATGTTGCCGTGCTCGGCGGCCACGGCCAGGGCCAGCTCGGCGCAGTCATTGGGCACACGCAGGCGCTGGTGCAAGGGCTTGAGCAGCTCCACGCTGCGCGCATCGTGGCCGATGTGGCGCGGCAGCATGTCGGCGGGCGTGGTGCCCTTGCCCAGGTCGTGGCCCAGGCAGGCCCAGCGCACCGGCAGCGGGGCCTGCAGCGCGGCAGCGCGGTCGATCACCATCATCGCGTGTACGCCGGTGTCGATCTCGGGGTGGTAGTCGGCGCGCTGCGGCACGCCCCACAGGCGGTCCAGCTCGGGCAGCAGCACGGCCAGCGCGCCGCACTCGCGCAGCACCTCGAACATGCGCGAGGGGCGCGGCTCCATCAGGCCGCGCGCCAGCTCCTGCCACACGCGCTCGGGCACCAGGTGGTCGGCCTCGCCGTCGGCCACCATGGCGCGCATCAGCGCCAGGGTCTCGGGCGCGACGGCAAAGTCGTGAAAGCGCGCCGCAAAGCGCGCCAGCCGCAGGATGCGCACCGGGTCTTCGCGGAAGGCGTCGGTCACATGGCGCAGCACCTTGTGCTGCAGATCCTGCTGGCCGTTATAGGGGTCAAATAGCTCGCTAGCGCTCGTCCAGTCTGCGGGGGCAGCTATTGCATTGATAGTGAGGTCGCGCCGCGCCAGGTCTTCTTCCAGCGTCACGTCGGGCGCGGTGTGCACCACGAAGCCGTGGTAGCCGCGCCCGCTCTTGCGCTCGGTGCGGGCCAGCGCGTATTCCTCGCGCGTCTCGGGGTGCAAAAAGACCGGGAAGTCCTTGCCCACCGGCATGAAGCCCTGGGCGCTCATCTGCTCGGGCGTGGCGCCCACCACCACCCAGTCGTGGTCGTGCACGGGGCGGCCCAGCAACTGGTCGCGCACCGCGCCGCCCACCAGGTAGATCTGCATCAGCGTTCGGCCCGGTAGGGCTCGTCCACGGGCACGAAGTCGTGCTCGGCCAGCGCGGCCTGCACCCATTCGCGCACGGCGGGCAGCTGCTGCACCCGCTCCACATACGCGGCGATCTCGGCCGGCACCGGCAGCCCGTAGGTTGTGAGGCGCATGCATATCGGCGCGTAGTAGGCATCGGCCACGCTGAACTCGCCAAACAGCATCGGGCCGCCGTGGCGCGCGAGCAGGGCACTCCACATGGCCGCGAGGCGCTCCACGTTCTTGCGCACGCCGGTGTTGTCGCGCCAGACCACGCGGCCCACCGCGGCCAGGTCGGCCTCGATGTTCATGCCGCAGGCGCTGCGCAGCGCGGTGAAGCCGCTGTGCATCTCGGCCACCACGCTGCGCGCCGTGGCGCGGGCGGCGGCATCCTGCGGCCACAGCTGCTTGTCGGGAAAGCGCTCGGCCACGTACTCGGCGATGGCCAGGCTGTCCCACACGGTGGTGTCGCCATCGACCAGCACCGGCACCGTGCCCGTGGGGCTCACGGCGAGCATGGTGCGCTTGAATTGCGAGTCGGCGCCGAAGTCGTCGAAGCGCACGTATTTTTCCTCGAAGACGATGCCGGCCTGGCGCAGCAGCACCCAGGCGCGCATGGACCAGGACGAGTAGTTCTTGTTGCCGATATAGAGTTGCAGCATAGGGGTTCTCCAGGAACGGCCCAGTTTACCCAAGCTATTTCAACCGCTTCTGCACCATGACGATTACCGCTGCCGCCACGGCAATCGCCGCCACCCCCTGGTACAGGTGCTGGCAGGCGATGAAGACGGCCTGCCTGTCCACCTGCGCGCTCAGTTGCGCGAGCGCCGCGCCGTGGGCCTGGCCGGCGCTGTAGCCCAGTTGCTCGAAGCGGTGCTGCGCCTGATCCAGCCACTGCACGGCGGCAGGGTTGGCGGGGCTGATGCGGCCGGCCAGGCTGCTGTACTGCGCCAGGTGGCCGTTCTGCAGCGCCACCGCGGCCACGGCCGAGGCCAGCGATACCGTCATCTGCCGCATCACGTTCTTGGTCTGGTAGCCCTTGGCGAAGTGCTGGTCGCCCAGCGCGCGCCAGGTCAGCGCCGCCACGGGCAGGATCATCAGCACGCCGAACAGCCCCTTGACGGCCAGCGCGCCATAGAGGGCGGTGATGGGTGCATCCGGTGGCAGCGAGGCCATCCACCACGCGGCCGCCGCCATGCACAGGCAGCCGGCCATCATCATCGCCCGCTTGTTGGCCACGCGGGCCGAATAGCGGATGTACAGCACCACCGCCACGAACGACACCGCGCCCGCAAAGCTGTTGAGCCAACCCGTGGTCACCACCGGAATGCCCAGCCCCTGCTGCGCGAACTGCGGAAACAGGTAGTTGCTGAAATTGACGATGAAGTAGTACATCGCATACAGCGCCAGCCCGGCCAGGAAGCCCGTGTTGGCCAGGTCGCGCAGGTGCAGCAGCGGCTCGTCGTGCCGCCACTGGTGGATGCTGAACAGCCCCAGCAGCGTGATGCCCGCCAGGACGGCCAGCGCCAGCTGCTCGGGCCGGTCGAACAGCTCGTAGCGCGCCTCCGAGAACGCCCACTGCACCGAGCCCACGGCCAGCACGAACATCACGATGGGAACGAGCGACCAGCGCACCGGCTGTGCGCTCTTGCCCAGGTGGCGCGGCATCAGCCAGCGTACGCCCAGGGCCGCCGCCGCCGCGATGGGCAGCACGATCCAGAACACCCACTGCCAGCCCCAGCCGTCCACCAGCGTGGCCGACAGCACCGGCGCCACCACGCCCACGCCAAAGATGCTGAGCATGAAGCAGCGCGACGCCAGCGGCCTGAGCGACGGCGAGAACAGCAGCGGGATCAGCACCCGCGTGCTGAGGAAGAACGCCCCGCCGCCCATGCCCTCGAGCATGCGCGCGGCGATCAGCTCGGGCAGGTTGGTGGCCAGAGCGCAGCCGATGTCGCCCAGCCCGAACAGCGCCAGCGCCAGCAGCAGGTAATGGCGGTAGCCGAAATGCCGCGTCAGCCACTGCTGCAGCGCCACCATCAGCATATTGCCCACGGCATAGGCCATCTGCACCAGCGCAAACTCCTGCGGCGCCGCGCCGATGGCGCCCAGGATGTGCGACGAGGCAAACACGAACATCCCGTTCTCGAGGAACTCCATGCCCACCATGGCGCAGACCACCGCGATCAGCAGGCGCTGCTTCTGCTGGTGCAGCAGCTGCTGCAGGGGCCGGGCAGTCATGCTTGGCCTGCGCGCAACTGCACATGCACCTGGCCGAGCTGCCGCGCCATCGCCTGCACCTGCTGCTCGTCCAGCAGCGCCCAGGTGCCGGCATACACCGCCTCCACCAGCGGCACGGCCACGGCCAGCGCCTCGGCGCCGGCATCCGTCAGCGCCAGCTGCTGGCTGCGCCGGTCGCTCTCGTGCGCCGAACGCGCCACCAGCGCCTTCTTCTCCAGCCCGTCGAGCAGCCGCGTGATCTGCGTGCGCGTGGCATCCAGCGCAACAGACAGCGATGTGGGCCGCAGCGGCTCGTGCACGCTGTCGGCCAGCAGGCGCAGCGCCAGGTACTCGCGCATGTGCAGCCCGCACGGCGCCAGCGCCGCGTCTATGCGCTGCTCCAGCAGATGCGCGGCATGCAGCAGCTCGCGCGACGCGGCAATGGCGTCGCGCAGCAGCGGGGGCTTGCCTGCAAGCAGGCGGTTGCGGCGGGATTCGATGCTCATGGTGGGTGATGTTGATTTAATTTCATTTGTAATTATATCGTTTGAAGCAAAATGAGCGCAAGATGTCTTGCAAAAGGCCGCAGCGGCAAGCTGCACCTGCTACCATGTTGCACTGCAACATAGATTGCGCCAGAGAGACCATGCACCTCGACGACCCTTACCACGAACTTGGCCTGGCACCGGGCTCCAGCGATGCCGAGGTGAAGGCGGCGTGGCGCCGCCTGTCCGCGCGCTGGCACCCGGATCGCAACGACAGCCCGCAGGCGCTGCAAAAGATCCAGCGTATCAACCGGGCGCTGGAAGTGATCCGCCGGGCCCGGGACGAGCCGGAGGCTACAGCCGAGGAGCCCGCCCCCGCTGCGGAGGAGTCCACCGTCGAGCACACCGTGAGCCTCACGCTCGAAGAAGTGGCGGCCGGCTGCGTCAGGGAAGTGCGGGGCGAGGTGGTCGAAGACTGCGCTGACTGCGAAGGCAGTGGCCTGCAACTGCACACCACCGAGTGCAGCGAATGCAAGGGCGCCGGCCATATCCGGCAGCACCACTGGTTCGCCTGGGTCGCGTCTACGGCCGAATGCACCGCCTGCCAGGGGCATGGCAAGACACGCCAGGGCTGCACCGCCTGCGCGGCCAGCGGCAAGGCCCCCGCGAGCAAGTACCGCTGCCGAGTGCAGGTCGCGCCCGGCGCGCGCGCTGGCGACCTGCTCCATGTCACGGCCCGCGTGCAAGGCCGGCGGCGCCAGCATGGGCTGGCACTGCGCCTGCGCGTGGAGCTGCAGCCGCACGAGTTCTTCACGGCCGAAACCGATGGCACCTTGAAGTGCGAACTGCCCGTCGATGGCTTTGCCTGGATGGCCAACCGCTGGATCGAGATTCCGACACCCCGTGGGCTGCAGCAGATGAGGCTGCGGCGGGGCTCCCTGAGCTACCGCATCAAGAATGCGGGCCTGCCGTGGATGAGCGAGGCAGAGGCTGCGGACTGCATCGTCACCGTCGTGCCGATGTTTCCGGAGGAATTCAGCCGGGAGCAGGATGCCGCGATCGACCGGCTGGTGGCCAGCAACTCGGGGGCGGCCGGCACGCCGACCGGCGATCGCATGGCGGCGTGGAATCGGTTGGTGGGTGGCTGGCAGGAGCGGCGTGGGCGAGGGCTCTGATAGCCATCAGCAGTAAGTCGCAAAGAAAAAGAGCGCCAAGGCGCTCTTTTTTGCAGATCTGCTGCCTGTACTTAACGGCACTCAGATGGCGCGTACTTGGCTGGCATGGTGCCCAGACCTGCATTGCCCAGATCACGGGTTTTGGCGGTGGTAGCGGCATCAGAGGCACAGGCCCAGTCGATAGCGCCCGTCTTGTCGGCCAGAGCTACTTTCTGTACGTTGGGCGAGAACACCAACGTCACTTCTGCGGCCGCAGCCGGCAGGCCAGAGGTGGCGGCTGCTGCAGACGTCACGGTGATTTCGCCGGTGTCGGCGATCTCGATCTTCCCCACATACTTGGACTCGATCTCCTTGACGTCGCGTTTGTTGTACTCTGCCGCCACAGCCTTCACGCCTGCTAAGCCGTCGCTCTGGAATGCTTCGCTCACCAGCGACTTCGGCGACGTGGCGGCAATGAGGAGTTCCGAGACTTTGGAGCGGGCCGTGTAGTCCTGGTAGGCCGGCAGCGCGATAGCCGCCAGGATGCCGATGATCGCCACGACGATCATCAGTTCGATCAGGGTGAAACCCTTTTGCAGTTGTCGATTCACTCTCATATTGAACTCCTCCGTGTGAAAAAGCAGGCCCGGGGGCCTGGTTCGGGCGTGGTGCCCAAGCGGAGGAATTCAGCGCAAGCCGCGTGCCATGTGCGGAAAGTAATTGAATTTACAAAGAAACCAAGATTTGTCGCTGCCCAGGGTGCGACAGCGGATGGCTGTCGCTGGGGGTATTACGACAAGTTGAATGATTGTCAAAATAAATCGATGACAGAAGTTGAATAAGCGTTCATAGAATCGCCGCATGACCGCTGTCTCGCCACCCTTGCATCCCCTCAGCCTGAATGCCGCCGCCGTACTCACGGGGCGCAGCGTTCGCACCTGGCAGCGCCGCATCGAGGATGGCGGGGTGCCGCGGCTGGGCGCGGCGAACGGGCGGGCGATGCTGCCGTATGCGGCGGTGCAGCCGCTGCTGGTGCTGGACCTGGCCGAGGACGAGGTGCAGATGCTAGTGCGGGCCGACCAAGGCGATGCCCAGGCACAGGCCGAACTGGGTGCGCTGTTTGCGCTGGCGGCATTGCGCGAATCGCGGGGCGCGGCTGCCACGCGCCGCCGCAGCTGTGCGCCAGCGGCGCTGCACTTTCTCGCGCAGGCCGCGCAGCAGGGCGAGGCCGATGCGATGCACTGGCTGGCCATCCTGCATGCCGCGGGACTGGGCGAGCCGGCCGAGCCCGGCGAGGGCACAGGGCAGGCCGGATCGTTGATGTGGATGGCCAAGGCTGCGGCCCATGGCCATGCGATAGCGCAGGGGCAGGTGGCCGCGCTGATGGCGGCCAAGCTACCAAAAAAATAGCTGCTGGCGCTTGATTTGAATGGATTTCAGATAGTTTTGTATCTGAAATTCCGATGTATCAAGCGCTAGCAGCTCTTTTTTCAGGAGCCTATACCGGCCACACCACGCCGTTGTCGTTGAGGATGGCGTCGAGCGGCACGTCGTGCGGCTCGGGTTCCAGGTCATCGATGAAGCCGCTGGTGTAGCCCAGGCCCACGGTGTAGGGGCGGGGCTCCAGCGCGGCGAGGGTGCGGTCGTAGAAGCCGCCGCCGTAGCCCAGGCGGTAGCCGCCGGGGCCGTAGCCCACGCAGGGCACGAAGAGCAGGGTGGGCACGATCAGCTCGGTGTCCTTGGGCTTGGGGATGCCGTAGGCGTCTTCCTCCATGGGGCAGCCGGGGTGCCAGGCGTGGAAGGTGAGCGTCTTGTGCTGCTTATTGACCACCGGCAGGCCGATGCGGCGCAAGAGCGGCTCGTCCATCAGCGCGCCGTCTTCCTTCCAGCGGTGCAGCGCGGGCAGTGGATCGAACTCGCCCTTGATGGGCCAGTAGGCCCCGATCACCGTGTCCGTGCGCTCCGTCAGCCAGAAGCGCAGCACCTGCATCAGCTGTTCCGACTTGCGCAGCCGGTCGGGCATGTTCAGGCGCTGCTGCACCAGGGTTTTGCGCAGGGCTGCTTTATCCATCCAGGGCTCCTCCAGCGGTTGGAACGTGTTCATGGCCTTTTCATGGGGCCCGCAAGGCAGCAAAAGGCAGCAATCTAGGCGCCTGCTGCTGCCCAGGCCGGTGGCCTGGGCAAGGCGGGCAACGACGAGTGCGGCTTTTTGGCTGCCTTGCCCATGGGGTTGCCACGCAAAGCCGGCGTCTGCGGCGTTGCAGATCCTCGCAATAGCGGGGCTATTGCTGCGGTACTGCGCCTTGCATCCACCGGCTTTGCGTGGCAACGGGCCCCATGAAAAGGCCATGAACACGTTCGTGGTGGCTGTTATTGTGACAGCAAGCAGCGCGGTGATTGGCCTTGCACGGCTTCGTGCAAACACCGAATGGCTATCATTTTGCGCAGTGAATGACGAGGTGATGCAGCCCATGCGTTGGAAAATTTTGCTAAAGCCGCTGCTGGCGGCGCTGATCGGTGCCAGCCTGTGGCCCGCCGTGCACGCCCAGAATGCGGGCGACGAGGTGCTGCTCGACATGCAGCAGGCCTTCCGCAAGCGCGACAAGCTGCGGCTCACACAGCTATTGCCCGCCGCCCAGGGCCATGTGCTGGAGCCCTGGGCCGCCTACTGGGAGCTGCG
The DNA here is from genome assembly GCF_054782535.1 of Comamonas humi. Classification (NCBI taxonomy): domain Bacteria; kingdom Pseudomonadati; phylum Pseudomonadota; class Betaproteobacteria; order Burkholderiales; family Comamonadaceae; genus Comamonas; species Comamonas humi. The sequence continues at coordinate 370,441 of NZ_BAAGSH010000002.1, read as the reverse complement.
CGCGCGGCTGAACGAGGCCACGGCCGACGAGGTGCAGGCCTTTCTCGCGCGCTGGGCCGGCACCTATCAGGAGGACCGCCTGCGCAACGACTGGCTGCGCCTTTTGGGCCAGCGGCGCGACTGGAGCAATTTCGCGGCGCTGCACCCGGCCTTCCGCATGGGCGACGACCGCGAGGTGCAGTGCTACGCGGGCGTGGTGGAGATGCTGTCGAGCGGCAAGGCCGACGAGATCGCGCGCACCGTCAAGGTGAACTGGTTCGCCCAGCGCGACTACGAGGACGGCTGCAACTACGCGGCCGGCGAGCTGTTCACCGCCGGCAAGCTGGGCGCCGACGACGTGTGGCGCCGCGCGCGCATCGCGATGGAGGCGAGCCGCCCGCGCGCCGCCCGCGCGGCGGTCGAGATCGTCGCGCCCATGCAGTTGCCGGCGCTGCGCGAGCTGCTCAATTCGCCCACCAAGTTCCTCACCAAGGCCAAGGCGCAGGGCAAGGACCAGCAGGAGCTGGCCACGCTGGCGCTGGTGCGCGTGGCGGCCGACAACCCCGACGGCGCCGCCACGCTGATGGCCACGCGCTGGGCCGATGCGCTGCCGGCCGAGCAGCGCGACTGGGTCTGGGGCGTGATCGGCAAGGAGCAGGCGCTCAAGCTCTCGTCCGATGCGCTGGCCGCCTATGCCCGCGTGGGCAAGGACAGCCGGCTGACCGACGACATGCTGGCCTGGAAGGCGCGCGCCGCCTTGCGCGCCGGCAACTGGCAGGCGGTGCGCAAGAGCATCGAGGCCATGGGCGAAGAAGCCCGCGCCGACAGCACCTGGGTCTACTGGCGCGCCAAGGCGCTGCAGCAGGGCAAGGTGAGCGAGGCCGAGGCCAGCCAGGCGCGCGAACTGTTCCAGAAGATCGCCGGGACGCAGGGCTTCTACGAGCAGCTGGCGCTCGAGGAATTGGGCCAGAAGATCACGGTGCAGAGCAGTGCCTACAGCATCGACGAGCAGGCCAAGGCCAAGGTGCGCGCCGACCCGAGCCTGGTGCGCGGGCTCTACGCCATCAACATGGGCCTGCGCAGCGAGGGCGTGCGCGAGTGGAACTACGGCACCAACCTGCACACGCCCGGCGGCCTGACCGACGCCGAGCTGCTGGCCGCGGCCGACTGGGCCTGCCAGCGCCAGGTGTGGGACCGCTGCATCAACACCAGCGAGCGCACCAAGGCGGTGGTGGACGTGCAGCAGCGCTTTCCGATGCCGTACAAGGACGCGGTGGTGGCGCGCGCCCGCGAGATCGGGCTTGACCCGGCCTATGTCTACGGCCTGATCCGGCAGGAGAGCCGCTTCATCATGGATGCGCGCTCGGGCGTGGGCGCCTCGGGGCTGATGCAGATCATGCCGGCCACGGCGCGCTGGACGGCGCGCAAGATCGGCATGGCGGATTTCACGCCGTCGTCCATCAACGACCGCGACACCAACATCACGCTGGGCACGGCCTACCTGAAGCTGGCGCTGGATGATTTCGACGGCTCGATGGCGCTGGCCGCCGCGGGCTACAACGCTGGACCGGGCCGCCCGCGCTCGTGGCGCAACGGCCCGGTGCTGGACGCCGCGATCTGGGCCGAGAACGTGCCCTTCGGCGAAACCCGCGACTATGTGAAGAAGGTGCTGTCCAACACCACGAGCTACGCGGCGCTCATCAGCGGCCAGCCGCAGTCGCTGCGCGCCCACCTGGGCACCGTGGGGCCCAAGCCGCTGGGCGAAATCGAGATCGCCAAGGACCTGCCCTGATATCAAAAAGAGAGCTGCTAGCGCTTGATTTGCAATCGATCCAGATATTTTTCTTTCTGAAATCCTTGTATACCAAGCGCCAGCAGCTCTCTTTTTGAGAGTGGCCGATTACTGATTCACCAGCCGGCCCTGCTCGCGCAGCGCCACGCCCGAGCGCACCAGTTCGTCGATGAGCTGCGCATGCCAGGCATCAGGCGCGGTGCCGGCGAAGTGGCGCTCGTGCAGCAGCTGGAAGACCAGCGTGGCCCTCAGCCAGGCGTGTACCTCGGCCAGCGGCAGGCTCTGCCATTCGAGCAGCTTGTACTTGAGCAGCACCTTGGCGGCGTGCATCGCATGGCGCCCGGGGCTGGCGACAAAGCTGTCGAGCCGGCGGCGCGCGTTGGCCAGCGCCGTGGCCACGTCGGTGAACACCGCGCCATGGCCAGGGATGACGGTGCGCGGCTGCAGCCGCTCGATCACGTCCAGCGTGGCGGCCACCGCGTCGAAGGCGGCGAGGCCGTCGATCTCGGGGAAGACCACGCCGAAGCCGTTCTCCCACAGCGCATCGGCCGAGATCAGCGTGCGGCTGTGCGGCTCGAACAGGATGACCGAATGCGTGTCGTGCCCCGGCGCCGCGTGCACCTGCCAGGGCAGCTCGCCGAGTTGCGTTTCGGTGCCGGGCTCAAGCAGCTCATCGAACGCAAAGCGCGGGCAGTGCTGGCCGGTGGGCGCATAGCTGAGCCGGGCCTCGTCCCACGCCGCGATGGCGCTGGCCTCGCCGGGCGCAATGGCGATGCGCGCCGCGGGCCAGCGGGCCTTGAGCGCGGCGTTGCCGCCGCAGTGGTCGCTGTGCAGATGGGTGTTGGCGATGCGCGCGAGCGGCGCGCCGGCCAGCGCGGCCTCGACCAGGGCCACGGTCTGCGCGGCGTGGGTGTGGTAGCCGGTATCGACCACGGTGGCCACGCCCGCCTGCCCCGGGCGCACCGCCAGCACGATGTTGTTGGCGGACAGCCAGCCCCGCTCCAGCACCTGGACGCCGGGGGGAAGTTCGTAGGCAGCAGCAGTGTTCATGCGCCCGAGCGTATCAGTTCGCCTGGGCCTGTATGCGCGTGGCCTTGATGAGGAACTGGTACTTGCGGCCTTCCTGCTTGACGTACTGCGCCAGTTCCTGCAGCCGCATGTCTTCGGGCGCGATGCCCATCTTCTGGTATTCGCCCTTGAAGCGCGGATCGGTCAGCGCGTCCTGGAAGGCCAGCGCATAGCGCTTGGCATCGGCATCGGGCAGCGAGGCCGGCGCGAACACGCCGAACCAGGTCGCCACGTCGAAGCCCGGCACCTCCTCGTTCACGCTGCGCACATTGGGCAGCGCGATGTTGCGGTCCGGCGTGGTCACCGACAGCGCGACCAGCTCGCCCGACTTGATCAGCGGCAGCGCCGAGGCCAGGTTGTCGAACACCAGGTCGACCTCGCCGCCGAGCAGCGCCTTCTGCGCGGGCGCGGCGCCGGCGTAGGGGCGGTTGTTCATCTGCAGGTTGGCCAGGGTCTTGAGCATCTCGCCCGCGATGTGGCCGATGCTGCCGTGGCCGCCCGATCCCATGCTCAGGCCGTTGGGGTGGGCCTTGAGGTAGGCCACCACGTCGGCGGTGGACTTGAGGTTCAGCGCCTGGGCGCGGGCCTTGGTCATCACCAGCACGTTGGGCACCCGCGCCACCAGGATCAGCGGCTTGAAATCCTTCTGCGCGTCATACGGCAGCTTGGACAGCCAGGGAAGGATGGCGTGCGTGGCCACGGCGCCCATCACCACCAGGTTCTCGCCGGGCTTGGCTTGGGCGATCAGCGCCGCGCCGGTGGCGCCGCCCGCGCCGGGCTTGTTGGCCACGGTGATGCTGCCCAGCGCGGATTTCGCGCCCTCGGCCAGCAGCTTGGCCGAGGCGTCCAGCGGGCCGCCTGCCGGGTAGGGAACGACAAAGGTCAGGGGCTGGCTGGCGTTCTGCGCCAGCGCGCAGGCGGCCATGCCATAGAGCAGGGCTCCGGTGAGAAATAGGCGTCGCACGGTGTTGAGCTTTGTTGACGATTGAAGTGGCGGGAGTATAGGGGTTACGCTAGGTTTCTCCGCATATACCCTGTGACAGGTCTGGACAGGCGGCGCAGCTTTTGTGTGCGAGTGGTTATTGCAGCGCAGCAAACGTGCATGGCCGTGCCGGGCGGAGAAGCATCGCTTCTACAATCACTGCATGACCACCAGCCCTGCCCACGCACTCGACAAGCTTGACCGCGCCATCCTCCACTGCCTGCAAGGCAACGGCCGCGAAACCTACGACGTGATCGGCGAGCAGGTGGGCCTGTCGCCCAGCGCGGTGCTGCGCCGCGTCAAGCGACTGGAGGAAGCCGGCGTCATCGACCACTACGTCGCCCTGGTGCGCCCCGAGGCGGTGGGCCTGGGCATGACGGCCTACCTGAACGTGCGGCTCGAGAAGTTCACCGACGCGCACAAGCGCAGCCCCATGGACCTGTTCCGCACCAGCGTGGCGGCCTGGCCCGAGGTGGTGGAATGCGTGGCACTGACCGGCGAGATGGACTACCTGCTGCGCGTGGTGGTGGCCGACATGGCGCACTACAGCCGCTTCGTGATGGACACTCTGCTGCGCCACCCCAGCGTGCAGGATTGCAAGACCAGCTTCGTGCTCGAACGCGTGAAGAACACCACCGCGCTGCCGCTGGAGTGGTGAGCGCCCACTGGCGCCGCGAAGGGCATCGTGCCAGCAGGGAATAGCATAGTCGTTCACAATGTTGCATTGCAGCATTCTTGTGTTGCCTGGGGAAAACCCTTATATTGAGGGCATGATGATGACGAAGGAATGGTTTCAAGACACGATGGGCGCCGGCCTGCAGGCACTCGGCCCGTTCTTGGGACGCTCCGGCGGACAACCCGGCGGAGCCCCCGAGGGCGGCAAGAAGCGGCGCGGCAGCGCATCGCTGGTGCCCATCCGCGCCCTGAGCGAGCGCCACCGCCCGCGCATCGCGGCCCACCTGCTCAGCCTGGACGAGACCGATCGCTACCTGCGCTTCGGCTACAGCGCCAGCGACACGCAGATCGAGCGCTATGTGGAGCAGCTCGACTTCAAGCGTGACGATATCTATGGCATCTACAACCGCCGCCTCAAGCTGATCGCCATGGCGCACGTGGCCTTTGCCGATGCGCCGGGCATGGAAAGCTGCGCCGAGTTCGGCGTCTCGGTGCTGAAGACGGCCCGCGGCAAGGGGCTGGGCGCGCGCCTGTTCGACCGCGCGGTGATGGATGCGCGTGCCCACGGCGTGCGCATGCTTTTCATCCACGCGCTGTCGGAAAACACCGCCATGCTGCGCATCGCCCGCAATGCCGGCGCCAAGGTGGAGCGCGACGGCTCCGAGTCCGAGGCCTACCTGACGCTGCCGAAGGCCGGTTTCGACACGCGCGTGGCCGACCTTGTGGAGAACCAGATGGGCGAGATGGACTACCAGTTCAAGAAGCAGGCGCGCCAGTTCTGGGACTTCCTGGCCGCGGTGCAGGAAGTGCGCCGCAGCGTGCAGGAAGGGCGCCACCGCTCCGGCCAGTGAGGCCGGCACGGCCCCAAGGGGGAATGCTCTGCGCGGGTCTCGCAGAATCCGCTATCCTAGGGGCCTCTTTCACTACCGCACGTCCTGCATTCCAAGACAGTGTCCGACCCCCATCCTTCGCGCTTTCCCGAAAAAGAAGACAAGCGCAGCTTCCTGCAAAAGGTTGTTGAATTCATCCACCCCGGCCCCGACTCTCCCGACGAGCTGATCGAGACACTGGCCGAGGCCGAGGACAACGATGTGATCAATGCCGACTCCCGCGTCATGCTGGAGCGGGTGATCCGGATGGAGGGCATGACGGCCGGCGACGCCATGGTGGCCGCGCCGCGCATGGACCTGGTCAATATCGACGCCGACTACGACGACGTGCTGCGCAGCGTGATCAGCACGGCGCATTCGCGCTTCCCGGTCTACCAGGGCGAGCGCGAGAACATCATCGGCATCCTGCTCGCCAAGGACTTGCTCAAGCTGCAGCGCTCGCCGCAGCTGAACATCCGTGCGCTGCTGCGCCCGGCGGTCTTCGTTCCCGAGAGCAAGGGCCTGAACGACCTGCTGCGCGAATTCCGCGGCAACCGCAACCACCTGGCCATCGTGATTGATGAGTTCGGCCGTGTGGCGGGGCTGATCACCATCGAGGACGTGCTCGAGCAGATCGTCGGCGAGATCGAGGACGAATTCGACATCCCCGAAGAAGAGGGCGACATCTTCGCGCTGGCCGACGACACCTACCGCATCTCGGGCGACACCCCGGTCGAGCGGGTGGCCGAGAGCTTCGGCGTGCAGCTTGAGAGCAGCGACCCGGACGAATCCTTCGAGACCATCGGCGGCCTGATCTCGCACGAGCTGGGCCACGTGCCCAAGCGCGGCGAGCAGATCATGCTGGGCGGGCTGCATTTCGAGGTGCTGCTCACCAAGGGCGGCGCGGTGCGCTGGTTCCGCGTGCAGCGCAGCGCCGCCGTGGCGATCAACGGTGCCGGCGCCTAAGCGGTTCTGATGGGCGTGGCTGCTGAATCCCGCTGGCGCTGGCTTGTGCCCGCCATGCTTTGCGCGCTGGCCGGCGTGCTGCAGGCCTGGTCGCTGGCCTGGCCCTGGCATGCCGCCGAGAGCCCGCTGCCCTACGGACAGCCGCTGTGGTGGCTGCAGCTGCTGTCGCTGGCGGTGCTGGCGGCGCAGGTGCAGCGCGCCCCGGGCGCGCGTCCCGCGGCCGGGTTGGGCTGGATCTTCGGCACCGCCTGGCTGAGCGCCACCTTCTGGTGGCTGTACATCAGCATGCACACCTACGGCGGCCTGCCCGCGCCGCTGGCCGCGCTGGCGGTGCTGGCGCTGGCCGCCTTCCTCGCCCTCTACTACGCCCTGGCCTGCGGCCTGTACCGCCGCTGGCTGCCGCAGGGCACCGTGGGCCGCGTGCTGCTCTTTGCTGCGCTCTGGCTGCTGGCGGAGCTGGCCCGGGGCGTGCTGTGGACCGGTTTCCCCTGGGGTGCGGGCGGCTACGCTCACGTCGAGGGGCCGCTGGTGCCGCTGGCGCGCTGGGTAGGCGTGTACGGCATGGGCGCTGTGGCGGCGGCCGGGGCCATGCTGCTGGCGCTGTGGCGCGGCGAGTGGTTCAAGCGCTCGGCGCTGTACCTGGCGCTGGCGGTGGCCGGCGCCGTGTTGCTCACGCTGAGCTGGCAGCGCGACCTTGCCTTGCTGCAGGCTGGCGGCGGCACCTCGGTGCGCAAGACCGTAGAGGTGGCGCTGCTGCAGGGCAATATCCCGCAGGATGAGAAGTTCCAACCCGGCTCGGGCGTGCCCCTGGCGCTGGAGTGGTACGGACAGCAGTTGGCATCCACGCAGGCCCGCCTGGTGGTGGCGCCCGAGACGGCGATCCCGGTGCTGCTCAAGGATGTGCCGCCCAACTACTGGCAGGCGTTGGAGCAGCGGTTTGCCAGTGGGGAGCAGGCGGCCCTGATAGGCGTGCCGCTGGGCAACTTCACCGAGGGCTACACCAATTCCATGGTGGCGCTGTCGCCGGCCGGCGGAGGCTACCGCTACGACAAGCACCATCTGGTGCCTTTCGGCGAGTTCATCCCGCCGATGTTCCGCTGGTTCACCGACCTGATGAACATCCCGCTGGGCGACTTCAACCGCGGCGGCGTGGGCCAGGCATCGTTCGCCTGGGCGGGCGAGCGCTGGGCGCCCAACATCTGCTACGAGGATCTGTTCGGCGAAGAGCTGGCGGCCCGCTTCGTCGATCCGGCGCAGGCGCCGACCGTGCTGGTGAACGCCAGCAACATCGCCTGGTTCGGCGACTCCATCGCCATCGACCAGCACCTGGCGATCAGCCGCATGCGTGCGCTGGAGCTGGAGCGCCCCATGCTGCGCGCCACCAACACCGGGGCCACGGCCGTCATCGACTACCAGGGCGAGGTGCAGCAGCAGCTGCCGCACCAGAGCCGCGGCGTGCTCACCGCACAGGTCGAGGGCCGCGACGCCACCGTGACACCCTACGCCTGGTGGGCCGCCCGCCTGGGGTTGTGGCCGCTGTGGCTGCTGGGATTCGGCCTGGCGGCGGTTCTCGCCTGGGGCCGGCGGCGCCAGGGCTCGCCAGCGCCATAAAGTAGATGCCGACTGGATCGGCGGAATATTGCTCTATTTGGCGGGTAATGCATGCTTTTTGCGCGATTGCCCTGCGGCCTCTGCCCATTTGCAGAATCTGACCAAAGCTACGTTTTTTGCGCAAAGCACAGTGAAATTCATGGCTTTGTCATGTGATACGGCATTGGTTAGGCTGGATAATGGTGGGGTATATCTATAGAGCTTCGCCCTGCAAGATAAGAAGTGGCGGCGCTGCCTGCCCCCTGGAGCACGAACCATAATGGCCGATTCTTTTTCCTACGAACAACTGATAGCCTCGGGAGAGGGCAAGCTGTTTGGTCCCGATAGCGGCCGCCTGCCGCTGCCGCCGATGCTGATGTTCGATCGCATCACCCATATCGACGAGAAGGGTGGGGAGTTCGGTCTGGGCAAGATCGTCGCGGAACTCGATGTTCGCCCTGATTTGTGGTTTTTTGCGTGCCATTTCCAGGGAGATCCGGTCATGCCCGGCTGCCTGGGCCTGGACGCCATGTGGCAGCTGATCGGCTTCTACCTGACGTGGCTGCGCCTACCCGGCCGGGGCCGTGCCCTGGGTGCCGGCGAGGTGAAATTCACCGGCGAGGTCGGCCCGGACGTGAAGCTGGTAACCTACGAAATCGACATCAAGCGCGTGATCAAGCGCAAACTGAACATGGCCATCGGCGATGCGCGCCTGCTGGCCGATGGCAAGGAAATCTACGTCGCCAGCGATCTGCGTGTGGGACTGTTCCTGCGTGAGGGCGATGCGAAGGAAGCCGCATGAAGCGTCGGGTAGTTATCACGGGGGCGGGCATCGTCTCCTGTATCGGTAACGATTGGGCCTCGGTCGAGGCCTCGCTGCGCGAAGGCCGTTCGGGCATTCGCGCCATGCCTGAATTCAAGGAGCTGGGCCTGCGCAGCCAGGTGGCCGGCAAGCCCGAGATCGACCTCGAGGCCCGCATCGACCGCCGGCAGCTGCGCTTCATGGGCGATGCCGCGGCTTACGCCCAGATTGCGCTCGAAGACGCGATCCAGCAGGCGGGCCTGGCGCCCGAGCACATCAGCCATCCGCGCACCGGCCTCATCATGGGTTCGGGCGGCGGCTCGCCGGCCAACCAGATTGAGGCTGCCGACACGCTGCGCAGCAAGGGCATCCGCCGCGTCGGCCCCTACCAGGTCACGCGCTGCATGGGCTCGACCGTGTCGGCCAACTTGGCCACCAATTTCAAGATCAAGGGCATCAACTACTCCATCACCTCGGCCTGCTCCACGTCGGCACACTGCATCGGCGCGGCCGCACAGCAGATCGCCTGGGGCACGCAGGACGTGATGTTCGCCGGCGGCGGCGAGGAGCTGTCCTGGGGCCTGGCCATGCTGTTCGACGGCATGGGTGCCATGTCCAGCAAGTACAACGAGCAGCCCGAGAAGGCCTCGCGCGCCTACGATGCGGGCCGCGACGGTTTCGTGATCGCCGGCGGCGGCGGCGCGGTGGTGCTCGAGAGCCTGGAGCACGCCCAGGCCCGCGGCGCGACCATCCTGGCCGAGATCGTGGGCTTCGGCATCTCGTCGGACGGCGAGGACATGGTGGCCCCCTCCGGCGAAGGCGCCGCGGCTGCCATGCGGCAGGCCATTGACGGGCTCGATGGCGCCATCGACTACGTCAATACCCACGGCACTTCGACGCCTGTCGGCGACATGCAGGAAGTTGGCGCCCTGAAGGCGGTTTTTGGCGACAAGGTGCCGCCATTCTCGTCCACCAAGTCGCTGACCGGCCACTCGCAGGGCGCCACCGGCGCGCAAGAGGCCATCTACTGCCTGATCATGCTGAACAAGGGCTTCATCGCCGGTTCCGTCAATGTGGAGACGCCCGATCCGGCGCTGGGCGGCATGCCGCTGGCCACCGAGTCGCGCGACGCCGACCTGCGCCAGGTGATGTCCAACAGCTTCGGCTTCGGCGGCACCAATGCCTGCCTGGTGCTGCGGCGCTGGGAAGGGCAGTAAAAGGGCCTTTCCCCTAAAAACAAAGCGCCTTCGGGCGCTTTTTTGCGGCTGTGCTTGGCATGCGGTGCCAAGCCCCTAAAATCAGCTGCTTCGATCAAGCAGGCACCGTGCCTGCGCCGACGGTCTTTGAGAACATGCGCACCTTCCAACAAATCATCCTCACGCTGCAGCAATACTGGGACGCCCAGGGCTGTGCGCTGTTGCAACCCTATGACATGGAAGTGGGCGCCGGTACGTCGCATACCGCTACGTTTTTGAGAGCTATCGGCCCCGAGCCCTGGAAGGCCGCCTACGTGCAGCCGAGCCGCCGGCCCAAGGACGGTCGCTACGGCGAGAATCCCAACCGCCTGCAGCACTACTACCAGTACCAGGTGGTGCTCAAGCCCGCGCCGGCCAACATCCTGGAGTTGTACCTAGGTTCGCTGGAGGCCCTGGGCTTCGATCTGAAGAAGAACGACATCCGCTTCGTCGAGGACGACTGGGAGAATCCCACGCTGGGCGCCTGGGGCCTGGGCTGGGAAGTCTGGCTCAACGGCATGGAGGTGACGCAGTTCACCTACTTCCAGCAGGTGGGCGGCATCGACTGCAAGCCCGCCACCGGCGAGATCACCTACGGCCTGGAGCGCCTGGCCATGTACCTGCAGGGCGTGGACAATGTCTACAACCTGAAGTGGACCGACACGCTGAGCTATGGCGACGTCTACCACCAGAACGAGGTGGAGCAGTCCACCTACAACTTCGAGCATTCGGATACCGATTTCCTCTTTACGGCGTTCAACGCGCACGAAAAGCAGGCCAAGTACCTGATGGAGCAGCAGCTGGCGCTGCCGGCCTACGAGCAGGTGCTCAAGGCCGCGCACACCTTCAACCTGCTGGATGCGCGCGGTGCGATCAGCGTGACCGAGCGCGCGGCCTACATCGGCCGCATCCGCAACCTGGCCCGCGCCGTGGCGCAGAGCTACTACGAGAGCCGCGAGCGCCTGGGCTTCCCGATGGCGCCGCGTGAGTGGGTGGCGCAGATGGCCCCCAAGGCCGCCTGACCCTCCGCACGCCTTCCGTCCATGCCCACGATCTTCTCGCATGTCGCCGTGCCCGTGGCTGCCGCGCTCGCGCTGGGCAGCGGCCGCGTGCCAACCAGCATGCTGCTCGCCGGCATGCTGGCGGCGATCGTGCCCGATTTCGACGGCATCCCGCACCAGTTCGGCATCAACCTCGGTGTGAACCTGGGCGGCATGTGGGGCCACCGCGGCTACACGCACACGCTGGGCTTTGCGCTGGCCTTCGGGCTGGTCGGCCTGCTGCTGGCGCGGCGCTGGGGCGTGCCGCGCCTGGCCGGCTATGCCTGGATGGCGCTGTGCTGCTTCTCGCACCCGCTGCTGGACATGCTGACCAGCGGCGGCAGCGGCATCGCGGCGCTGTGGCCCTTCGCGTCCGAGCGTTTTTTCAGTCCCTGGCGGCCGATCGAGGTATCGCCGATCGCGGCATCCCGCTTTTTCTCGCAGCGCGGCCTGCAGGTGGTGAGCAATGAGCTGTTCACCGTATGGTTTCCCTTGCTGACCATCGGCCTGTCGATCTTCGCGCTGCGCCATACCCGGAAATCCTGATGACTTCCTCCCAGAATCTACTCGTTGAACTGTTCGTTGAAGAGCTGCCGCCCAAGGCGCTGAAAAAGCTCGGCGATGCCTTTGCGCAGGTGCTGCTGGCGCAGCTGCGCGCACAGGGTCTGGCGTCGGAGGCCTCGCAGCTCACCGCCTACGCATCGCCGCGCCGCCTGGCCGCGCACATCACGGCCGTGCTGTCCAAGGCCGCCGACAAGCAGGTATCGCAAAAGCTCATGCCGGTGAGCGTGGGCCTTTCCGCCGACGGCCAGCCCACGCCGGCCCTGCTCAAGAAGCTGGCCGCGTTGGGTGCCGATTCCTCGGCGGTCGCCAGTCTCAAGCGTGCCCCCGACGGCAAGGCCGAGGCGCTGTTCTACGACAGCACCGCGCCCGGCGCCCTGCTTTCCGACGGCCTGCAGAAGGCGCTGGCCGAAGCTATCGCCAAGCTGCCCATCCCCAAGGTCATGACCTACCAGCTCGAAAGCGGCACGCCGCTGCCGGGCTGGGACAGCGTGCAGTTCGTGCGCCCGGCCCACGGCCTGGTGGCGCTGCACGGCAGCACCGTGGTGCCGGTGACGGCACTGGGCCTCACGGCCGGCAGCACCACGCACGGCCACCGCTTCGAGGCCCTGGTCGATCCGGTGCAGATCCCCGATGCCGACCGCTACGCCGCCGTGCTGGCGGAGCAGGGCGCGGTGATCGCCAGCTTCGACGAGCGCCGTGCGGCCATTGCTTCACAGCTGAAAACGGCTGCAGACCAAGCTGGTCAATCGCTGACAGCTATCAAAGATGACGCTCTGCTGGATGAGGTGACGGCCCTGGTCGAGCGCCCGAACGTGCTGGTCTGCGAGTTCGAGAAGGAATTCCTTGGCGTACCGCAGGAATGCCTGATCCTGACCATGAAGGCCAACCAGAAGTACTTCCCGCTGCTCGACGCCGCCGGCAAGCTGACCAACCGCTTCCTGGTGGTCAGCAACATCAGCCCGCAGGACGCGAGCGCCGTCACCGGTGGCAACGAGCGCGTGGTGCGCCCGCGCCTGGCCGATGCCAAGTTCTTCTTCGACCAGGACCGCAAGAAGACCCTGGCCTCGCGCGTCGATTCGCTCGGCAAGGTGGTCTACCACAACAAGCTCGGCACCCAGGGCGAGCGCGTCGAGCGCGTGCGCGCCATCGCCAGGCTGATCGCCGGCCAGATGGGTGCGAACGCCGCCCAGGTCGACCAGGCCGCGATGCTGGCCAAGACCGACCTGGTGACCGACATGGTGGGCGAGTTCCCCGAGTTGCAGGGCACCATGGGCCGCTACTACGCGCTGAACGATGGCCTGGACGTGGCCGTGGCCGACGCCATCGAAGACCACTACAAGCCCCGCTTTGCCGGCGACGAGCTGCCGCGCGGCGACGTCGGCGTGGCCGTGGCGCTGGCCGACAAGCTCGAAACCCTGGTGGGCATGTTCGGCATCGGCAACCTGCCCACGGGCGACCGCGACCCGTTCGCGCTGCGCCGCCATGCGCTGGGCGTGATCCGCATGCTGGTCGAGAAAGACCTGCCGCTCGACCTGCAGCCGCTGCTGGCCGGCAGCCTGCCCGCCTTCGGCGACAAGGTGCAGGACGCCACCGCGCAGCTGCTCGACTTCATCTACGACCGCCTGGCCGGCAGCCTGCGCGAGCAGGGCTTCAGCGCCCAGGAAGTGGACGCCGTGCTGGCACTGCGCCCGCAGCGCCTGTCGGACGTGCAAAAGCGCCTCGACGCCGTGCGCGCCTTCGCCGCGCTGCCCGAGGCGCAAGCTTTGGCTGCCGCCAACAAGCGCGTGGGCAACATCCTCAAGAAGGCCGACGGCGCGGTGGCGCCGAAGGTGGATGCCGCCGTGCTGGCCGAGGCCGCCGAGAAAGACCTGTACGCCGCGCTGCAATCGGTGGCGCCGCAGGCCCAGCAGCAGTTCGCCGCCGGCGACTACACCGCCAGCCTGCAGACCCTGGCCGCGCTGCGCGCGCCGGTGGACGCCTTCTTCGAGCACGTGATGGTCAATGCCGACGACCCGGCGCTCAAGGCCAACCGCCTGGGCCTGCTGGCCACGCTGCACGAGGCCATGAACCGCGTGGCCGACCTCTCGCGCCTGGCCGCGGCTTGACGAAAACACCGCGCCTCGGGGCTTGCCCCGTGGCGCGGATCACCGCCCGCCGATATGCTGCCCCCATGTATGCAGCGAAGAGGGAGCAGCAATGAAATTGGCAGTCCTGGACCGCTACGGCACGCTGTGCGCCGAGCCTCCACCCCACACCCCGCGCCTGGGTGAATGGAATGCCCTGCCAGGCGCGCTGGAGGCCGTGGCCCGGCTCAACCAGGCGGGCTGGCATGCGGTGCTGATGACCGCGCAGCCTGGCCTGGGCCGCGGGCTTTACGACTGCGCCGCGCTCAACGAATACAACCGCCAGATGTACAAGCAGATGGCCGCCGCCGGCGCCAAGCTGGATGCGGTGTTCTTCTGCCCGCACGCCCGCGAGGAGCAGTGCGACTGCCTGGCCCCCCAGGCCCAGCTGCTGCGCCAGGTGCTGGAGCGCTTTGGCGTCGAGGCCTCGAAGGTCGCCGTCATCGGCAGCCGCGGCGATCACCTGCAGGCCGGCGCGGCCGTGGGTGCCCGCCTGTACCGGGTGGGGGCCGCCGCGCTGACCGGCGTGGAACTGCCCGATCTGCCGCAGGCCGGGATACCGGCCTTTCCTACCTTGTTGGACTGCGTGACCGCCCTGGTGGACGAGACGCACGATTGCGCCGCGCCGGCCGCGGCCTAGCGCCTAGCGGCGCATCGCCCGCGACTGCGAGTGCACCGCCTCGACCAGCGCCGCCACGTGCTCGGGCGGCGTGAACTGGCTGATGCCGTGGCCCAGGTTGAAGATGTGCGTGGGGCCGGTGGTGGTCTTGTCGGTGTGTGGCGTGCCAAAGCTCTCCAGCACCGAGCGCACCTGTTCGGCGATGCGCTCGGGCGGCGCGAACAGCACGTTCGGGTCGATATTGCCCTGCAGCGCCTTGCCGGGGCCGCCGGCCGTGCCGCCGACGATGGCGCGGGCGTGGCCCAGGTTGGCCGTCCAGTCCAGGCCCAGCACCTCGCAGTCCAGCTCCTTCATGTCGGGCAGCCAGATGCCGCCGCCCTTGGTGAAGACGATGCGCGGCACATCGGTGCCATCCACGCCGGTGCGCTTGAGCTGCGCCAGCACGCGCTTGGTGTAGGCCAGGCTGAACTGTTGGAAGGCGCCGTCGGCCAGCACGCCGCCCCAGCTGTCGAAGACCATGACCGCCTGGGCGCCGGCGTCGATCTGCGCATTCAGGTACGCGGCCACGCTGTCGGCGTTGATGGCGAGGATGCGGTGCATCAGGTCGGGGCGGCCATACATCAGGCTCTTGACCAGGCGGTAGTCGTCGCTGCCCTTGCCCTCGACCATGTAGCAGGCGAGCGTCCAGGGGCTGCCCGAGAAGCCGATCAGCGGCACGCGGCCGTTGAGAGCCTTGCGGATGCTGGTGACGGCGTCGAACACATAGCGCAGCTTGTCCAGGTCGGGCACGGCGAGTTCCGCCACGGCGGCCTCGTCGCGCACCACCTTGGCAAAGCGCGGGCCTTCGCCCTCGGCGAACGACAGGCCCAGGCCCATGGCGTCGGGCACGGTCAGGATGTCGGAGAACAGGATGGCCGCGTCGAGCGGGAAGCGCTCCAAGGGCTGCAGCGTGACCTCGGTGGCGTAGTCCACATTGGTGGCCAGGCCCATGAAGCTGCCGGCCTGGGCGCGCGTGGCCTTGTACTCGGGCAGGTAGCGGCCGGCCTGGCGCATCAGCCACAGCGGGGTGTAGTCGGTGGCCTGGCGGCGGCAGGCGCGCAGAAAGGTGTCGTTCGAAAGCGGGGCGAAAGTCGTGCTCATCCCCGCATTGTCGTTCACCGCCACACCGCCCATGGCCCAAAAAAGGAGCAGCAGCCACCCTTTATGGGCATGAATCGGGTCCGGCCCAATCAGGGTGAGCGTGAGCTGCTCTTGTTTTGATAGTTCGGGCGGGCGCTGCGCGGCGGGTAGACGCGCGGCTCGGCCGGCTGCTGCAGCCAATGCTCGGCCTGCTGCTGCAGCTGGGCCAGCGTGGCGTCGAGCTGGGCGGCGTCCGCGGGCGCCAGCGGCGCGAGCATGCGCAGGTTGATCTCGCGGATCTGCGGGAACAGCGTCTGGTGCAGTTGCTGGCCGGCCTCGGTGAGTTGCAGCACGGCCTGGCGGCGGTTGCCGGGCTGGGCATGGCGCTGCACCAGCCCCTTGGCCAGCAGCGAGGCGATGGCGCGCGAGGTGCGGGCGCGGTCCAGCTCCAGCCGCTCGGCCAGCGCCGACGGAGGCAGGCCTGGCTGCTGCGCCAGCCACATCAGCACGCCCCATTCGCGGCGGGTGATGCCGTACTGCCCCTCGCACAGCCGCGTGACCAGCCGCGCCGACACCGCCGTGAGCTTGGCCAGCCGGTACAGCAGCAGGTCCGAGGCCTGCTGCGGATCGGTGAGCGGATGGGTGGCTGCGGGGGCGGGCATGCGGGAAATTCCTCACAACAGTTGATTTCAACAATCGTTTTGGCGCTGGCACCATTGTGGCCACAGCCGGGCCGATGGCCAGATAGATCATCGGGTGCATAGCTTATGGCCTGGGCGATGAAGCCATGGGGCACCATGTCCGGTTTTTGATTTGTGGAGAGCAACAGCATGATCCAGCGCCGCCAGTTCCTGACCCATTCCGCCCTGCTTGCCGGCACCGCCGCGCTGCCCGCCTGGGCGCAGGAGCAGACCCTGCGCGTGGTCGTGGGCTACCCCGCCGGCGGCTCCAGCGACCGGGTCGCGCGCATCGTGGCCGACAAGCTGCAGGCCGCGCTGCGCCAGACGGTGATCGTCGAGAACAAGGTGGGCGCCGGCGGCCGCGTGGCCGCGCAGTACGTGAAGAACGCCCCTGCCTCGCAGCCCATGCTGATGCTGGCCAACCCCGCCGTGATGGTGGTGGCGCCGCAGGTGATGAGCGACGTGGGCTACGACGCGGCCAAGGATTTCGTGCCGGTCAGCGAGGTCAACAGCTATGTCTTCGGCGTGGCCGTGTCGTCGGCCGTGCCGGTCAAGGAATTGAAGCACCTGCTGGCCTGGCTCAAGGCCAACCCCAGCCAGGCCAACATCGGCGTGCCCGCCACCGGCAGCTTGCCGCATTTCTTTGCGCTGATGCTGGGCCAGCAGGCCCAGGTAGCGGCCGAGGCCGTGGGCTACAAGGGCTCGGCGCCGCTGGTCACCGACCTGATCGGCGGGCAGATCCCGGCGGCGGTGGACACGCTGGACGTGCTGCTGCCCCAGCACGAGGCCGGCAAGCTGCGGCTGCTGGCCGTGTCGAGCGAGCAGCGCCACCCGCTCGCGCCGCAGGTGCCCACGCTGAAGGAGGCTGGCGTGAACCTGGCCGCCGCGGGCTGGAACACCTTCTTTGCGCCGCGCAGCATGCCGGCAGCCCAGCTGGCGCGCTACGAGGAGGCCATCCACCGCGTCATGCAGGACCCGGAAACGGCGCGGCAGTTCAAGTCGTCCAACCTTGACCCGGTGGTGGCCACGGCCGCGCAGACGCGCCAGCGCCTGGCCGCCTACCGCCAGCAGTGGGAGCCGGTGATCCGCGCCTCGGACTATCGCCCTTGATTGCTATTTATTTAATAGCTGTTTGCGCTTGATGGTAAAGCCCTGGATGCCAATTTGGCCTGAATTTTCATGACACGCCCCAATATCATCTTCATCGTCGCCGACGACCTGGGCTATGCCGACCTGGGCTGCTACGGCGGGCGCGACGCGGGCTTTGGCCCCGTCTCGCCGGTGCTCGACGGCCTGGCGGCCAACGGCCTCAGGCTCACGCAGGGCTACTCGAACTCGCCCGTGTGCTCGCCCACGCGCTTTGCGCTGATGACGGCGCGCTACCAGTACCGCCTGCGCGGCGCGGCCGAGGAGCCCATCCGCACCGCCACGCGCGGCAACGACCAGCTCGGCCTGCCGCCCAGCCATCCCACGCTGCCCTCGCTGCTCAAGGACGCGGGCTACCGCACCGCGCTGATGGGCAAGTGGCACCTGGGCTACCCGCCGCATTTCGGTCCGCTGCGCTCGGGCTACGAGGAGTTCTTCGGCCCCATGTCGGGCGGGGTGGACTACTTCAGCCACTGCGGTGCCAACGGCCAGCACGACCTGTGGTTCGGCGATGCCGAGAAGGCCGAGGAGGGCTACCTCACCGACCTGATCACCGACTATTCGGTGGACTACATCCACCGCCGCGCCGACGAGGCGCTGGCCGGCACGCCATTCTTTTTGAGCGTGCACTACACCGCGCCGCACTGGCCGTGGGAGACGCGCGACGACGAGGCCCTGTCGCGCGAGCTGCGGGACAGCCAGCAGGCCATCTACCATCTGCATGGCGGCAACGTGGAAAGCTACCGCCGCATGGTCCACCACATGGACGAGGGCATAGGCCGCATCATGCAGGCGCTGGACATGCATGGCCTGGCGCACAACACGCTGGTGGTCTTCACCAGCGACAACGGCGGTGAGCGCTTCTCGGACAGCTGGCCGCTGGTCGGCGGCAAGATGGACCTGACCGAGGGCGGCATCCGCGTGCCATGGATCGCGCACTGGCCGGCGGGCATCGCGCCCGGCGGCGTCAGCCGGCAGACCTGCCTGACCATGGACTGGTCCGCCACCATGCTGGAGCTGGGCGGCGCCACGGCCGCCGAAGGCTACCCGTGGGACGGCGCCTCGCTGCAGCCGCTGCTGCGCAATGCGCGCACGCTGCAGGACCGGCCGCTGTTCTGGCGCATGAACCACCGCGGCCAGCGCGCCATGCGCGACGGCGACTGGAAATACCTGCGCGTGGACGGTATCGACTACCTCTTCAACCTGGCTGCCGACGAACGTGAGCGCGCCAACCTCGCGCCGGTGCAGCCCGAGCGGCTGCAGGCCATGGTCGCCGCCTGGGAGGCCTGGAACGCCAGCATGCCCGCCATCCCCGGCGATGCGACGGTGAGCCTGTGCTACACCGAGCAGGACATGCCGCAGCGCTGAGCGGCGGTCAGCGCCAGAGGCCCGGCTTTTCGCCGTCGTCCACCTTGGTGGCGATCAGCCCGATGCCCGACAGCAGGCCGACGATGATCGCGAACAGGTAGACCGCGTTGGCCACGGCCAGGCTCAGGCTGTAGCTCCACTGCAGCCCGGTGCACAGCGAGGGATTCGGGTAGAGGTTGTCGCACTGGTTGAGCGCGGGCATGTGCACGTACCACAGCAGCGCGAGCGCGGCAAAGCCCAGGGCCAGGGCGGCGCCGGTGGCATTGCGGTGGTAGCGCAGCGCCAGCAGCAGCGAGACCGGCACGGCCGTACCCCAGACCAGCATCAGCAGCCAACTGGCCAGCGGCACGACGGCGAGCAGTTGCTGCAGCCCGCTCCATTTGGGCAGATCGGACAGCACCGCCAGCAGATTCCACTCCATGGGGACGACGATCCCGGCAATGGCCAGGCTGGCCAGCAGGATGCCGAAGCACACCAGCTTCGGCGAGTGGTGCCGGTGGACGCCGACGGGCGGCGGGGTATGAACAGTCGAGGCCATGGTGCATCTCCTGGGTGAGCGCCGCCAAGGGGCAAACCGGCGGCGCGGTTCATACAGCCATGGCGGGCGGGAGACGGATTCGCAGCCAGACCGCCACGGCACCATGGCTCCCACTATAGGCCGATGGCCAGCCCCTGGCTAGCCGGGCCAGGCATGCATGCGACTGGGGTGGTGGCTTGGGGCCTGCTGGCCCCTGTGGCGCCGGGGCCGGTGGGCCCATCCCCATGGACACCTTCTCTATTTGGGATTACATTGAGTAATCCGAAATAAGAGGTGCCCCCATGTCTCCGCGAGCCTATCGCCAGTCGGCGCGTGCCGACGCGGTTCAGGATACCGAGCGGCAGATCGTTGACTCGCTGTTCGCGCTGCTTGAGGCGCGCTGGTTCGATGAAATCACGCTCGACGACATTGCTGCTGCCGCCGGCACCACCCGCCAGACCGTGATCCGCCGCTTCGGCAGCAAGGCCGGCGTGCTCAGCGCCATGGCGATGCGGATGGATGCCGCGATCCGGGAGCAGCGCTGGAGTGCTCCCCCCGAAAGCGTGGCCGACATCGTCGCGCTGCTGATGGACGACTACGAGCGCACCGGCGACATCCTCGTGCGGACGCTGGGGCAGGAAGCCCGCATTCCCGAATTCGCCGCCGTCCTCGACCGGGGGCGCCAGGGCCATCGCGAATGGATCGGGGACATGTTCGGCGCCTGGCTAGGCAAGCTCGACGGCCAGGCCCGCAAAGACAGGCATGCGCAGTTGCTGGTCCAGACCGATGTCTGGGTCTGGCACCTGCTGCGCCGGGCGCAGGGGCATTCGGCGGCGCAGACCGGCCGGCTCATGACGCAGGCGATAGAGCGCCTGCTGCGCGAGGATGGACAACGCTGACCCAAGGACCAAGGCGATGACCAAGACGACAGCGGCAGGGCCGCAGCTGCGCATCCTGGCGGTCTGCTGGGAAGGCGGCGGCAATGTGCCGCCGACGCTGGCGGCCGTGCGCGCCCTCGCCGCGCGGGGCCACCAGGTGCGCCTTATCGCCGACGACACGATGCGCGTGGAGGCGGTCGAGGCTGGAGCCCGCTTCCTGCCCTGGAAGCGCGCGCCGAACCGCCCGGACCGCTCACCCGACAGCTGCTTCGTGCGCGATTGGGAGGCCGCCGATGGCCTGGCGGGTTTCCGGCGAGGGTGCGAGTGCATCTTCGTCGGCCCCGCGCAGGCCTACGCCGAGGACATTCTCGAAGCGCTGGCCGAGGAGCCGGCCGACCTGCTGCTCGGCACCGACCTGCTGTTCGGCAGCATGCTCGCGGGCGAAGTGGCGAGGATTCCCACGGCTCTGCTCGCCAGCAATATCTCGCTCTGGCCCCTGCCCGGGCATCCGCCGTTCGGCCCGGGCCTGCTGCCGGCCCGGTCGGCGGCGGAGCGGGTGCGCGACGCCGAGGTGTCGGTGAGCATCGAGCAGCTCTGGGATAGTTTCCTGCCCGGTCTCAACGCCGCCCGTGCCCATTTCGGCCTTGCGCCGCTGGCCCATGTCCACGAACAGCCCTTGCGCGCCGGGCGCCAATTGCTGGCCACCTGCCGCAGCTTCGATTTTCCGACCGAGCGCCTGCCCCGGCAGGTGCGCTACGTGGGGCCGCTGCTGGAGCTGCCGAGCTGGGCCAGCGAACGCTGGGCTGGCCTGCCCGAGCGCGGAATGCGGCCCCTCGTGCTCGTGTCGTTCAGCACCACCAACCAGGGGCAGGCCGATGTGCTCCAGCGGGTGGTGTCGGGCTTGGCCGGCGAGCCGGTCGAGGTGGTCGTCACGCTCGGCAAGGCGCTTGAGGGGCTACGCCTCGAGGCGTCGGCAAACGCCACCGTTCTGGCCCATGCCGCGCATGACGATCTGCTGGGCCAGGCCCGCGTGGTCGTCACCCACGGCGGACATGGCACGGTCCTGCGCGCGCTGCGCCATGGCGTCCCGCTGGTCGTACTCCCGATGGGGCGCGACCAGAACGACAACGCCGCGCGCGTCGCCTACCACGGCGCGGGCCTGCGCCTCGATCCTTCCGCATCCCCGCTCCTGCTCGGCGAGGCCGTGCGGCGCGTGCTGTCCGAGCCGGGCTTCGCCCAGCGGGCGAGGGCACTGGGGCGTGCCATCGCCGCGGAAGGCCCGGGGCCTGCGCGGCTCGTCGCCGCCATCGAGGAATTCGCCCTGGAATAGACAACCGTCCATCGAAAGGAAACCGGATCATGACGAACCTTGCTGCAAGCCCCAGTGGAATGGCCCTGGCGCCCGGCCAGCTGGATGCCTATCTCGCGAGGATCGGTGCTGCTCGGCCAACGGCTCTGGACGCAGCCAGCCTGTCGACGCTGCACCGGGCCCACCTCATGGCCTTCACCTGGGAGGCGCTGGATGCCTTCATGGGATGGCCGACCTCGATCGCTCCGGCTGCGGCCTACGCCAAGATGGTGGAAGGCCGGCGCGGCGGCTGGTGCTACGAGATGAACGGCCTGTTCGGCGCGGCGCTCGCCGCGCTCGGCTTCCGCGTGACGCGCCTGTGCGGCGGCGTCCACCGCGAAACGCTGGGCAACAACGTCGTCGGCAACCATCTGACGCTGCGGGTCGATCTCGACCGGCCGTACCTGGCCGAGGTCGGCCTGGCGGACGCCATCGTCGAGCCGGTGCCGCTGGCCGTGGGGCCGATCCGCCAGCGCGGTTTTGACTTTTCGATCGTGCCGGCGGACGGCGGCTGGCTGCGCTTCAGGAACCATGCGCGCGGCATGGCGCCCAGCTTCGACTTCCGGCCCGACCACAGCGACGAAACCGCCATGGAGGCCACCCGATGCTGGCTGACGCAGGACCCGGGCTCGCCGTTCACCCATGCGCTGGCGATCCTGCGGCATACCGCGGATGGCTATGTCGCCCTGAAAAACGACGGCCTGTGCCGTGTGACGGCGGACGGCGTGAGCGAACAGCGCATCACGGGCGCGGACCATTTCGCGGACACGCTCCAGACGGTTTTCCAGCTCGACGTTCCCGAGCCCGGCCGCGTCTGGGACAGGGTCCGGGCGGTGGCCTGAGCGGCCCCGAGTGAACTAGAGCGTCCGCAGCGCCTCCAGCACCTCGCCAGTGCTGAGGATCTCGGACAGCACCACCGGCGGCTTGCCGGGGGCGTACAGCACATAGACCGGCACACCGCTGCGGCCCAGCTGGCTCAGCGCGGCGGTGATGGCCGGGTCCTGGCGCGTCCAGTCGGCGCGCAGCAGCTCGACCTTGCGCTCGGCGAAGCCGGCCAGCACGTCCGGATGGGAGAGCGTGGTGCGCTTGTTGTACTGGCAGGTCACGCACCAGGCGGCGGTGAAGTCCACGAACACCGGTTGCTGCTGGGCCAGCGCCTGGGCCACGCGGTCGGCGGACCAGGGCTGCCACGGCTGCGCGGCATCGCCGCCGGCCTGGGCCTGTGCGGGCGCCACGGCGGCTTGCAGGATGTTTTTGCCACTGGCGCCCACCAGGGCTGCGCTGACAGCTATGAATGCGGTAGCAAGCACCCAGCGCGTGCGCCCGGCCAGCGTCAGCGCCCAGACCACGGCGGCCAGCGCCACCAGCAGGGCCAGCAGCGTAGCCGCGCCGTCGATGCCCGATTGCTGGCCCAGCACCCACACCAGCCAGACCACGGTGGCGAACATGGGGAAGGCCATGGCGCGGCGGAAGGTGTCCATCCACGCGCCGGGGCGCGGCAGCCAGCGCGCCACGGCCGGCACCCAGCTGGCCAGCAGGTAGGGCAGGGCCATGCCTACGCCCAGCGCGGCAAAGACCAGCAGCGCCTGCGCGGTGGGCAGGCTCACCGCCAGGCCCATCGAGGCGCCCATGAAGGGCGCGGTGCAGGGCGAGGCCACGGCCACGGCCAGCACGCCCGACAGGAAGGCGTTGACCACTGGGTGCCGGGCCTGGTGGCCGGCCAGGCTGCTGGGCAGGAAATGGCCGAACTCGAAGACGCCCGCGAGGTTGAGGCCGATCACCGTGAACAGCGCCGCCAGCACCGCCACCGTCAGCGGCGACTGCAGCTGGAAGCCCCAGCCCAGCTGCTGCCCCGCGGCGCGCAGCGCCAGCAGCAGCGCGCCCAGCGCCAGGAAGGACAGCACCACGCCGGCGGTGTAGGCCAGGCCGCTGGCGCGCTGGCGGCCCAGGTCGCTGCCGTGCGAGGCAAAGCCCAGCACCTTGATCGCCAGGATGGGGAAGACGCAGGGCATCAGGTTCAGGATCAGGCCGCCGAGCAGCCCGCCCAGCAGGGCCAGCCACAGCGAGGGGGAGGAGCCGGCGGGCGCGGCAGGCGCGGCGCCCGCCGCATTGGCCGCCAGCGCCGCCTGCAGCGCGGGCGAGACCTCGGCGCGCGCGGCGGCGGTCCAGGGCTGGTCGAGCGCGGCCTCGGTGCGCCAGGCGATGGCGCCGTCGGCGTTGCGGTGGTCGGCCGTGGTCAGCACCAGCGGCAGCGCCTCGGGCGCCGGGCCGCGCGAGGCCGACAGCGGCACGCGGGCCTGCCAGGTGGCGCCGCTCCAGGATTGCTGCAGGTCCTTGCCGTCCTGCATGGCGTGGTGCAGGGCCTCGCCTTGCTCGGGCAATATGGTCAGGGGCTGGCCCTGCAAGGCCGCGGGCAGGCCGCTGGCGCTGAGCTGCAGGAAGTCGCCGTCCACCGTGGCGCGGCTTTCGCCTTTGAGCGCCACCGGTGCCTGCTTGGCGGCGGCGGCAAAATCGGCTGCGAACAGGGCGGTGGTGCCGGCCAGCGGCAGCGTCAGGCTGAAGTCGCCCTGCTCGGGAATGCATTCGACGCGGCAGACCAGCCATTGCGCGTGCAGCTGCACGGTCACCTCGCGCTGGCCGGCGGCCGGCGCGAACATGGTCGAGACCTGCACGGGCACGGGCAGCAGCACCTTGCCTTCGTAGCCGTAGTTGACCAAGCTGCCGATGCGGATCGGGTGGGGCGTGGGCCAGGCGATCTCGCCGGCGTCCCAGCCGGCGGGCAGCTGCCAGTCGAGCTGCGTGGGCAGGCCCGAGTCGCCGGGGTTCTTCCAGTAGGTGTGCCACTCGGGCTGGTGCTCCAGCAGCAGGCCGAGCTGCAGCGGCTTGCCGGGCGCGATGCCGTCGGGCGCCTGGGCGACCAGCTCGGCGCGCACGCGCGGCGTGGTGACCACCGGGCTGGCAGGACTAGCGGCGGCTGGGCTTGCGCCGCCGATGCCGAGCTTGATTTGCGCTTCAGCGCTGTTGGACCAAGCGCTGATAGCTATGAAAAGCGAAGCAAAAAAAAGCGCCCAGCGGGTGCGGCGTGTGGTGGTTGTCTGCATAGGTGTGACCGGGTGGCCTCGGTGGGAGTCCGGTGGGCGCGCGAAGGTTCCCCGCGGCCGCCATTATGCGGATACACGGTCGATTGTTAATTCGCAAAAAATATCAACCCATAGTTGATCAATAGTGGACAGCAGGGAGCCGGGCTTTCAGAATGGCCGGTCCAGGACGCATTCATACAAGGAGACAAGATCCATGGCTGGAACCATCCGGGCGGGCAGCACCCGTCGCCATTTTCTGAGCACCACGGCCACGGCGGCTGCCGCTTTCGGCGCGCCGCACTGGGCGCTGGCGCAGTCGGCCTACCCGAACAAGCCGGTGCGGGTGATCGTGCCCTTCCCGGCGGGCGGCACGACCGACGTGGTGGCGCGCCTGGTGCTGCAAAAGCTCGGCGAGCTGATGAAGGCTTCGTTCGTGGTCGAGAACAAGGGCGGCGCCAACGGCATCATCGGCACCGAGCAGGTGGCGCGCGCGCCGGCCGACGGCTACACGCTGCTGTTCAACACCGGCGGCGCGCAGACGCTGAGCCCGGTGATCTACAAGGCGGGCTACGAGGCGGCGGCCAGCTTCGAGCCCATCGCCAAGGTGTGCGACGTGGGCTTCGTGGTGATCGCCCGCAAGGATCTGCCGGTGAACTCGATGCAGGAGCTGATCGCGCTGGCCAAGAAGTCCACCGACAAGCCGCTGACCATCTCGTCGGGCAGCAGCATGATCACGCTGATCACCGAGCAGTTCAAGCGCGTGATCGGCGCGCCGCACCTGATCAACGCGCAGTACAAGGGCACCAGCCCGCAGATGCAGGCGGTGGTGGCGGGCGAGGTGGATTTCTCGTTCGACTCGTTCGCGTCGGTGGAGATGATCCGCGCCGGCCGCGTCAAGGCGCTGGGCGTGATGCTGCCGCACCGCGCCGAGAGCTTCCCGCAGGTGCCCACGTTCAAGGAGCTGGGCATCAAGGACATGGACTTCAGCTCGTGGGCCGGCATGCTGGCGCCCAAGGGCACGCCCAAGGAGATCGTGCAGGCGCTGGCCAAGGGCGTGGACCAGGTCATGCAGATGCCCGACGTGCTGGCCAAGCTCAAGACCTACGACTACGTGCCCACGCGCATCACGCCCGAGGCCTTCGGCAAGCAGCTCCAGGCCGAGAACGACCGCTGGAAGCAGGTGGTGAAGGACACGGGCTTCAAGATCGAGTAAGCAACTCAAAAAAAAGAGCTGCCAGCGCTCGCCACTATTGGATTTCAGGTCGAAAAATACCTGAAACCAAATGATGGTAAGCACTGGCAGCTCTTTTTTTGCGAGTAAGCCTTAACCGCGGAAGCGCAGCGCCGCCTGGCGCACCACCTCGGGCAGCAGGTGCTCGCGCGCCAGCACCTCGCGCAGCCAGCGGGCGTCGTTCTGGCCGGCGTTCACGTCCTGGCGCAGCGCCTTCAGCGCCTCCTGGCTGGACGGCGGCGCGTGCGCGGTGATGCGCTGCAGCGTGTGCAGGATGTGCTCGCGCAGCGCCATGTGCTCGCCGCTGACCGGGTCGACGTACACGCCCTCCAGCCCGAAGCGGCAGGCCTGGAAGCGGTTGTAGGTGTAGACGAGGTAGTCGTCCTCCTGCGGCGTGAACGGGTTGTCCGCCAGGAACCACGCGCCCAGCGCCTGCACGTAGGCCGCCAGCGACGCCGCGCGCTCGATAGACAGCGGCGTGTCGAACACCCGCACCTCGACGGTGCCGAACTCGGGCTTGGGGCGGATGTCCCAGTAGAAGTCCTTCATGCTGGTGATGACGCCGGTGGCGGTCATCTTGTCGAAGTAGCGCTCGAAATCCTCCCAGTGCAGCGCGAACGGCGCGCGGCCCGACAGCGGGAAGGCGAACACCGAGTTCAGCCGCGCCGAGTCGAAGGCCGTGTCCTGCCCCTGCACGAAGGGGCTGGACGACGACAGCGCGATGAAGTGCGGGATGTAGCGCGACAGCCGGTGCAGCATCAAGAGCGCCGCATCGGCGTCGGGGCAGCCCACGTGCACGTGCTGGCCGAAGATGGTGAACTGCTTGGTCAGGTAGCCATACAGCGCCGTCAGCTCCTTGAAGCGCGGCTTGTCGTAGATGCGCTGCTGGTGCCACTGCTGGAACGGGTGCGTGCCGCCGCCCACCAGCGCGATGTTCAGCCGGTCGGCCGCCTTGACCAGCACGTCGCGGGTCACGCGCAGCTGGTTCAGGGCGTCCTCGGCGTCGGTGCAGATGCCGGTGGATATCTCGATCATGCTGGACGTGACCTCGGGCACGATGCTGCCCGGCACCTTGGCCTTGGCCAGCAGCGCCAGCATGTCCTGCGCGTAGGGCGCGAGGTCGTAGTCGTGCGTGCTCACGAGCTGCAGCTCCAGCTCCACGCCCAGCGTCAGCGGATCGGAATGGTGGAAGGCTTCAAGCGTCATGGCGTTGTCCTTTGCGCAGCAGGGCGGAGGGGCCGATGCCGCGATGCGCCTCGCCCGATTGCCACCAGGCCAGCGACATCAGCAGCGCGCCGACCAGCTCGCTGGCCACCACCATCGGCAGTGCCAGCGCGGCGAAGGTGGCGGCGTAGCTGCCATCGGCGCCCGGCGTGGCGGCCCACTGCGCCGCCAGGGTGGAGGCCAGCAGCAGCGCCACGCCCGACTGCGGCAGCTGCGCGCAGCCCACGGCCCACTGCCGGCGCCATTTGAGGCCGCTGGCCCAGCCGCCCAGCGCCACGCCCAGCCACTTGGCCACGCCGCGCGCCAGCGCCGCCGCCAGCGCCCAGGCCAGCAGGTGCGGCGTGACGCCCACGCGCGCCACCATGCTGGCGATCAGCACGAACATCAGCAGGTTGAGCATGGAATTGGCCGACACGAAGGCCGGCGGCCACACCAGCGGGCGCGGGCTCAGGTTGCGCAGCAGCACGCCGGCCAGCAGCAGCGCCAGCGCCGCCGAGCCGCCCCAGCGCTGCGACATGGTGGCCACGGCGGCCAGCACGGCCAGCATGTACAGCGCCGTGTTGTCGCTGCCCGAGGGGCGCCAGCGCAGCACGGGCCACAGCAGGCCGGCGGCCAGCGCCGTCCACAGCAGCGTGAGCAGCAGGTCGCCGCCGAGCTGGGCGATCGCGGCCAGCCAGTGGGCCTCGGCCGGCGCCAGGTGGCCCACGGCGGCGAGCAGCCCGCCCATCAGCAGCGCGTAGAAGGCCGAGAGCGTCGCCAGCGTCAGGCTGCGGTCGGTGATCGGGCCCTTGGCCTGCAGGTCGAGCGCGACGCGCAGCACCACCGACGGCGAGGCCGCCATGGCCACCACGCCCAGGCCCAGCGCCACGGGCAGGGGCTGGCCGATCCACCACAGCAGCGCCGCCACGGCGGCAAAGCCCAGCAGCGATTCGAGCAGGCTCTGCACCAGCACGCCCGGCTGGCGCAGCAGCCAGCGCAGCGAGAGCTGGGTGCCCGCCATCAGCAAGGTGGCGGCCAGCGCCATCTGCAGCAGCAGCATGCCCAGGCCCTGCACGGGCCAGGGCAGGTCGCCGAAGCCGATCCAGCCGGCCGCCAGGCCCACCACGGTGTAGCCCAGCATGCGCGGCAGGCCGGTGTAGCGGTGCACGGCATGGCCCACCAGCGCGGCGCTGGCCACCAGCATGGCCCAGTTCAGCAGGGCGGGGCTGTCGGCCAGGCTGGCCCAGAGGGAGGATAGAGCGGGAGGCGCGGTGGCTGTGCTCATGCAGATCTCCAAAGGATGACGGCTGGTGCCGTTCTGGTTGTGGGGGGAGGGGACGGGAGCGGCGCAGGGGGCGAGCCGTCCGACGGAGGGAGTGGCTTTCCGCGGGAAAGCCGGCGCAAATCGTTAACAGATTCTCAACGCGATGTGACTTGATGATACGGGCAGCCGACCCGGCCACCAAACTCGGGGCGCCGGCCGCGGGGGAGTTGCCTGTAGGACAACGTCCATTGCGCTTGTAGGACGCAGTAAAAAAGCCACCGGCCCGAGGGCGCGGTGGCTTTCAAAAACAATAGCTATTAGCGCTTACTGCTTGCGGGCTGCAATCGCTTTTTCTGCAATGTCTACCAGGTCGGTGCCGACCTGCTGTTTCCACTTGTCGTACACCGGGCGGGTGGCCTTCACGAAGGCTTCGCGCTCGGTCGGACTGAGCTGGGTGACGGTGACGCCGCCGGCCGCCAATTCCTTGGCCAGCGGCTTGTCGGCCTCGATCATGCCCTTGCGGGCGATGGCGATCTCTTCCTTGCCGGCCTCGATGGCGGCCTGGCGCACGATGTCCTGGTCGGCCTTGGTCCAGCTGTTCCAGATGTCCTTGTTGACCACGAAGATCAGCGGATCGTTGATGTAGCCCCACAGCGTCAGGTGCTTCTGGCCCACGGTCTGCAGCTTGGCGGCCTGGTAGACGGCCACGGGGTTTTCCTGGCCATCCACGGCGCCGCTGGCCATGGCGGGCTGGGCATCGGCCCAGCTCATCTGCGTGGGGTTGGCGCCCAGTGCGGTGAAGGTGTCGACGAACAGCGGCGAGCCCACGACGCGGATCTTCAGGCCCTTCAGATCCGCCGGGCTCTTGATGGCGTGCTTGGAGTTCGAGATCTCGCGGTAGCCGTTCTCGCCCCAGGCCAGCGGCACCACGCCGGCCTTCTCCAGGCGCGCGAACAGGCGCTTGCCGGGCTCGCCCTGGGTGAGCGCGTCGGCGGCGGCGTAGTCGGGCATCAGGAAGGGCAGCGCGAACAGGTTCAGCTCCTTGATCTGCGGCGACCAGTTCAGCGTCGAGCCGATGGCCATGTCGATCACGCCCTGGCGCAGCGCGCTGAACTCACGCGTCTGGTCGCCCTGGATCAGCGACACGCCGGGGTACAGCTTGATGTTGATGCGGCCCTGGGTGCGCTCGCGCACCTTGTTGGCCCAGATCTCGCCGCCCTTGCCCCAGGGGAAGGCCGTGCCCAGCACCAGCGACATGCGGTATTCGCTCTTGTAGTTGCCCTGGGCCAGGGCCGGCGTGGCGCTGAAGGCCAGCGCGGCCGCGAGGGACGAGGCGAGGAAGCTGCGAAGTTTCATGGATAGTGTCTCCTTATAAAAAGATCAATGTTAGTTAATAACCCAGGTACTCAGGCAGCCACAGCGCCAGCTGGGGCCAGGCGATCACCGCCACCATCACCAGGAACATGGCCAGCAGCATGGGGCCGACCCAGCGCACGGTGGACTCCATGCGCACGCCGGCGATGCGGCACGACACCATCAGGTTCACCGCCAGCGGCGGCGTGAACTGGCCCAGCGCCACCTTGAGCGTGAGGATGACGCCGAACCACACGGGGTTCCAGTGGTAGTGGTTCATGATGGGCGCGAGCAGCGGCACGAAGATCAGGAAGATCGACACGCCATCGAGGAACATGCCCACGGTGATCAGCAGCAGGATCAGCAGCGCCAGCACGCCGTATTCGCCCAGGCCCGAGTTCACGATGGCATTGGTGACCGGATCGATCACGCCCAGCGTGGACAGCGAGAACGCGAAGATGCCGGCCAGCGACACCACGATCAGGATCACTGCCGACAGCTCGCCCGCCTCGCGCAGGATGGGAAACAGGTCGCGCAGCGTGATGGTGCGGTGCACGAACATGCCCACGAAGAGGCCGTAGAACACCGCCACCACGGCGGCCTCGGTGGGCGTGAACCAGCCGGCGCGCATGCCGCCGAGGATCACCACCGGCGCCGCCAGGCCCCAGGCGGCCTCGCGCAGGCTCTGCCAGAACGGCGGGCGCGGCAGCGTGGCCTCGAGCGCGCCCATCTTGTGCTTGCGCGCCATCCACACGGCGGGCACGATCAGCGCGATGCCGGCCAGCACGCCCGGCACCATGCCGGCGGCGAACAGCGCCGGCACCGAGGCGCCCGGCACCAGCACCGAGTAGATGATGAAGGCCACCGACGGCGGGATCAGGATGTCGGTGGCCGCGGCGGCCCCGACCACGCTGGCCGAGAAGCTGCCGGGGTAGCCGGCGCGGCTCATGGCCGCGATCATCACGCCGCCCACGGCGGCCGCGTTGGCCGGGCCCGAGCCCGAGATGCCGCCGAGGAACATGGCCACGACGATGGCCACCAGCGGCAGCATGCCCGGGCCGCGGCCCACGATGGCGATGGCGAAGTTGACCAGGCGCAGCGCCACGCCCGAGCGGTCGAAGATCGATCCCACGAGCACGAACATGGGGATGGCCAGCAGCGGGTACTTGCCCAGGCCGGCATAGAAGTTCTGCGGCACGGCCAGCAGGCCGAACCACTGCGCATCGGCATTGGCCAGCGCGATGGCGGCGGCCCCGGCCAGGCCCAGCGCGGCGCCAATGGGCACGCCCACGAACATCATGAGCAGGAAGACGACGAAGAGCAGCGTGGCGATCATGCGGCCTCCCCTTCATCGACGGCGGCATAGCTGGCCTGGCCCTGGCGCAGGTACAGGCCCAGCGCGCGCAGCGTGATCAGCGCCGAGAACACCGGCAGCCACACCGAATACCACCACTGCGGCACGCCGATGCCGGGCGAGGTCTCCTCGAAGCGGAAGTCGTCGTAGACCACGCGCACGCTGAGCACCGCGATCACACCGAACAGCAGCGCCACCATCAGCGAGCCGAAGCGGGCCAGGGCCTTGCGCCGGCGCGCATCGCCGCCCTGAGCGAAGTATTCGATGCGGATGTGCAGGTCGCGCGCCACGGCACCCGAGCCGGCCACCAGCGCGAGCACGATCATCAGGAAGACCGAGATCTCCTCCGTCCAGGCGAACGAGCTGTTGGTGAAGTAGCGCACCAGCACGTTGGCAAAGGTAATCAGGGCCAGCAGCGCCATGACGACGACGGTGAGCCAGTCTTCGAGCCAGAGGCCGCGCGCGGGCGGGGGGGTGGAGGGCGTGTTGGCCGCAGGTAGGTCTTGTTGTGATGGCATGGCAGGCACCGGACGAAAAACGAACACGCCACCGGCGCCGGTGCGTGTCCACGGAATCTCAGCGAAGTGGCAAGGGAAGGGCTGCCTTGTGGGCGCCTGCGCAGCGGCTATCGGATTGGTAATCGATAGCGCCCGTGCATTATCGCTGTCGAGCACTCTAGCTTTGCCGATAATGCTCGGATGGAAACCAAATGGCTTGAAGATTTTGTGAGCTTGGCGGAGACGCGCAGCTTTAGCCGCTCGGCGCAGCTGCGCCATGTGACGCAGCCTGCCTTCTCGCGCCGCATCCAGGCGCTGGAGTCGTGGGCCGGCGCCGACCTGGTGGACCGCAGCTCCTACCCCACGCGGCTCACACCCGCGGGCAAGACCTTGTACACCCAGGCCATCGAGATCCTGCAGGCGGTGCAGAGCACGCGCGCCATGCTGCGGGTGCATGCCTCGTCCGGCAAGGACCTGGTGGACTTCGCCGTGCCGCACACGCTGGCGTTCACGTTCTTCCCGACCTGGGTTTCCGGCCTGCGCAACGACTTCGGCCTGTTCAAGAGCCGGCTGATGGCGCTGAACGTGCATGACGCGGTGATCCGCCTGGTGGAGGGCGGCTGCGACCTGCTGATCGCCTACCACCATGCCTCGCAGCCCATACAGCTCGATCCCGCGCGCTACGAGATGGTGAGCCTGGGACGTGAGGTCCTGGCGCCCTACTGCAAGCCGGGGCTGGACGGGCAGCCGCTGTTCCCGCTGCCGGGCACGGCCGAGGTGCCGCTGCCCTTCCTGGGCTATGCGCCGGGTGCCTACCTCAGCCGCGTCACCGACCTGGCGCTGAAACAAGCCGACGAGCCCGCCCACCTCGACCGGGTCTACGAGACCGACATGGCCGAGGGCCTGAAGGCCATGGCGATGGAGGGGCATGGCCTGGCCTTCCTGCCGCAGAGCGCGATCCGCAAGGAGTTCAAGGCCAAGAAGCTGGTGCGCGCCGACGAGCCCGTCTCCAGCGCCTGGGAAGTGGAGATGGATGTGCGTGCCTACCGCGAGAAGCCGGCATCCAAGGACGCGGTCAAGCGCACGGCGCAGGCCCTGTGGGAATACCTGCTGGCGCGCAACCCCGACCGCGCCTGACGACGCGCTGGGCGCAGGCTATCCACCCGAGGGGTTTGCAGGGTAATTTCTAATGATGCGGCCGCAAAGATATGCGATGCTCGCGGCCCACCGCAGGGCGCAACCACTATCCCTGGCTGCGTTTTTTGATGGTTTGCGGTGAAAAGATCGGACAATTACCGCACACCCATGCGGTTTGGTGTCAAACTTGCTTACAGCCTGCATGACCCCGTGGCGATGCCATGGACCCTTGGTGTCATGCACTTTTTTTGCACAGGAGGAACTGAAGATGAAGAAACACTTGCTTGCTCTGGCCGTTACCGTTTTGGCCGCAGGCAGCGCCATGGCGCAGGCCGGCGATACCTTGGCGAAGATCAAGTCTTCAGGCTCCATCACCCTGGGCGTGCGCGAGTCCTCCGGCCTGGGCTACACCCTGGGCAACGGCAAGTACGTGGGCTTCCACACCGAGATGGCCGAGAACATCGTCGGTGACCTGCAGAAGAAGCTGGGCCTGGCCAAGCTGAACGTCAACTACCAGCCGGTGACCTCGCAGAACCGCGTGCCGCTGGTGCAGAACGGCACGGTGGACCTGGAGTGCGGCTCCACCACCAACAACCAGGCGCGCGCCAAGGATGCAGCCTTTGCCTTCACCACCTACGTGGAAGAAGTGCGCATCGCCGTGAAGGCCAACTCGGGCATCACCGGCATCAAGGACCTGAACGGCAAGAGCATCGTGACCACGACCGGCACCACCTCGGTGCAGACGCTGCGCCGCAACAAGCGCGCCGATGGCCTGACCTTCAAGGAAGTCATGGGCAAGGACCACGCCGACAGCTTCCTGATGCTGGAGTCCGGCCGTGCCGACGCCTTCATCATGGACGGCTCCATCCTGGCCGCCAACATCTCCAAGGCCAAGAGCCCGCAGGACTTCAAGATCGTCGGCGAAGTGCTGTCGGTCGAGCCCATCGCCTGCATGCTGCGCAAGGACGACGCCGCCTTCAAGAAGGCCGTGGATGAGAGCATCGTGCGCCAGATCAAGGACGGCTCGCTGGCCAAGCTGTACGACAAGTGGTTCATGCAGCCCATTCCGCCGAACAACGTGAAGGTGGGCCTGCCGCTGTCCGAAGCCACCAAGGAAGCCTGGGCACACCCCAACGACAAGCCCATGGAAGATTACGCACAGAAGTAATCGACCGGGTTGCGGCGCCTCTTCAAACGGCGTTTGAAGAGGCGTTTTCGTTGGTGCTCTCACGCGTTGTCGTGTAGAGTGCCTGGGACCAAGACAACAATAATGAGGTAATCCTATGAGTTGGGATTGGCAGGTGTTCTGCGAGGACACCATCGAGCGCCAGGTGGTACAGGGCTGTTTCGGCAAGAACGGCGACGTCACCTACCTGGACTGGCTCCTGTCCGCCTGGGGCTGGACGGTTTCCGTATCGCTGTTGGCGCTGCTCATCGCGCTGATCGTGGGCTCTTTCATCGGTACCCTGCGCACCCTGCCGGACCGGCCGTGGGTGGTGCGCTTCGGCAATGCCTGGGTGGAGCTGTTCCGCAATATTCCGCTGCTGGTGCAGATCTTCCTGTGGTACCACGTGGTGCCGGCGATCTTCCCGGCGATGAAGTCCGTGCCCGGCTTCGTGCTGGTGGTGCTGGCGCTGGGCTTCTTCACGTCGGCGCGTATCGCCGAGCAGCTGCGCTCGGGCATCCAGGCGCTGCCGCGCGGCCAGCGCTATGCCGGCATGGCACTGGGCTTCACGACCTTCCAGTACTACCGCTATGTGCTGCTGCCCATGGCCTACCGCATCATCATTCCGCCGCTGACCAGCGAGGCGATGAACATCTTCAAGAACTCGTCGGTGGCGTTCGCCGTGTCGGTGGCCGAGCTGACGCTGTTCGCCATGCAGGCGCAGGAGGAAACCTCGCGCGGCATCGAGGTCTATCTGGCGGTGACGGGGCTGTACGTGATCTCGGCCTTCGCGATCAACCGCATCATGGCCTTCATCGAGAAGAAGAGCCGCGTGCCGGGCTTCATCGCCTCGGGCGGAACGGGAGGCCACTGAGATGAACCTCAATCTTGATTTCTCGTTCTACAACTGGGACCTGATCCAGAACTTCATCATCAAGGGCCTGGGCTTCAGCCTGATGCTGACGGTGATCGCGACGCTGGGCGGTGTCTTCTTCGGTACCCTGCTGGCGCTGATGCGCCTGTCGGGCAAGAAGGCGCTTGTGGTGCCCGCGACCATCTACGTGAACGGCATGCGCTCGGTTCCGCTGGTCATGGTGATCCTGTGGTTCTTCCTGCTGGTGCCGCTGTTGATCGGCAAGCCCATCGGCGCGGAGGCCTCGGCCATCATCACCTTCGTGGCCTTCGAGGCTGCGTACTTCAGCGAGATCATGCGCGCCGGCATCCAGTCGATTGCGCGCGGCCAGGTGTTCGCCGGCCAGGCGCTGGGCATGACCTACGGGCAGAACATGCGCCTGGTGGTGCTGCCGCAGGCCTTCCGCAACATGCTGCCGGTGCTGCTGACGCAGACCATCATCCTGTTCCAGGACACATCGCTGGTGTATGCCATCGGCGCCTACGACATGCTCAAGGGCTTCGAGGTGGCGGGCAAGAACTTCGGCCGCCCGGTCGAGGCCTACCTGGCGGCTGCCGTCCTCTATTTCATCATCTGCTTTGCGCTGTCCTGGCTGGTCAAGCGCCTGCACAAGAAGATTGC
The DNA here is from genome assembly GCF_054782535.1 of Comamonas humi. NCBI lineage: Bacteria > Pseudomonadati > Pseudomonadota > Betaproteobacteria > Burkholderiales > Comamonadaceae > Comamonas > Comamonas humi. The sequence goes on along the minus strand of NZ_BAAGSH010000002.1, from coordinate 335,263 downwards.
CATCATCCGCTGAGGCCTAAAGGAATATTGCAATGATCGAACTGAAAAACGTCTCCAAGTGGTATGGCTCGTTCCAGGTGCTCACGGACTGCTCCACCAACATCCAGAAGGGCGAGGTGGTGGTGGTGTGCGGGCCTTCGGGCTCGGGCAAGTCCACGCTGATCAAGACCATCAACGCGCTCGAACCCTTCCAGAAGGGCGAGATCTACGTCGACGGCACGGCCGTGCACGATCCCAAGACCGACCTGCCCAAGCTGCGCAGCCGCGTGGGCATGGTGTTCCAGCACTTCGAGCTGTTCCCGCACCTGTCGGTGACCGAGAACCTCACGATCGCGCAGATCAAGGTGCTGGGCCGCAGTGTCGACGAGGCCAAGAAGCGCGGCCTGAAGATGCTCGACCGCGTGGGCCTGATGGCGCACAAGGACAAGTTCCCCGGCCAGCTCTCCGGCGGCCAGCAGCAGCGCGTGGCCATTGCGCGCGCGCTGTCGATGGACCCGATCGTGATGCTGTTCGACGAACCCACCTCGGCGCTCGACCCCGAGATGGTCGGCGAGGTGCTGGACGTGATGGTGGGCTTGGCCAAGGAAGGCATGACCATGATGTGCGTGACCCACGAGATGGGCTTTGCGCGCAAGGTGGCCAGCCGCGTGATCTTCATGGACGTGGGCGGCAAGATCCTCGAGGACTGCAGCAAGGATGAGTTCTTCGGCAATCCCGATGCACGCCAGCCGCGCACCAAGGAGTTCCTCAACAAGATCCTGCAGCACTGATCGCACAGCGCCTGCACACGCCAGCGGCCCTTCGGGGCCGCTTTTTATTGGCGAGGCTCAGTTGTCGAACTGGTCCGACGGGTAGCGCAGCATGTCGCTCAGCAGGTAAGGCATGGGGATGTTGAGGTTGAAGCCCTTGCCCGGCAGCGGCGACTCGAACCACTTCTTGTACAGCGTGCCGATCTCGTGGCTCTGCGCCATGCGGCGCATCTCGCCGTCGAAGAACTTCTTCAGCCGCGTATCGCTGGCGCGCATCATCAGCGACAGCGGCTCGATGGACAGCAGCTTGCCCACCATCTTGTAGTCGCCCGGCTTCTCGGCCTGGGCGCGGAAGCTGGCCAGCACGATGTCGTCCATCACCCAGGCATCGACCGCGCGCTTTTGCAGCGCGGCGAAGCATTCGCCGTGGTTCACGCACTCGGACTTGGTGAAGCGCAGCCCGCCCAGGTCTTCCTTTTCCTTGAGGATGGCGACCGAGGTCGTGCCCTTGGTGGTGATGACCTTCTTGCCGCTGGCATCGGCAAGGGCCTCGATCTTCGAGCCGCTGGCCGCCAGCACGCGCGCGCCGGCGATGTAGTAGGGCATGCTGAAGCTGACCTGCTTGGTCTCGCGCCGCTCCCGGGTGTTGGTGGTGTTGCTGCAGTCCAGGTCGATGGCGCCGCTGGCCAGATCGGTGAAGCGCGTCTGCCCGTTGATGGCGCGGTAGCTGATCTGCAGCGCCGGCAGTTGCAGCTCTTTTTGCAGCGAGGCCAGCAGCGACTTGCAGATGTCGATGGCATAGCCCACCGGGGCGCTGCCTTCGGTGGCGTACGAGAAGGGGATGGAGTCGGGCCGGAAACCGACGGTGACCGACCGGGTGTTCCGGATCTTGTCCCAGGTATCCGGGGTGGTCTGGGCCAGGCCGGCGCTGCTCCAGGCAGCGGTGACCAGGGCAAGCAGGGGCAACAACAGGCGCATGGCGGATCTCCCTCAGTGAATTTTTGGAATAAGCGCAGATGCTAACAAAAGTAACGAGGCTGCGATAGTTTCATTCACTGGATGCGCCACGCGCCATTGGACCTAGGCCGGCGGACCGTCCACGCCCAGCGCCTCGCACAGCTGCTGCACGGTGGCGCGCAGCTGGACCACCTCGGTTTCCAGTGCTTCCACGCGCTGCTGCAGGGCGCCGGCCTGGCCCGTGGGGGCGGCGCTGGCGGCGCTTTGCAGCGCGGCCACATCGATGGGACCGCACAGCAGGTGGGCCCAGCGCTGCTCGCGGGCCCCGGGCGCGCGCGGCAGCTGCTCCACCAGCGGGCCGCCCTTTTCCTCGCTGCGCTCGCGCAGCTCGTCAAGAAAGGCCTCGACCGAGGAGATGTCGGCAAAGCGGTGCCAGCGCTCGGCGTTGATGCGCAGCTCGCCGGCGGTCTGCGGGCCGCGCAGCATCAGCAGCGACAGCAGCACGGCCGACTGGTCGGGCACGCCCACGCCGCGCGGAAAATTGTGCTCCCAGCGCGTCGCGCGGTTGCCGCTGATCTGCACCGCCAGGCTGCGCTGGCGCAGCTGGTCCAGCGCCTCCACCGCCTCGCCCTCGCTCACTTCCATCACCGGGTCGCGGCTGGATTTCTGGTTGCAGCCAGTGACCAGGGCGTTGAGCGTGAGCGGGTAGCTGTCGGGCACGGTGCGGGCCTTTTCCATCATCGTGGCGAGCACGCGGGCCTCGATGGCGGTCAGGGGAGCGGGGCGGGGATCGAAGGGCATGGGCGTTTCCTTGTGTGTGCCTGCCATCGTAAACAGGTTCGGGGGCGGTGAGACAATACCCGGATGACCACGATCCAGACCCTCTCCCTCCTGCGGCCCGACGACTGGCACATCCATCTGCGCGATGGCGACGTGCTGGATACCGTGGTGCCGCACGCCGCGGCGCAGTTCGGCCGCGCCATCGTCATGCCCAACCTGCGCCCGCCGGTCACGACCACCGAACAGGCGCTGGCGTACAAGGCGCGCATCCTGGCCGCCGTGCCCGCGGGCGCCAGCTTCGAGCCGCTGATGACCCTGTACCTCACCGACAACCTGGCACCCGAGGAAATCGCGCGCGCCAAGGTGGCCGGCATCGTGGCCTGCAAGCTCTACCCGGCCGGCGCCACCACCAACAGCGACGCGGGCGTCACCAACATCCGCAAGATCTACCCCACGCTCGAAGCCATGCAGCGCCACGGCCTGTTGCTGCTGGTGCACGGCGAGGTGACGGGCAGCGACATCGACCTGTTCGACCGCGAGGCCGTGTTCATCGAGCAGCAGATGATCCCGCTGCGCCGCGACTTCCCGGGCCTGAAGATCGTGTTCGAGCACATCACCACCAAGGAGGCCGCGCAATACGTGGCCGGCAGCGATGCGAACACCGGTGCCACCATCACCGCGCAGCACCTGCTGTTCAACCGCAATGCCATCTTCACCGGCGGCATCCGCCCGCACTACTACTGCCTGCCGGTCCTCAAGCGCGAAGAGCACCGCCTGGCCCTGGTGCAGGCCGCCACCAGCGGCAGCCCCAAGTTCTTCCTGGGCACCGACAGCGCGCCGCACGCCGCGCACCTGAAGGAGCACGCCACCGGCTGCGCCGGCTGCTACACCGCGCATGCCGCGATCGAGATGTACGCCGAGGCCTTCGACAGCGTGGGCGCGCTCGACAAGCTGGAGGGCTTTGCCAGCCTGCACGGCCCCGACTTCTACGGCCTGCCGCGCAACCAGGAGCAGATCACGCTGGTGCGCGAAAGCTGGACGCCGCCGGCCAGCTTCCCGTTCGGCGAGGCCGAGCTCAAGCCGCTGCGCTCGGGCGATGCGCTGCCGTGGAAGTTGCGCTGATTTTGCTATTTAATATATAGCTGTTTGCGCTTATGGATAGGGCATCAGAGGTCGATTTCATTCAAAATCCCTGTGCAGGTGCAGCCATGCTGGCAGCGGTGGACTGGTCGCGCCCGTGGCTGCAGCCCTATGCCGCGCTGCAGCAGCGCGCGCAGGCCGTGCTGGCGGCGCAGCCCGGCGCCGCGGTATGGCAACTGCTTGATGCCCTGGGCGACTGCGGCCGCCGCTTCGTGCCGCAGCACGAGCTGCCTGAAGGCGAGGCCTACGAGCACTTCGTGCGGCGCACGCGCACCGTGCCCACGCGCGACAACCTGCACGACTGGTTCAACGGCCTGGTGTGGCAGCGCTTTGCGCAGACCAAGGCCCGCCTGAACGCCTTGCAGGCCGAGGCCATCGCCCGGGCCGGCGTGGGGCAGCACCGCGGGCCGCTGCGCGACGCCATCACGCTGCTCGACGAGAACGGCGCCTTCCTCATCGCCAGCGAGCCGGTCTGGCAGGCCCTGCGCGAGCGCCAGTGGCAGCGGCTGTTCGTCGAGCTGCGCCCTGAATGGCAGCAGGCCCGGCTGCTGCTGTTCGGCCATGCGCTGCTCGAAAAACTGGTGCAGCCGAGAAAACCAGTCACCGCACACGTGATTTGTCTGCCGCAACCGCTGCGGCTCGTGGACAATACCGATGCAGACGTTGCCGGCCAGCTGAGCGCGGAGCACCTGGCGGACAAGCCCTTTGTGCCGCTGCCGGTGCTCGGTGTGCCCGGCTGGTGGAAGGACAACGAGAACTTTTCCTTCTATGACGACTCTGCAGTATTTCGCCCGGCCCGGTCACCAGAACGACGATAACTAAAACGATCGATGCCAGCCGCTTGCAATGCGGCCCTGGCAGCCCCATATGGCGAAGAACTGCGTTCCCCTTTTTTGGAGAAACCCACTATGAAAAGAATTGCCTTGTTCCTGCTCACCAACATCGCCGTGGTTGTGGTGCTGGGCATCGTCGCGAGCCTGCTGGGCGTCAATCGCTATCTCACGCCCAACGGCCTCAATCTCACCTCGCTGCTGGGCTTTGCCTTCATCATGGGCTTCGGCGGCGCGTTCATCTCGCTGCTCATCAGCAAGCCCGTGGCGAAATGGTCCTCGGGCGTGCGCGTGATCAACCAGCCGTCCAACGCCGACGAGGCCTGGATCGTCGAGACTGTGCGCAAGTTCGCCGACAAGGCCGGCATCAAGATGCCCGAGGTGGGCATCTACGAGGGCGAGCCCAATGCCTTCGCCACCGGCGCGTTCAAGAATTCGGCGCTGGTGGCCGTCTCCACCGGCCTGCTGCAGGGCATGACGCGTGAGGAAGTCGAGGCCGTGATCGGCCACGAGGTGGCCCACGTCGCCAACGGCGACATGGTGACCATGGCGCTGATCCAGGGCGTGATGAACACCTTCGTGGTCTTCCTGTCGCGCGTGATCGGCTACGCCATCGACAGCTTCCTGCGCCGCGACAATGAAAACAGCGGCCCCGGCATCGGCTACTACGTCTCGACCATCGTGCTCGACATCCTGTTCGGCGTGCTGGCCTCGATCATCGTGGCCTGGTTCTCGCGCCAGCGCGAATTCCGCGCCGACGCCGGCGCCGCCCAGCTCATGGGCCGCAAGCAGCCGATGATGAATGCGCTGGCCCGCCTGGGCGGCATGCATCCGGGCGAGCTGCCCAAGAACATGGCGGCCATGGGCATCGCCGGCGGCATCGGCCAGCTGTTCTCGACCCACCCGCCCATCGAGCAGCGCATTGCTGCCCTGCAAAACAGCTGATCGGGTTTCCGTCCCCTGCCAAAAAGCACCGCCTGGCGGTGCTTTTTCTTTGCGTAACTTGCGCGGGATTTACCCCACTTTACCGCCGCGGCGTGCACCATGACACCCGCCGGCCGTTGAATAGGCAGGCCACCTTCCGCAGGTGGATCACAAGGACGGATGTATGCGTTTACCCAACCCCTCCCACCTCCAGCGCCTCGCCCCCTGGGCTGCGGCGCTGGGCGCCAGCATCGTGCTCGCGGGCTGCGTGGTGGCCCCGGCCCAGCCCTACTACGCCACGAACGACGCCGTGGTGTACACGCCGGCAGCGCCGCCGCCCATGCAGAGCGAGATCGTCACCGTGGCGCCGTCGCCGGTGCACGTGTGGATCGGCGGCTACTGGGACTGGAGCGGCGGCCGCTACCAATGGCGCCCGGGCCGCTGGGAAGCCCCGCCGCACCGCGGCTACCGCTGGGTGCCGCGGCAGTGGGACCATGGCTCGCGCGGCTGGTACCCACGCGGCGGGCACTGGGGCCGTTGAGCGTCAGGAAGCTGGCGCGCGCATCGCCTGCGCATAGCGCTGCGGCGCCAGTTGGGCCACCAGCAGCGTGACCACGGCCACGCAGCCCAGGTGCATGAGCCAGCCGGCCTGAAAGCCCCCGCTGGCGCCATGCAGCTGCGCCACGACCCAGGGTGCGAGCGCGGCGATCACGAAGCCGCCGCCCTGCATCTGCGCGCTGAGCGCGCCGGCCTGCATGGGGTGGGGCAGGTGGTCCAGCGTGGCCACCAGCACCAGCGCGAAACAGCCGCCCAGGCCCACGCCCAGCACCACGGCCATGGCGCGCGGCGCGGCATCGGGCCACCAGGCGAGCAGCGCAAAGCCCACGGCCTGGCAGGCCAGCGTCAGCCACAGCCAGGGGCGGCGGTCCGGTCCGCCGCGGCTTGCCAGCAGCGGCAGCAGCAGCGCCGCGCAGGCCTGCGCCACGGCCATGATGGCCACCAGCGAGCCGCTGGCGATGGCGCTCATTCCATGTCCCTGGTAGTACGGCGCGAGCCAGGCCACGGCCGAGGCGTAGCCGCCATTGACCAGGCCGAAGCAGGCCATCAGCAGCCAGGTGCGCGGGCGGCGCAGCAGCCAGTTGGTGGCGTTGCTGCTGTTGCCCACGGCCGAGACGCTCGCGGTGGAGGCCTCGCTCTGCTCGCGCAGCGCGTACCAGACCAGCGGCAGTGCCACCAGCACCGGCAGGGCCCACTGGGCCAGCGCGGCCTGCCAGTCCAGCCCGAGCTGCACCGACAGCGGCGACCATTGCGCACCCAGCGCGCCGCCGCCCATCAGGGCCGCGGAGTACAGCCCCATCATCGGCGCCACATGCAGCGGGAACTGCCGCTTGAGGATGCCCGGAAACACGCCCTGCACCAGGGCCACGCCGGCGCCGCAGATGGCGGCGCTGAGCAGCAGCACGCTGCCCGCGCCGGCCACGATCCGCAGCGCGCAGCCCAGCGCGATCAGCAGCATCGAGACGCCCACCACGCGGCGGGCACCCCAGCGCCGCAGCGTTCCCGGCGCCAGCAATGCGCCCACGCCCATCAGCCCCATGGGCAGCAGCGTGAGCCAGGACATGGCCGTGAGGCCCATGCCGGTGGCCGACTGGATGGGCGGCCCCAGCGGGCCGATGGCCGTCAGGAAGGGGCGCAGGTTCATGCCCGTGAGCACCACCACGGCCAGCCACAGCAGCGTGGGGCCGGGCGCACGGTTCAGCGGGGTGCTCATGCCGGGCCGGCCTCGGGCCACGGCGCATCGCCGTAGAGCTGGGCGGCGCTGATGCCGGTATCGAGCCGCGCCAGCGGCAGCGGTGGCGGCGACAGCGGCATGCGCAGCCGCTGGTAGGCGCCTTCGCTGGACAGGCCGTAGGGCGCGGCGTCCTGGTTGTCGAAGGCGTAGAAGACCTGCTCAGCGCCCGCCATCACCAGCGCCGCGAGGCACATGGGGCAGGGGTGGCCGCTGGCATAGATGGTGCAGCCGGCCAGGCTGGGGCTGGCCTGCGCGCGCGTGCCGGCGCGCAGCGCCTGCATCTCGGCGTGGGTGCTGGGGTCGTGGCTGTGCACGATGTCGTTGACGCCGGTGGCCAGCACCGCTCCGTCTTTGGCCAGCACGGCGCCGAAGGGGCGGCCGCCGCGCAGGCGGTTCTCATGGGCCAGGTCCACGGCCTGGCGCAGCAGTTGGGTATCTTGATGCATGTGGGGGGGAACGGAAACCGGAAGGGGCAAGAAAAAGAGCACCGTGGGGTGCTCTGGTTCGAGGATCCGGGGCGGCGCTTACTTGAGACTGTAATTCAATTGGAACATCAGTGCAGAGTTGCCCAGCAGATTCACCTGCGCCCCCCATTCGGGCGTGAAGTTCCAGCCGATGGCCGGGATGGCGCTCAGGCCCCAGCCGCTGCGGGTATTGAGCGGAATCTTCTTGTGGTACGGAAAGCGGTAGCCGTGGATCAGGCCGCCGGTGAGCTTGAAGTACAGCTGCGGCGCGCTGTCGAACGGCCGCAGGCGCCAGCCGTAGTACGCGAACTGGCTGGGCTGGCCGAAGGAGTTGTTGAAGATGGCCAGGCCGGCGACATGGCGCTCGTCCAGGCGCTTCTCGGCATCCAGCAGCCAGACATACGCGTGCTTGGCGTTCTCCGGCTCGTAGTCGTGCTCCTGCCTGGCTTCGGAGAAGTGGTGGGTGTAGGGCGCCACGCCGAAGGTCCAGCCCGACAGCGCAGAGGCCGGCGCATCGGCGTCGACCGCGAAGGCGGCCAGGGGCAGCAGGGTGGCCGGCAGGGCCAGCGCCGCTGCCCGGCGGACGGATCGTCGCATTCCAAACTCCGTGGTGGGACCGGAAAGATGGAGGCGAGTATAGAAGCCCTATATGCCGTGGCAGCTACCGTATGGGGCTTTTCTATCGATTTGAGGTGCAATGCCGACAGGTTCGCGGCATTAAGGGTAATTTAAGCCGTTTGGGCAATGCCATCGTGCGCCAGCTGCTCCACAATCCGTAGCGCTACCGCCTCACCCACCTTGATGCCGTCCACGCCCGCCGACAGGATGCCGCCCGCGTAGCTCGCGCCTTCGCCCGCCGGGTACAGGCCCAGGGTGTTCAGGCTCTGGTAGCTGGCGTCGCGGCCGATCTTGAGCGGCGACGAGGTGCGCGTCTCCACGCCGGTGAGCACGGCGTCCGCCATGTCGTAGCCGCGGATCTTCTTGCCGAAGGCCGGCAGGGCCTCGCGCATGGCCTCGATGGCGTAGGCGGGCAGCGCAGGGTGCAGGTCGCCCAGCGTGACGCCGGGCCGGTACGAGGGTTGCACCTCGCCAAAGTCGCGCGAGGGCTGGCCTTGGACGAAGTCGCCCACCAGCTGGCCCGGCGCGCTGTAGTTGCTGCCGCCCAGCACATAGGCCGCGGATTCGAGCCGGCGCTGCAGCACGATGCCCGACAGCGGGTGGAATTCGCCCGGCTGCAGGTGCTCCGCACCGTAGGTCTTGCCGCCGAAGGCCCAGGCGAAGCTCTCGGCGTCCTGCGGGTAGTCCTCGGGGTTGATGGCGCAGACCATGCCGGCGTTGGCATTGCGCTCGGCGCGCGAGTACTGGCTCATGCCGTTGGTCACCACGCGCTCGGGTTCGCTGGTGGCGGCCACCACCGTGCCGCCCGGGCACATGCAGAAGCTGTAGACGGCGCGGCCGTTCTTCGCGTGGTGCACCAGCTTGTAGTCGGCCGCACCCAGCAGCGGGTGGCCGGCATGCCGGCCCCAGCGGGCGCGGTCGATCACGCTCTGCGGGTGTTCGATGCGGAAACCCACCGAGAACGGCTTGGCCTCCATCTGCACGCCGCGCTCGTACAGCATGGCGAAGGTGTCGCGCGAGCTGTGGCCCAGTGCCAGCACGGCCTGCGTGGCGGGCAGCTCGTAGTGCTCGCCGGTGGCGTTGTTCAGCACCTGCAGGGCCGCCAAGCGGCGCTGGCCGCCGGATTCGTCGAGGCGCACGTCGGTCACGCGCTGCTCGAAGCGGATCTCGCCGCCCAGGCGGATGATCTCCTCGCGGATGCCTTCCACCACCTTGACCAGCTTGAAGGTGCCGATGTGCGGGTGGGCGGCGTAGAGGATGTCGGGCGGCGCGCCGTGGGCGACGAACTCCTGCATCACCTTGCGGCCCAGGTGGCGCGGGTCCTTGATCTGGCTGTAGAGCTTGCCGTCGCTGAAGGTGCCGGCGCCGCCTTCGCCGAACTGCACGTTCGACTCGGGCGTGAGCTGGCGCTTGCGCCACAGGCCCCAGGTGTCCCGGGTGCGCTCGCGCACCGGCTTGCCGCGCTCGAGCACGATGGGGCGAAAGCCCATCTGCGCCAGCACCAGCGCCGCAAAGATGCCGCAGGGGCCAAAGCCCACGACCACCGGGCGCTCGGCCAGCCCGGCCGGGGCCTGGGCCACCGGCTTCCAGGCCATGTCGGGCGTGCGCTGCACATGCGGGTTCGGTTCGAGCTGCAGCAGCAGCGATTCGGCCAGCGCGGCATCGTCGAGCCGCACGTCGACGATGTAGACGGCCTGCAGGTCGGCCTTGCGCGCGTCGAAGCTGCGCTTGTGCACATGCACGTCGGCAATGCGCCCGGCATCGACCGCCAGCGTCCGTGCGGCCAGCGCGCGCAGCGCGTCCAGCGGGTGGAATTCCGTGTGGTTCTCGGGGTCGAAGGTGATCGCCGCCAGCGGCAGCTTCAGTTCGGAAATTCGGATCATGGCTTGGGGCTATCAAGCAAAAAGAGGCCGAGATGGTAGCGCGATCGCCCAGTGGCCGCCGGCGGCCCGCCGCTCGCCTGACGCCGGCCCTAGGTCAAAAACAATAGCTGCTTGCGCTTGATGGTAGGGCGCTGAAGGCCAATTTGGCATGAAAATATCCTGGCGTATGCGGCCCGCGTGGGCCGGCCGCTGGGCCACAATGGCGGGCTATGCAGCGCCAGCCATCCTCCGTCATCCACCTCGCCGCCGGTGCGCTCGCGGCACCGCTGTCTGCGCCGCAGGCGCAGTTCAACACCCTGGTGCAGCGCATCGCCGAGCAGCGCGAGGCGCTGGGCGTCTGGGACACGGCGGTCGCGGCCTACCGCCAGCGGCATGCGCGCGACTACCTGCCGCTGCTCGATGCCTACCATGGGCTGCATGCCGAGTTGGTGCAACTGCTCGACGGCATGGCCGACCGCAAGCTCTCCAAGGCCGACCGCGCCCAGCTGCACGAGCTGATCGCCAGCACCGCCGCCATCCTGGCCGAGGGTGCACGCGACGAGGCCCTGCGCGCGGCGATGCAGGCACTGCATGAGCGCTATGCCCCGGCAGAAGACGCGGCTGCGCCGCAGGCCGAGGCCGCTCCGCTGGTTGAGGAAGAAGGGGAGGCGGCGGACCCCGATTCGCCCGAAGCCGTGGCGCGCCAGGTGGAGGAGCAGATGGAGGCCGCCCGCCAGCGCGCCGAGCAGGCGCGGGCCGCGCACCAGGCCAAGCGCCGGAAAAAGCCCGGCAGCCGCGAGCAGAAGCAGCAGCACGAGGCCAAGCAGGCCAGCCAGTCGCTGCGCGAGGTCTACCGCCGGCTGGCCAGCAGCCTGCACCCCGACCGCGAGAGCGACCCCGTCGAGCGCGAGCGCAAGACGGCGCTGATGCAGCGCGCCAACCGGGCCTACGACGCGGGCAACCTGCTCGAACTGCTGGAGCTGCAATGGGAGGCCGAGCACCTCGACCCGGCGAAGCTGGCCTCGTTCAGCGACGAGCGCCTGGCGCACTACAACCGGGTGCTCGCCGAGCAGCTGGCCGGACTGCAGCGCGAGGTGGCCGGCGCCGGCCTGGCGTTCGCCCGCGAATTCGGCCTGCCGCCGGCGCGCGGCTACCAGCCCGCCAAGCTGATGGCGCTGCTGCGCACGCAGATGCAGCAGCTGCAGGCCGACAGCCAGGCGCTGCAGCTCTTCCTGCGCGAGCTGCGGCACGACCCGGACGAACTCAAGCGCTGGCTCAAGCAGGAGCGCGACTGGGCGCGCCGGCCCGCCCTGTACTCGGAGTGAGCGGCGGCCGGCGTCTCGGCGGCCCGGGCTTGCGGTAGATTCGCAGCATCATGAGCAGAGCATTGACGAGTCGGGACATCGCCCGCATCTCCGGGTTTTCGCAGGCCACGGTATCGCGCGTGCTGCAGGGATCGACCCTGGTCCACCCGGAAACCCGCGACGCCATCCTGAAGGTGATCGCCGAATCGGGCTATGCGCCGAACGCCGCGGCCCGGGCCATGCGCACGCGGCGCTCGAACCTGATTGCGCTGGTGGTGGCCAACGTCACCGTCAACCCCCTGTACCCGGCGCTGCTGCAGGAGCTGACGGCGCAGCTGCGCCCGCTGGGCCTGCTGGCCACGGTCTGGGAAGAGGAGGACTTCGACGAGCGCGCGCTGCCGGTGCTGGCCAACGCCGGCGTGGACGGCGTGATCGCCACCACGGCCATGTCCGAGGCCTCGGACTTCTTGCACACGCTGGCGCAGCGGATTCCGCTGGTGCTGATCCACCGCACCGTGGCCTCGTCGCGGCTGGACCAGTTCTCCTGCGACAACCGCCTCAGCGGCGAGGCCGTGGCCCGCTACCTGCTGGAGGGCGGGCGCAGGCGCCTGGGCCTGATCTCGGGCGAGCGCCTGCCCAACACGCTGCGCGAGCGCGAGGAGGGGTTCCTCGCGCACCTGGCGGCCGCCGGCATAGCGGCGCAGCAGGTGCCCGTGGCCCGCGTGGCCAGCTTCAACTACGCGAACGGCCTGCAGGCGGCCCGGGCGCTGATGGCCGAGCATCAACTGGATGGGATCTTCGGCGTCAACGACATCGTGGCCATCGGGGCGCTGGACGGGCTGAGGCAGATGGGCCTGCGCGTGCCCGGCGATGTCTGGGTGGTGGGGGCCGACAACGTGCCCATGGCCTCGTGGGGCTCGTTCGACCTGACGACGGTGGACCAGTCGCGCAGCGCGCTGGTCAGCGCCGCGGTGGACTGCCTGCGCCGCCGCCTGGAAGGCGACGACAGCCCGGCGGAGCACCTGCGGGTGCCCTACCGGCTGGTGCAGCGCGGCAGCTCGGGTGGTTTGGGCGGAGCGGGCGTCAGTCCAGCCTGATGCGGTTGGCCTTGGCCACCGAGGTCCATTTCTTGACCTCGTCGTCCAGGAAGCGGCCGAACTCGTCGGGGCCGGAGCCGACGATCTCGGCCCCCAGCGAGGCGAGCTTGCTGGAGACCTCGGGCAGCTGCAGGATCCGGGCGATCTCGCGGTGCAGGCGCTCCACGACGGGGCGGGGCATGCCGGCCGGCCCCATGACGCCGCCCCAGGAGCTGGCCTCGAAGCCCGGCACCCCGCTCTCGGCGATGGTCGGCACCTCGGGCAGCGCCGCGGAGCGCTTGCTGCCCGTCACCGCCAGCGGCTTGAGCAGGCCGGCGTTGACCGACGCGATGCCGCCGATGACCGTTGGCATCGCCAGGTTCACCGTGCCGGCGATCACGTCCTGCAGGCCGGGCGCATCGCCCTTGTAGGGCACGTGCACCATGGCGACCTGGGCCATGGTCTTGAGCATTTCGCCCGCCATGTGGTTGGATGAGCCGTTGCCCGCCGATGCAAAGGTCAGCTTGCCGGGGTGCGCCTTGGCATAGGCCAGCAGCTCGGGCAGGCTCTGGTAGGGCGCGCTGGGCGCCACCAGCACCACCAGCGGCACCACCGAGGTCAGCGTGATGGGCGTGAAACCCTTGAGCGCGTCGTAGGGCAGCTTGGCGTAGACGGCGGGGTTGATGGCGTTGGGGCCCAGGTTGCCCATCAGCAGCGTGTAGCCGTCCGGCGGCGCCTTGGCGACCAGTTCCAGCGCGATGATGCCGTTGGCGCCCGGGCGGTTTTCCACCACCACGGCCTGGCCCAGCGCGTCGGTGAGCTTCTGCGCCAGCACCCGGGCGGTAATGTCCGAGGCCCCGCCCGGCGGGTAGGGCACGACGAAGCGTATCGGCTGCCGGGCGGGCCAGGCCTGGGCGTAGGCGCTGGAGGCGAGGGCGGCGGCAGCGGCGCAGGCGCCACACAGCCGGAGGAAGGTTCTACGGAGCTTGATCGTCATGCGCAAGGCCTGTTGGTGGGGGAGGGCGCCTGGAGTGGCGGCTCAGAGGTCCAGGGTCGTGGTGCGCCGCAGCTCGCGGCGGTACTTCTTGTCGTCGAAGGGGCGGGCGCGGTGCATGGTGGTGCGGTTGTCCCAGATCACCAGGTCGTCGGGCCGCCACTCGTGGCGGTGGCAGAAGCGCGGCTGGGTGGCGTGCTCCATCAGGTCGCGCAGCAGCAGGCGGCCCTCGGGCACCGGCATGTCCACGATATGCTGGGCATGCGAGGCCAGGTACAGCGAGCGCCGCCCTGTGGCCGGCAGCGTGCGCACCAGCGGCTGCACGGCGCCCTTGAGCCGCTCGCGCTCCTCGGCGGTGAACTCGAAGCCCATCACTTCGCGCGAGTAGACGATGGAGTGGTGCACCTTGAGGCCTTCCACCTCGACCTTTTGCTCGTCGCTCAGCGCATCGTAGGCGGCGCGCATGTCGGCGAACTCGGTGTCGGCCCGCACCGGCGGCACCACGCGGGCCGACAGCAGCGAGTACCGGCCGGGCGGGTTCTCGAACGAGGCGTCGGTGTGCCACAGCCGGTTGCTGATGGTGCTCATGCGCAGGCGGTCCTGCGCGCCGAGGATGTTGCCGTCGGCGCCCACGTTGGAGATGTCGGTCAGCGCCTCGTTGCCGAAGCGGTTCTTGGTCAGCACCGCCACCGAGGTCTTGGTGTGCAGCCGGCCGTCGAACTGCTCGGAGAACGCGACCTGCTCTTCGTTGCTCAGCGGCTGGCCGCGGAAGACCAGCACCGCGTACTCGTCCATCCCGCGCCGCAGTTCGGCCAGCGCCTGCGGGTCGCTGAGGCCGCGCAGCGTCACGCCGCTCACTTCGGCGCCCAGCACGCTGGGCAGGGGCTTGAATTGGATTCCCATGGTGACTCCCATGCTTGATGCCAGCAAAATGAATACGTATACATTTTGATCGTCGTACGGACTCGGCCTATAGGATTTACCCTTGCGCAGTGGCGGCCGGCCCCGCGGCGCGGCCTGCGCCGCAGGGGCCGCCGGCTGTGCTAATGTGGCCGCTGGCCGCCAGAAGGCGCGGCCACCTTCCTGAACCGCCATGCCCCGATTCCTGCACACCGCCGATTGGCAAATCGGCCGCCAGTTCTCCACCTTCGATGCCGACACCGCGCCCCTGCTGGCCGAGGCGCGCTTCGCCGCTGTCGAGCGGCTGGCGCAGCTCGCCACCGAGTACGCGGTGGATGCGGTGCTGGTCGCCGGCGACGTGTTCGACGCGCAGACCGTGTCCGACAAGACCATCCGCCGCCTGTTCCAGCTGCTGGCCGGCTTTGCCGGGCCCTGGCTGCTGATCCCCGGCAACCATGACGCGGCGCTGGCCGAGAGCGTGTGGACGCGCGCCGAGCGCCTGCAGTGCGTGCCGGCCAACGCGCACCTGCTGCTCGCGCCCGAGGTGCGCAGCTTTGCCGAGCGCGGCTTTGCGGTGCTGCCCGCGCCGCTGCGCCAGCGCCACACCTACGACGACACCACGGCCTGGATGGACACGGCCGACACCCCCGCCGGCCTGCTGCGAATAGGCCTGGCGCACGGCAGCGTGCAGGGGCTGCTGCACGACGGCATCGACTCGCCCAACCCCATCGCCCCCACGCGCTGCGATACGGCGCGGCTCGACTGGCTGGCGCTGGGCGACTGGCATGGCCTGAAGCAGGTGCAACCGCGCATGGCCTACAGCGGCACGCCCGAGCCCGACCGCTTTCCCAACAACGAGCCGGGCTACGCGCTGCTGGTGGACATTGCCGCACCCGGCGCCGAGCCCCAGGTCACGCCGCTGCCCGTGGCCCGCTACCGCTGGCGCAAGGAGGCGCTGGCGCTGCAGCTGGCGAGCGACGTGGACGCCGCCGAGGCCCTGCTCGCCGCCGTGCAGCCGCACGACGTGCTGCAGCTCACGCTCAGCGGCCAGCTCGACTGGGCCGGCTACCAGCGCCTGCAGGCCGCCGTGGGCGTGGCCGAGGCGCGGGCGCGCTGCCTCATCGTGGAGCAGGGCGCGCTGCGCATGGCGCCCACCGACGACGATCTCGCCGCGCTGCATGCCGACGGCTACGTGGGCGAGCTGCTGGCCGAGCTGCGCCAGCAATCCGCCGCCGGCCAGGACGGCGCGCAGGACGCGCTGGCGCTGCTGGCCACCGCGCTGTGGCAGCAAGGGGCTGCGGCATGACGGCCAACCTGCACCTCACCCGCATCCAGCTCGCGCAGGTGCGCAAGTTCGACGCGCTGCGGCTGGACGGCCTGGACCCGGGCCTCAACATCATCGCCGGCCCCAACGGGGCGGGCAAAAGCACGGTGGCGCGCGCGATCCGCGCGGCCTTCCTGGACCGGCACGGCTCCAGCTCGGCGGCCGACCTGCGGCCGCACGGCAACAGCGGCGCGGCGCCGTCGGTGGAACTGGACTTCGTGTTGCAGGGCGTGCCCTACCAACTGCAGAAGACCTTTCTGAAGAAGGAGCGCGCCGACCTGCGCTGGGAGCGCCAGGCGCTGGACGGCCAGGAGGCGGAAGACTACCTGGCCGAGCGCATCGGCTTCACCTTTGCCGCCAAGGGGCCGAGCAAGGCCGACCGCTGGGGCGTGCCCGGCCTGCTGTGGGTGGAGCAGGGCAGCGACCCGGGCGAGCTGGCGGCCCGCGTGGGCCACGCCAGCCAGCGCCTGGGCGCGGCGCTGCACGCCAGCCAGGGCGACGAGGCGCAGCCCGCGTCCGCGCTGGCCGCCACGGCGGGCGATGCGCTGATCGCGCAGCTGCAAGCCGAACTGGCCCAGTACTGGGGAGCCAATGATAAGCCCGTCAAGGCCTACAAGGCGCTGCTCGACCAGATCGGCGAGCAGCAGGCCCAGCTCGCCCAGCAGCGCGCGCACATCGCCCAGTACCGCAGCCAGGTCGATGAGCTCGACCGCCTGCAGCACGACGAACAGCAGGCCGCGGCCCAGCCGCCCGACCAGGCCTGGCGCGGCGAACTGGCGGCCGCGCGCGCACGCCTGGCCGAGCTGGAGCAGTTGAAGCAGGCCCAGGCCGACAACGAGGCGCGGCTCGCCGCCCTGCAGGCCCAGCGCGACCTGCTGGCCCACGCGCTGCAGCGCCACGACGAGCAGCAGCGCCAGTGGGCCCAGCGCCAGGACGCCGTGCGCAGCGCCGAGGCGGCGCACCAGGCCGCGCTGCAGCGGCACGCCCAGGCCAGCAGCCAGTGGGAGCGCGCCGGCCAGCAGCGCGCCGCGGCCCTGGCCACGCAGCAGCGGGCCGAGGCCGCCCGCCAGCACACCGAGCTGCAGGCGCGCCTCGCGCAGGCGGCGGCCGACAGCGCGCGCCTGCAGGTCGCGCACGGGCAGGTGCAGGATTTGCTACAAAAAATGAAGCAAATGGCACTTGCCCTGTCTGGGTTGCAGGTCAAAAAGGCTGATGCACAACAGCTGCGCAAGCTTGAAGACGCCGTCTGGCAGGCCCGCATGCAGCGCGACGCCACCGCCACCCAGGTGCAGTTTGCGCTGCCCGCCGGGCAGGCGCTGCCGTGGCGCACGGCCGAGGCCCAGGGCCAGTGGGCCGAGCAGGGCCAGCAATGGCTGACCGGCGCCACCACGCTGCAATTGCCCGGCGGTGGTGAACTGACCATCACCCCCGGCGGCCAGGGCGTGCTGGACGCCGCGCAGCAGCTCGCCCAGGCCGAAGCCGGCCTGCAGGCGGCCCTGCTGCGCCACGGCGTGGCCAGCGCCGCCGAGGCGCAGCAGCGCTGGGAGCAGCGCCAGTCGCTCGAAGCCGAGCAGCAGCAGGCGCAGGCCGTGCTCGCCGCGCATGCGCCGCAGGGTGCCGAGGCGCTGGCCCTGGCGCTGGAGCAGGCCCGGGCTCGGCACCAGGCGCTGCAGCAGCAGGCCCTGCCGGCGCCGGACGCGGCGGACCTGCCGGACTGGCACAGCGCCCAGGCCGCACTCGATCAGGCCCAGCATGCGCTGGAGCAGGCCCAGCAGGCGCGCGAGCAGGCCGAGCGCGAGCGCGTGCTGGCCGAGCAGCGCTGGCGCAACGCCGAGCAAGAGGCGACGCTGGCCCGCGCCCAGCTCGACGACCCCGCTGCTCGGGATCGCCACGCCCACACCCAGCGCGAAGCCGCGCTGCTGCAGGCCGCGCTGGCCGAGCTGCAGCAGCGCATCGCCCAGCAGGCCGCCGCGCAGCAGCCCGGCGAGGCCGGCTTCGTGCAGCAGGACATCGAGCGCCTGGCGCGCAGCATTGCCGCGCACGAGCAGCAGCAGCGCGAGCGCCAGGCCCGCATCGCCTGGCTGCGCGCCGCGCTCGAGGCCGCCGGCGCGCAGGGGCTGGAGGAAGCCAGCGCCCAGCTCGAAGGCGCTATCGCAGCGCAGCAGCGCCGCGCCGGCGAGATAGGCCGCCGCGCCCAGGCGCTGCACACGGTCGTCACCCGGCTGCAGGCCAAGCGCGCGGCAGCGCTCAGGCGCCTGCAGGCCCCGCTCGAATCGCGCCTGCAGCACTACCTGCAATTGCTGCTGCCCGGCGGGCGCATCGTGCTGTCCGAGCAACTGGTGCCGCAGCAGGTGCAGGCGCCTGCCGGCAGCGGCGCCGACGCGGCCCGCGTGGCGGGCGAACTGGCCGAGCTGAGTTATGGCACGCAGGAGCAGCTCGGCATCCTCAGCCGCCTGGCCTATGCCGACCTGCTGCGCGCCGCTGGCCAGCCCACGCTGCTGATGTTCGACGACGCGCTGGTGCACAGCGACCGGCAGCGCCTGGCGCAGATGAAGCGCGTGCTCTACGACGCCTCCACCCGGCACCAGCTGCTGCTCTTCACCTGCCACCCCGAGTGGTGGAACGACATGGGCGTGCCGGTGCGCACGCTGGACGAGAAAGGGAATCCATGAGCCACGCAAGAACCTGGACACTGCTGTCGCTGGCCGCCGTCACCACGCTGCTCGCAGCCTGCGGCGACAAGGAGGCCGACCGGGCGCCGGCCGTCGCTCCCGCCCCGGCCAAGGTGCAGGCCGGCCAGTGGCGCGTCACTACCGAGATGACCGGCCCGCTGGGCCAGCAGTCGCTGGCCGGCATGGAGCAGGCCCTCAAGCAGATGACGCCCGAGCAGCGCAAGGCCGCCCACATGGACAACGCCCGCATCGAGGGCGGCAAGCTGGTGCAGGAGGTCTGCATCACGCCCGAGATGGCGGGGCGCACGCTGCAGTCCATCGTCGATGCCCAGGCCAAGGACCTGCCCGGCTGCGCCGCGCCCGAGATCCAGTCCTCGGGCCAACAGGAAAGCCTGGTGCTGTCCTGCGGCGAAGGCAGGTTCCGGATGTCGCTGCAGGCCGACTATGCCTCGCCCACCGAGAACACCGTCCGCTCCAGCACGACCACGCCGGGCGGCACCCTCGACTCCACGGTGCGCAGCCAGCGCATCGGCGACTGCTGATGCGACACCCGTGTGGCGTGGCGGCGTTGCCATAATGCCGCCATCGACATCACGCAGGGACGACGCCGTGGCCGCAGCCACTACCTACACCATCAGCGAACTCGCACAGGAGTTCGATCTCACCACGCGGGCCATCCGTTTCTATGAAGACATGGGCCTGCTGCTGCCCGAGCGCGGCGGCGCGGGCGGGCGCCAGCGCATCTACAGCGGCAAGGACCGCACGCGGCTCAGGCTCACGCTGCGCGCCAAGCGGCTGGGGCTGTCGCTGGCCGAGGCCAAGGAGATCATCGATCTCTACGACTCCCCGCGCGACACCGGCGTGCAGCTGGGCCGCTTTCTCGAGGTGCTGGCCACGCACCGCGCCCGCATCGAGGCGCAGTTGGCAGATTTGCAGGCCAATTTGGCAGAAATTGAAGAACATGAACGCGAGGCCGCCTCGCTGCTGCGCAACCTGCGCCAGCCGAGTTGATTTATAGTTGACGTTGACGTCAACGTAAATTCCCTGCCATGACCATTCAGCCCCGTCCCGAGCCCGCCGACTTTGCCCAGCGCGTGCGCGACAGCTTTGCGCGCCAGGGCGCGATGCAGACGCTGGGCGCGCGCCTGGCCAAGGTGGAGCCGGGCGCCGTGGACATCGAGCTGGACTGGGCGCCGGGGCTCACGCAGCAGCACGGCTTCCTGCATGCCGGCATGGTGTCCACCGCGCTCGATTCGGCCTGCGGCTACGCGGCGCTGACGCAGATGGCGCCGGATGCCGCCGTGCTCAGCATCGAGTTCAAGGTCAACCTGATGGCCGTGGCCAAGGGCCAGCGCTTTCGCATGGAGGGGCGCGTGGTCAAGGCCGGGCGCACCGTCAGCTTTGCCGAGGGCAGGGCCTTTGCGATCGACGAGGGGAATGAGAAACTGATCGCCACCATGTCGTGCACGCTGATGGCCGTCACCGGCCGCGCCGGCATCCAGCACTGAATCCATTATTTCTGCACAGGAGACACCCATGAGTTCCACGCTTCCAGGCCTGAATTTCCAGCTCGGCGACGACATCGACGCGCTGCGCGACGCCGTCCACGCCTTTGCGCAGGAAGAGATCGCGCCGCGCGCCGCCCAGGCCGACCGCGACGACCAGTTCCCTATGGACCTGTGGCCCAAGTTCGGCGAGCTGGGCGTGCTGGGCATCACCGTGTCCGAACAGTACGGCGGCGCCGACATGGGCTATCTGGCCCACATGGTGGCGATGGAGGAGATCTCGCGCGCCAGCGCCTCGATCGGCCTGTCCTATGGCGCGCACAGCAACCTGTGCGTGAACCAGATCAACCGCAACGGCAACGCGGCGCAGAAGGCCAAGTACCTGCCCAAGCTGATCAGCGGCGAGCACGTGGGCGCGCTGGCCATGAGCGAGCCCGGCGCGGGCTCCGATGTGATCTCGATGAAGCTCAGGGCCGAGGACAAGGGCGGCTACTACCTGCTCAACGGCAACAAGATGTGGATCACCAACGGCCCCGACGCCGACACCCTGGTGGTCTACGCCAAGACCGAGCCCGAACTGGGCGCGCGCGGCGTGACGGCCTTCCTGATCGAGAAGGGCATGAAGGGCTTCTCCATCGCGCAGAAGCTCGACAAGCTGGGCATGCGCGGCAGCCACACGGGCGAGCTGGTGTTCCAGAACGTGGAAGTGCCGGCCGAGAACGTGCTGGGCGGCGTGAACATGGGCGCCAAGGTGCTGATGAGCGGCCTCGACTACGAGCGCGCCGTGCTCACCGGCGGGCCGCTGGGGATCATGCAGTCGGTGATGGACAACGTGGTGCCCTACATCCACGACCGCAAGCAGTTCGGCCAGAGCATCGGCGAGTTCCAGCTCATCCAGGGCAAGGTGGCCGACATGTACACCGTGCTGCAGGCGGGCCGCTCGTTCGCCTACACCGTGGCCAAGAACCTCGACCTGCTGGGCACCGAGCATGTGCGCCAGGTGCGCAAGGACTGCGCCAGCGTCATCCTGTGGTGCGCCGAGAAGGCTACCTGGATGGCCGGAGAGGGTATTCAGGTTTATGGCGGCAACGGTTACATCAACGAGTATCCTCTCGGCCGGTTGTGGCGCGACGCCAAGCTCTACGAGATCGGCGCCGGCACCAGCGAGATCCGCCGCATGCTGATCGGTCGAGAGCTGTTCGCAGAGACCTGCTGATCTGTGCGCTGCGCCATGCCCCGTGTTCAACTGTTAGGAAACGCATGACGACGACATCCATCGAAGAGCTCTTTGTCCACAACCGCGAGTGGGCGGAAAACGTGGAACGCGAGCGACCTGGCTTCTTCACCGGGCTGATGGCGCAGCAGAACCCCAAGTACATGTGGATCGGCTGCTCCGACAGCCGCGTGCCCGCGAACCAGATCACCGGCCTGGCGCCGGGCGAGGTTTTCGTGCACCGCAACATCGCCAATGTGGTGGTGCCCAGCGACCTGAACTGCCTCTCGACCATCCAGTACGCCATCGACCAGCTGCAGGTCGAGCACCTGATGGTCGTGGGCCACTACGGCTGCGGCGGCGTGCTGGCCGCGCTCGAGGATGCGCGCGTGGGCCTGGCCGACAACTGGATCCGCCATGTGAAGGACGTGCGCGACAAGCATGCCACGCTGCTGCAGGAGCTGTCGCCGCAGTGGCGCCACGACGCACTGTGCGAGCTCAACGCCATCGAGCAGGTGATGAACGTGGCGCAGAGCACCGTGATGCAGGACGCCTGGGCGCGCGGCCAGAAGGTCGTGCTGCACGGCTGGTGCTACAGCCTGAAGAACGGCCTCATCACCAACCTGCAGATGACCGTGCCCGACGTCGGCGGCCTAGCCGAGGTGCGCCGCCGGGCGGTCGAGCTGGTCGCCACGCGCGAACGCGGCTAGCCAAGAACTGCACAAAACCATAGCGGCTGGCGCTTGATGCACAAGGATTTCAATATCAAAAGTATTTGAAGTCCTTGTGTATCAAGCGCCAGCCGCTCTTATTTTTACTTTCAGGAGACCCACCATGCAAGACCCCGTCGTCATCGTCAGCGCCGCCCGCACGCCCATGGGCGGCTTCATGAGCGATTTTGCCGAGCTGTCGGCCAACGACCTGGGCGGCGCTGCCATCCAGGCCGCCGTCGAGCGCGCCGGCATCGCGCCCGAGAAGGTCGAGGAAGTGCTGTTCGGCAACTGCCTGATGGCCGGCCAGGGCCAGGCTCCGGCGCGCCAGGCGGTGTTCAAGGGCGGCCTGCCGCGCAGCTGCGGCGCGGTCACGCTCAGCAAGATGTGCGGCGCCGGCATGGAGGCCACCATCCTCGCGCACGACCAGCTCGTGGCGGGCAGCCGCGAAGTCATGGTCGCCGGCGGCATGGAGAGCATGAGCAACGCGCCCTACCTGCTCAAGAAGGGCCGCGGCGGCTACCGCATGGGCCACGACAAGGTCTTCGACCACATGATGCTCGACGGCCTGGAAGACGCCTACGAGCCCGGCCGCAGCATGGGCACCTTCGGCGAGGACTGCGCCGCCAAGTACGGCTTCACCCGCGAGCAGCAGGACGCCTTCGCCATCGCCAGCGTGCAGCGCGCGCAGGAGGCAACGAAATCCGGCGCCTTTAAGGCCGAGATCGCCCCCGTCACCGTCAAGACCCGCAAGGGCGACGTGGTGGTGAGCGAAGACGAAGGCCCGCTGAAGGCCCGGCTGGACAAGATCGCCTCGCTCAAGCCCGCGTTCAAGAAGGACGGCACCATCACCGCCGCCTCCAGCTCCAGCATCAACGACGGCGCGGCCGCCCTGGTGCTGATGCGCGAATCCACCGCCAAGGCGCTGGGCTGCACGCCGCTGGCGCGCATCGCCGGCCATGCCACGCACGCGCAGGAACCCGAGTGGTTCAGCACCGCTCCGGTGGGCGCCACGCAGAAGCTGCTCAAGAAACTGGGCTGGACGGTGGGCGACGTCGACCTGTGGGAGATCAACGAGGCCTTCGCCGTCGTGCCCATGGCGCTGATGCACGAACTTTCCATTCCGCACGACAAGGTCAACGTCAACGGCGGCGCCTGCGCGCTGGGCCACCCCATCGGCGCCAGTGGCGCGCGTATCATGGTCACGCTGCTGCATGCGCTGAAGGCGCGCGGCAAGAAGCGCGGCCTGGCCACGCTGTGCATCGGCGGCGGCGAAGCGACCGCGATGGCCGTGGAAATGCTCTGACGCCCCGCCCCGACCAAAACCCCGAGGAGAGACCGATGAAACTGCCCCGTACCGTCCTTGTGCCGCTGGCCGCCGCGCTGGCCCTGCTGTCCGCCGCCGGGGCCCAGGCCCAGCAGCGCGACGAGGCCCTGTTCGGCGCCGCCAGCGCCGAGCAGCCCGCGGTGGTCAAGACGCTGGAGCAGCTGGTCAACATCGAGACCGGCACCGGCAATGCCGAGGGCATGGCCGCCGCCGGCCAGTACCTGGAAGACCGGCTCAAGGCGCTGGGCCTGAGCGTCGTGCGCCACAAGGCGGCCGGCAACGTGGTGGGCGACAACCTCGTCGCCACGCTGCAGGGCCAGGGCGGCAAGAAGCTGCTGCTGCTCGCGCACATGGACACCGTCTACCTCAAGGGCATGCTGGCCAAGGCGCCGTTCCGCATCGACGGCAACAAGGCCTACGGCCCCGGCATCGCCGACGACAAGAGCGGCATCGCCGTCATCCTGCACACGCTGGCGCTCTTGAAGGCGCGCGGCGCGCAGGGCTTCGGCAGCATCACCGTGCTGTTCAACACCGACGAGGAAAAAGGCTCGTTCGGCTCGCGCGAGCTGATCCAGGCCGAGGCCGCCAAGGCCGACTACGTGCTCTCGTTCGAGCCCACGCTGGGCGACAAGGAGAGCTTCGCGCTCGGTACCTCGGGCATCGCCTACGTGCAGGCCGACATCAAGGGCAAGGCCTCGCACGCCGGCGCCGCGCCCGAGCAGGGCGTGAACGCGCTGGTCGAGGCCTCGGACCTGGTGCGCCGCACCATCGACATCGACGACAAGGCCAAGAGCCTGCGCTTCAACTGGACCATCGCCAAGGCCGGCTCGGTGAGCAACATCATCCCCGACAGCGCCACGCTCAACGCCGATGTGCGCTACGCCAAGACCGAGGACTTCGACGCCGCGATGAAGACGCTGCAGGAGCGCGCGCAGCAGAAGAAGCTGCCGGCTGCCGAGGTGGCCGTCAACGTCGTGCGCGGCCGCCCGGCCTTCAATGCCGGCGAAGGCGGCAAGGCGCTGGTGGACAAGGCCGCCGGCTACTACCGCGAGGCGGGCGGCACGATCGCCATCGAGGCGCGCACCGGCGGCGGCACCGACGCGGCCTATGCGGCGCTCAGCGGCAAGCCGGTGATCGAAAGCCTGGGCCTGCCCGGCTACGGCTACCACAGCGACAAGGCCGAGTACGTGCTGATCGACGCCATCCCGCGCCGGCTGTACATGGCCGCGCGCCTCATCATGGACCTGGGCCAGGGCCGCTGATACCGACCATCGGAGGTGAACCATGAGCGCTGACATCGAAGACGACGACGCACTGCCCGCCCCGCTGGGCGTGGCGCAGATCGAGGCCTTCTGGCGCGCGTTCGCGGCCCGCGAGGCCGAGCTGGCGGCGCTGCCGCCGCAGGAGTTCGTGGAGCAGGCGACCGCGCTGCTCGAGCAGCATGCGCCCGGCCTCGGGCTGGAGCTGGAGCAGGGCGCCGACGGCGCGCTGCCGCTGCTGGTCGTCACCGCGCACGGCAGCCTCGACGGCTTCGAGAACGTGCAGGCGCTGGTGCGGCACGCGCCGCCGCAGTCGCGCTGGCGGCTGCAGGCCTTCCGCAGCCGCGCGCTGGGCAGCGACTTCTCCATGGGCATGGACGGCTTCAGCCTCTCGTGCTCCGACGTGCTGGTGGCGCACTACGACGCCGGCGGCACCGTGGGGCTGGAGCTGTCGTTCGAGAAGATCATCCCGCAGGACATGGTCGAGCATGCGCGGCACATGAGCTTCATCATGCTCGACCACGTGCTCGGCGAATGGGACTTCGCGGTGCGCGTGGGGCCGGTGGAGTTTGTCGACGCCTTCTCCGACGACGTCGAGGGCGCCGAGCCGCTGTCGGTGTTCCCGGCCATCTTCGACGCCTTCGTGCGCGAGCAGCTCGGGCGCAGCTACGAGTTCCCGCCGGCCGACGACGATTCGTGGACCGTGTTTGAGGTGCGCCGCCACGACGCGGCCGACGACGCCCCGCCCGACCTGCTGACCTTCCGCGCCTCGGCCAACGCCGTCGCCACCCGCGCCGACCTGCCGTACTTCCTGGAGTGGCGCCTGCCCTTCGACAGCCAGCAGCAGCTCGACCAGGTGCGCGACGCGCACGAGGCCCTGCAGGCCGAGCTGGAGCGCCTGCACGGCGGCTTGCTGGCCTTCACCCGCATCGAGCAGATGGACACCCGCGTGGCCGGCTATTACGTGGAAGACGCGGTGGCCGCCACCGAGCTGGCGCACCAGCTGGCGGCGCGCCATGCGCCGGGGCTGGACGAGGACGTCTCCACCATGTTCGACCCGGCATGGCAGGAATACCTGGCGCTGTACAGCGCCGTGCGCCCCGGTGTGCGGGCTGGCGAGGAAAGCGCATGATCACCACGCTGGCGCAGTTGCGCAGCCTCTATGCGCAGCCCGCTGAGCGGGCGCTGCGCAAGCAATTGCCCGCGCTCGATGCGCACTGCCGGCGCTTCGTCGCGCTGTCGCCGCTGTGCCTGATCGCCTCCGGCGGCACCGAGGGCGCGCTGCTCGACGTGTCGCCGCGCGGCGGCCCGCCGGGCTTCGTCAAGGTGCAGGAGGACGGCGCGCTGCTGCTGCCCGACGCCGGCGGTAACAACCGGCTCGACACGCTGAGCAACCTGCTCGCCGACCCGCGCGCGGCGCTGCTGTTCGTGATTCCCGGCGTCGACGAGACCCTGCGCGTCAACGGCACGGCGCGGCTGCGCGACGAGCCCGAGTTCGTGCAGCGCTTTGCCGGCGAGCGGCAGTTGCCCAAGCTGGTGATCGAGGTGCAGGTGCGCGAGGCCTACCTGCACTGCGCCAAGGCGCTGATGCGCTCGCGCCTGTGGAGCCCCGAGGCCCTCCAGCCGCGCGAGGTGCTGCCCACGCTGAACCGCATGATCCACGACCAGACCGGCACGCAGGCCGAGCCCGAGACCCAGGCCGCCATGCTGCAGCGCTACCGCGCGCAGATCGTGCAGGAACAAGGCGCGTAGCCATGTCGACGGTTCTGGTCATCGGCGCATCGCGCGGCATCGGGCTGGAGCTGGCGCGGCAGTACGCTGCCCAGGGCCGCCGCGTGATCGCCACCGTGCGCCGCGCCGAAGACCGCGCCACGGTGCAGGCCGTGGGCGCCGAGGCCCTGGTGGTGGACGTGGCCAACCCGGCCAGCGTCAGCGGCCTGGCCTGGCAGCTCGACGGCGAGCAGATCGACATCGCCCTCTACGTGGCCGGCATCTGGTCGAATCCACCGGCCAGCGCGCCGCCCACGCAGCCGGACTTCGACGCGGTGATGCACACCAATGTGCTCGGCGCCATGCAGGTGCTGCCGCAGGTGGCGCCGCTGGTGGCCGCGGCGGGCGGCGTGTTCGGCTTTCTGTCGTCGGGCATGTCGCTGGTCCGCGAGGCGGATGACGGCAGCGCCTGGCTGTACCGCGTGAGCAAGGCCGCGCTGAACATGGCCGTCGCCTCGGCGCGGCACGAATGGCCCGGCGCCACGCTGGTCACGCTCGATCCCGGCTGGGTGCGCACCGACATGGGCGGCGCCGGCGCGCCGCTGTCGGTGCAGCAGAGCGTGGCCGACCTGGTGCAGGTGCTGGCCGGCGTGGTGCCGGCCGACGCGGGCCGCCTGATCCACCACGATGGGCGGCGCGTGGATTTGACCTGAATCGGCCGCTGGTGCTTGCCAGGCTAGCGGCATCACTTTTATTTTCATAGCAAACAACGATCCGGAGACCGCACCCATGCTGTTGACCCCCGACCAAGAAATGATCCGCAGCGCCGTGCGCGAGTTCGCCCAGGCCGAGCTGTGGCCGCACGCGGCGCAGTGGGACCGCGAGCACCACTTTCCGCAGGCCGCTCACCAGGGCCTGGCGCAGCTCGGCGCCTACGGCATCTGCGTGCCCGAGGAACTGGGCGGCGCGGGGCTGGACTACATCAGCCTGGCGCTGGTGCTCGAGGAAGTCGCCGCCGGCGACGGCGGCACCAGCACCGCGATCAGCGTGACCAACTGCCCGGTCAACGCCATCTTCATGCGCTACGGCAACGATGCGCAGAAGGCCAAGTGGCTGGCGCCGCTGGCGCGTGGCGAGATGCTGGGCGCCTTTTGCCTGACCGAGCCGCACGTGGGCTCGGACGCCTCGGCGCTGCGTACCACGGCGACGAAGCAGGGCGACAGCTATGTGATCAACGGCGTCAAGCAGTTCATCACCAGCGGCAAGAACGGCCACGTGGCCATCGTCATCGCCGTCACCGACAAAGCCGCGGGCAAGAAGGGCATGAGCGCCTTCATCGTGCCCACCAGCACGCCCGGCTACCAGGTGGCGCGGCTGGAGGACAAGCTGGGCCAGCACAGCAGCGATACCGCGCAGATCAACTTCGACAACTGTGTGGTGCCGGCCGAGAACCTGATCGGTGCCGAGGGCGAGGGCTACCGCATCGCGCTGTCGGCGCTGGAGGGCGGGCGCATCGGCATCGCCGCGCAGAGCGTAGGCATGGCGCGCAGCGCCTTCGAGTTTGCCGTGCAGTACGCCAAGGAGCGCGAGAGCTTCGGCACGCCCATCATCAACCACCAGGCCGTGGGCTTTCGCCTGGCCGACTGCGCCACGCAGATCGAGGCCGCGCGCCAGCTCATCTGGCACGCCGCCAGCCTGCGCGACGCCGGCCGCCCCTGCCTGCAGGAGGCGGCCATGGCCAAGCTCTTCGCCAGCGAGATGGCCGAGCGCGTGTGCAGCGCCGCGATCCAGACGCTGGGCGGCTACGGCGTGGTGAACGATTTCCCGGTGGAGCGCATCTACCGCGACGTGCGCGTGTGCCAGATCTACGAGGGCACGAGCGACGTGCAGAAGATCATCATCCAGCGCGGTCTCTGAGCTTTTCGACAATGGTTTGCGTTCCGCTGGAACGCAAAAAACATAGCTGCTTGCGCTTGCTACACCTTGTTTTTCAATATGAAAATATCTGAAAATCAATAGTGGCAAGTGCAAGCAGCTCTTCTTTTTGAAGAGGCCGCATGGGCCGCCAGCCCCTGGCGCAGCAGGGGCCGGAGGCAGACATTGTGCACGCACAAGCGCAGAATACGTGTAGGACGGTTGATCTGGTCAAAGCTGGAGTTAGGTGTTACAACGACTCCATAACGAATGCCTTGCAACTACTTTGCGGCGCCGTTCACCCCCGGTGCCACTACGGAGGTCGTATGGATGTGATCAGCAACTCTGCCGCCCGCTACGTGCGCCTGC
This sequence comes from Comamonas humi, assembly GCF_054782535.1. Taxonomy (NCBI): domain Bacteria; kingdom Pseudomonadati; phylum Pseudomonadota; class Betaproteobacteria; order Burkholderiales; family Comamonadaceae; genus Comamonas; species Comamonas humi. Next base: position 306,870 of record NZ_BAAGSH010000002.1, on the reverse strand, counting down.
GCGAAGAGGAAATGTCGCTCGACGAGTTCCTCGTGCTGTGCCAGCGCGATCCCATGGCCTATGAAAGCGCCGCCCAGCGCATGTTGGCGGCCATCGGCGAACCCGAGATGGTGGACACGCGCAATGATCCGCACCTGTCGCGCCTGTTCGCCAACAAGGTCATCCGCCGCTATCCCGCGTTCGCCGAGTTCTACGGCATGGAAGACTCCATCGAGCAGGTGGTGAGCTTCTTCCGCCACGCGGCCCAGGGCCTGGAGGAGCGCAAGCAGATCCTGTACCTGCTGGGGCCGGTGGGCGGCGGCAAGAGCTCGATCGCCGAGCGCCTGAAGTACCTGATGCAGAAGGTGCCGTTCTACGCGCTCAAGGGCTCGCCGGTGAACGAGTCGCCGCTGGGCCTGTTCGACCCCATGGAGGACGGGCCGGTGCTCGAGGAGCAGTTCGGCATCCCGCGGCGCTGCCTCAACCACGTGCTCTCGCCCTGGGCCGTCAAGCGCCTGGAAGAGCTGGGCGGCGACATCCGCCAGTTCCGCGTCGTCAAGCGCTACCCCAGCATCCTCAAGCAGGTAGCCATCGCCAAGACCGAGCCGGGCGACGAGAACAACCAGGACATCTCCAGCCTCGTGGGCAAGGTCGACATCCGCAAGCTCGAGAACTTTGCCCAGGACGACACCGACGCCTACAGCTACTCGGGCGGCCTGTGCCTGGCCAACCAGGGCCTGCTGGAGTTCGTCGAGATGTTCAAGGCGCCCATCAAGGTGCTGCACCCGCTGCTCACCGCCACGCAGGAGGGCAACTACAAGGGCACCGAGGGCTTCGGCGCCATCCCCTTCGACGGCCTGGTGCTGGCGCACAGCAACGAGAGCGAGTGGAAGGCCTTCCGCAACAACCGCAACAACGAGGCGTTTCTCGACCGCATCTACATCGTCAAGGTGCCGTACTGCCTGCGGGTCTCCGAAGAGGTGAAGATCTACGAGAAGCTGCTGCGCGAATCCTCGCTGGCCAAGGCCGTGTGCGCGCCCGGCACGCTCAAGATGATGTCGCAGTTCGCCGTGCTCACGCGGCTCAAGGAGCCCGAGAACTCCAGCATCTTCAGCAAGATGCAGGTCTATGACGGCGAGAGCCTGAAGGATACGGACCCGCGCGCCAAGAGCTACCAGGAGTACCGCGACTACGCCGGCGTGGACGAAGGCATGTCGGGCATCTCGACGCGCTTCGCGTTCAAGATCCTGTCCAAGGTCTTCAACTACGACAGCACCGAGGTGGCCGCCAACCCGGTGCACCTGATGTACGTGCTGGAGCAGCAGATCGAGCGCGAGCAGTTCCCGGCCGAGCTGGAGACCAAGTACACCGGCTACATCAAGGAATACCTGTCGCCGCACTATGCCGAGTTCATCGGCAAGGAGATCCAGACGGCGTATCTCGAGAGCTACAGCGAGTACGGCCAGAACATCTTCGACCGCTACGTCACCTACGCCGACTACTGGATCCAGGACAGCGAGTACCGCGACACCGACACCGGCGAGGTCTTCGACCGCAACGCGCTCAACGCCGAGCTGGAGAAGATCGAGAAGCCCGCCGGCATCGCCAACGCCAAGGACTTCCGCAACGAGATCGTCAACTTCGTGCTGCGCGCGCGCGCCAACAACCAGGGCAAGAACCCGGGCTGGACCAGCTACGAGAAGCTGCGCCTGGTGATCGAGAAGAAGATGTTCTCCAACACCGAGGAGCTGCTGCCCGTCATCAGCTTCAACGCCAAGGCCAGCGCCGAGGACGCACGCAAGCACGAGGACTTCGTCACCCGCATGGAGTCCAAGGGCTACACACCCAAGCAGGTGCGCCTGCTGTGCGAGTGGTACCTGCGCGTGCGCAAGAGCAGCTGACCGGCGCGCCGCCGGGCCATGGATGGGGGGCATAGATGGCATTGCAAATCATCGACCGCAGGCTCGCGGGCAAGAACAAGTCGGTGGGCAACCGCGAGCGCTTCGTGCGCCGCTACAAGTCCCAGATCGCGGAGGCGGTGCGCCGCGCCGTTGCCAAGCGCGACATCCGCCACATCGAGCAGGCCGAGAACATCACCATCCCCCGCAAGGACATCCGCGAGCCCGTGTTCCACCACGGCCCCGGCGGCATCCGAGACACCGTGCACCCGGGCAACACCGAGCATGTGCGCGGCGACCGCATCGCCCGGCCCCAGGGCGGCGCGGGCGGTGGCGGCGGCTCGCAGGCCAGCGACAGCGGCGAGGGCGAGGACGACTTCACCTTCACGCTGACCAAGGAAGAGTTCATGGAGCTGTTCTTTGAGGACCTGGCCCTGCCGCGGCTGCTGCGCACCCACATCGCCAGCACGCTGCAGTACAAGACGCGCCGCGCCGGCTACAGCCACGACGGCACGCCGCACAACCTGGCCGTGCTGCGCACCATGCGCGGCGCACTGGGCCGGCGCATGGCGCTGACCAACGCCCCGCACCGCGAGCTGAAGGCCCTGCAGGCGCAGCTGGAGGAACTGCTGGCGCAGGACGACGGCACCAGCGAGGCCGTGGCCGAGCTGCAGCAGCGCATCGACGCGCTGAAGGCCCGCATGGACAAGGTGGCCTTCCTCGATCCGATAGACCTGCGCTTTCGCAGCCGCACCAAGGTGCCCGAGCCCAGCAGCCAGGCGGTGATGTTCTGCGTGATGGACGTGTCCGGCTCCATGGACGAGGCGCGCAAGGACCTGGCCAAGCGCTTCTTCATCCTGCTGTATTTGTTCCTCACGCGCCACTACGAGAAGATCGAGATCGTCTTCATCCGCCACCACACGCAGGCCGCCGAGGTCAGCGAGGACGAGTTCTTCCACTCCACCGAGAGCGGCGGCACCGTGGTCAGCAGCGCGCTGGTGCTGCTCGACCAGATCATCCGCGCGCGCTACCCCGTGGGCGACTGGAACATCTACGTGGCCCAGGCCAGCGACGGCGACAACTTCGGCGACGACGGCGTCAACTGCCGCAACCTGCTGGCCGAGAAGATCCTGCCGCTGGCGCGCTACTTTGCCTACGTGCAGGTGGTGCAGGAAGAGCAGAACCTGTGGGAGGAGTACAGCCGGCTGGTACCGCTGTTTCCGCACTTTGCCATGCGCAAGGTGTCCGAACCCGGCGACATCTACCCGGTGTTCCGCGATCTGTTCAAGACCGAAGGGGTAGAGCTATGAACCTCTCCCAATACCCGGTGCTCGCGCGGCGGGCGGGCTCCTCGCGCCGCTGGAAGCTGGCCGCCCCGGGCGACCGTGCCCAGCGCGGCGTGCCACCGACGCCGCTGCCGGCCGGCAAGCGCCCGTCGCGCCCGCTGCCGGACCCCAGCGACTGGACCTTCGAGCTGATCGAGCGCTACCACGCGGCCATCGCCGCCGCGGCCGAGCGCTACGGCCTGGACACCTACCCCAACCAGCTGGAGGTGATCTCGGCCGAGCAGATGATGGACGCCTACGCCAGCGTGGGCATGCCGGTGGGCTACCGCCACTGGAGCTACGGCAAGGAATACCTCGCCACCGAGCGGCGCTACCGGCGCGGCCACATGGGCCTGGCCTACGAGATCGTCATCAACGCCAACCCCTGCATCAGCTACCTGATGGAGGAGAACACCACCGCCATGCAGGCGCTGGTGATCGCCCACGCGGCCTACGGGCACAACAGCTTCTTCAAGGGCAACTACCTGTTCGGCATGTGGACCGACGCGGGCAGCATCATCGACTACCTGGTCTATGCCCGCGACTTCATCGCTCAGTGCGAGGAGCGCCACGGGCTGGACACCGTGGAGCAGTGGCTGGACTCGTGCCACGCGCTGGCCAACCTGGGCGTGGACCGCTACCACCGCCCGTCCAAGAAGAGCCTGGCGCGCGAGCGCGCCGAGCGCGAGCAGCGCGAGGCCTACGCCCAGCAGCAGGTGAACGAGCTGTGGCGCACGCTGCCGGTGCGCCCGGACAAGGACAGCACGGTGCAGCCCAATGAGCGCTTTCCCAAGGAGCCCGAGGAAAACATCCTCTACTTCATCGAGAAGAACGCGCCGCTGCTCGAACCCTGGCAGCGCGAGATCGTGCGCATCGTGCGCAAGATCGCGCAGTACTTCTACCCGCAGCGCCAGACCCAGGTGATGAACGAGGGCTGGGCCACGTTCTGGCACTACACCCTGCTGAACACCTTGTATGACGAGGGCTGGCTGACCGACGGCGTGATGATCGAGTGGCTGTCTTCGCACACCAACGTCATCTACCAGCCGCCGGCCGGGCACCGCGCCTACAGCGGCATCAACCCCTACGCGCTGGGCTTTGCGATGTACCGCGACATCCGGCGCATCTGCCAGGAGCCGACCGACGAGGACCGGCGCTGGTTCCCCGACATGGCCGGCACGCCCTGGCTGCCGGCGCTGCACCACGCTATGCAGAACTTCAAGGACGAGAGCTTCATCGGCCAGTTCCTGAGCCCCAAGCTGATGCGCGACATGCGCCTGTTCGCCATCCACGACGACGCGAGCGAGCGCGAGCTGCTGGTCAGCGCCATTCACAACGAGGACGGCTACCGGACCCTGCGCCAGACGCTGTCGCAGCAGTACGACCTGGGCGCGCGCGAGCCCAACATCCAGGTCTGGAACGTGAACCTGCGCGGCGACCGCTGCCTCACGCTGCGCCACACGCAGTACCAGGGCCACCCGCTGGCCGAAGATGCGCTGGAGGTGCTCAAGCACGCGGCGCGGCTGTGGGGCTTTGGCGTGCAGCTCGAAACCGTCAATGGCGACGGCGAGATACCGGTGCTGCTGCATTCGGTGCCGCCGCCGCCGGCCTGAAGGTTTTCATAAAAAATAGAGCTGCTGGCGCTTGTCAGTCAATGGATTCAAGGTGTTTTGAAATTGGATTCCTTGATGAGCAAGCGCTAGCAGCTATTTATTGGATAGCGGCATCCGGCTCATCGCCGCCCATACCCCAGCGCCGCCCGCCAGCGCGCGATGAAGTCGCGGTAGGCCGCATTGGCCAGCGGCGCCGCCAGTTCGGGGCCCAGCGCGACCGGGCGGGCGCGCTCGCCCAGCAGTCGGCGCAGCGCGGCGCCGGTGGTGTCGCCCTGCGCATCCTCGCGCAGCGCATACAGGCGCGATGCCGTGGCCATCACCGACTGGCCGCGCTGCGACAGCAGGTAGTCCAGCCACAGCCGGGCCGCATTCGGGTGGGCGGCGCGGCGGTTGAGCAGCAGCACGCGCGAGGTGACCAGGGTGTAGTCCTCGGGGAAGATCACGCCCAGCGACGGCTGGCGGCGCGCCTGCGCCACGGTGTAGGCGCCCAGCAGGTTCATGCCGAAGGGCGCGCGCCCGTCGGCGATGCGGCGCACCATGGCGTCGGTGGTCAGCAGCAGCTGCGTGCGGCCCTTGTCCAGGTGCCCCAGCGCCTGGGCGGTGGCCCAGAAGGTGTCGGCGCTGGCCGCCGCGTCCTGCGTGGCCAGGAAGTAGCCGACGCCGGATTTCTGGATGTCGTAGCTCGTCACGCCGCCCTGGGACTGCGCCAGCCACTGCGCCAGCGCCGCATGGCTGCGCGGAGCCTGGCTGTCGGGCAGCGAGGGCTTGTGGTGGGCGAAGACCACGGGCTCGTAGGTCGTGGCCCAGAGCTGGTTCTGCCACAGCGCCCAGGCCGGCAGGTGGGCTTTCTCGGGCGAATCGTAGGCCAGCGCATGGCCGGCCGTGGCCAGCGCCACCATCTGGTCCATGGCCGAACTCCACAGCACGTCCGCGGCCTCGCGGCCGAGCTCGTTCTCGGCGATGAAGCGGTGGTACAGCTCGGTGCTGCCCAGGTCTTCGTAGCTGACACTGATGCGCGGGTACAGGCGCCGGAAGTCCGCCACCAGCGGCGCGGCCACGCGCTCGTCGGTGGTGGAGTGGATGCTGAGCTGGCCTTCGTCCTCGGCGGCGCGCACCGTGGTGGCGTAGGCGGCCGGGTAGCCCGGCGGTGCCGTGCCGCGCACGGCATAGTCCAGCAACTCGTCCTGCGCATGGGCCGCCGTGGCCCAACCGGCCATTGCGCCCAGCGCGCCCAAGGTCTGGCGGCGGCTGATCATGCGCCGCTCCCGACCAGCGGAATCACGCCCAGCAGCAGCATGGACGCCAGCATCACGAAGGCCGCCGACAGCGCCCACAGCAGCGTGAAGCGCTGGTGGTCGCCGAACTCGACCTTGGCCAGGCCCACCAGCAGGTAGGTCGAGGCCACCAGCGGACTCAGCAGGTGCACCTGCTGGCCCACCAGCGAGGCGCGCGCGATCTCGACCGGGCCGATGCCGTAGACGGCGGCCGTTTTCGCCAGGATGGGCAGGATGCCGAAGTAGAACGCGTCGTTGGAGATGAAGAAGGTGAACGGGATGCTCAGCACGGCCGTCACCACCGCCATGTAGGGGCCCATCCAGTCGGGCACCATGGAGATCACGCTGTTGGCGATGGCGTCCACCATCTTGGTGCCCGACAGGATGCCGACGAAGATGCCGGCCGCGAAGATCAGCGACACCACCGGCACGATGTTGGCGGCATGGGCCTCCAGCCGCTCCTTCTGCTGCTGGGGGCTGGGGTAGTTGATCATCAGCGCGATAGCCGAGGCCACCATGAACAGCACCTGCAGCGGGAACACGTCCATGACCAGCACCACCATCAGGCCCAGCGTGAGCAGCGCGTTGACCCACAGCAGTTTGGGCCGGGCCAGCTCGGGGTCGCCGCCGGTGACCTCGGCGATGGACTGGTTGCCGCCGTGCAGGTCGTCCATGCGGATCAAGCCCAGGCGCCGGGATTCGCGCCGCCCGAGGATGAAGGCCACGAAGGTGCACCAGATGGCGGTGATGACCATGGGCAGGATCATGGGCACGAAGACCTGGCCCATCTCCACGTGCAGCGCGCTCACGGCGCGGGCCGTGGGGCCGCCCCAGGGCAGGATGTTCATCAGCTGGCCGGCCATCATCACCACGCAGGCGAGCACCAGGCGGTTGATGCCCAGGCGCTGGTACAGCGGCAGCATGGCGGCGCAGGTGATCATGTAGGTGGTGGAGCCGTCGCCGTCCAGCGACACGCCGGCGGCCAGCAAGAAGGTGCCGACCACGATCTTGGTCGGGCTGCCGCCCACCACGCGCAGCACCAGCTTGACCACCGGGTCGAACAGGCCGGCGTCGATCATCACGCCGAAGTACAGGATGGCGAACATCAGCATCACGCCGGTGGGCGCGAGCTTCTTGATGCCGTCCAGCATCATCGGCCCCAGCCCCATGCCGAAGCCGCCGAGGAGCCCGAAGACGATGGGAACCAGGATCAGGGCCACCATCGCCGAGAGGCGCTTGGTCATGATCAGCGCCATGAAGACGAGGATCATGGTGTAGGCAAGTGCGGTCAGCATGGCGGGTGGTCTCCTCGTTGTTTTTTGGGGTTCAGGCCACGAAGCGGCACTGCGATGCCGGCGTTCGCGTATCCATGTTGCGGCCGCGGTTGAGGTGGTCATCCGCCTCGGCGGCGCAGCCCAGCATCCGAGGATACAGGAAGATCGTGAAGGCGGCGGTCTCCAGCTCGCGCTCGCCGATGCGGCCTTCGGCCAGCGGCTGCCACAGCATCTTCAGCAGCAGCGCGGCGATCACCGCGTCGATGTTCACGCAGTACACGTTGCGCGAGACACCGGCGTCGAACAACTGCTGCACCAGGGCGCGGTAGAACTGGTGGAACACATTGGTCTCGCCGCGCGCCTCGAACAGCTGCGCGATGAACACCTCGCGCGGGTCGTGGTTCACCGGCTTGTCCTTGAACACCGGGTGGTTCACGCCGGGCAGCTTGGCGATGTCCAGGCTGCCGGCCGTCTTCTTCTGTGCCTTGTAGCTGGCGTACTGCTCCACCGCGCGCCGGGCCAGCGCCTGCAGGTCGATGCCGTGCGCGGCGGCGGCCGGATCCTGCAGGCCGCGGCCCTTGAACTGCTCGCACAGGTAGGCGATGCCCTCGTAGCCGTTGCCGCCATGCGCATAGCCGGTGTGGGTGAGGAAGCCCATCAGCGCCTTGTTCAGCTGCACGCGCTCGGGCTGCTCGGGGCCGTCGGCCGAGACTGCGCCCTTGGCACCCTGGGCCGAGATGGCACCGGGGCCGTTGGTCAGCAGCAGGCCCACCAGAGTCTGGAAGGCGAACAGGTCGCCTTCGCCGGGCAACTGGCCCAGCAGCGCGGCAAAGGCGATCTCGCCCAGGCTGAGTTCGCCCAGCAGCTGCGCATCGGCGATGCCGCAGAAGCGCCCGGCCTCGTGCCGGCTGGCATCGGCCGAAGCGCCGATCAGCGTGCCGAACAGTTGCAGCCACCACGGGAAGCTCTCGGCCGTGGCGCGCGAGATGCGCTTGCGCGACAGCGGTCCCCAGGCCAGCGTGGCGCTGATGGCGGCCAGCACCGCCGCCTCGGTCGGGTGGCCGGGCTGGCTGGCCAGCCAGCGCAGGAAGACCGAGCGCGCGCCATGTGCCTGGATGCCGGCCAGCAGGCGCTCGGCCTGCGGATCGGGCTGTGCGGCGGTGAGGCCCGGCTGGCTGCCGGCATCCACGGCGGCTATGTCGAAGCTGTCGGACAGCGAGGCGCCGAACTCGTTGCCCAGGCCGGCGGCGTGGAAGCGCTCGATCATGAAGCGCAGCGCCTCGCGCGCCGCCAGCTGGCGCCTGGGGCCGACGATGGCCGCGGCCGCGGCCAGCACGGCGTTGGGCGCATTGCCGGCCTCGCGGCTGGCCTGGGCGGCGGCCAGCTCGGGCCTGCCGTGCAGGTTGACGTAGGCGGCGATGGTGGGCGCGATCAGCCTGCGGTCGTTCTCGCCGCCCGCATCGTGCACCAGGGCCAGCGCCACGTTGGACTCCAGCGGCAGCGTGGCGGCCGTCAGCATGCTGGTGCCGTGCAGGCTGCTCACCTGGGTCTTCGCATCCATCTGCGAGGCGCCGGAGGCATCCTTCATGGTCTGGCGCGGCACCACCCCGCCGATCTGGGTGTTGAGCAGCGCGATCTGCTCGCCATACGGCTCGGTAGCCTGCACCACCGGAATGCGCAGCGCCTCGGGCAGGTCCAGCCCTTCGTCGGAGCCGAACCAGGGCTTGAGCGCCAGGCTGCCTTCGGGCGCGAAATCGGGCATGGTCGCGTTGGCGCGCATCACCGCGGTGAGCGCGGCCGGGATGTGGGCGATGTTGGTCACCACCGCGCCCTTGGCCGAGAACACCGGGTTGTCGGGCGTGAAGATGTCGTCCACGCCGAACTTCTCCATGAACCAGCGTTCCTTGGCCTGGGCGTCGTCGTTGCCGCCGGCCATGGCGCCAGCATGGCCCACGGCGCGCGTGAGCTTGCTCTTCCAGCGGCCCACCACGCAGGCCACCACCGGCTTGGTGAAGTGCGCGTCATGCTCGTAATAGCCGCCGGGCTCGCAGTACAGCACCGCCGCCTTGCTGCGCGCATCGTTGGCCAGCGCAAAGGCGAACTCGGGCGCGGCATAGTGGATGTAGACGTCCTTGCCGCTGGAGATCACCGTGGTCGTGCCCCAGCCGGCCATGCGCAGGTACTGCGCGATGGTGGTCGAGAAGCCGCCCGAGTTCGAGAAGATGGCGATGGAGCCGGGCTTGAGCGAATCGCTTGGCTTGTCGCCGCCCAGCGCGCCGCCGATGCGCACCTGGTTCCAAGAGTCGGCCACGCCCAGGCCGTTGGCGCCGAAGATGTCGATGCCGTTCTGCTGGCCCATGGCGCGGATCTCGCGCGCATCGTGCACCGCGATCTTCTCGGTGATGATGAAGATCTTGCGCAGGTCGGGGTTCACGCGGATCAGCTCGGCCACGCCATCGCGCGCGGCCGATGGCGGCAGGTAGACCACGCCGCAGTTGAAGCGGTGGCCGGCGGCCAGCGCGTCGCGCACGTTGTTGTAGACCGGGATGTTGCCGATGGGGGTTTCGAGCACCGAGCCGCCCTTGCCGGGCGCGGTGCCGCAGACCACGTTGCCGCCCGAATAGGCGTGGCTCACCGGCGTGACGTCGCTCGACTCGCCGCCCAGGATGTTGAGCACGCAGACCCGGTCGTCGCGCGAGGCGACCTGGGTGAGCGAGCTGATGCCGGCGTAGTACTTGAAGTTGCCGACGCTGCGCATCTGGATATTGCTTTGCATGCTGTGTCTCTCCTCAGGCTGCGGTGGCTGCTTCGATTCCCAGGCGCTGCGCGATCTGCGCGCGCCCGCCGGCCTGCATCCAGGTGTCCACTTCCTTGGCGAACTGGATCACCTCGCTCATGTCGGAGTCGAAGCCGAACAGCCGGTACGGCAGGCCCAGCGCGTCGCAGGTGTCGCGCAGCGCGCCCATGCCGCGCACCAGGTTGGGGCCGCCGCGCCCCAGCACCACGTACAGCGGCGTGGGGCCATGCTTGCTGAAGTGCTCGCGCAGCGCGTCGGCCATGGCGCGCAGCGTCTCGAAGATGTCGGTGTTGTTGCTCTTGCCGCCGATGATGAACAGCACATTGGCCTGCCGCAGCCAGTGCTTGAAGCAGATGCGCGCCACCTCCTTCATCTTCTCGTAGGGCGGGTTGCCGCCGAAGTCCGAGCTGATGATGGCCGCGTCGCCCAGCATCTCGGTCACCAGCGAGTTGGCGCCGCCGCCGAAGGTGGGTGCCAGCACCGTGCCCTTGTCGTTGATGACGTACACGTCGCTCTGGCCCTGGTGGGTGCGCAGGGTGTTGATCTCCTGCTCGAAGGCCGAGTAGTCGGCGGCGAACAGGTGCGGCGGCAGCTTCAGCCGCAGCCAGCGCGGGTCGTCGCGGTCGAAGCCGCACTTGAAGTCGCAGGCAACGGGCGTAAGGCGCCCCTTCTTGTCGGGCCGCATGCGGATGGGGTTGAGCTCCAGCGTGGTCATGCCGAAGTTATGGAACAGCTCCCACAGCTTGGGCAGGTGCTGCACCAGCGGCGAGATGATCTCCTTGGGCGCACCGATCTCGGTCAGCGCGTTGGCCACCACGAAGGATTTGAGGCCGGTGAGCGGGTCGAACGGCACCTGGGCTACGTGCTGCTTGTCCAGCTCCTCGATGTCCATGCCGCCCATGTGCGTGAGCGTCATCGTGGGCGCGCGGAACTGGGTGGAGTCGGAGATCGAGAAATACACCTCGTGCTCGGCCGGCACGCCGGCCTCGAAGGTCACGCCGTTGGCCTTGGCCCGGTTGTGGCCGACCTGGTGCTCGGCGAAGTACAGCCGCTCCTTCTCGGCCAGCGCGGTCTGCAGGTCCTTGGCTCGGCCGAGCAGGCCGGCCTTGCCCTTCTTGCCGATGCCGCCCTTGAAGACGGGCTTGACGAAAAGCTGGCCGTGCTTGTCGAGCATGGCCTTGATCTCTTCCTCGCTGGCGCCGGGGCCCAGCACTTCGGTGGTGGGAAAGCCCGCGAATTCGAGCAGGCGGGCGCCGTGCAGCATGCCGGTGATTTGCATGGGTAAGGTCTCCTTGTCGAGGCCGATCTGTGTCGGTTGCGATCGATGGTAGGAGGGGGCGGCTTTCGCCTACCTTTCATCCGCCCCTCGTGGATTTCCCGGGGGCGCGGCACCTGTGCGTCAAAGAGGAAAGCGCACCCGCACCCGCAGCCCTGGGCCCAGCGACGGATCGCCAAGCTCGACCTCGGCGCCATGCCGCCCGGCGATCTGGCGCACGATGGCCAGGCCCAGGCCGCAGCCCTCGGCGCCGCTGCCGTGCAGCCGGTAGAAGCGCTCGAACACTGCCTCGCGCTCGGCAGCCGGGATGCCCGGGCCGTCGTCCTGCACCTCGATGCAGGCGCGGCCCGCCGCATCGCGGAACACCGCGACGGCCACCTGGCCGCCCGCCGGTGTGTAGCGGATGGCGTTGTCCACCAGGTTGGCCACCAGCTCGCGCAGCAGCAGCGGCTGGCCGGGCACGGTGACCGGCGCCTCGCCGTCGAAGCCCAGCTCGACCGGGCGCGCCAGCGCCGGCGTCAGCAGGTCGAAGCAGACCGCGCGCGCCAGCTCCACCAGTTCCACCGGCTCCTGCGCGGCGGCGGCGGCCGGGTCGCTGCGCGCCAGCGACAGCAGCTGCTGCACCATGCGCGAGGTGGCATCGGTGCTGTCGTGGATCTCCTGCACGATGCCGCGCATGGATGGGGCGTCGCGCTGCGCCAGCGCCTGGGCGGACTGGGCCTTGAGCACGGCCAGCGGCGTCTTGAGCTGGTGCGAGGCATCGGCGATGAACTGGCGGTGCGCCTCGTTCAGCCGCCGCTGGCGGTCGGTGTGCAGGTTGATGGCCTCGATCAGCGGCACCACTTCGCGCGGCACCTGCTGCAGCCCGATGGGCGTGAGGTCGCTGGGGCCGCGCGCGCGGATCTCGTCGCGCAGCCGCTTGAGCGGCAGCAGGCCGCGGTGCACGCCCAGCGTGATGAGCAGCGCCGCCACCGCGACCAGCGCGAGCTGCAGCGCCCCGGCGTCCAGCAGCACGCGCCGCGACAGCGCCTGGCGCGCGCCCAGCGTTTCGCCGACCTGCACCAGCAGCGGCCCGCGCAGGCGCTGGTCGTACAGCGGCCGCTGCAGCGCCACGAAGCGCGCCGGCTCGCCGCGGTAGCTGGCATCGAAGAAAACCGGCCGGCTGCCGTCGGCGCCGGGCAGGGGCTTTGGCGGCGCGGGCAGGTCGTCATAGCCGGTCACGGCCATCGGCGGGTCGAGGCAGACGACCTGGTAGAAGATCCGGTCCTGGGCCGGGGATTCGAGCATCTCCAGCGCGGCGGCGGGCACGTTGACGGAGAGCTGGCCGTCCCGCACCGACACCTGCTCGGCGATGGCCAGGGCCGAGCCCAGCAGGGTGCGGTCGTAGGCCTCGTTGGCCAGCGCCAGCGTGCGGGCGTAGTGGATGCGGAAACCGATCGCCCACAGCACGACCAGCGGCACCAGCAGCCAGCGCAGCAGGTGGCTACGCAGGCGCATCGTCCACGGCCTCCAGCCGATAGCCCAGCCCGCGCAGCGTGCGGATGGAGGCGCCGCTGCCCTCGAGCCGGCGGCGCAGCCGGTGCACATACAGCTCCAGGGCCTCGGGGCTCACCGCATCGTCGAGCGAGCACAGTTGGGCGCTCATCTCGCGCTTGCTCACCGGCTGCCCGGGCCGGGTGATCAGGATCTCGAGCACGCCATGCTCGCGCCGCGGCAGCGCCAGCGCTTCGCCGCCGACCTGGAACTGCATGGCCACGCTGTCGTACGAGAGCCTGCCCACCTGGACGGTCGCGTGCGCGCGGCCCCGGTGCCGGCGCGCCAGCGCGCGCAGCCGTGCCACCAGCTCGTGCAGGTCGAAGGGCTTGGGCAGGTAGTCATCGGCGCCGGCGTTCAGGCCGCGCACGCGGTCGGGCGGCTCGCCCGAGGCGGTCAGGATCAGCACCGGCACATCGTCGCCGCGCGCACGCATGCGCTGCAGCACCTCGATGCCGCCCAGGCCCGGCAGGCCCAGGTCGAGGATCACCACGTCGTAGCGCTCCACCTGCAGCAGGGCATCGGCATGCAGGCCGTCGGCGACGGTGTCGAGCACCATGCCGGCCGCGCGCAGCTCGGTCGCCAGCGTGCGCGCCAGCTTGGGGTTGTCTTCGATCAGCAGGGTTCGCATCGGGGGAGCGTATCGGTACGTGATAATGGCCCCGCAACAGGGGGAACGATGTCATTGCGAGCGTGGTTGGGTGCCTGCCTTGTGCTGTTGACGCTATCCGTGGCGCGGGCCGCGGTGCAAGAGGGTTATCCCCTGGACCAGGCGGCCACGGTGGCCGCGGCCCGGCGCGAAGGCGAGGTCGTGGTCTATGCGTCCACCGACGAGCGGGTGGCGCGGCCGCTGATCGAGGGTTTCCAGGCGCTGTACCCGGGCGTCGCGGTGCGCTACCACGAGGGCGACAGCCTTGCCCTCTACCAGCGCTTCCTGCAGGAGCGCCAGCAGAACCTGCCCAGCGCCGACGTGCTGTGGAGCTCGGCGATGGACCTGCAGATGAAGCTGGTCAACGACGGCCATGCGCTGGCCTATGCCTCGCCCGAGCGCGCCGCGCTGCCCGAATGGGCCGTCTGGCGCAACGAGGCCTACGGCACCACGCTGGAGCCGGTGGTCTTTGCCTACCACCGCGAGCGGCTGGCCGCGGCCGAGGTGCCGCGCACCCACGCCGACTTCATCCGCCTGCTGCAGGCGCAGCCCGAGCGCTTTCGCGGCCGGGTCGCCACCTACGACCTGGAGAACTCGGGCCTGGGCTTCCTGGTGGCCACGCAGGACGCCAAGGCCTCGGACATGCTCTGGGACGTGGCGCGCGAGCTGGGGCGGATCGGTGCGCGGCAGGTGACGAGCACGGCCGCCATGCTGGACAGCATCGCCGCGGGCGACAGCCTGCTGGCCTACAACGTGCTGGGCGCCTATGCCAGCGAGCCGATGCGCGCCCACCCGGCGATCGGCCTGGTCTACCCCAGCGACTACACGCTGGTGGGCTCGCGCATCGCCTTCATCCACCGCCGGGCCGCGCACCCGAATGCTGCCAGGCTCTGGCTCGACTACCTGCTGTCGCGGCGCGGCCAGGGCATCCTGGCGGGCCAGGCCGGCCTGATTGCGCTGCGCAGCGACATCCGCGGGCCGCGCAGCGCCGCCGAGCTGCAGCGCGAGGCCGGCGGCAACCTGCGGCCGATCGGCATCGGCCCCGGCCTGATCGCCTACCTCGACCGCAGCAAGCGGCAGGACTTCCTGCAGCGCTGGCAGCAGGCGCTGCCGCCGCCGCGCCGGCCGGCCGGCGCGCCGTAGCCGCTGCCGTTCAGATGCCTTCGTCCTTGCTGCGTTCGGCGCTGTCGCGGTTGCGCAGCACGATGGTGATCTGGCCGTTGGTCTCTATCGTGGCCTCGTCCACCTCGTAGCTGTGCAGGCAGCCGGCGGCGCGCAGCGCGGCCTTCAGGTCGTCGGGGGTGATCTTCTCCCGCTGCATCACCGCCTGGCGGACCTCGCCGTTGGCGATCAGGCGCTGGGGCGCGCCGTCCACCAGCCGCGAAAAGCGCGGAAAGCGGTAGCAGGCATGGGCCATCACGGTGTGGCACAGGATCAGCGTTGCGGCCGAGACCAGGCCGCCGGTCAGCGAGTTGTCGCCCGCGTTCATCGAGTTCTGCACCGCGTTCGACAGGATCAGCAGCAGCACCAGATCGAAGGGCGCGTACTGCCCGATCTGGCGCTTGCCGGTCAGGCGCAGGAAGATCAGCAGGAAGGCATACACGGCGATGCCGCGCACCACGAACTCCCACCACGGAACGGCCATTGCAAACATGAAGAACTCCTGTTTTTGTAGCTGATTGCGCTCATGGATTCTGCGCTCCATGGCGTTTTGGCACAATAGCGGCATGAAGCGCGACGCCTCCCGAGACACAGATTGCCCCTGCGGCAGCGGCCACGGCTACGCGGCCTGCTGCGGCCGCTACCTCGACCACTGGGACGAGGCGCCCGCGCCCGACGCCGAGCGGCTGATGCGCTCGCGCTATACCGCCTTCGTGCGCGAGCGGCGCGACTACCTGCTCGCCACCTGGCATGCCGGCACCCGCCCGGCGGAGCTGGACTTCGAGCCCGGCTGCAAGTGGCTGGGGCTGGAGGTGCGCGAGGCGGCGGCCACCGGCGAAACAGCCGCCGACGTGGAATTCGTGGCGCGCTACCGCGTGCAGGGGCGCGCGGTGCGGCTGCACGAGCGCAGCCATTTCGTGCGCGAGGATGGGCGCTGGTACTACGTGGATGGAGAGTGAAGGAATGAAGCAGGAATTCGATGCCGTGCTGTTCGACTGCGACGGCGTGCTGGTGGACAGCGAGGCCATCACCAACCGCGTGCTGTGCGGCATGCTCAACGAGGCCGGCTGGGCGCTGAGCGGCGAGGAGTGCATGCGCCTCTTCATCGGCAAGATGGTGCGCAGCCAGCAGGCGCTGATCGAGGCCGAGACCGGCCGCCCGCTGACCGATGCGTGGATGGCCACCTTCTACGAGCGCCGCAATGCCGCGCTGGAGCGCGAGGTGGCAGCCATCGACGGCGCGCTGTCCTCCGTGCGGCAGCTGTTCGAGCGGCTGCAGGGGCGCATCGCCTGCGCCTCGGGCGCGGACCGGGCCAAGGTCGAGATGCAGCTGCGCCTGACCGGCCTGCTGCCGTATTTCGAGGGCCGCATCTTCAGCGGCCACGAGCTGCCGCGCACCAAGCCGCACCCCGATGTGTACTTGGCGGCCGCGGCGGCGCTGGAGGTCGATCCGGCGCGCTGCCTGGTGATCGAGGACAGCGTCACCGGCACCACGGCCGGCGTGGCAGCGAGCGCCACCGTCTGGGCCTACCACCCGCCGGTGAATGCGGCCAGCAGCGCCGAGGCCTTGCAGGCCGCGGGCGCGGTGCGGCTGTTTCCGCACATGGAACTGCTGGGGCAGTGGCTGTAGTCAAGGATTGATTGCTATTTAAATAATAGCTATCAGCGCTTGCTGCATGGGCGCTGGAGGCCAAAAACGCTTCAAACGCTAAGCCACGCTTAGCACTTGCGCCTTTGCGCTAGCTTCCCGGGCCGGCAGGCCCCGCCGTAGCATCGGGGTCGAACCCGACTCCGTTGGAAAACCCGCCATGAGCAGCAGCGCCGCCACCCCCACGACCCCCACGCTCCCCCAGCCCGAAAAGGAATACCTGCAGTTCCTGGCCCGGGGCGAATTCCGCATCCAGCGCTCGCGCAGCACCGGCCGCCACGTGTTCTACCCCCGCGTGGCCGCGCCGGTCACCGGCGAGACTGACCTCGAATGGGTGGCGCCCAGCGGGCGCGGCACCGTCTACGCGGTCACGGTCATCAACCAGAAACCCCCGGCCCAGCCCTACAACGTGGTGCTGGTCGACCTGGCCGAGGGCCCGCGCCTGCTGTCGCGCGTGGACGGCATCGCGCCGCAGGACGTGCGCATCGGCATGGCGGTGCAGGCGCAGGTGATCGAGGAAGAGGGCAAGCCCCTCGTCGTGTTCACGCCCATCCAATAACCATCAGGAACTAGCATGTCTGTGGACCGTTTTCCCCGCGGCAAGACGGCCGTCGTCGCGGCCAGCACCTTCGGCATGGGCGATGCGCCCGGCTACAGCTCGATGGACCTGGCCACCGCGGCCAGCCTGCAGGCGCTGGCCCAGGTGGGCCTGAAGCCGGCCGATGTCGACGGCCTGTTCATCGGCCTGCCGGACGATTTCCTCTCCGGCCTGGGCTTTGCCGAGTACCTGGGCATCCAGCCGCGCATCACCGAGAACAACCGCACCGGCGGCTCGGCCTTCCTCACCCACGTGATGTGGGCGGCGCTGGCCATCGAGGCCGGCCAGTGCGAGGTGGCGCTGATCGCCTACGGCAGCAACCAGCGCAGCGCCGCGGGCAAACTGGTGTCGTCGATGAAGCAGTCGGCCTACGACGCGCCCTACAAATTGATCCGCCCCGCCGGCGCCTATGCGCTGGCCGCGTCGCGCTACATGCACGAGTACGG
Source organism: Comamonas humi (assembly GCF_054782535.1). Classification (NCBI taxonomy): domain Bacteria; kingdom Pseudomonadati; phylum Pseudomonadota; class Betaproteobacteria; order Burkholderiales; family Comamonadaceae; genus Comamonas; species Comamonas humi. The sequence goes on along the minus strand of NZ_BAAGSH010000002.1, from coordinate 289,400 downwards.
GCTGACGCGCGAGCAGCTCGGCGAGGTGGCGCTGGCCGCGCGCCGCTGGGCGCAGCTCAACCCCGATGCCTACCTGCGCGAGCCGCTCTCCATGGACGAATACCTGGCCTCGCGCATGGTGGCCTCGCCGCTGTCGGTGCGCGACTGCTGCCTGGTGACCGACGGCGCCGCCGCCATCGTGATGGTGAGCGCGGCGCGCGCCAAGGAGCTGGCGGCCCGCCCGGCCTACGTGCTGGGTGCGGCGGCGGCCACCGACCACCGCGACATCACCGCCATGCCCGACCTGACGCGCACCAGCGCCGTCGACTCGGGCGCGCGCGCCTTCGCGCAGGCGGGCCTGAAACCGGCCGACGTGGACGTGCTCGAGCTGTACGACGCCTTCACCCTCAACACCCTGCTGTTTCTCGAAGACCTGGGCTTCTGCAAGAAGGGCGAGGCCGGCGCCTTCGTGCAGGGCGGGCGCATCGCGCCGGGCGGCGAGCTGGCGGTCAACACCAACGGTGGCGGGCTCTCTTGCGTGCACCCCGGCATGTACGGCCTGTTCACGCTGGTCGAGGCCACGCAGCAGCTCATGGGCGTGGCCGGCGCGCGCCAGGTGCCCGGCGCCGAGGTGGCGCTGGCGCACGGCAACGGCGTGGAGCTGTCGAGCCAGGCCACGGTGATCCTGGGTACGGAAGCCACGCTATGAATGCCCGCTGGGCCGCGCTGCGCCCCGTGCTGCCGATCCTGGCCGGCGCCTCGCTGATGCTCAGCCTGGCCATGGGGCTGCGTCAGAGCCTGGGCATCCTCATGCCGCCGCTCACGCGCGACCTGGGCATGTCGGTGAGCGAGTTCACCATCGCCATCTCGGTGCAGAACCTGACCTGGGGCGTGCTCCAGCCCTTTGCCGGCGCGCTGGCCGTGCGCCTGGGCTACCGGCCGCTGATGCTGGGCGGCTCGGTGCTCTACGTGCTGGGCCTGGTCCTGCTGACGCTGGCGCAGGGCATGCTCGGCGTGGTGCTGGGCGCGGGGCTGCTGATCGGCGTGGGGCTGGCCGCCACCGGCAGCGCCGTGGCCATGGCGGTGGCGGCGCAGACCGTGTCGCCCGCGTCGCGCAGCATGGTGCTGGGCATCGTCTCGGCAGCGGGCTCCACCGGCGCGCTGCTGGCCGCGCCCATCGGCCAGGCCGCGAGCATGGCCTGGGACTGGCGCGCCGGCGCGGCGGCCTTCGTGCTGCTGGCGCTGGCCATGCTGCCGGCCGCCTGGGTAGCCGGCCGGGTGGACCGCGCGCCGGCGCGCAGCGTAGCCAGCGAAGCGGCCACGAGCGCCCGCGAGGCCCTGGGCGCCGCGCTGCGGCAGATGCGCTTCGTCGTGATGGTGCTGGCCTATTTCGTCTGCGGCATGCAGCTGGTCTTTCTCACCACGCACCTGCCCGCCTACCTCGACCTGTGCGGCATGGACCCGATGCTGTCGGCCCAGGCGCTGGCGCTGATCGGCGGCTGCAACATCCTGGGCAGCCTGTTCTTCGGCTGGGCCGGCGGCCGCTACAACAAGCAGGCGCTGCTCGGCGGGATCTACATCGTGCGCTCGCTGATGTTCGTCTGGTACTTCGGCAGCGATCCCACGCCGGCCAGCACGCTGGTCTTCGCCGCGGCCATGGGTTTCCTGTGGCTGGGCGTGGTGCCGCTGGTCTCGGGCTGGATCGCCCAGACCTTCGGCCTGCGCTGGCAGGCCATGCTGGCCGGGGTGGCGTTCTGCTGCCACCAGCTCGGCAGCTTCTTCGGCGCCTTCGGCGGCGGCCTGGCCTACGACCTGCTCGGCAGCTACTCGCTGGCCTGGCAGGTGGGCGCGGGCGTGGGCATCGTGGCCGGCTGCGCACAGCTGGCGTTCGCGCTGTATTCGCGGCCACCGCCGCCCCAGGGGCTGGCCGCCTAGATCGTTGGCCGCACCGTCCTGCCCTGCGTGAAGTAGTGCGCGTGCCGCTTGATGAGCGTGGCGAGCAGTTCGGCGGCGGGCGACAGCGGGTAGTCGGTGCGGTGGAACATGCTGATCGGGTAGGCCGGCAGCGCCTCCTGCACCGGGATCTGCACCAGGAAGGGCTGCAGCCACGGCGAGGTGATGAACTCCTGCGGCAGCGCGCAGACCATGTCGGACTCCATCATCAGCGTCTGCACCACCGACAGCGACGACGACTGCACCACGATGCGCGGCGGCGCCAGGTCGGGGTGGCGCGCGAACAGGTCGAGGATGGCCGCGCCCGGCCCCTGCGAGGCCGGGCCGCTCAGTATCCACTCGGCATGCTGCAGCTCGCGCAGCGAGCGCGCCTGGGCCAGCGGGCTGCCGCGGCGCACGGCCAGCACCAGGTTGTTCTCGAACAGCACCTCCACGGCGAAGTCCGCGCCTATGCCGGCGGCCGGCAGCGGGCCCACGGCGAACTCCATCTCGCCCGAGCGGATCAGCGGCATGTGGTCGCGGTACAGGCCGCCGACGATGTTCAGGCTGACCTGGGGCATCAGCCGGCGGAAGTCGGCCACCGCGTGCGGGATCAGTGTGGTCGTGGGCGTGGCCGAGGTGCCGATGTACAGCATGCCCCGGCTGTCGCCGCGCATGTGGGCCAGCTCGTCGACCGACTTCTGCACCTCGCGGGCGATGGCCCGCGCACGCACCAGGAAGGCCTTGCCGTAGTCCGACAGCTGCACGCCCTTGGTGGTGCGCACCAGCAGCGGCACGTGCAGCTTGGCCTCCAGCCGCGACATGCTCTGCGTCATGGCCGGCGCGGTGATGCTGCGCGCGCGGGCGGCGGCGCGGATGCTGCCGCTGTCGGCCACGGCGAGAAAGTCCTGGATCTCGCTCAGGGTCATGGGGGCGTCCATCGTGGGTGCTGCTCAGGTGTTAAGGATTGCTTAGCACTCGCCATTATGTCGAAGCTGCCCAGCGGCCGGGCGCCTGCCTACGATGGCCCCATGGATCTCAGCAACAACGCATCCGAGCAGGCCTTCCGCGAGCAGGTGCGCGCCTTCGTGCGCGCGCACCTGCCTCAAGATCTGCGCCGCAAGGTGGCCAGCTTCGCCTGGCTGGAGAAGGGCGACTTCGAGCGCTGGCACAACATCCTGGCCGACCACGGCTGGCAGGGGCCGTCGTGGCCGCGCGAGCATGGCGGCGCGGGCCTCACGGCCGTGCAGCGCAAGATCTTCGACGAGGAGTGCCAGCTTGCCTGCGCGCCGCGCGTCATCCCGCACCTGAACATGATCAGCCCGGTGCTGCACGAGTTCGGCACGCCGGCGCAGAAGGCGAAGTTCCTGCCCGACCTGTTCCGCCTCAAGACCTGGTGGTGCCAGGGCTACTCCGAGCCCGGCTCGGGCTCGGACCTGGCCTCGCTCAAGACCAGCGCGGTGCGCGGCCGCGATGCCGAGGGCGAGCACTACCTCGTCAACGGCCAGAAGATCTGGACCACCTGGGCGCACTGGGCCGACTGGATGTTCGCGCTGGTGCGCACCAACCGGGAGGCCAAGGCGCAGGAAGGCATCTCCTTCGTGCTGATCGACATGAAGAGCCCCGGCGTGACGGTGCGGCCCATCATCTCGGCCGACGGCGGGCACGACCTGAACGAGGTGTACTTCGACAACGTGCGCGTGCCGGTCGAGAACCTCGTCGGCCAGGAGAACCAGGGCTGGACGGTGGCCAAGTTCCTGCTCGGCTTCGAGCGCGCCGAGATGGCCGCCGTGGGCCTGTGCAAGCGCTTGCTGCACTTCGCGCGCCAGGCCGCGCAGACGCACTACCGCGCCGGCGCCCCGCTGTGGGACGACCCGCTCATGCGCCAGCGCCTGGCCGAGCTGGAGATGCGCGTGCAGGTGCACGAATGGACGGTGATGCGCGTGCTTTCGTCCGAGGACGGCGGCCGGCATGGCGGCGCGGCTGCATCGGTGCTCAAGCTCACCAGCACCGAGCTGCAGCAGGAGCTGACCCGCGCGCTGATGGACTGCACCGGCCCGCGCGGCGTGCAGTACCTGCGGGCCGCGCGCCGTGGCGAGGCGGTCGAGGCCGGGCACCTGCGCGCCTTCGACAACGCGCTGGCTGCCAACTACATCGACTGGCGCAAGGCCACCATCTACGGCGGCACCACCGAGGTGCAGAAGAGCATCGCCGCGAAAACCTTCCTCTGAGTCCGGCCCACCATGAACTTTGAACTGACCGATGACCAGCGCATGCTGGAAGACCTCGTCACCAAGCTGGTGGCAGGGCGCCTGCGGGGCGAGCGCCCCGTGTTCGAGGTGGCCGATGCCGACTGGCAGGCGCGCTGGCGGCTGCTGGCCGAATCCGGCGTGGCCGGCCTGCTGGTGAACCCGGCCCACGGCGGCATGGGCCTGAGCGTGCTCGAGGCCGTGGTGGTGGCGCGCGCGCTGGGCCGGGGCAACGCCCGCCTGCCGTTCGCTGCCTGCGCGGCCAGCGCCCTGTGGCTGCTGGACCAGACAGCGCCCGACGCCTTCAAGGCCCGATGGCTGCCCCAGGCCTGCGCGGGCGAGGCGCTATTCACGCTGGCGGTGGAAGACGACAACGACCGCGCCGAGCCCGAGGGCGTGCGCATCCGCGGCGGTGCGCTGCACGGCCGCAAGTCCGCGGTGATCGCCGGCGCGCTGGCGCAGTGGCTGATCGTGCCGGCGCAGGACGAGGCCGGCACCATGCAACTGCTGTGCGTGCCCACAGATCACCCGGCCCTGCGGGTGTGGAGCGTGCCGCAGCTCGACGGCCACAACTCGGCCGAGGTGGTTTTCGACGGCGTGCCGCTGGCCGAGGTGCAGTTGCTCGCCAGTGGCGAAGAGGCGAATGGCAAGCTCGCGCAGGCCCTGGACATCGGCCGCGTGGCGCTGTGCGCCGAGGCCCTGGGCCTGATGGAGTCGCTGTGGCGCCAGGCCGTGGACTATTTGCAGAACCGCCGGCAGTTCAAGCAGCCGCTGGCGCAGTTCCAGGTGCTGCAGCACCGCCTGGTGGACCTGATGATCGCGGTGGAGCAGGCGCATTCGGCCGTGCTGATCGGCGCCGCCGGCGTGCTGCAGGCCGATGCCGCGCAGCGCCGCCGCCAGGTGGCGCTGGCCAAGTGCCGCATTGGCCGCCTGGGGCGGCTGCTGGCCGAGCAGGCCACGCAGTGCTTCGGCGGCATGGGCATCACCAACGAGTTCGAGCCCACGCACTATGTGCGCCGGCTGCACACCATCGACATGAGCTGGGGCAATGCCGACGAGCAATTGCGCCAGTACGCCGCGCTGATGCAACCATAAGGAGAAGCCATGAAGAAAGTTCTGGAATCGATCGAGGCCGTCAAGGCCTTTGCCGGGCAGCCGGCCATCGAGAGCGACACCATCACCATCACGCAGCAGATGATCGACACCTTTGCCGACGTGACGCACGACCCGCAGTGGATCCATGTGGACACCGAGCGCGCGGCCAAGGAGTCGCCCTTCGGCACCACGATCGCGCACGGCCTGCTCACGCTATCGCTGCTCACCGGCTGGTACCACCAGTGCTTTTCCTTCCCCAATCGCAAGCTGGGGCTGAACTACGGCTTTGACAAGGTGCGCTTCACCGGCCCCGTGCCCTGCGGCTCGCGCCTGGTGGGCCGCTTCGCGCTGGCCCGGGCCGACGAGGTCAAGCCGCAGGAGCTGCGCTGCTACTGGGACGTGGAGGTGCGCATCGAGGGCCAGGACCGCCCGGTGCTGGTGGCCGAATGGATCATGCAGATCAAGTACTGAAGACGTATGGACGAAAGCGAGACAACCATGGACATGCAATCTCCCTTCACGCTCGAAGGCAAAACGGTGCTCGTGACCGGTGCGGCCCAGGGCATCGGCCATGCCATCGCCCGCCAGGCGCTGGCGTTGGGCGCCCGCGTGGCGGCGGTGGACCTGAACGCCGGCAAGCTGCAGCCGCTGCTGGACGAGGTGGGCGGCGAACGCCTGCTGCTGCTCGAAGGCAGCGTGGCCGATCCGGCCTTTGCCGAGCAGGCGGTGGCCGCGGCGGTGCAGCGCTTCGGCGCGGTGGACGGGCTGGTGAACAATGCCGGCATCACCCGCCCGGCGATGATCGACAAGATGACGCTGGCCGAGTGGCAGCAGGTGATAGACGTGCACCTGTCGGGTTCGTTCTACTTCCTGCAGGCCGTGGGGCGGCACCTGATCGCCCGCGCCAAGGCCGGCGAGCAGCGCCAGAGCATGGGCTCCATCGTCAACATCTCGTCCGACGCGGGGCGCCGCGGCACCATCGGCCAGATCAACTACAGCGCGGCCAAGGCCGGCGTGCTGGGCCTGACCATGAGCGCCGCGCGCGAGTGGGGGCGCTTTCGCATCCGCGTGAACACCGTGGGCTTCGGCGTGGTCGAGACGCCGATGACCGAGACCATCCGCGGCGAGAAGTTCGCCGACACCTACAAGGCCCAGATCCCGCTGGGCCGCTGGGCCCAGGCCGACGAGGTGGCGCGGCCGGTGTGCTTTCTGCTGTCGGACGCGGCCTCGTACGTCAACGGCCAGCACATCTCGGTCAACGGCGGCTACACCATAGGTATGTAAGACAAGAATTCCCGGAGACAAAAATGCCATCGAATGCCAAGACCACCCGGCGCCGCGCCGCGGTGCTGGCCGCCGGCGCGCTGCTGGCCTGGGGCTGTGGCCCCGCGCGGGCCGACGAGGCCAAATACCCCGACAAGCCGGTGAACCTGGTCGTGTCGTTCGCGCCCGGCGGCGCCACCGACCTGATCGGCCGCATCATCGCCACCGAGCTGTCGCAGCGCCTGGGGCAGAGCTTTGTCGTCACCAACAAGCCGGGCGCGGCCGGGCAGCTGGGCACCGAGTACGTGGCCGCACAGAAGGGTGACGGCTACACGCTGCTCATTAGCGCCACCGGTCATGTGATGGCGCCTTCGCTGCAGGCGGCCAACCTGCGCTACGACCCGGTCAAGAGCTTCGAGCCGATCGCGCTCTTGATGACCATGCCGAATGTGCTGGTCACGCAGGGCAGCGGCCCGTACAAGCGCTTCCAGGACTTTTTGCCCTGGGCCAAGGCCCAGGCCTCGGTGCCCTATGGCTCGGCTGGCGCGGGCGGGGCCACCCACATCTCGGGCGAGGTGGCCAGGCGGCTCACCGGCATTCCGTTCGCGCACGTGGCCTACAAGGGCAACGGGCCGTCGATGACCGATGTGATGGCCGGCCACATCCCGTCGGCCTTCGTCGACACGGTGAGCCTGGGCGATATGGTCAGGTCGGGCAAGCTCAACGCGATTGCCGTCACCAGCAAGCAGCGCAGCAAGCTCTACGGCCAGGTGCCGACCTTCGAGGAGCTGGGCTACGCCGGCATGGATCTGAACAACTGGGTCGGCCTGTACGCGCCGGCGGGCACGCCCAAGCCGGTGGTGCGGCTCTTGAACCAGCAGGTGATGGAGATCCTCAACGCGCCGAAGACCCGCGAGCGCCTGGAAGGCCTGGGCGCCGACGTGCCGGCCCATATGGATGCCGACGGCTTCCGCGCCTTTGTGGGCAGCGAGGTGACCAAGTGGCAGCAGGTGATCCGGCAGACGGGCGTGACGCTGAACGAATAGGTGCTTCAAAAAAGAGAGCTGCTGGCGCTTGTTCTGAAACGATTTCAAAGTGTTTTATATTTGAAATATACATGTATCAAGCGCGAGCAGCTATCGTTTTTTCAATCCCCGCATATCGACGACATCCGGCAGCGCGCACGCATCCTGGCCCGCGGCGAGGATGCGGTGCTTCTGGATCTTCTGCGTGCCGGTGGTCGGGATCTCGCCGGTGAACCACCACCAGCCCGGCACCTTGTAGTAGGCCATCTCGCGGCGGCAGAACTCGAACAGCTCGCGGCAGGTGGCGTCGCCCGCCGCCACGCCGTCGCTCAGCACGATGGCGGCCAGCACCTCTTCCTCGCGGATCTCGTCGGGCGCGGCCAGCACGGCCACCTGCTTCACCTTCGGGTGCGACAGCAGCACGGCCTCGACCTCGGCGGCGGCGATGTTCTCGCCCGAGCGGCGGATGATGTTCTTGCGCCGGTCCATGAAGTGCAGCAGCCCGTCGGCGTCCTGCACCACCACGTCGCCGGTGTGGAACCACCCGCCGGCCCAGGCCTGCTCGGTGGCCGCGGGGTTGTCGAGGTACTCGCTGAAGAAGTGCCTGCGCGGCGTCTCGGCGCTGTGGCGCACCAGCATCTCGCCCGGCGTGCCGTGCGGCACGGGCTGGCCGTCTTCGCCTGCCACCAGCACCTCCAGCCCCGGGCCGCCGCGCCCGAACGAGCGCGTGCCGACCTGGCGGCGCTCGCTGTAGTCGGCGATGGTGCGCACGATCTCGGTCATGCCCCACAGCTCGATCAGCGGAAAGCCGAAGCGCTCTTCGAAGGCCGCATGCAACTGCGGCTCCACGCCCGCGCCGTAGCCAAAGCGCACCTGGTGGCGCTTCTCCCAGTCGCCCGCCGGTTGCTTGAGCAGCAGCGGGATGATGACGCCCAGGTAGTGCACGATGGTGGCGCGGCTCTCGCTCACCTCCTGCCACCAGCGGCCGGGCGCAAAGCGGTCGGTCTGCACCTGGCAGCCGCCCGTCAGCAGCATGCAGTAGAACGACAGGATGGACGCGTTGACGTGGAACAGCGGCAGCGGGTTGAACAAGCGCTCCTGCCCCTCGCGGATGGAGACGAAGCCCGGCTGCGACGCATACCAGCGCCCGGCCGCGATCTCGTAGGCATGCGACAGCACGCAGCCCTTGGGCTGGCCGGTGGTGCCCGAGGTGTAGAGGATGCTCGCGGGCGTGTCGGCGTGGGGCGCGCCACTGTCTGCGGCGCGTGCGGCGGTCGGCAGCTTGATGCGGGTGTAGTCCTGCGCATCGGTCGTGGCCACGGCCGGCTGCACGCGCGTGTCCTGCAGCGACTCGCGCACAGCGGCCTCGCGCGCCGGCAGGCAGACGATCAGGTCGAGCTGCGCGTGGTCGATCAGGTAGTTCAGCTCGCGGCGGCGGTAGTCGGGGTTGATGGGCACGCAGCAGATACCCAGGCTGTTCATCGCCAGCTTGTGCAGCAGATGCTCGGGCCGGCTCTCGAGGAACAGGCCCACGCGGTGGCCCAGGCCGTAGCCGGCCTCGCGGTAGCGCTGCGCCAGCGCAGCGACCAGCGCACCCACCTCGCGGTAGCTGAACTCGGCGCCCTGCGGCAGGTAGTCGCGTTGCGGATTGGCCGGCACGGCGATCAGGCTGCGCTCGCCATGGCGCGCCACGGCGGCCTGCAGCACCTGGGCGATGGTGCTGTCGTCGCGGGTGGCGATCATGGGCGGATCAGCGGCGAAGGCGTGGGATCGATGTGCTGGTCGATGGCGGCCTGCTTCTCGACCTCGAGGCTGCGCAGGAAGGCCGGGCGCTGCTGCAGGCGCATCCAGTAGTCCTGCGTGGCCGGGCCCCACTGCGACATCAGGCCGATGTAGTCGGCCAGCATCAGCGCATAGCCGACGGCGAGGTCGGCCATGGTGAAGCGCCCGGCGCACAGGTACTCGTGCTGGCTGGCCGCGGCCTCCACCGCGCGCAGCCGGCCCAGGAACCAGCGCTCATAGTCCTCGGCCACCTGCGGCAGCCGGCGCGTGGTCGGCTCGAAATAGCGGTAGCGCAGGATCAGCGTCTGCGGAAAGGTCAGCGTCGCATCGGCCATGTGCAGCCAGTTCAGCCAGGCGCCATAGGCCGGGTCATCGGGCCGCACGGCCAGCGGCGAGCCGGGCGCGCGCGCGGCCAGGGCGCGCGCGGCCAGGTACTGGCAGATGGCGCCCGACTCGGTCATGCGCAGCTCGCCATCGACCAGCAGCGGCACCGTGCCCAGCGGGTTCAGCTCCAGAAAGCTCTTGGCCAGCGCGCGCGGCGGAAACGGCAGCATCTGCAGGCGGTAGGGCAGGCCCAGTTCCTCCAGCGCCCACAGGGTGCGGAACGAGCGGGCGCTGACGCAGTGGTAAAGCTCCATCATGGCGATGATCTCCCGGTATCTCGGATACGGTCGATGATGGCATGTTTTGGTGCAGACCGGCCATGCGGCCATGCCGCCAGGGGTGCAAAGCGTGCCGTGTCAGTGGCTGCGTGTCTCCAGCGGCCGTCGGCCGCCCCAGACGATGGCCGCGGCTGCCGCCAGGTTCAGCGCGGCGCACAGCACCAGGGCCGGGCCGTAGCTGCCGAAGGCGTCGCGCAGCGTGCCGAACAGCGTGGGGCCGAGCGACATGGCCAGCTGGTTCAAGGTGGCGGCGAGGCCGAAGACCAGGCCGAACGAGGCTGCGCCGAACTCGCGCCGGATGATCATCGGCGCCAGCGTGGTGACATTGCCCACGGTGAGGCCGTAGGTGGCGGACAGCGCCATCAGCGCCCAGGGCCGGGGCCACAGCGCCATGCCGACGAGCGCGGCGGCGGCCAGCAGCAGCACGCCGGCGCCGCTCAGGCGCACGTCGATGCGGTCGGCGTAGCGCGCCAGCAGCAGCCGGCCCGCGAAGGCCGCCACGGCGGCGGCAGAGACGGCGGCCGCCGCGCCCTGCGCGCCCAGCACCGGCAGCGTGATCGAGACGTGGTGGCTGAGAAAGCCGATCTGCACCATCAGCGCCAGGCCGAAGGCGATGATGTGGCTGCGGAACTGCCGCGTGGCGGCCGCGCCGCGCAGCGTCCAGGCCACGGCGGCAGCGGCCGGCGGGCTGCCGGCCGGGGCGGCAATGCCGTCGGGAAACTGCCCCAGGTCCTGCGGCCGGGTGCGCAGCACCAGCACGGCCAGCGGCAGCAGCAGCACCAGGGCGGCCGCCCCGGCGATGGCGGCCGTGGCCGCAAAGCCCCACAGGCGCAGCCCGCCCATCAGCAGCGGCGTGCCAACCATGCCGCCGATGCTGGCGCCCAGCATGGCGGTGGACATGGCGCGGCCCTGGTGGCGCTCGAACCAGGGCGCGAGCGTGCTGCCGATGGTGTTGGTCGAGAGGCAGGCCACGCCCAGGCCCAGCACCAGGAAGGCGGCATAGAGCTGCCAGGACTGGCGGCAGTGCGGCAGCGCCGCCACGCCCAGCGCCATGGCCAGCGCGCCGGCGGCCACCACCGGGCGCGGGCCGCGGCGGGCGATGAAGCGCCCCACGCCCATCATCAGCAGCGCGCTGACCACGTAGGCGCCGGTGATGGCGGTCGAGACGGTGCTGACCGAGAAGCCCTGCTGGTCGGTGAGCGCGAACACATAGACGCCCATGCCGAAGATGCCCAGCGACCAGCTCACGGTGGCCAGCAGCATGCAGGCGGACACCATGCGCCAGCCATGGAAGGCGGGCGCGGTCATGGCCGCCTCCGGGCGGCGGAGGAGGGGCGGCAGGGGCAGGGCATGGCGGCGGGGTGTTATGAAAATGAGAGCGGTTTGCGCTGGTGGGACAAGCGCTGCAGGCCATTTTGCCGCCAGGCCTGCAAAAGCTCAGTCGCCCACGTGCCTCGTGCTCTTGCGGTACTCGGCCGGCGACATGCCGGTCCAGCCGCGGAAGGCGCGGATGAAGCTCTTGTCGTTGCTGAAGCCGGCCTGCTGCGCCACCTGCTTGATGGGGCGGGCGGTGCGGTGCAGCAGGTCGAGCGCGCGCTCGCGGCGCACGTCATCCTTCAGCGCCTGCAGCGAGGCGCCTTCCTCCTTGAGCTGGCGGTGCAGCGTGCGCAGCGACAGGTGCAGCTTCTTCGACAGGCTCTCGGCACTGTGCGCCATCGACGGGTCGGACGCCAGGATCTGCCGCACGCGCTGGGCCATCAGCCGGTCGCGCCGGTAGGGCCGCACGGTGAGCGGCAGCGCGCGCTGCAGCATGCGCCTGAGGGCCGGCTCGTCGCGCGTGATGGGCAGCTCAAGATGCCGGGCGTCGAAATGCATGGCGGCCTGGCGCGCGCCGAAGCGCACGGTGCCGGGAAAGATCAGCTCGTAAACCTCGGCGTGCGGCGGCGCCTCGAACGGGAAGTCGATGTGCGTCAGCGGCAGCAGCGAGTCCACGTACCAGCTCGACAGGCCGTGCATGTTGCGCAGCATCGAGACCAGGCAGAACTCGCGCAGCGCGCCGAGATCGCGCACCTCCTCCAGCTCCACGCGGGCCTCGCCGCCCTGTACCGACAGGCGCAGCAGCAGGTCGTCGGTCAGCAGGCCGTGGTGGCGACACCAGCGCTTGAGCGCCACGCCCAGGTTGGGGCTGGGCAGCGAGGCGCGGGCCAGCATGCCGTAGCTGCCCCAGGGCAGGCGGCGGCCGAACCAGCCCAGGGCCTCGTCGTCCAGCTCCTGCATGGCGGCGTCCGACAGGGCCTCGAACTGCAGCGCGGTGATGCCCTGGTCGCTGCCGAGCGAGGCGGGGTCAATTTGTGCCATGCGCAGCGCCTGCGCCGGGTCCATGCCGCGGGCGGCATAGGCCAGCGCAATGGCGCGCACAAAGGCCATGGGCGTGGCCGTCTGGTGATGCAGGACGGCGGCGGTGGGCAGGGGGGAGGGCGGTTCGGTGCGGGACATGCTGGCGCGGATGTTACCGTGGGTCTGGCGACTTTTGCAACCTCTGTGCCCCCATTTGCCGGAGCGCCTCACGTATGCTCGCAGGCAAGCGAAAAAATTCCAGGAGACCGGCCATGACCGACACCACGCCCGTTCTGACGAGCAGCTATGCGCGCGGCGCCAGCAGCCCGCGCCTGCTGGACAAGACCATCGGCCAGCAGCTGGCCGACACCGCCAGCCGGTTTCCCGCGCGCGATGCGCTCGTCAGCCGGCACCAGGGCGTGCGCTGGACCTATGCCGAGCTGCAGCAGCGCTCGCTGCAGCTGGCCAGCGCGCTGCTGAACGCGGGCCTGGCCAAGGGCGACCGCGTGGGCATCTGGTCGCACAACAACGCCGAATGGGTGCTGCTGCAGATGGCGACGGCCCAGGTCGGCATCATCCTGGTCAACATCAACCCGGCCTACCGCACCTCGGAGCTGGAGTACGCGCTGAACAAGGTGCAGTGCAAGGCGCTGTTCGCCATGGAGCGCTTCAAGACCAGCGACTACCTGGGCATGGTGCGCGAGCTGGCGCCCGAGCTGGCCGGCGCCGCGCCGGGCCAACTGGCGGCGGCGCAACTGCCCGACCTGCGTTGGGTGGTGTGGATCGATATTGCAGACCAGGGCGCGGAGCAGCCGGGCATGCAGCGCTTCTCGCAGTTCATCGCCGGCGGCGACGCCGCCGATGCGCGCATCGCCGCTATCGCGGCCACGCTCACGCCGCACGACCCGGTCAACATCCAGTTCACCAGCGGCACCACGGGCTTTCCCAAGGGCGCGACGCTGACGCACCGCAACATCCTGAACAACGGCTTCTTCATCGGCGAGGCCATGAGGCTGACCGAGCAGGACCGGCTGTGCATTCCCGTGCCGCTGTACCACTGCTTCGGCATGGTGCTGGGTAACCTGGCCTGCATGACGCACGGCGCCGCCATGGTCTACCCCAGCGACGGCTTCGACCCGCTGCTGGTGCTGGAGACGGTGCAGGCCGAGCGCTGCACCGGCCTGCACGGCGTGCCCACCATGTTCATCGCCGAGCTGGACCATCCGCGCTTTGCGGAGTTCGACCTGTCCACGCTGCGCACCGGCATCATGGCCGGCTCGCCATGCCCCATCGAGGTGATGAAGCGGGTGGTCAGCGAGATGCACCTGTCCGAGATCACCATCGCCTACGGCATGACCGAGACCAGCCCGGTGAGCTGCCAGAGTTCGACCGACACGCCTTTGCCTAAGCGCGTGTCCACCGTCGGCAAGGTGCAGCCGCACCTCGAGGTGAAGATCGTCAGCCCCGAGACCGGCGAGACCGTGGCGCCCGGCACCTCGGGCGAGTTGTGTACGCGCGGCTACTCGGTGATGCACGGCTACTGGGGCGACGAGGCCAAGACCCGCGAGGCCATCGATGCCGAGGGCTGGATGCACACCGGCGACCTGGCGACCATGGACGCCGAGGGCTACGTCAACATCGTTGGCCGCATCAAGGACATGGTGATCCGGGGCGGCGAGAACATCTACCCGCGCGAGATCGAGGAATTCCTCTACACCCACCCCCAGGTGCAGGACGTGCAGGTGGTGGGCGTGCCCGACAAGCGCTTCGGCGAGGAGCTGTGCGCGTGGATCGTGGTGAAGGCCGGCCAGGCGCTGGACGAGGATGCGGTGCGCGAGTTCTGCAAGGGCCGCATCGCGCACTACAAGGTGCCGCGCTACATCCGCTTCGTCGACGCCTTCCCGATGACGGTGACCGGCAAGATCCAGAAGTTCAAGATCCGCGAGGCGATGATCGAGTCGCTGCAGCTGGAAATCGACCGCACCGCCTGAGCCCGCCGCGCCGTGAACCGCCCCCAACCTGCCTCAATGCGCGTCCGGCCGCCGGTGCTTGGCGGCCGCGCGCCGCGCCACGTCCAGGCGCTTGCGCAGCGAGATCTCGGCCAGGTCCAGCTCCTGCACCAGGCTGCGCAGCGATTCGTCGTTGATGCGGTGGCGCTGCCTTTCGGCGTAGATGGTGCGGCGCTCGATCTGCGTGCAGTGCAGGCGCATCTCCAGCTCGACCACGTAGCGCTCGCGCCGCTGCTGCACGGCGGTCGGGGCGTTGGCGTCCTCGTCGTCGGCGGTCTCGGGCGTCTTGTCCTCTTCAAGCAGGTCCAGCCGGTTGCGGTATTCGCGGCTCACGCGGCCCGCCACTTCCTGCTGGCGGGCCAGCCACTCGGTGTTGTGCCGGGCGCGCTCGGCCTCGGGCACGGCCATGCTGGCAATCGCGGCATGGCAGGCGGCGATGCGGGCATTGCGCTCCTCGATCACCGATGCAGGCTCGTCGGCCGGCGGCACATAGCGCAGCACCAGCGGCAGGCCGATGGCGCCGACCACCAGCGTGAACAAAATGGTGCCGGTGGCCAGGAAGATCAGCAAATCGCGCGCGGGGAAGGGCTCGCCGTTGTTCAGCAGCAGCGGCACCGACAGCGCGCCGGCCAGCGTCACCGCGCCGCGGATGCCCGCCAGCGTGGTGGCCAGCACCAGGGCGCGGGACGGCGGCGCGGCCGCCTTGCCGGTGCGGTGCGCGTGGTGCAGGCTGCGGTTGACGCCCACCACCAGCCAGATCCAGCGCAGCGCATACAGCGCGATCGAGATCAGGGCCACGTAGGCCACCAGAATCCACCAGCCATGGCCGGCCTCGCGCAGCGTGAAGCCGATGATGGATGGCAGCTGCAGCCCCAGCAGCAGGAACACCGCGCCGTTGAAGGCCGACTCCACCATGGCCCAGGTGCCCGCGTTCTGCATGCGCTCGGTGATGTAGTCGGCGCGGTTCAGGTCGGCGAAGTTGGTGGCCACGCCGGCCGCCACGGCCGACAGGATGCCGGACACGCCCACCTGTTCGCCGGCGATGTAGGCCGCGAACGGCAGCAGCGACAGCAGCAGCACCATCTGCGTGGAGGCCAGGTCACCGACGCGGCGCGTGACGACCTCGCGCAGGTAGCTGAAGCCCCAGCCCACGGCCGTGCCCACCACGATGCCGCCCAGCGCCACCCAGGCGAACTCGCGCGCCGCGCCGGTCCACGAGAACAGGCCGGTCAGCGTGGCGGCCACGGCGAACTTGAGCGCCACCAGGCCCGAGGCGTCGTTCAGCAGCGACTCGCCCTCGAGCACGTGCATGGTGTCGGCCGGCATGCCCAGGTTGCGTGTGATGGCCGAGACGGCGACCGCGTCGGTGGGCGAGACCACGGCGGCCAGCGCGAAGGCCACCGACAGCGGCATCTCCGGAATCATCCAGTGGATCAGGTAGCCCAGGCCCAGCACGGTGAACAGCACCAGGCCGAAGGCCAGCCGCAGGATGGGCCGGTTCAGCGCGAAGAACTCGCGCTTCGGAATGCGCCAGCCGTCGGCGAACAGCAGCGGCGGAATGAACAGCAGCAGGAACAGCTCGGGGTCGAAATGGATGTGCAGGCCCTGGTCGGGCCAGGACAGCACCGCCCCGATGGCGATCTGGATCAGGGGCAGCGGGATGGCCTGCACATAGCGTGCGATGATGCCTGTGACAGCACCGATCGTCAGCACGAGCAGCACGATTTCTACGGTATGCATGGGGTGAGCTGCTGGGGGAAGAAAAACGCAAGGGCGCGCCGGCGGGTTCCCGGCGCATCGAAAGAATATACGAACTGACAGAGACAGAGGATAGCGATGAGCAAACTAGCAAGCCAGTTGAATGCCCGCTCCGCGGACTTCCAGACCAATGCACAGGCCATGCGCCAGGTGGTGGACGATCTGCGCGCCAAGGCCGCGCAGATCGCCGAGGGCGGCGGCGAGGCCGCGCGCGCCAAGCACCTGTCGCGCGGCAAGCTGCTGCCGCGCGACCGCGTGCGCCTGCTGCTCGATCCGGGAACGCCGTTCCTCGAGCTGGCGCCGCTGGCGGCGCTGAACATGTACCACAACGCCGCGCCGGGCGCGGGGATGATTGCGGGCATTGGCCGGGTCAGCGGGGTGGACTGCATGATTGTGTGCAACGATGCTACGGTCAAAGGTGGAACGTATTACCCGATCACGGTAAAGAAACACCTGCGCGCGCAGGAAATCGCGGCGCAGAACCGCCTGCCCTGCATCTACCTGGTCGACTCGGGCGGCGCCAACCTGCCCAACCAGGACGAGGTCTTCCCCGACCGCGAGCACTTCGGCCGCATCTTCTTCAACCAGGCCAACATGAGCGCCCAGGGCATCGCCCAGGTCGCGGTGGTCATGGGCTCGTGCACCGCCGGCGGCGCCTACGTGCCGGCGATGAGCGACGAGTCCATCATCGTCAAGAACCAGGGCACGATCTTCCTGGGCGGCCCGCCGCTGGTGAAGGCCGCCACCGGCGAGGTGGTGAGCGCCGAGGACCTGGGCGGCGGCGACGTGCACACGCGCCTGTCCGGCGTGGCCGACCACCTGGCCGACAACGACATGCACGCGCTGGCGCTGGCGCGCCGCTCCATCGCCAACCTGAACAAGGCCAAGCCCGTGGACCCAGCCGACCAGCCGCCGGTGGCGCCTTTGTTCCCGGCCGAGGAGCTGTACGGCGTGATCCCGGTGGACACGCGCAAGCCCTTCGACGTGCGCGAGATCATCGCCCGCGTGGTGGACGGCAGCGAGTTCGACGAGTTCAAGGCGCGCTTCGGCAGCACGCTGGTGTGCGGCTTTGCGCGCGTCGAAGGGATGAAGGTCGGCATCATCGCCAACAACGGCATCCTGTTCTCGGAGTCGGCCGTCAAGGGCGCGCACTTCATCGAGCTGTGCTGCCAGCGCAAGATCCCGCTGGTGTTCCTGCAGAACATCACCGGCTTCATGGTGGGCCGCAAGTACGAGAACGAGGGCATCGCGCGCCACGGCGCCAAGCTGGTCACGGCCGTGGCCACGGCCAGCGTGCCCAAGTTCACCATCATCATCGGCGGCAGCTTCGGCGCCGGCAACTACGGCATGTGCGGCCGCGCCTACTCGCCGCGCTTTTTGTGGATGTGGCCGAACGCGCGCATCAGCGTGATGGGCGGCGAGCAGGCCGCCAGCGTGCTGGCCACGGTCAAGCGCGACGGCATCGAGGGCAAGGGCGGCCAGTGGAGCGCCGACGAGGAGGAAGCCTTCAAGGCGCCGATCCGCCAGCAGTACGAGGACCAGGGCCACCCCTACTACGCCTCGGCCCGCCTGTGGGACGACGGCGTGATCGACCCGGCCGACACCCGCCGCGTGCTGGCGCTGGGCCTGGCGGCCACGCGCAATGCGCCCATCGAAGACACCAAGTTCGGCGTGTTCCGCATGTAAGGAGAGTTCCATGAAAAGTACCTACCTGACCCTGGAAGTCAACGGCCCCGTGGCCACCATCACGCTGACGCAGCCCGAAGTGCGCAACGCCTTCAGCGACGAGGTGATCGCCGAGATCACCCGCGCCTTCGAGACCGTGGGCGCCAACGCCGCGGTGCGCGCCGTGGTGCTGGCGGCCGAGGGCCCGGCCTTCTGCGCCGGCGCCAACCTGAACTGGATGCGCCGCATGGCCGACTACACGCGCGGCGAGAACCTGATCGACGCTGGCAAGCTGGCCGAGATGCTGCGCGTGATCTACGAATGCCCCAAGCCCACCATCGCCCGCGTGCAGGGCGACGTCTATGCCGGCGGCATGGGCCTGGTCGCGGCCTGCGACATGGCGGTGGCCGCGAGCACGGCGGGCTTCTGCCTGTCCGAGGTCAAGATCGGCCTGATCCCGGCGACCATCAGCCCCTACGTGATCCGCGCCATGGGGCCGCGCGCCTCGCACCGCTACTTCCTGACCGGCGAGCGCTTCGACGCCGCCGAGGCGCTGCGCATCGGCTTCGTGCACCAGGTGGTCGAGGCCGACGCGCTGGACGGCGCGGTCGACGGCCTGCTCAAGCACCTGCTGTCGGCCGGCCCCGCAGCCGTGCGCGCCTGCAAGCAGCTGGTGCTGAACGTGGCCGAGCGCGAGATCGACGCCAGCCTGATCCGCGCCACCGTCGAGGGCATTGCCGACATCCGGGCCAGCGACGAGGGCAAGGAGGGCGTGCAGGCCTTCTTGAACAAGCGCAAACCGAACTGGCTGGCGGGTTGACACCACGGCGGGAGCGCCCTACATCAGTGCAAACACTGAAAGGCGGACACCATGGACCTCTGGACCGACATCATGAACTGGCTCCACAGCCTGGGCCTGCATCTGGACAAGGACACCGCCCGGCAGATGGGCGAGGCGGCCGACCAGGTGGGCCAGGTCGCGGGCCAGGTGGGCCATGCCATGGCGCAGTGGGACTGGGCCTCGCTGATGGCACTGGCCGCCGCGCTGGGCTGGGCCAGCGGCTTCCGGCTGTACGCGGTGGTGTTCGTCACCGGCATGCTGGGCGCGCTGGGCTGGGTGGCGCTGCCGGGCGGGCTGTCGGTGCTGCAGAACCCGGTAATCCTGTTCGTCAGCGGCGCGCTGCTGTTCGTCGAGTTCTTCGCCGACAAGATTCCCGGCGTGGACTCGGTGTGGGATGTGTTCCAGAGCGTGCTGCGCGTGCCGGCCGGCGCGGCGCTGGCGGCCAGCGTGTTTGGCGCCGACAACGCCACCATGGCCACGGCCGCGGCGCTCATGGGCGGCACGCTGGCGCTGTCGAGCCAGGTGGCCAAGACCACGACGCGGGCGGCGATCAACACCTCGCCCGAGCCGCTGTCGAACTGGACGGCCAGCCTGGTAGAGGACGGCGCCTCGGTCGGCGCGATCTGGCTGGCCATCAACCACCCGATGGTGTTC
This sequence comes from Comamonas humi, assembly GCF_054782535.1. NCBI lineage: Bacteria > Pseudomonadati > Pseudomonadota > Betaproteobacteria > Burkholderiales > Comamonadaceae > Comamonas > Comamonas humi. Next base: position 270,149 of record NZ_BAAGSH010000002.1, on the reverse strand, counting down.
GCTGTCGTGCTGGTCGTGGTGCTGGTCGTGATGTGGCTGGTGACCTGGGCGCTATGGAAGTTCTTGAAGGCGGTGGTCCGCCGCGTGCGCGGCTGGCTGGGTTCACCGGCCGTTACTACTGAATAAATAGCTGTTGGCGCTTGCTGGATAAGCGTTTGAAGGAGATTTGACTATGTTTTCCAAGATTCTGATTGCGAACCGCGGTGAGATCGCCTGCCGGGTTGCGGCCACCGCCCGCCGCATGGGCATCCGCACGGTCGCGGTCTATTCGGACGCCGACGCGCAGGCCAAGCACGTGGCCGCCTGCGACGAGGCCGTGCACATCGGCGGCAGCGCGCCCAAGGACAGCTACCTGCGCTGGGAGCGCATCCTGGAGGCCGCCAAGGCCACGGGCGCCCAGGCCATCCACCCCGGCTACGGCTTTCTGTCGGAGAACGAGGACTTCGCCAACGCCTGCGCCGAAGCCGGCCTGGTCTTCATCGGCCCGCCCGCGTCGGCGATCCGCGCGATGGGCCTGAAGGCCGAGTCCAAGCAACTGATGGAAAAGGCCGGCGTGCCGCTGGTGCCCGGCTACCACGGCCATGACCAGGACCCGGCGCTGCTGCAGCGCGAGGCCGACCGCATCGGTTACCCGGTGCTCATCAAGGCCAGCGCCGGCGGCGGCGGCAAGGGCATGCGCCTGGTCGAAAAGAGCGAGGACTTCGGCTCCGCGCTGGAATCGTGCAAGCGCGAGGCCATCAACAGCTTCGGCAACGACGCGGTGCTGATCGAGAAATACGTGCTGCGCCCGCGCCACATCGAGATCCAGGTGTTCGGCGACACGCAGGGCAACTGCGTCTACCTGTTCGAGCGCGACTGCTCGGTGCAGCGCCGCCACCAGAAGGTGCTCGAAGAGGCGCCCGCGCCCGGCATGACGCCCGCGCTGCGCCAGAAGATGGGCCAGGCCGCGGTGGCCGCCGCCCAGGCCGTGGGCTACGTGGGCGCGGGCACGGTGGAGTTCATCGTCGAGCAGCCCGGCGGCTACGACCAGCCCGAGGCGATGAAGTTCTACTTCATGGAGATGAACACCCGATTGCAGGTCGAGCACCCGGTGACCGAGGCCATCACCGGCGAGGACCTGGTGCAGTGGCAGCTGCTGGTGGCCAGCGGCCAGCCGCTGCCCAAGCGCCAGGACGAACTGCGCATCATCGGCCATGCCATCGAGGCGCGTATCTGCGCCGAGAACCCGGACAACAACTTCCTGCCCGCCACCGGCACCCTGCAGGTCTACCGCAAGCCCGCGTGCAGCAGCTTCGCCATCGGCAATGTGCGCGTTGACGACGGCGTGCGCGAGGGCGATGCGATCAGCCCCTTCTACGACTCGATGATCGCCAAGCTCATCGTGCACGGCGACACGCGCGAGCAGGCGCTGGCGCGGCTCGACGCGGCGCTGGCGGCGGTGCGCATCGTCGGCCTGCAGACCAATGTGCAGTTCCTGCGCCACGTGCTGGCCACGCCCTCGTTCGCCCAGGCGCGGCTGGACACGGCGCTGATCGAGCGCGAGAAGGAGCGTTTGTTCAAGCAGACCACGCTCTCCGCGGCCACGGCCGCCGCTGCTGCCGTGGCGCAGCAGCTGGCGCGCGAACAGGCGCAGCAGGGCGCTGATCCGTTCAGCCGCCGCGACGGCTGGCAGTCGCACGGCACCACGCACCGCAATTTCGACTTCGAGTTCGGCGGCGACAAGCTGCAGGCCACGCTGCACTACCAGCATGGCGGCGCGCTGCTGCTCGACGTGGGCGCGGCCCGCGGCCCGCTGGTGTTCGCACTGCAGGGCGATGCGACCGACCTGAATTTCGACAGCCGCCGCGACCTGGTGCAGACCTGGTCGCAGGGCGAGGTGGTGCACGTGTTCGCGCCGCGCGGCGCGGCCGAGATCACGCTGGTCGATGCGCTGTCGCATGCCGGCGAGCACACCGGCGAGGGTGGGCGCCTGACGGCACCCATGCCGGGCAAGGTGGTGTCCTTCGCGGTCAAGGCGGGCGACAAGGTCAGCAAGGGCCAGCCGCTGGCCGTGATGGAGGCGATGAAGATGGAGCACACCATCGCCGCCCCCGACGACGGCGAGGTGCTGGAGCTGCTGTTCGCCCCCGGCGACCAGGTCAGCGAAGGGGCCGAGCTGCTCAAGCTGCAGGCGGCGGGCTAGTCGCCGGTTTGCTGCGCAGCCCCGCCATTGCCGCGACAATGGCGGCTTTTGGCGACAGAGGCGGTTGATGAAGCTGGTGGTGTATTCGAAGGGGGGCAACCCGCAGGGCTGGCTGGACGGCATACGCGCGGCCCTGCCCGGGGCCGAGGCCTGGGCCTGGACGCCCGGCTCGCCGCCGGCCGACTATGCGCTGGTGTGGATGCCGCCGCAGCAGCTGCTGGACGAACAGGCCGGCCTGAAAGCCATCTTCAACATGGGCGCGGGCGTGGATGCGCTGCTGCGCATGCGCCTGCCGGCCGGCGTGCCGCTGGTGCGGCTCGAGGACGCGGGCATGGCGGTGCAGATGGCCGAGTATGTCTGCCATGCGCTCATCGGCTATTACCGCGGCTTTGCTGGCTATGCCGCGCAGCAGCGCGAGGCGCGCTGGCAGGCGTTGCCGGTGCCGCGGCGCGCCGATTTCACCGTGGGTGTGATGGGCCTGGGCGTGCTCGGCCAACGGGTGGCGCGCGCGGTGCAGGGCTTCGATTTTCCGGTGCTGGGCTGGAGCCGCAGCGCCCGCGAGCTGCCGGGCGTGCAGGGCTTCCATGGCGCCGGGCAGCTCGAGGCCTTCCTGGCGCAGACGCGGGTGCTGGTGAACCTGCTGCCGCTCACGCCCGAGACCGAGGGCATCATCGACCGGCGCCTGCTGGCCGGCCTGCCGCGCGGCGCCTTCGTCATCAACCTGGCGCGTGGCCGCCACGTGGTGGAGGACGACCTGCTCGCCGCCATCGCGGATGGCCAGATCGCCGGTGCCACGCTCGACGTGTTCCGCGAGGAGCCGCTGCCGCCGCAGCACCCGCTGTGGCGCTGCCCGCAGGTCACCATCACCCCGCACATCTCGGGGCAGACGCTGGAAGCCGAATCGCTGGCGCAGATCCTCGGCAAGATCCGCGCGCTGGGCCGCGGCGAGGCCATAGGCGGCGTCGTGGACACCGGGCGGGGCTACTGATGCGCGCAGGCAAGGGCGCCGCGACCGCGCTGGCCTGGCTGTGGCTGTTCGCCCCGCTGGTCTTCATGTGGCCCACCAGCCGTTCGGCGGTGGATGCTGCGGCCTCGGCCGCGCTGCTGGCCTGCTGCCTGCTGTGGCGGCCGTCGATGCGCGTGGCCGCCGCCGTGCTGTGGCTGATCGGCCTGGCGCACCTGGCCTATTTTTTGGCGGTGGATTCGCTGCCGGACGAGTATTTCTGGTTCACGGTGTTCGGCTCGTCGCTGGGCGAGGCCTGGGAGTACGTGACCTCGTACCGCCGCTCCGACGCGCTGCGGCTGGCCTGGTGGCTGCTGCCGGCCTGCCTGGCCCTGCACTGGCTGTGGTCGCGGGCCGGCGCGCTGCGCGGCCGGTGGCGCTGGCTGGGCCTGCTCAGCCTGCTGCTGTGGCTGGCGTGGTCGCTGGTGAGCTGTGCCAAGGGCAACGGCGTGGCGGGCTCGCTGAGCAAGGTGGACCGGGTCTACCCCGCGGCGTTTGCCGAGTCCTACCTGCGCTACCGCCAGTCGTCGGCCCACATGTTTGCCGTGCCGCCCGCGCCCGAGCCGGCCGGGCCGCCGCTGGCCGACGTGGTGGTCATGGTGATCGGCGAGAGTGCCAGCGCCCAGCGCTGGTCGCTGCTCGGCTACCGGGGCAACCCCACGAATGCCGCGCTGGCGCCGCTCGGCAACAGCCTGGTGGCGCTGCCGGTGCAGGCCAACGGCAACAACACCGCGCAGACCGTGCCGCTGCTGCTCACCGGCCAGCAGGTCGAGCCCGTGCCCGAGGGCGGGGTGCTGACTTACCTGGACAAGGCCGCCAAGGCCGGCTTCCAGGTGGTGACGCTGAGCAACCAGAGCAGCTTTGGCGCGGGCCAGAGCTTCTTCTTCACCGCTTTCCGCCAGCGCTCGTCGCAGTACCGCCCGCTGCAGGCCGGACAGTGGGACGGCGCGCTGACGCCGCTGCTGGCCCAGGCGCTGGAAGACACGCCGCCCGCCGGCAGACTGATGCTCACGGTGCACATGTACGGCAGCCATCCGCGCGTGGAAGGCCGGGTGCCCCCCGGCGCCGCGCTTTGGGCGGATGCCTACGACAACAGCATCGCCTACACCAGCGCGCTGCTGGCGGACTGGGTGGCGCGGCTGTCGCAGCTGCAGGACCGCCGCGTGGCGCTGCTCTATGTTTCGGACCACGGCCTGGCCTTTCCGGCCTGCGGCGGCTCGTACGTGCATGGCTCCACCCGCAGCGCCTACGAGGTGCCGCTGATGCTCTGGGGCAATGCGCGCTTTCGCGCCGACAACGCCGCCTGGTGGCAGCAGTGGCAGGCCCGCGCCCGGCAGGCGGTGGCGCCCGACGGCCGGCTGCAATTCACCAACCTGCTCGTGCCCTTTGCGCTGGACGATTTGCTGGGTATGTCGCCGGTGTCTACACTGGTGCCGGCAGGCCCGGCGCTGCCTTCGTCCGCAGCCTACCCCCCGCCTGCCGACGAGCGGCAGTGCGAACGCTTCACGCCCTACGACGTGGCCGCTGCGCTGAAACAGCGCCGCTGAATTTCGGAGATCCCCAGGAACCACCATGAAATACCCATCCAGAGTCCAACTGATCGACGTGGGCCCGCGCGACGGCCTGCAGAACGAGAAGACGCCGGTGCCGGCGGCCGTGAAGGTCGAGTTGGTGCACCGCCTGCAGGCCGCGGGCCTGAAGGAGATCGAGGTCACCAGCTACGTCAGCCCCAAGTGGGTGCCGCAGATGGCCGACAACCACGAGGTGATGGAGGGCGTGGAGCGCCGCGCCGGTGTGCGCTACTCGGTGCTCACGCCCAACCTCCAGGGCTTCGAGGCGGCCGTGGCCGACCGGCCCGACGAGATCGTGGTCTTCGGGTCGGCCAGCGAGGCCTTCAGCCAGAAGAACATCAACTGCAGCATCGCCGAGAGCATCGAGCGCTTCGCGCCGGTGGTCGAGGCCGCGCTGGCCGCCGGCATCCGCGTGCGCGGCGCCATGAGCTGCACCGTGGGCTGCCCCTACGAGGGCGAGATCGCGCCCGAGCGCGTCGGCTACCTGGCCGGCCTGCTCAAGGGCATAGGCGTGCAGCGCGTGGACGTGGCCGACACCATCGGCGTGGGCACGCCGCTGAAGGTGCAGCGCGCCATCGAGGCCACGCTGGCGCACTACGGCATCGACGCGGTCTCGGGCCACTTCCACGACACCTATGGCCAGGCGCTGTCCAACACGCTGGCCGCGCTGGAGCTGGGGGTGTGGAACTTCCAGTCCTCGGTGGCTGGCCTCGGCGGCTGCCCCTACGCCAAGGGCGCGACCGGCAACGTCGCCACCGAGGACGTGGTCTACCTGCTGCAGGGCATGGGCATAGACACTGGCATCGATCTCGATGCGCTGGTGGACGCCGGCGCCTACATCAGCGACTTCCTGCAGCGCAAGCCCAACTCGCGCGTGGCCGTGGCGCTGTTGAACAAGCGGGCGGGTTGAACCATGTGCGGAGCCGAACTGAAGGAACTGCCCGAGGGCGTGCAGCGCGTGAGCGCCGTGCTCGCCGAGCTGGGCCACCCGCATGCGCCGCGCATGCTCGACGACGCGGCGCGCACCGCGCAGCAGGCGGCCGACGCGCTGGGCATCGCCGTGGGGCAGATCGCCAAGAGCATCATCTTCCGCCGCCGCAGCGACGAGGCCGCGGTGCTGGTGGTGACCTCGGGCGACCGGCGCGTGGATGAGAAGAAGGTGGCGGCCCTGGTCGGCCCCATCGGCCGGGCCGATGCCGAGTTCGTCAAGAACCGCACCGGCTTCTCGATCGGCGGCGTCTCGCCCGTGGCCCATGTCCAGCCGCCGGTCACGCTGATCGACCGCGAGCTGTTCCGCTTTGGCGAGATCTGGGCCGCGGCAGGCCACCCGCACGGCGTGTTTCCGCTGGCGCCGCAGGATCTCGAGAAACTCACTGGCGCGCCCGTCGTCGACGTGGTGCAGGAGGCTGTCTGAATGCTTGATGATGCCAAGAGCCTGGCGGCCCGCACCAAGGTGGTCAACGCCAGCGGCGTGTTCCGCGCCGGCTATGACGGCGAGGTGCCGTCGCCCTGCGTCTCCATCTGCCGCATGACGGCCGACCGCAGCCGCTGCGAAGGGTGTTTCCGCAGCATCGACGAGATCCGCGCCTGGTCCAAGGCCGACACGGCCGAGCGGCTGCAGATCTGGCAGGTGCTGCTGGCGCGCGCGCAGCTCACCACGGCCGGCCGGTCCGTGCCCACCGATGCGGTCGTGCCATGAAGACCATCGATTTCTACCTCGACTTCGTCTCGCCCTATGCCTGGCTGGCCTTCGACCAGCTGCCGGGCGCGCTGCAGGGGCTGAGCTGCCATGTGAACTACCGGCCGGTGCTACTGGGTGCGCTGCTGCAGCAGCATGGCAACCCCGGGCCCGCGGGCATTCCGCCCAAGCGCGACTGGACCTACCGCCATGTCAGCTGGCTGGGCCATGCGCTGGGCTGCGGGCTGCAGATGCCGGCGCAGCACCCGTTCAACCCCTTGCCGCTGCTGCGCAAGGCGCTGCAGACCAGCGCGGACGGCTGCATCAACCGCTATGTGGCCGACACGCTGCTGCGCCATGTGTGGCTGGGTGGGCACGACGCGCTCGATGCCGCACGCCTGGCTGCGCTGGACGCGCAACTGGCCGAGCAGTTCCAGCCCGGCGACGACGCGCCCCAGCGCGCCAAGGAGCTGCTGCGCGCCAACACCGATGCCGCCGTGGCAGCGGGCGTGTTCGGCGTGCCCACGGCCGTGGTGGACGGCAAGCTGTTCTGGGGCCTGGATGGCCTGCCCATGCTGCGCGCCTACCTGGACGGCGATGCCTGGTTCGACCAGCACTGGGACGCCAGCGCCCAGGTGGCGAATGGCTTGCGTTCGTAGCTATTAAAATAATAGCTGCTGACGCTTGCTACATAAGCACTGTAGGCCATTTGCATCCAAAATCCATTCGACGCCCTCCGCAGGGCTGGCGGAGGCGGTGGATTTGCATGCAGCGGGATTTGCCCGGCGTCAAGCTTGGTTGCCAGCGCAGCTTATTGCGGCGTCGCGGTTTTGCGTCAGTTCACCGGGCGTTAACTTTGCTGGTTCTGCTCTCATTTTAGAATTCCCCGAAATCCTGTTTCCGGGTGCCAATCTGTTTTTGACGGAGGGCGCCGGGAATATGGAGGTAGTCGCTGGGTATTTTGGATTCGAATAAGAAAAAACAGGTTTTCACAGAGAGAGGGCTCCCATTATTCAATACCAGTTCAATTTTCGTTTCTAGGGTTGGTTCACCTGGAAATGGGATATGCGCTGCCTTGCCGCAGGGATCGGTGCGCCCATGGCGTACACCGGCCGGCGGTGTTGTGCGCCGCTTGTCCCCAGCCCGCTGAACTGCCTTCTGCCTCGCTGCAGCATTGAATTCAAATCACCGAAAAGGTATCCGGTTGTGAAGTTTGTATTGGCATCCATGGCATTGGCCGCATCGTCCCTGGCCCATGCCTCTCCCGAGGGGCTCTTTGAAATAAATGAGTACGCAACCAATTACCGCTATGCCCCGGAGAAAATCCTGGCGCTCAAGCTCTTTGTGGCGGACGAATATGCCGGCGCCGAGGCCATCCGGGAGATCCGCAATATCCTGGGCATCGAGGCGCAGGTCGGTGACGGCGGCGCGATTTCCCTGCAGTTGCCCGCGGGGCGGCTGGAGGACGCCGGGCATTTGAAGACCATCCGGAAAATATCGATGGTGGCGCCCGCCGAGGATTATCTGGCCTTCGCTGCCAAGGACGCCGCCGCGCAGGGCGCGGGGCAGGCGCCGGTGGCGGTCATCGAGAAGTCCGCGGTGCCGCTGTGGACGTTGTCGCCGGACGGCGGCGTCGTCGTGATCTCGAACCCCTTCCGGCCCAAGGACGCCCCGGTGTCCCGGGTGGAAGACGCCTTCGCAGTGGTGGATACCGGCCAGGTGGTCTCGCAGAACCGGCTGCTGCCCCAGCGCATCGTGAACGCCGATGCCGGCGTGGTCCAGGACCTGATGCGCAGCAAGGACTACGCGGTCGCGGCTGCGGCCGGCCCGGCGCCGGAGCTGCCGGTGGACAACTGGCTGACCACGGACCTCGCCCTGTTGCCGGGCGCCGACGGCGAGGCGCACAGCTACTTCGTCAGGATCAAGTCGCCGGCGGACGCCGAGGACGTCAAGAAGTTCTACGACCAAGATACGTTTGCCCGCCAGCAGGAGATCGTGGCGGGCCTGTTCCGCGAGATCCTGGGCCAGGTGCTGCCCGAGAAGGCGCAGCAGATCAGCTACCTGGCCGGCACCGACGTGGCGCTGGTGTCGCTGACCAAGGGCGACCTGGCCCGGCTGCAGGCGCGGCGCGATCCGCGGCTGCTGAGCATCTACGCGCGCAACCTGAGCTTTTCGCGGCAGCTGAACGTGAGCGTCTCCAGCGCGCCGGGCGGCCTGAACCTGGCGCCCACCTGGGCCGCGAACAGCGGCAACAATGCCTGGATTGCGGTGATCGACACCGGCGTGACGGTGGCCCAGGAGCAGTTCGACAACCGGAGCTACCTGCAGGCCTGCTACAACACGCAGCGGCCGCAGGACGGCCTGTACTCCTCGTGCCTGAACATGGACGCCAGCGGCTCCAGCCCGCAGGTCTATGCAGGCCGCGAGGGCGCCTACAGCAATCCCTGCGGCCTGGACCGGTTCCCGGGCTCCGGCGCAGGTGCCGATGCCGGCCAGTGCGCGCACGGGAACGGCGTGGCAGCAGTGGCGCTGGGCAACTCCAGCGCCTGGCCGGCCTTCCGGGGCGTGGCCTACGGCGCCAACCTCTTCGCCATCAACGCCAGCACCCTGGTGCGGGAGTCGCCCCTGTCGGGGACGCTGGTGCCGCGCATGCTGTACACGGACATGGCGAAGGCGCTGAATGCGGTGGCGCAGCAGGCGCGCGACAAGAAGATGGTGGTCAACATCAGCCAGGGCAATGGCATCGGGTATGCGTCGGCCTGCGACTTCGTGGCGCCCGAGGTGGCCAGCCTGATCGCCACGCTCAAGTACGTCTACCAGGTGCCGGTCGTCATCGCGTCCGGTAACGACGGCTTCCAGGGCCTGCTGTCGGCGCCCGCGTGCTTCTCGAACGCCGTCAAGGTGTCGTCGGTCTTCAAGGAGGCGGGCAACTTCTACTACGGCGCCAACATCGCCAATCCCGCCAACTACGGCGATCCCTCCGGCGTGGCCTTCTGGCTGGCACCGGGGGTGAACATCAACTTCCCCGTCAATGGCGGCCTGGCGGGCGGCACTGGCACCTCGTTCGCGGCGCCCCATGTGGCCGGCGCCTATGCGCTGGTGCGCTCGGCGGTGCCCGCCTCGGTATCGGTCGACGACGTGTCGCGGTTCATGGTGGGGTTCTTCCCCAACGGCCATGTGAACGTCGGCGGCATCGACTACCGGCGCCTGCGGATGGCGCAATGACCGCGGCCGGCCTGGGGGTCAAGCGCGCCGCATCGCGGTGAACACCTCCAGCTCCCAGCCGCGCATGGCCAGCAGCAGGGTGTAGCCCTCGCGCTCCTTCTCGGGCAGGCGCTGGTCGGTCAGGTGCTGCTGGGCGAAGTCCTGGGCCACGCGCTGCAGCCGCTCCAGGAAGGCCGGGGCCAGCGTGCGGCTGATGGAGCCGTGCACCAGCATCAGGCCTTCGCCGGGCTTGTCGAAGCTGCCCGAGTAGTAGTCGTGCAACGCGTGCTCGCGGAAATACTGCATCACCGGGCCGTGCGGGCGCCAGCGGAAGGTCTTGGCCAGCTTGAGCCGATAGCGGTTCATCGGCCGCAGCTCGATGATGCCGATGCGGTCGAGCTGGGCCAGGTACTTGATGCCCTCGGCCTCGCTCAGCCGGTAGTGGGACAGCACCTGCTCCAGCGTCCACTGGCTCAGCACGCAGATGGCCATCAGCAGCAGCTTCTTGTCGGCCACCACGGCCTGCTCCTGCTGCTGGGTCAGCTCGCGGATCAGCGGCTGGCTGTCGGCCACCTTGCGCGCCAGGTCGGCGAAGTCCAGCCGCAGCACGCGGCAGATCGCATCGATGCGCGACAGCGGCATGTCGCCCCGGGCCAGCATGCGCTTGACGCTGGACTCAGCCATGCCGAGCTGCTGCGCCAGATCGGCATAGGTCATCTGCGCGGCCTTGAGTTCTTTTTTCAGGGCCTGGATCAGGTCGGCGGTGGTGCTCATGGGTATCGGTGGGCGGTACTTTGGGTGCCATGATAGATGACCGGGTGCAATTCCTGCGCTGGACGCAGGGCGCCCCGCCACACTCGCGCCATCGTGACTGCATGGGCCTTGCCATGAAGACCTCTCCCTCCCGCGCCGAATGTCTGCTGTATGCCGGCTATGCGCTGCTGGGCCTGCTGGCCTGGCTGGGGCCGCATGTGCCGCAGGTGGCCGGCTACCACCAGTTTGCCGACCAGCGCCACTGGCACGGCCTGGCGCATGCGGCCGATGTGCTGAGCAACCTGCCGTTCGGCGTGCTTGGCGCCGCCGGGCTCTGGCTGCTGGCGCGGCGTGACGCGCGCGGCATGCGGGGCTTTCTCGCCTTGTTCTTCGGCGGCCTGCTGCTGACCTGTGCCGGCTCGTCCCTCTACCACCTGGCGCCCAGCGACGGCGGCGTCTTCTGGGACCGGCTCGGCATGGTGCCGGTATTCGCCGGCATGCTGGGGCTGACCGTGCAGTCGCAGCTGGGGCCGCGGCCGGCCTGGGTCTCGGCATGCCTGGTGCTCGTGGCCGGCCCGGCCAGCCTGTGGTGGTGGCTGCGCACCGGGCAGTTGCTGCCCTGGGCGGTGCTGCAGGGCGCGGGCATGGCCTTGCTGCTGGTGCTGGCGGCCGCACAGGCCCTGGGCCGCGGCGGGCAGGGCGGTGTGCGGTGGCCGCTGGGCGCCGTCATCGCCTGGTACCTGCTGGCCAAGCTGCTGGAATGGGGCGATGCGGCCGTGTGGCAGTGGAGCGGGCAACTGGTGTCCGGCCACACCCTGAAGCATGTCGCCGCGGCCCTGGCGGCCTGGCCGGTGCTGGCGGCGTTGCGGCGGCGCCCATCCACGGCCCATCAGCCCAAAGTCCCGGCGCAAGTCCAAGCACAATAGCACCCGGCAACCGCCCGCACCGAGAGGAGAGAGACACCATGACCAGCCCAGACCCCGCCGCCGGCCCGGCGCACCCGAACCAGTTCGCGCTGCTGGGCCAGCGCCGCTTCGCGCCGTTCTTCTGGACCCAGTTCGCCGGCGCGGCCAACGACAACCTGTTCAAGTTCGCCTTCACGGTGATGGTGACCTACCAGCTGTCGGTGTCGTGGCTGCCGCCGTCGCTCGCCGGCTTGGTGATCGGTGCCCTGTTCATCTCGCCGTTCCTGCTGTTTTCGGCCACGGCCGGGCAGCTGACCGACAAGCTGCCCAAGCACCGCATGGTGCGCTTCGTCAAGAGCTTCGAGATCGCCGTGATGCTGCTCGCCGGGCTGGGCTTCTGGCAGGGGAACCCGGTGGTGCTGCTGGTGTGCGTGTTCCTGATGGGGCTGCACTCCACGTTGTTCGGGCCGGTCAAGTACGCCCTGCTGCCCCAGGTGCTGCGCGACGACGAGCTCACGGGTGGCAACGGCATGATCGAGATGGGCACCTTCGTCGCCATCCTGCTGGGCAACGTGGTGGGCGGCATCCTGGTGGCCATCCCGCAGATCGGCCACGGGTTGGTAGCCGTGGCCTGCATCGCGCTGGCGCTGGTCGGCCGGCTGACGGCGCAGGCCGTGCCCGCCGTGCCGTCGACCGATCCGGGCCTCTCGATCAACTGGAACCCGGTCAGCGAAACCTGGCGCAACCTGCGGCTGGCGCGCCAGAGCCCGGTGGTGTTCCGCTCGCTGCTGGGCATCAGCTGGATGTGGTTCTTCGGCGCGGTGTTCCTGAGCCAGTTCCCCAGCTTCGCCAAGGAGGTGCTGCACGGCGACGAGCACGTGGCCTCGCTGCTGCTGGTGGTGTTCTCGGTGGGCGTGGGCGCGGGCTCGCTGCTGTGCGAGGTGCTGTCGCGCCGCCAGGTGGAGATCGGCCTGGTGCCGCTGGGCGCCATCGGCATGAGCGTGTTCGCCATCGACCTGTACTTCGCGTCGCGCAGCCTGCCGCCGTCCGAGCTGCTGTCGGTCGGCGCCTTCCTGGCGCGGCAGGCGCACTGGCGGGTGATCGCCGACCTGCTGCTGCTGTCGCTGTTCGCGGGCCTGTACAGCGTGCCCATGTACGCGCTGATCCAGATGCGCAGCCAGCCCACGCACCGCGCGCGCATCATCGCGGCCAACAACATCCTGAACGCGCTGTTCATGATCGCCAGCGCGGTGCTGGCCGGGGCCCTGCTATCGGCGGGCTTCACGATCCCGCAGATCTTTTTGTTCACCGGCATCGCCAACGCGGTGGTGGCGGGCTATATCTTCCTGCTGGTGCCCGAGTACCTGCTGCGCTTCATCGCCTGGATCGCCACGCATCTCGTCTACCGCTTCCGCATGCGGGGCGCCGAGCGCATTCCCGCCACCGGCGCCGCCGTGCTGGTCTGCAACCATGTGAGCTTTGTCGACCCGGTGCTGATGATGGCGGCCAGCCCGCGCCCCATCCGCTTCGTGATGGACCACCGCATCTTCAAAACGCCGGTGCTGGGCTGGCTGTTCCGGCTGGCCAAGGCCATCCCGATCGCACCGCAGAGCGAGGACCCCGCCGTCTACGAGGCGGCCTTTGCCACCGCGGCCCAGGTGCTGCGCGAGGGCGACCTGCTGGCCATCTTCCCCGAGGGGGCGATCACCCGCGACGGCCAGCTGGCGCCGTTCAAGGGCGGCATCATGAAGATCCTGGAGCAGGCCCGCGCGGACGGGCTGGACGTGCCCGTGGTGCCGATGGCGCTCGCCAACCTGTGGGGCTCGTACTTCAGCCGCATCGAGCCCGAGGGCGCGATGACCCGGCCGTTTCGCCGTGGCTGGTTCAACCGGGTGGAGCTGCGCGTGGCGCCCGCCGTGGCCGCGGCGGCCGTGAGCCCGGGCCAGCTGCAGCAGCAGGTTGCAGCCTTATTGGCCTCTGGGTCAATAAGGTCGAGCGCTGTAAGCTCCTAATTTAATAGCGCGATAATGGCGCATGTTCAGCAAGAAAGCGTGAAGATGAAAGCCTGGATGTTTGCCACCGCCGCCGCCGTGCTGCTGGCCGCCTGCACCAGCGGCGGCTCCGGCCTCAAGCCGCTCGAGGACGAGTCGGCCAAGGAGACCGAGAGCTACGCCACCCAATACCCCGGCCCGCGCAACCCGGCATCGGCCTACTGCGCGCAGATGGGCGGCACGGTGATCCTCAGCGGCGGCACCCGCAGCCAGGCCTCCACCTGCCGCTTTCCCGACGGCAAGACCATGGACGCCTGGGACCTGTTCTGGCGCGACAACGGCAAGAACTAAGCCACACCGTGCTGCCTGAACCAGGCCAGCATGCGCTTCCAGCCGTCGTCGGCCGCGTCCTTGCGGTAGCTCGGGCGGTAGTCGGCGTGGAAGGCGTGGCCGGCCTCGGGGTAGATATGGAACTGTGAGCCTTTGGCAGCGGCGTTGCCGCCGGCGCCGGCCTTGGCCAGGGCCTGCTTCATCGCATCGACCGAGTCCAGCGTGATGCCCTGGTCCTTGCCGCCATACAGGCCCAGCACCGGCGCCTTCAGCGCGTTCGCCAGGTCGACCGGGTGCAGCGGCGTGCTGGCATTGGGCGTGCCCTCGACGCGGCCGTACCAGGCCACGCCGGCCTTCACCCTGCCGCTGGTCGCATACAGCCAGGTGACGCGCCCGCCCCAGCAAAAGCCGGTGATCGCGGCCTTGGCGGTATTGCCGCCATGGGCCGCGGCCCAGGCGAGGGCGCCGTCCAGGTCGCCCAGCACCTGCGCATCGGGCACCTTGGAGACCACCTCGCGCTGCAGCGCGGGAATGTCGGTGTACTTGCGCGGATCGCCCTGGCGCGCATACAGCTCGGGCGCGATCGCCAGGTAGCCCGCGTGCGCGAGGCGCCGGCAGGTGTCGGCGATGTACTCGTGCACGCCGAAGATTTCCTGGATCACCAGCACCACGGGCAGGTTCTTCTTGCCCGCTGGGGCGGCATGGTAGGCGGGCACCTCGAAGCCATCGACGCTGTAGCGGATGGTGCCGGCCGTGAGCCCGGTGGCCGGCGTCTGGATGGCGGTCTGCGCCTGGATGGGCAGCGTGGCCGCCGCGTAGCCCATGCCCAGCGCCACCTGCAGCGCGGTGCGGCGCGTGCTGCCTTCGGTGGTCGAGCGGCCGGGGAGCAGGGAATCGAAATCGGGGTCTGGCGTATGGGGCACGGAGGTTCCTTTCCAGAAGAGGGATGGCGGCCCATTATGAAGGGCACCAGCAAAAACGCCTGGCGGCTGCCAGGCGTTTGGTTGTGTCGCGGGCGCTCAGCTCACTTCCACAGCGCGCACTTGGTCTCGGCCTTGGTAGTGAACACCTCGTCGCCGGGCAGCTTCTTCACGATCTTGTAGTAGTCCCAGGTGCCCTTGGATTCCTGGGGCGTCTTGACCTGGACGAGGTACATGTCGTGGATGTAGCTGCCGTCGGCGCGGATGGAGCCCGACGCGAAGAAGTCGTCCATCTTCATGCCGCGCCAGGTGGCCATCACCTTGTCGGCATCGGTGGTGCCGGCGGCCTGCACGGCCTTCAGGTAGTTCATGGTGGCCGAGTAGTCGGCCGCCTGGATCTCGGTGGGGCGGCGCTGGGTCTTCTTCATGTAGGCATCGGCGAACTTGCGCGAGGCGTCGTTCATGTCCCAGTACCAGCTGGTGACGAACTGCATGCCCGCGGTGTTCTTCAGCCCCAGGCTGTGGATGTCGCTGTAGAAGACGAGCAGCGGGGCGATCTTCATCGCCTTGTCGATGCCGAATTCCTTGGCCGCCTTGATGGCGTTGATGGTGTCGCCGCCGGCATTGGCCAGCGCCAGCACCTGGGCCTTGGAGTTCTGCGCCTGCAGCAGGAAGGACGAGAAGTCCGAGGCATTCAGCGGATGGCGCACGGCGCTCGTCACCGAGCCGCCCTTGGCCTTGACGACGGTGGAAGCGTCCGCCTCCATCGCGTGGCCGAAGGCGTAGTCGGCCGTCAGGAAGAACCAGCTCTTGCCGCCGTTGTCGACGATGGCGCCGGCCGCGCCCTTGGACAGCGCCACGGTGTCGTAGGCATAGTGCACCGAGTAGGGCGTGCAGGCCTCGTTGGTCAGCGCGGAGGAGCCGGCGCCATTGTTGATCATCACGCGCTTCTTCTCATCGGCCACCTTGGCCAGCGCCAGTGCGGTGCCGGAGTTGGTGCCGCTGAAGATCATCGTCAGGTTCTGCGTATCGATCCACTCGCGTGCCTTGCTGGCGGCGATATCAGCCTTGTTCTGGTGGTCCACGGTGAGCAGCTCGATCGGCTTGCCCAGCACCTTGCCGCCGAAGTCGTCGATCGCCATCTGGATCGCCGTGGCGCCGCCCTTGCCTTCGAGGTCGGCATAGAGGCTGGACATGTCGCTGATGTAGCCGATCTTCACCTTGTCCTGGGCGTGGGCGGTGGTGCTGCCGATGGCGGTCATGCATCCCAGCGCGGCCAGCGCCAGGGTCAAGCGATTGCGTTTCATGAAGTCTCCTGTAGGGGCGGTTGCTGTCTCAACCATGCGGCAGCCATCGTGGCACGCCCGTACCGCGGGTGTATTGGGGCAATTACTGTTCGATGGTGCAGAGGTAAAAGCAATCAAGCGATGGCATCTGCCGGTGGTGCTTGACCCTGCTGCGCTGGCTGCTATGAAAACGATACCCGGGCGCAAACGCACAGCCGGCCGGCTTTTTTGCCCAGCGCAGGGCCGGCAGCGGTGTGAAGTATTGCCAAGAGATACTTTTTTGCCAATGGATGGCTACTTGCTGCAAATGGCGATCCCCGCGGGTGCGGCCGCGGCGACCATGGCGCTGTGTTCAACCACCGGGGGGCCCCAGGCCCTGATCCTTATGCAAAACCACTTCCCATCCGTGCAGCGCGACACCCGAGCCTGGCAGTACCAGGTGTGGATTTCGTTCGGGCTGGCGGCCAGCCTGTGCGCCATCGGCCTGGCCTGGCTGCCGGGGCAGCGCCTGGAGCAGGCGTTCATGGTGATGGGGTATGTGTTCAGCCTGTCGGCGGCCTTCGTGCTGGCCAAGTTCGTGCGCGACCAGCAGCGCGGCGGCCCGTCCGGCGACACGCCGATGTGGAAGCTCGTGGTCTGGGGCGGCTTTGCCGTCGCGATGGGGCTGACCGGCTGGGGCCTGCTGGGCATGCAGATCAGCCCGACCTACCAGGCCTTCCTGGGCGTGAGCTGGCTGTACCTGGTCACCACGGCCTTCACGCTGGCCAAGATGCTGCGCGACCGCCACGAGGCCGACCTGGCCGAAGCCCGCCTGGCCGCCCAGCGCGCCGCCAGCCGCGAAACGAACTGAACGCCCGAGGTGCCGTCATGCTGAATAATTTGGTCAAAATGCCCTGCAGCGCTCACACCACCTGCGCAAGGCATATCAAAAAGATAGCAATCGGCGGTCTGCTGGCGGCTGCGCTCTCGGCGGCGCTGCTGCCGACGGCGCGGGCGCAGAGCGATGCCTCGCTGCTGCTGTCGGCCCTGCCGGTGGCGTCGGTGGTGGTGGCGGGCAGTGCCGCCGCCCAGGCCTCGGTCGCGGTGGCGGTGCTGTCGGTGGATGGCGCGGTGCTGCTCGTCAAGGGCGTCCAGGCCTCGGCCAAGGGCACGGTGCTGGTGCTGGAGCGGGTGTCCGACGGCGCCGTTGCCAGCGTGGAGATCGCGGCTGCCGGAGCGAGCGTGGCAGCCGCCAGCGTGGGGGCCACGGTGGCGGTGAGCGTGATCGGCGCCGGCGCGATTCTGTCGGTGGCGGGCGAGGCCATCGCCTTCGTGCCCAACAAGGTCGGCGAGGCCTTGCTCTACAACGAGCGGCTGTGAGCGCGCCATGGCCTTCCTCCCGATCAAAACCATCTGCCTGATGGCGGCCCTGCTGGCCGCTGCACCCGCAGCGATGGCGGGCCGCAGCTGCGAGCCGCGCCGGCCCACGGTGGCCACCATCCGCCAAGGCCTGACGCTGGCGCTGCAGGTGCAGCAGCAGCTCGATGCCAGCGGCGCCCGCGTGGCGCTGCTGGGGCGCCAGGGGCAGGACCTGGGCCGCTACGGCGTGCAGTACTCGCACATGGGCTGGGCTTACCAAGCGCCCACCGGCCAGTGGCGCGTGGTGCACAAGCTCAACGACTGCGGCACGGCGCGCGCGCACGTCTACCGCCAGGGGCTGGGCGAGTTCTTCCTCGACGACCTGTGGCGCTACCAGGCCGTGGTGATGCTGCCCACGCCCGCGGTGCAGCAGGCGCTGCTGCTGGCGCTGTCCAACAACGCGCAGCCGCTGGCCCTGCACGAGGGTGCCTATAGCATGGTCAGCTACGCCTGGGGCACGCGCTACCAGCAGTCCAACCAGTGGGCACTGGAAACCCTGGCGCTGGCCATGGAGCCCACGCGCATCCACAGCCGCGAACAGGCCCAGGCCTGGCTGCGGCTGCAGGGCTATGCGCCCGCCGACCTGCGGCTGGGCGCGCTCACCCGGCTGGGCGGGCGCATCGCGCAGGCGAACGTGGCATTCGACGACCACCCGCCGCAGCGGCGCTTTGCCGGCCACATCGAGACGGTGACCGTCGATTCGGCCCTGCGCTTCCTGCAGCAATCGGGGCTGGCCGGGGCGCCGCAGGTGGTTCAGTGATAATCGCCGGATGCGCCTGTGGCGCAGGGCAGGGTGCTATTTATTTTGATGGGCATCCGGCCTCTGCTGAACTGCCTGGAATCCTGCATGACCACCGAATCCTCTTTTTCGCCGCTGCGCCGCGCAGCCCTGCTGCTGTGCGCCGCGGCCGCCTTGCCCCTGCCGTCCTGGGCGCAGGGCCCTGACTGGCCCACGCGGCCGCTGCGCCTGGTCGTGGGCTATGCCAGCGGCTCGTCGCCCGACGTGCAGGCGCGGTTGCTGGCCGAACCGCTGGCCAGGGCGCTAGGCCAGCCGGTGGTGGTGGAGAACAAGGGCGGCGCCAGCGGCAACATCGGCGCGGACGCGGTGGCCAAGGCGACCGACGGCCACACGATCGGCGTGATCGGCAACGGGCCGCTGACCAGCTCCAAATTCCTCTACCCGCGGCTGCCCTACGACCCGCTCAAGGACCTGGCGCCGCTGGCCATGATCGGCTCGGCGCCGCTGGTGCTGGTGGCGCCGCATGCGGCTGCGGCCGACGTGCCGGGCTATTTCAAGGCGCTCAAGAGCGGCGGCCAGGGCAACTACGGCTCGGTGGGCACGGGCTCGGGCGGCCACCTGGGGCTGGAGCTGATCCGCGAGGCCCTGGGGCTGAACATGGTCCATGTGCCCTACAACGGCGGCCCCGCCGTGGTGAATGCGCTGCTCGGCGACCAGGTGCAGCTGGCGCTGCTGCCGGCGTCCACGGTGATGCCGCTGGTGCAGTCGGGCAAGCTGGCGGCGCTGGCCGTCAGCTCCAGCCAGCGCAGCCCGCTGGCGCCGGGCGTGCCGGCCATGCCCGAGGTGGGCGCGGGCCGGGTGGACATCGAGGTATGGAACGCGGTGATGGCGCCGGCCGCCATGCCGGCCGAGCACCGCGCCCGGCTGGCGGCGGCGCTGGAGGCCATCCTGCATGCGCCCGAGATCCGCAGCAAGCTGCTGGCCCAGGGCTGGCGCGTGGGCGATACCAGCGCCGCCGCGCTGGCGCGGCGCATCCAGAGCGACTCGCGCCTGTATGGCGACCTTATCGCCAAGCAGCACATCCGGCTGGAGTGAAGGGCCGGCATCTGCCCGGCTGGTGGGAGATTGGTGCTATTTAAATAATAGCTATTGGCGCAATACCAGCAAGGGCTAGTGGCTGTTTTCGGCAATACGCTCAACGCCCGGCGTGGGTTCGGGCGGCAGCTTCAGATGCCCTACGTAGCGCAGCGCCTGGTGCGTGCGCACCGAGGGCACGTCGCCCTCGCGCATGTGCAGCAGGTCGGCCGGCGTGGCCAGGCGCGGGTCGGCGTCGGTTAGCGGCAGGCCGGCGCGCTTGTAGGCCTCCAGCACCAGCTGCGAGCAGAAGAAGCGGTCGTTCGGCCCTGCGCCCAACTGCACCAGCGCGATGCCGCGCAGGCAGAAATCGCGCACCGGGCCAGGCAGCAGCGGCAGCTCGCACACGCGCCGCTCCAGCGCAAAGGGCGCCTGCAGCATCACGCCGGCAAGGTTGTAGGGCTGGCCCACCTGCGCTCGTGCAAAGTCGGCCAGCGGCGGCAGGTGGCCGTCCTGCAGGCCCGGGTGGCGGAAGGCCACGACCGCATCGGCCTCGTCGATGAAGGCGTGCAGCGGCAGCTCGCGCACGCCGCTGCCCACCGCGTCCACCACCCGTCCATCGCCCAGGTACAGCGCTGCGTGGCTGACCGGCGAAAGCGTGGACAGGCGGATGCCGATCGCGTTCAGCCCGGGGCCGGAGGACAGCAGGATGTCGCCCGCCTGCAGGTCGGCCGGCAGGGCCTGGCGCCCGCCGTTGCCGGGGGTGAGCGCCGCGTCCTGCAGCGCCAGCCGGGGCAGGCCCGCATCCGTGCTGTGCCACTGGGTGGCGCAGGCGCTCAGCAGCAGCGGCAGGCCCAGGGCCAGCAGGCGGGTGCGGAGCGAGGGCGGCGGGCGGCGCATGCCGGGCTCAGACGCCGCGCGCCCGGTCGGCCTTGAACTGCGCGCGGAACTGGGCATAGCTGCCGGCGTCCAGCGCGTTGCGGATCTCCTGCATCAGGTTCAGGTAGTAGTGCAGGTTGTGGATGGTGGTGAGCATGGGGCCCAGCATCTCGCCGCAGCGGTCCAGGTGGTGCAGGTAGGCGCGGCTGAAGCCGCCGCGGCCGCCCTGGTCCCAGCTCACGCCCGCGGTGCCCGCGCAGGCGTGGCAGGTGCAGGTGGTGTCGATCGGCTGGTGGTCGGTCTTGTGGCGCGCGTTGCGGATCTTCAGGTCGCCGTAGCGCGTGAAGATGGTGCCGTTGCGCGCATTGCGCGTGGGCATCACGCAGTCGAACATGTCCACGCCGTCGGCCACGCCCTGCACCAGGTCTTCAGGCGTGCCCACGCCCATCAGGTAGCGCGGCTTGTGGGCGGGCAGCAGGTGGGGCGTGTGCTGCATGATGTCCAGCATCTCGTCCTTGGGCTCGCCCACCGAGACGCCGCCCACGGCATAGCCGGGAAAGTCCATCTCGACCAGGGCCTGCAGGGATTCTTCGCGCAGGTTCTTGAACATGCCGCCCTGCACGATGCCGAACAGCGCATTGGGATTCTCCAGGCGCTGGAATTCGTCCTTGGAGCGCTGGGCCCAGCGGCGGCTCATCTCCATGCTCTTGCGCGCCTCGGCCTCGGTGGTCTTGTGGCCGTTGGTCTCGTAGGGCGTGCATTCGTCGAGCTGCATGACGATGTCCGAGTTCAGGATCGTCTGGATCTGCATGCTGACCTCGGGCGACATGAACAGCTTGTCGCCGTTCACGGGGCTCTGGAAATGCACGCCTTCCTCGGTGATCTTGCGCATGGCGCCCAGGCTCCAGACCTGGAAGCCGCCCGAGTCGGTGAGGATGGGCTTGTCCCACTGCTCGAAGCCGTGCAGGCCGCCGAAGCTCTGCATGATGTCCAGGCCCGGGCGCATCCACAAATGGAAGGTGTTGCCCAGGATGATCTGCGCGCCCATCTCGTGCAGGCTGCGCGGCATCACGCCCTTGACGGTGCCGTAGGTGCCCACGGGCATGAAGATGGGGGTCTGCACCACGCCGTGGTTGAGCGTGAGCGTGCCACGGCGGGCGTGGCTGGTCGGGTCGGTCTTGAGCAGGTCGAATTGCAGCATAACCGGCTATTGTCCCAGATAGCCGTATTCACCTGCCCGGCTGCTCCGGTGCAGCCTTACTGGCTGGCCGCGGCGGCAGCCTCGTCTTCCTGCATGTGCTGCACGGCCTCGCGCTTGTCCAGCAGGTGCTGGCGCAGGATGGTGGCCAGCCGCGCGCCGTCGCGCGCCTCCAGCGCGGCCAGCATGTCCTCGTGATCTTTAATCGCGCTGTCCCACTTGGTCTTCTGCAGGTTGGAGCGAAAGCGCATGGCCTGCAGCCGGCGGTTCACCGACAAATAGGTCTGGCGCAGCGCGTGGTTGCGGGCCGCCTGGTTGATGCGGTCGTGGATCTGGCGGTTGAGCTGGTAGTAGCCCGAGAGGTCTTCCTGCGCGCGGCAGGCGAGCATCGCGTAGTGCAGGGCCTTGATCTCCGCCAGCTCCACCGGCGTGATGCGCTCGCAGGCGAGCTGGCCCGAAAAGGCCTCCAGCCCGCCCATCAGTTCGAACATGTCCTGCAGTTCCTCGGGCGACATGCTCGATACCGTGGCGCCGCGGTTCGGCGAGATCTCGACCAGGCCCTCGGCGGCCAGCACCTTGAAGGCCTCGCGCAGCGGCGTGCGCGAGATGCCCAGGGTTTCGCACAGCTCGCGCTCCTTGAGCTTGGTGCCGGCCTTGAGCACACCCTCGACGATGAAATTCCGCAGGTGATCCACCACCGTGTCATGCAGGCGCTGGCGCTCGAAGGTGGGCAGCAGCGAGGCTGCAGGATTGTCACCAGATGAAATTGAATCTTGCATACAAAATTTAAGATCGTCGATTTTTCAAATTCTAACAGACGCCTAGCATCGAAGAAAAAGGCCGTCAATGCCTTTGTATTTGGGGTAAACACTGGAAATTTTCTCGGGTTCTGCCTTCCCTTGGTATGCCTCTGTCTACTAAAATTTTTTTGCATGCAAAATGCAATATGCAAAATGAGGACCAAATGCTGAACACCAACTTCCATCCCGTCGGCCGCCATTTCCTGCAGATTCCCGGACCCAGCCCGGTTCCGGACCGCATCCTGCGCGCCATCAGCTACCCAACCATTGACCACCGTGGCCCCGAGTTCGGCGCCCTGGGGCTGAAGGTGCTGGCCGATATCAAGAAGATCTTCAAGACCGAGCAGCCCGTGGTGATCTACCCGGCATCCGGCACGGGCGCCTGGGAGGCGGCGCTGTCGAACACCATGAGCCCCGGCGACACGGTGCTGATGTTCGAAACCGGCCACTTCGCCACGCTGTGGAAGAAGATGGCCGAGAACCTGGGCCTGAAGCCCGAATTCCTGGGCCTGCCGGGCACCGAGGGCTGGCGCCGCGGCACGCAGGCCCAACTGATCGAGGCCCGCCTGCGCAAGGACAGCGGCCATGCCATCAAGGCCGTGTGCGTGGTGCACAACGAGACCTCGACCGGCGTCACCTCCGACATCGCCGCGGTGCGCCGCGCCATCGATGCGGCCGGCCACCCCGCGCTGCTGCTGGTGGATACCATCTCCGGCCTCGCCTCGGCCGACTACCGCCACGACGAGTGGGGTGTGGACGTGACGGTTTCGGGCTCGCAGAAGGGCCTGATGCTGCCGCCCGGCATCAGCTTCAATGCGGTCTCGCCCAAGGCGCTGGCGGTTTCCAAGACGGCCAAGCTGCCGCGCAGCTTCTGGGGCTGGGAGGAAATCATCGCGATGAACCAGACCGGCTACTGGCCCTATACGCCGAACACCAACCTGCTCTACGGCCTGTCCGAGGCGCTGGACATGATCCTCGAAGAGGGCCTGGACAACGTCTTCGCCCGCCACCACCGGCTCGCCGAGGCCTGCCGCCGCGCCGTGCGCGCCTGGGGGCTGGAGATCCAGTGCGCCGATCCGGCGGTCTACAGCCCGGTGCTGACCGGCGTGATGATGCCCGAGGGCATCGATGCCGACACGGTGCGCCGCAATATCTACGACCGCTTCAACATGTCGCTGGGCGCAGGCCTGGGCAAGGTCAAGGGCCGCATGTTCCGCATCGGCCACCTGGGTGACTGCAACGACCTGACGCTGCTCGGCGCGCTGACCGGCTGCGAGATGGGCCTGAAGATCTCGGGCGTACCGGTTGCCTCCAGCGGCGTGGCCGCCGCGATGGATTACCTCGCCGCCCACGCCGAGCCGCTGCAGCTCAAGGCCGTGGCCTGAGCCCCGTCACCTCCTGAACCGCCGTACGACCGCCCCGCAGAGGGCGGCGCGCCGCGGCATAGATACATAACAGACGCAGAAAACAAGGAGACATCGTGGACGCAACCCTGCAACAAGCCGCTACGAAGGCCAGTTCGTACGAGGATGAGGTCTATCGCAAGGTGAGCTGGCGGCTGGTGCCGTTTCTCATGCTGTGCTTTCTGATCGCCTACCTGGACCGCATCAACGTGGGCTTCGCCAAGCTCCAGATGTCGCAGGACCTGGGCTTCAGCGAAACCGTCTACGGCCTCGGGGCCGGGATCTTCTTCATCGGCTACTTCCTGTTCGAGGTGCCCAGCAACCTGGCCCTGCACCGCTTCGGCGCCAAGGTGTGGATAGGGCGGATCATGGTGACCTGGGGCGTGCTCTCGGCCTGCTTCGCCTTCGTGCAGACGCCCACGTCCTTCTATGTTCTGCGCTTCCTGCTGGGCCTGGCCGAGGCCGGCTTCACGCCCGGCATCGTGTACTACCTGTCGTGCTGGTACCCGGCGCACCGCCGCGCCAAGATCATGGCGATCTACTGCATGGGCTCGCCGCTGTCGGGCATCATCGGCAACCCCTTGTCGGGCCTGCTGCTCACCGGCATGGCCGGCGTCGGCGGCTGGGCTGGCTGGCAGTGGATGTTCCTGATCGAAGCCGTCCCCGCGGTGCTGCTGGGCCTGTTCTGCTTCTACTACCTCGACAGCTCGATCGATAAGGCCAAGTGGCTCAACGCCGATGAAAAGCGCGTGCTGAACCGGGCCAAGGCCGAGGACACCAAGGGCGCGGATACGCATGTCTCCGTCGGCAAGGTCTTCACCGACCGCCGCGTGTGGCTCATCAGCCTGATCTGCTTCTGCTACGTTTCCGGCCAGTACGGCATCACGCTGTGGCTGCCCACGTTCATCAAGTCCACCGGCGTTGCCGACCCGATGACCATCGGCCTGCTGAGCGCCATCCCCTATGCGGCGGCCGTCGTGTCGATGTACTTCTTCGGCCGCAGCGCCGACAAGCACCGCGAGCGGCGCTGGCACCTGATCATTCCCTGCATGATGGGCGCGGTCGGCTTCCTGGCGCTGCCGTGGATCATGCACAGCACCGCGCTGTCGCTGGTCTTCCTGTCGATCGCCGCGGCCGGCATCCTGACCTGCTCGCCGCTGTTCTGGTCGCTGCCCTCGGCCTTCCTGAGCGGCGCGGCGCTGGCCACGGCCATCGCCATGAGCAACGCCATCGGCAACCTCGCCGGCTTCACCAGCGGCTACCTGGTGGGCTACCTGCGGGATGTGACCCAGAGCAGCAACAGCGCCTACTACTTCATCGCCGGCATGCTGATCCTGGGCGCCTTCGCGATCTGGACCATCCCCGCCAAGCTGGTCAACCGATAACGCACACCGGGCTGGCCGGCGGCCAGCCCCTCTAGGACCCCCCATGGAACACTTGACTGAATCCTGTCTTGACGAGGCCGCCGCCTGCCAGCCTTGGCCCGGCCTCCTGGAGGCGACCGTCGCCTCGGTGCAGGCCGCACTGCGCGACGGCGAGCTGAGCGTGCAGCAACTGGTGCATGGCTACCTGCAGCGCATCGATGCACACGACCAGGCCGGGCCCTGCCTCAACAGCATCATCCGCATCCATCCGCAGGCGCTGGCCGAGGCCGAGCGCCTCGACGATCAATTGGCGCAGCAGCCCGATGCCCTGCTGCCGCTGCATGGCATGCCCGTGCTCATCAAGGACAACATCGACTGCGCCGGTATCGAGACGACGGCCGGTGCCACCTGCCTGCAGGACAACCTGGCCATGGCCGACGCCTTCATCGTGCGCCGGCTGCGCGAGGCCGGTGCTATCGTGCTCGCCAAGACCAACCTGCATGAGCTGGCCTCCGGCGGCGAGACCGTCAGCACGCTGCGGGGCCAGACCCGCAATCCCTATGACCTGACACGCACGCCCGGCGGCTCCAGCGGCGGCACCGGCGTTGGCGTGGCCGCCAACCTCGGCCTGCTGGGCATAGGCACCGACGGCGTCAACTCGATACGCTCGCCGGCCTCGGCCAACAACCTCGTCGGCCTGCGCCCCACGATGGGCCTGGTCAGCCGCAGCGGACTCATTCCCTGCGGGCTGACGCAGGACACCATCGGCCCGATCACCCGCACGGTCACCGATGCCGCGCGGATCCTCGACGTCATCGCCGGCTACGACCCGGCCGATCCCGGCACCCGCGCGGGCGAGGCGCATATCCCGCCGAGCTATGCGGACGGGCTCGATCCTCGCGGGCTGCAGGGCGCGCGCATAGGTGTGCTGCGCAGCTTCTTCGGCGCGGGGCCCGAGCATGCGCCCGTCAATGCCGTCATGCAGCGCGCGCTGGCCACGGTCGAGGCGCAGGGGGCCGCGCTGGTGGCGCTCGATGACGCGATCTCGCCCGACGCGCTGCTGGCGGACACCCTGGTGCACCACCACGAGATGCAGCGCGACCTCGACACCTACCTGGTGCGGCTCCCGCCCACGGCGCCTGTGCACTCGCTGCAGGACGTCATCGCCGCGAACCCGCACTCGAGCGTGGCGGCCACGCTGAGCGCTGCCGTTGTGTTGGCCGGCAACGACGCCGACTACCGCGAGCGCCAGCAGCGCCAGCAGGTGCTGCGCGAGCGCCTGCTGGCGCTGATGGAGGTGCACCGCCTCGACGCCCTGGTGTTCCCGCACCAGCGCCGGCTGGTGGCGCCCATTGGCGCGTCGCAGGCTGAGCGCAACGGTGTGCTGGCCTCGGCCACGGGCTTTCCGGCCATCGTGATCCCGGCGGGCTTTTCCGCGCCGGACAGCCAGGCGCCGCTGGGCGTGCCGGTCGGGCTCGAGCTCTTCGGCCGCCCGTTTTCGGAAACCACGCTGCTGCGGCTGGCCTATGCCGCCGAGCAGGCCCTGGGCGCGCGGCGGCCCCCGCATTCGGCACCCGCGCTGGCCTAGCGCGGACCGCAGGCAAGCCGGCCGCAGCCCCGACGCAGAACGGGGCGCGGCAGGTGGCCTTCATCCCACCACCTGGTGGAGCACGAGAAAGCAGGAGACAACATGAGTGCAGAAGTGACAATTCAATCGTCGGGATCGCCGCAGCAGCGCGAACTCGACAAGGCCATGGATGGCATCGGCGTGACCGCGTCGCACAAGAAGATCATCTTCATGATCATGCTGGGCGTAATGTTCGACGTCTTCGAGCAGAACGCCGTCGGCCTGGTGGGGCCGCTGCTGCGCGAGCAGTGGGGCATCTCGGTCGCGCAGATCGGCTTTCTCAACACCCTGACTTTCAGTGCCGCCGCGCTCGGGCGCATAGGCTCGGGCTTCATCGCCGACCACTACGGCCGGCGCGCGATGCTGAATGCCAACCTGCTGCTGTTCACGCTGGGCGCCATCATCTGCGCACTGGCGCCCAACTACGGGGTGCTGGCGGCGGGCCGCTTCATCGTCGGCATCGGCCTGGGCGGCGAGATCTCGATCGCCGTGACCATGCTGGCCGAACTGTGCTCCACGCGCTTTCGCGGCACGGCCGTCGGCCTGGTCAGCGTGGGCAGCGGCGGGTTGGGGAACATGCTGGCGCCGGCCTTCGGCCTGGCCGTGTTCGCCATGTTCCCCGGGCCGGACAACTGGCGCTGGCTGTTCGGCTGCCTGGTGATCCCGGCCTTCTTCGTCGTGTTCTACCGCCGCTTCATTCCCGAGACGCCGCGCTTCTTGCTGTCCAAAGGCCGTGTGGACGAGGCCAACGAGGTGCTGTCGATCCTGGCATCGGGCAAGCTCGGCAAGCTGAAAGGCAAGCCCACGCAGTACGTCAGCGGTTCGACGCAGAGCGAGGCGCCGCGCCCCAAGGTGCGGCTGGGCGATGTGTTCCGGGGCCGGCTGGGCCGCTGCACCGTGGCGCTGGGCGTCGCGGTCTCCATGACCTACGGCGCGCAGATCTCCGTGCTGACGCTGATGCCGACCATCCTGATCTCGCAGGGCTACACCATCTCCAAGAGCCTGCTGTTCACCATGGTGATGCAGAGCGGCAGCCTGTTTGGCGCCATCGCCGCCTCGTACTGCGGCTTCCATTTCCGGCGCAAGCGGGTGCTGACCATCGGCGCCGGCCTGGCCTGCGCCGCCGGCCTGTGCTTCGGCTTCCTGACCTACAACATCCCGCTCGTGCTGCTGTTCGGCGCCTGCTTCACGTTCTGCGTGGTGCTGCTGAACACCTCGATCTGGATCTTTGCCCCCGAGCAGTACCCCACCGACGTCCGCGCCTTCGGCACCTCGCTGATCCTGGCGCTGGGCACCCTGGCCGGCGCGCTGACGCCGCTGATCAGCGGCCGCGTGTTCGAGGCCTACGGCGTGGGCGGCATGTTCAGCATGCTGGCCGCGATGTACGGGGTGTTCGCGATCGCCGTACAGTTCGCTCCTGAGACCTTCGGCCGTGCCATGGGCGAAGCCGCCAACGACGAGCAGCTGGCACCGGCGGCCGGCGAAGCGGCGGTCGGCGGGCCTGCAGCCAGCGCTGCCCGCGCCTGAGCGCGGTTCCTACCCCGGGGCCCGCACCTGCCGAGTCCGGCCGGTGCGGGCCGTGGCGATTTTCACGTTCCTCTTTTTTTGCAAGGATGTATCCCCAGCATGAACGCACACCAGATTGATGCCGTCACCCAGGCCCTGCTGAGCGCCCGGCGCGAGCGGCGCTGTGTCGACGCCAGCGCCTTCGAGGCCGCGCTGGCGGGCCCGGACGAGGCCTATGCCGTGCAGGCCGCCGTGGCCAGCGCGCAGGGCTGGTCGGGCGCGGGCCCGGCTTACTGGAAATCCGGCGGACCTTCGCGCCAGGCGGTGCTGACGCACGCCGAGCTGCCGCTGGAAGGCGTCTGGCGCAGCCCCGCGCAGGCGGCGGACTGGCCCTTCACCTGGCGCGGCATCGAGGCCGAGATCGCGCTGCGGATCGGCAGTACGGTCACGGCCGAGCAGGCTGCCGCCCTCGATGTCGAAGGCGCAGCCGCGCTGGTCGATGCCATGGCGGTGTCGATCGAGGTGGTGGATTCGCGCTGGCAGCAGTTCACCGATGCGCCGGCGCTGCTGAAGCTGGCCGACCTGCAGGCCCACGGCGCGCTCGTGCTCGGCGACTGGCGCCCCTACGAGGCCCGCGACTGGGCCGCGCAAAGCTGCAGGGTGCAGATCGGCAGCGAGGTCTTCGAGCGCCGGGGTACCCATGCGCTGGGCGATCCGGCCTACGGCCTGGCCACCTGGCTGCGGCACGCCACGCGCACGGGCCGCAGCGTGGAAGCCGGCAGCGTGGTCACCACCGGCACCTGGGTCGGCATCCTGCCGGCGGCGGCCGGCGACCTGGTGACCGTGGCATTCGACGGCGTGGGCCAGGCGTCCATCCAACTGTAGAAAAGCCTCGGCTTCCCGGCCTCGCCATGGCCCGGGAAGCCGCCCGGGTCATTCCCCCTGGCCCAGGGTGCGCCGCAATTCGCCCAGTTGCTCGTAGAGCGACTGGGCCTGCGCCGCACCCAGCGGAGCGAACAACTGCTCCAGCCACTGCTCATGGGCCTCGGCCATGGCGGTGAACTGCGCACGCCCGGCGTCGGTGATGCGCACGATCATGGAGCGCCGGTCGGTGTCGTCGGCGATGCGCTCCACCCAGCCTTCGGCCACGAGCTGGTCGGTCAGCCCGGTCACATTGCCGCCGGTCACCATCAGGTATTCCGACAAGGTCTTCATGCGCAGCCCCTCGGGAAAGCGGCTGAGCTGGGCGAGGTAGTCGAAGCGCGGCAGCGTGGTGCCGAACTGCGTGCGCAGCCGGCCGCGAATGATCTGCTCGATCTGGGTGCTGCAGGTCAGCAGGCGCAGCCACAGCCGCACGGTCTGGTGGTCCGCATGGGAGAGACCGGCTTCCCGTCCGGGGAGGCTGGCGACCGCATCAGGGGATGAATCGATGGACATATGGCTATGCATGGTGGCCCTGAGCCAGGAAGGCCATGACAGGGTAATTACGTATTCTAGTGAAATATTTATAGATAAATAATTTAAGCATAAAGTAATTACCAACCTCGGACACTGGCCATGAAAATCGTCTGCATCGGTGGCGGCCCTGCCGGCCTGTACTTTGCCCTGCTCATGAAGCAGATGGATGCCTCGCACGACGTCACCGTCGTCGAGCGCAACAAGCCCTACGACACCTTCGGCTGGGGCGTGGTGTTTTCCGATGCGACCATGGACAACATGCGCGAGTGGGACCCGGTGACGGCCGCGCAGGTCGAGGAAGCCTTCAACCACTGGGACGACATCGAGCTGCTGTTCAAGGGCCGCAAGATCCGCTCGGGCGGCCACGGCTTCGTGGGCATTGGCCGCAAGCATCTGCTCAACATCCTGCAGGCGCGCTGCGAGCAACTGGATGTGAAGCTGGTGTTCGAGACCGATGTGCAGTCCGACGAGGATTACGCCGACGCCGACCTCATCATCGCCAGCGATGGCGTGAACTCGCGCATCCGCACCAAGTACGCCGACACCTTCAGGCCCGACATCGTCACGCGGCCCAACCGCTTCATCTGGCTGGGCACGAACAAGGTCTACGAGGCCTTCACCTTCGACTTCGTGCGCACCGAGCACGGCTGGTTCCAGGCCCACATCTACAAGTTCGACGACAAGACCTCGACCTTCATCGTCGAGACCACCGAGGACACCTGGAAGGCCAGCGGCCTGGATACGGCCGACCAGCAGCAGTCCATTGACTTCTGCGAAAAGATTTTTGCCGACAACCTGCAGGGCGAAAAGCTCATGACCAATGCGCGCCACCTGCGCGGCTCGGCATGGATCAACTTCCAGCGCGTGGTCTGCGACCAGTGGTGGCTGAAGAACGCCCAGGGCAGCCATGTGGTGCTGATGGGCGATGCCGTGCACACGGCCCACTTCGCGATCGGCTCGGGCACCAAGCTGGCCATCGAGGATGCGATCGAGCTGGCGCGCCAGTTCAAGGCCCTGGGCGCCACGCCCTCGCACATCCCCGAGGTGCTGGCCGCCTACCAGGAGGCGCGCCGCGTGGAGACGCTGCGCATCCAGAACGCGGCCTGGAACGCCATGGAGTGGTTCGAGGCCTGCGGCCAGCGCTACTGCGACCAGCTGGAGCCCGAGCAGTTCATGTACTCCATGCTCACGCGCAGCCAGCGCATCAGCCACGAGAACCTGCGCCTGCGCGACGCGGGCTGGCTGGGCGGCTACGAGCAATGGTTGGCGCAGAAGAACGGTGTGAACGCGGAAGGCAAGGCGCCGCCGCCCATGTTCCTGCCCTACCAACTGCGCGGCCTCACGCTCAAGAACCGCATCGTGGTCTCGCCCATGGCCCAGTACTCGGCCGTGGACGGCGTGCCCGGCGACTACCACCTGGTGCACCTGGGCGCACGTGCCATGGGCGGCGCGGGCCTGGTGTTCGCCGAGATGGCCTGCGTCAGCCCCGAGGGCCGCATCACCCCGGGCTGCCCGGGCACCTACAGCGAGGCGCAGAAGGCGGCCTGGAAGCGCATCGCCGACTGGATCCACGCCAACACCGACGCCAAGTTCGCCATGCAGATCGGCCACGCGGGCGCCAAGGCCTCGACGCGCCTGGCCTGGGACGGCACCGACCTGCCGCTGGAGGGGGGCAACTGGCCCATCATCTCGGCTTCGCCCCAGCAATATTTGGAAGGCGTGAGCCAGACCTCCAGGCAGATGACGCGTGGCGACATGGATGAGGTCAAGGCCCAGTTCGTGCATGGCGCGCAGATGGCGGCCGAGATCGGCGCCGACTGGCTGGAGCTGCACTGCGCCCACGGCTATCTGCTGTCGGCCTTCATCTCGCCGCTGACCAACCATCGCCAAGATGAATACGGCGGCAGCCTGGAAAACCGCCTGCGCTACCCGCTGGAAGTGTTCAAGGCCGTGCGTGCCGTCTGGCCCGAGGACAAGCCCATGTCCGTGCGCATCTCGGCCCACGACTGGGTGCCGGGCGGCATCACGCCGGAAGACGCGGTGCAGATCGCCAAGGCCTTCAAGGCCGCGGGCGCCGATTTGATCGACTGCTCTTCGGGCCAGGTCAGCAAGCAGGAAAAGCCGGTCTACGGCCGCATGTTCCAGACGCCGTTCGCCGACCGCGTGCGCCAGGAGGCCGGCATCGCCACCATGGCCGTGGGCGCGATCAGCGAAGCCGACCACGCCAACTCCATCATCGCGGCCGGCCGCGCCGACCTGTGCGCCGTGGCGCGCCCGCACCTGGCCAACCCGGCCTGGACGCTGACCGAGGCCGCAAAAATTGGCTACACCGCCATCGCCTGGCCCAAGCCCTACTTCCAGGGCAAGCGCCAGATGGAAACCCTGTTCGAGCGCGAGAAGGCGCAGCAGGCCGCCGCGATGGCTTCGGCCGGGGGGCACTGAGATGGCAGGCGATCTGAACGATCAGCATGCGTTGGTGACCGGCGCCGGCCAGGGCATAGGCGAAGCCATCGCGCGCCAATTGCTGGCGCGCGGCGCCAAGGTCACGGTGCTGGGGCGCAGGGCCGAGCCGCTGCGCAAGCTGGTGGACGAGTTTGCTGGTCAATGCCGCATGGAACTGGCCGATGTGGCGAGTGAATCAGAGGTGAAAACGGCTTTTGACCAAGCACAGAAAGCGCTAGGTGCTATTAATATTCTAGTGAATAACGCCGGCCAGGCGCAAAGCGCGCCGTTCCTCAAGATGGACGCGGCGCAGTGGCAGAACATGCTGGCCGTCAACCTCACCGGCATCATGCTGTGCATGCAGCAGGTGCTGCCGGCGATGGCGACGGCGGGTTATGGGCGCATCGTCAACGTGGCCAGCACCGCGGGGCTGGCCGGCTATGCCTATGTGGCGGCCTACTGTGCAGCCAAGCACGGCGTGGTGGGATTGACCCGCTCGCTGGCGCTGGAGTTCGCCAGAAAGGGCGTCACCATCAATGCCGTCTGCCCCGGCTATACCGAAACCGAGATCGTGCGCGAGAGCATTGCGCGCGTGGTGGAAAAGACCGGCCGCACGCCCGAGCAGGCCATGGCCGAATTCGTCAAGGGCAACCCCCAGGGCCGCCTGGTGCAGCCGCAGGAAGTGGCCGATGCCGTGCTGTGGCTGTGCGGCCCGGGCGCCGGCGCCGTCACCGGCCAGGCCATTGCGGTGGCCGGCGGCGAAGTGATGTGAATGGAGACCAAGATGAGTGAATACGCAATCGATCCCGCCCTGGTGGCGGGCAACCACCAGCAACTGGCTGGCTACCAGGCGCAGCACTTCCTGTGGCAGGTCGAGGGCGGCGTGGCCACGATCACGCTCAACCGCGCCGAGCGCAAGAACCCGCTGACCTTCGAGTCCTACGCCGAGCTGCGCGACCTGTTCCACAAGCTCAAGTGGGCGCAGGACGTGAAGGCCGTGGTGCTGGTCGGCGCGGGCGGCAACTTCTGCTCGGGCGGCGACGTGCACGAGATCATCGGCCCGCTGGTGCAGCTCAAGGCGCCCGAGCTCTTGATGTTCACGCGCATGACGGGCGAGCTGGTCAAGACCATGCGCGCCTGCCCCCAGCCCATCATCGCGGCCATCGACGGCGTCTGCGCCGGTGCCGGCGCCATCATGGCCATGGCCTCGGACATGCGCCTGGGCACGGCACGCAGCAAGACGGCCTTTCTGTTCAACCGCGTGGGCCTGGCGGGTTGTGACATGGGCGCCTGCGCCATCCTGCCGCGCATCATCGGTCAGGGCCGCGCCAGCGAGCTGCTCTACACGGGCCGCAGCCTGGGCGGCGAGGAGGGCGAGCGCTGGGGCTTCTTCAACCGCCTGTGCGAGCCCGAGGCCCTGCTGGAGCAGGCGCAGAAGCTCGCGGCCGACCTGGCCGCCGGCCCTACGTTTGCCAACGGCATCACCAAGACCATGCTGCACCAGGAATGGGCCATGACCGTGGAGCAGGCCATCGAGGCCGAAGCGCAGGCCCAGGCCATCTGCATGCTGACCGAAGACTTCGCCCGTGCCTACCACGCGTTCGTGGCCAAGCAAAAGCCCCAATTCCAAGGAAACTGACATGGCCGACAGCAGCTATCTGAAGTGGCCGTTCTTCGAGGCCCGACATGCGCAGCTGGCCCACGAGCTCGACGCCTGGGCCGCGCAGCATGTTGCCCATGTGCACAGCGGCGACACTGACGGCGATTGCCGCCAGCTGGTCAAGGCGCTGGGCGCGGGCGGCTGGCTGTGCCATGCGGTGGCCGGCGCCGAGAACGGCGGCGCGGGTGCCCAGATCGACACCCGCGCCATCTGCCTGATCCGCGAAACCCTGGCGCGCCACAACGGCCTCGCCGATTTTGCGTTTGCCATGCAGGGCCTGGGCTCGGGCGCCATCAGCCTGGCCGGCACGCCAGAGCAGAAGCAGCGCTACCTGGGCAAGGTGGCGGCGGGCGAGGCGATCGC
The DNA here is from genome assembly GCF_054782535.1 of Comamonas humi. Lineage (NCBI taxonomy): Bacteria > Pseudomonadati > Pseudomonadota > Betaproteobacteria > Burkholderiales > Comamonadaceae > Comamonas > Comamonas humi. The sequence goes on along the minus strand of NZ_BAAGSH010000002.1, from coordinate 236,415 downwards.
GGCCTTTGCGCTGTCCGAACCCGAGGCGGGATCGGACGTGGCGGCCATGGTCTGCGAGGCGCGCCTCGATGGCGAACACTACGTGGTCAACGGTGAGAAGACCTGGATCTCCAACGGCGGCATCGCCGACTTCTACGTGGTCTTCGTGCGCACGGGCGAGGCGCCGGGCGCGCGCGGCATCTCGGCGCTGATCGTGGACGCCGGCACGCCGGGCTTCGAGATCGCCGAGCGCATCGACGTGATCGCACCGCACCCGCTGGCGCGGCTCAAGTTCACCGATTGCCGGATTCCCACCAGCCAGCGTGTGGGCGCGCCGGCCGAAGGCTTCAAGGTGGCTATGCGCACGCTGGACGTGTTCCGCACCTCGGTGGCCGCCGCGGCGCTGGGCTTTGCGCGCCGCGCGCTCGACGAGGCGCTGCAGCGCGCCACCACGCGCAAGATGTTCGGCGGCGTGCTGGCCGACTTCCAGCTCACCCAGGCCAAGCTGGCGCAGATGGCCACGCAGATCGACAGCGCGGCCCTGCTCACCTACCGTGCCGCCTGGCAGCGCGACCAGGGCGAGAACGTGACCCGCGAGGCCGCCATGGCCAAGATGACGGCCACCGAGAACGCCCAGCAGGTCATCGATGCCGCCGTGCAGATCTGGGGCGGGCTGGGCGTGGTCAGCGAGCAGGCCGTGGAGCGGCTGTACCGCGAGATCCGCGCGCTGCGCATCTACGAAGGCGCGACCGAGGTGCAGCAACTCATCATCGCGCGCGAACTGCTCAAGAGCGTGCAGGCCTAGGAGGCTGTTCCATGTCCCACACCGCCCATCTCGACACCTTTGCCGCCGACCACCTGCCGCCCGCCGAGCTGCAGCCCGAGTATGTGTTCGAGCTGCCCGAGCTGCAGTTTCCCGAGCGGCTGAACTGCGCCACCGAGCTGCTGGACCGCCATGTGACCGAGGGGCGTGGCGACCGGCTGTGCGTGCAGGCCGACGGCGTGCGCTGGACTTATGCCGACCTGCAGGACAAGGCCAACCGCATCGCCAACGTGCTGACCCGGCGCATGGGCCTGGTGCCCGGCAACCGGGTGCTGCTGTGCTCGCCCAACAACCCGATGATGGTGGCCTGCTGGTTCGGCGTGATCAAGGCGGGTGGTATCGCCGTGGCGGCCATGCCGCTGCTGCGCGCCAAGGAGCTGTCGGTGTTTGCCGACATCGCGCAGATCTCGCTGGCCCTGGCGGACGAGGCCTTGCAGGAAGAGGTGCTGGGCGCGCAGGCCAAGAGCCCCACGCTGCAGGCCATGCGCTTCTTCAACGTCAAGCGCGGCGATGCCGCCGCGTCGCTCGAAGCGCTGATGGCCGCAGAGAGCGCCAGCTTCGCCAACGTGGACACCGCCGCCACCGACACCTGCCTGCTCGGCTTCACCTCGGGCACCACCGGCGTGCCCAAGGCGACCATGCACTTCCACCGCGACGTGATGGCGATCTGCGCCTGCTGGCCGCGCCATGTGCTGCGCGCCAGCGCGAACGACGTCTTCATGGGCAGCCCGCCGCTGGCCTTCACCTTCGGCCTGGGCGGGCAGGTGCTGTTCCCCATGGCCATCGGCGCATCCATGGCGCTGATGGAGAAGGCCGGTCCGCAACAACTGGTCGATGGCATCGAGCGCTTCGGCGCCACGGTGCTGTTCACGGCGCCCACCTCATACCGGGTGATGGCGGAGCAGGGCGCGCGCATCCGCGCCACCGGGTTGCGCAAATGCGTGTCGGCCGGCGAGGCGCTCACCGCCTCGACGCGCGCGATGTGGAAGGACGCCACCGGCATCGAGATCATCGACGGCATAGGCTCCACCGAAATGCTGCACATCTTCATCTCGCACCGCGAGGACGAGGCCCGCCCCGGCGCCACCGGCAAGGCCGTGCCTGGCTACCGCGCCAAGGTGGTGGACGAGCAGGGCCACGAAGTGCCGCCGAACACCGTGGGCAAGCTGGCCGTGCAGGGCCCCACGGGCTGCCGCTATCTCAACGACCCACGCCAGCGCAGCTACGTGCAGGATGGCTGGAACCTGACGGGCGACGCCTACCTGATGGATACCGACGGCTACTTCGTCTACCAGGCGCGCACCGACGACATGATCATCTCGGCCGGCTACAACATCGCCGCGCCCGAGGTCGAGGAGGCGCTGATGCAGCACGCGGACGTGGCCGAGTGCGCGGTGATCGGCGTGCCCGACACCGAGCGCGGCCAGATCGTCAAGGCCTTCGTGGTGCTGCATGCGGGGCATGCCGCGGACGAGGCCAAGGTCAAGGAGCTGCAGGACTTCGTCAAGCGCACCGTGGCGCCGTACAAGTACCCGCGCGCCGTCGAGTTCGTGGCGCAGCTGCCGCGCACCGCGACCGGCAAGCTGCAGCGATTCCGGCTGCACCAGCCATCCTGACGGTCGGGATTTGCTATATAAAAGAGAGTGTCTTTTAACACTTCTTACATCAGGAGACTTCCCATGCGTATTCGCTCTTTCACCGTTCGCCACAGCCTACTGGCGCTGGCCGCCGGCGCGTTGCTGTGCAGCGGCGCCCAGGCTGCGGACAAGATCAAGGTGGGCATGCTGAGCACGCTGTCCGGCCCCGGGGCCTCGCTGGGCATCGACATCCGCGACGGCTTCCAGCTGGCGCTCAAGCACATGAACGGCAAGCTCGGCAACCTGCCGGCCGAGGTGATCGTGGCGGACGACCAGCAGAACCCCGAGGCCGCCAAGCAGACCGCCGAGCGCCTGCTCAAGCGCGACAAGGTGGACTTCATGACCGGCATCGTGTTCTCGAACGTGATGCTGGCCGTGGGCCAGCCGGTGTTCCAGAACCGCACCTTCTTCATCAGCCCCAACGCGGGGCCGTCGCAGTACGCCGGCGCCCAGTGCAGCCCATACTTCTTCAACGTCTCGCAGCAGAACGACGCGCTGCACGAGGCCGCCGGCCAGACCATGCAGGACAAGGGCTTCAAGCGGGTCGCGCTGATCGCGCCCAACTACCCCGCGGGCAAGGATGCGATCGCCGGCTTCAAGCGCTTCTACAAGGGTGAGGTGATCTCCGAGACCTACACCGCGCTGAACCAGCTCGATTACGGCGCCGAGCTGTCCAAGATGCGCGCCTCGAACGCCGATGGCGTCTACATGTTCCTGCCGGGTGGCCTGGGCGTGAACTTCATCAAGCAGTTCGTGGGCGCGGGCCTGCCCAAGGACATGACGCTGTACGCCCCCGGCTTCTCGGCCGACGAGGACGTGATCCGCGCCGTGGGCGATTCGCTGCTGGGCACGTTCAACACCTCGCAGTGGGCGCTCGACCTGGACAACGCGGCCAACAAGAAGTTCGTGGCCGACTTCCAGAAGGAGTACGGCCGCATGCCGTCGCTGTATGCCTCGCACGGCTACGACGCCGCGCGGCTGATGGATGCCGCGGTGCGCGACGTGAAGGGCAAGATCGACGACAAGGCGGCGCTGCGCAAGGCCATCGAGGCGGCGCGCTTCGAATCGGTGCGCGGTGCGTTCAAGTTCAACACCAACCACTTCCCGGTGCAGGACTACTACCTGCGCGTGGTGAGCAAGGGCAGCGATGGCAAGCTCACCAACCGGACGGTGGGCACGGTGTTCAAGAACCACCAGGACGCCTACGCCAAAGACTGCAAGATGCCGTCGTAAGCCAGACCAGTCGCCGCCATGAACGCCATCCTCATTCTCGAGCAATCGCTCAACGGGCTGCAGTTCGGCCTGATGCTGTTCCTGCTGGCCGCCGGCTTGACGCTGGTGTTCGGCATCATGGACATGATCAACCTCGCGCACGGCTCGCTGTACATGATCGGCGCCTACCTCATCGCCAGCATCGCCCAGGCCTCGGGCTCGTTCTGGCTGGGGCTGGGGCTGGGCGTGGTGGCGACGGCGCTGGTCGGGGTGCTGCTGGAGCTGACGGTGCTGCGGCGCTTCTACCAGCGCGACCACCTGTCGCAGGTGATGGGCACCTTCGCCATCGTGCTGATGAGCAACGAGATCGTGCGCATCATCTGGGGCGCGCAGCCGCTACAGCTCAACCCGCCCGCGGCGCTGGCCGGGCCGGTGGAACTGCTGCCGGGCTTCTCGTACCCGGCGTTCCGCCTGCTCATCATCGCCGTGGGGCTGCTGGTGGCGCTGCTGCTGTATGTGCTGGTCACGCGCACGCGTTTCGGCATGCAGGTGCGCGCGGGCGCGGCCAACCGCGAGATGGCGACCAGCATGGGCGCCAATGTGCGCACGCTGTTCACGCTGGTGTTCGCGCTGGGCGCGGCGCTGTGCGCCGTGGCGGGCGGCATGCTGGGGCCCCTGCTCACCGTGCAGGTGGGCATGGGCGAGAGCATCCTGATCCTGGCCTTCGTGGTGATCGTGATCGGCGGCATAGGCTCCATCCGCGGCGCGCTGCTGGGTGCGCTGCTCGTGGGCCTGGTCGATACCGCGGGCCGCACGCTGGTGCCGCTGCTGTTCGAGAAGACGATGGGCCCGGATGTGGCCGCCAATGCCGGCCCGGCCGTGGCCTCCATCCTGATCTATGCGCTGATGGCCGCCGTGCTGTTCTACAAACCCCAAGGCCTGTTCCCCGCCCATGACTGATATCCAAGCCGATCTCGCGCGGCCCGCAGCGGCCGCCGCGCCAACGCCCGCACCCGCCCTGGCGCCGGCCAGCCTGCTGGACCATGGCCTGCATGCGCGCGTGGCGCTGCCGCTGCTGGTGCTGCTGGCCCTGCTGCCCACCATTGCGGTGGCCCTGGGCGAGGATTTCTACATCGGCGTGGCCAGCCGCATCCTGATCTTCGCGTTGGCCGCCGCCAGCCTCAACTTCATCCTGGGCTTCGGCGGCATGGTGAGCCTGGGACATGCGGCCTTCGTGGGCCTCGGGGCCTACACCGTGGGCGTGCTCATGCAGCAGGGCCTGGCATCGGCCTGGCTGGCCTGGCCCGCCGCGATGCTGACCGGCGCCGCGTTCGCGCTGCTGGTCGGGCTCGTCAGCCTGCGCACGCAGGGGGTGTACTTCATCATGATCACGCTGGCCTTCGCGCAGATGCTGTACTACCTGATCATGTCCTTCAAGGCCCTGGGCGGGGACGACGGGCTGTCCATGCCGTCGCGCTCGTCGGTGGGCCTGGGGCTGGACCTGGCGAACGATGCCACCTTCTACTACGTGGTGCTGGCGCTGGTGGCGGCCTGCATGCTGGCCATGCACCGCATGCTCAATGCGCGCTTCGGCCATGTGCTGCAGGCCATCCGCGAGAACGAGGTCCGCATGACGGCCATCGGCTTCGCGGTGTTCCGCTACAAGCTGGTGGCCTTCACGTTGGCCGGGGCGTTCGCCGGGCTGGCCGGGGCGCTGCTGGCCAACCAGGGCAGCTTCGTGGGGCCCGGCATGCTGCAGTGGACGCAGTCGGGCATCCTGCTGATCATGGTCATCCTGGGCGGTGTGGGGCGCCTCTACGGTGGGCTGGCGGGGGCGGTGGTCTTCCTGCTGCTCGAGGAGTGGCTGTCGGCCTACACCATGCACTGGCAACTGGGCCTGGGCGCCGTGCTGCTGCTGGTGGTGCTGGCGGCGCCCAACGGGCTGCTGAGCCTGCTGGCGCGCAAGAAGGGAGGCCGCTGATGGCCGGGCAACAGGCACAAAAGGCACTTCTGCAGGTGCGCGGGCTGGTCAAGCGCTTTGGCGGCCTGACGGCCACCGACCATGCCGGCTTTGCCGTGCGCGAGGGCGAGATCCATGCGCTGATCGGGCCCAACGGCGCGGGCAAGACCACGCTGATCCACCAGCTCTCGGGCGCGCTGGCGCCCGATGCCGGCGAGATCGTCTTCGACGGCCAGCCGGTGATCGGCCTGCCCATGCACCAGCGCGTACAGCGCGGCCTGGTGCGCTCCTACCAGATCACCAGCATCTTCAAGCGCCTGTCGGTGCTCGACAACCTGGCGCTGGGCGTGCAGGCGCGCGACGGCTCGAGCTGGCGCTTCTGGCGCCCGGCGCGCAGCGAGTCGGCGCGCTATGCGCGCGCCGCCGAGTGCGCCGAGCGCGTGGGCCTGGCCGCCATGCTGCACCGGCCCGCCGGCTTGCTGGCGCATGGCGAGCAGCGGCAGCTGGAGCTGGGCCTGGCCCTGGCCACCGGCCCGCGCATGCTGCTGCTGGACGAGCCCATGGCCGGCATGGGGCCGGAGGAATCCGAGCGCATGGTGGCGCTGCTGCAGCAGCTGCGCCGCGACACGACCATCCTGCTGGTGGAGCACGACATGGACGCCGTGTTCCGCCTGGCCGACAGCATCTCCACGCTGGTGTTCGGCAAGGTGATCGCCAGCGGCACGCCCGACGAGATCCGCAACCACCCCGAGGTCAAGCGCGCCTACCTGGGGGACGAACTGGAACACGAGGCTGGGGAGGTGGCCGTATGACCGCACTGCTCGAAGTCGAGCAACTCGACACCTGCTACGGCGCCAGCCAGGTGCTGTTCGGCATGCGCCTGAGCATAGGCGCGGGCGAGGTGGCCACCTTGCTGGGCCGCAACGGCATGGGCAAGACGACCACGGTGCGCAGCCTGCTCGGGCTGACGCCGGCGCGCGGCGGCAGCATCCGCTTTCGCGGCGAGCGCATCGAGCACCTGGCGGCCGACCGCATCGCCCGCATGGGCATGGCCGTGGTGCCCGAGGGGCGGCAGATCTTCGCCAACCTCTCGGTGCAGGAGAACCTGCAGGCCTTTGCGGCCAACCGCAACGCCTCAGAGAGCCCCTGGACGCTGGAGCGTGTCTACGCGTTGTTCCCGCGGCTGGCCGAGCGCCGGGCCAACCTGGGCAATCGTTTGTCCGGCGGCGAGCAGCAGATGCTGGCCATCGGCCGGGCGCTGATGACCAACCCGCACCTGCTGATCCTGGACGAGGCCACCGAAGGCCTGGCGCCGCTCATCCGCGAGGAGATCTGGCAGTGCCTGGCCGCGCTGCGCGCCCAGGGCCAGGCCATCCTGGTGATCGACAAATACGTGAAGCGGCTGATGGCGCTGGCCGACCGCCACACCATCATCGAGCGCGGGCAGGTCGTGTGGCAGGGCAGCTCGCCCGAGCTGCAGGCCCGGCCCGAGGTCTGGCAGCGCTACATCGGGATCTGACATGACGGACCGCACCACCGCCACGCAGGCATCGGCCCGGCGCTTCGAAGTGCCCACGGCCATTCGCTTCGCGCACTGCGACCCGGCCGGCATCATCTTCTTCCCGCAGTACCTGGTGCTGTTCAACGGGCTGGTCGAGGACTGGTTCAACCAGGCGCTGCGCCACCCCTACGCCCGCATGCTGGGCGAGGAGCGCACGGGCCTGCCCATCGTGCGCCTGGAGTGCGATTTCCGCGCCATCACCCGCATGGGCGAGACGGTGGCGCTGGGGCTGTCGGTGGCCCGGCTGGGCAGCCGCTCGCTGGCGCTGGACCTGGACTGCCGCGGCGCCGACGGCCAACTGCGCGTGGCCGCGCGCAAGGTGCTGGTGTTCACCAGCCTGGACACGCACCAGGCCATCGCCGTGCCCGCCCCCATCGAGGCGGCCATCGCGCGCTGGATGGCTGGCGAGGATTGATTTTGTTGAAAGGAAGCGCAATGCAAGTACTACTCCCCCCAGGCTGGCCCCGTCCCAAGGGCTATGCGAATGGCGTGGCGGCCCGTGGCCGCATGGTGTTCGTGGCGGGCATGATCGGCTGGGACGCGGACGGCGTCTTCCACACCGACGACATGGCCGGCCAGGTGCGCCAGGCGCTGCAGAACATCGTCGAGGTGCTGCGCGAAGGCGGCGCCAAGCCCGAGCACATCGTGCGCATGACCTGGTACGTGACCAACAAGCAGGAATACGTCGCCGCCTACCCCGAGATCGGCAAGGCCTTCCGCGAGCTGATCGGCAGCTTCAACGCCGCGATGACGGCGGTGCAGGTGGCCGCGCTGGTCGAGGACCGTGCCAAGGTGGAGATCGAGGTCACCGCCGTAGTGCCCGACGACGCGCAGGCCTGATCCGCGATGGCCGCACGCCCGCTGTACCGCGATTTCCACGAGCAGGCGCAGATCGATGCCGCCTACGACCCGGTGCGGCCGGTGGCCGATCCGGCGGCGGCGCGGCGGCATTTCGCGCAGCGCAGCGCCGAGGCGCGGGCCGGGCTGCGCTGCAGCCTGGACGTGCCCTTCGGCCCGACGCGGGCCGAAACGCTGGACATCTTTGCGGCGAACCGGCCCGGGCCGGCGCCGGTCTTTGTCTTTCTGCATGGCGGCTACTGGCGCGCCAATACCGCCGCGGATTTCAGCTGCGTGGCCTGGGGCCCGCAGGCGCTGGGCTTTGCCACCGTGGTGGTGAACTATGCGCTGTGCCCGTGGGTCAGCATCGACGAGATCACGCGCCAGTGCCGCGCCGCCGTGGCCTGGGTGCTGCGCAACATCGCTGACTACGGCGGCGATCCCGAACGCGTGGTGCTGGGCGGCCATTCGGCCGGCGGCAACCTGGGCGCAATGTGCCTGCAGACGCGCTGGGCCGAGGACTACGGCCTGCCGCAGGACCCGCTGCGCGGCGCCTTGCTGCTCAGCGGGCTGTACGACATAGCGCCGCTACGCTACAGCTACCTGCAGCCGCTGATCCAGCTCGACGACGGCACCGTCCGCCGCAACTCGCCGGCCTTCAGCGCGCGCGCCTGCCGCACGCCGCTGCACCTGCTGTGGGGCGGGCGCGAGCAGAGCGAGTTCGAGCGCCAGTCGCGTGTGATGCATGCGGCCTGGCTGGCCGAGGGCAATGCGGGCGAATGCGCGCCGCTGCCGGGCGACGACCATTTCTCGCTGCTGCACGGGCTGGAGCAACCCGATTCCCAGCTGTGCCGGCGGCTGTTGCGGCTGGCGGAGTGAGTCGCGCTGCGCGCGGCCTTCTTTCTGGCAGGGCCGAGCAACGCGACGGCCCGTATGGTTTCCCCACCCCTTCTGTATGCGCCTGTGGCGTGGCGTTTGCGGGGTGGGCATGCGCGTCGGAGCGCGCATGCTTCGTGGTCTGACTCGCCGCGGTTGTCCGAACGGAGCGCCTTTGGCGCGAAGAGAGTTCTGCGGCGCACCCCGCAAACGTCACGCCACAGGTTGCCCCAACGCCTTGGCGTTGGGGTCGCAGACAGTGGGGCGCGCTTCTTTTGCCTACTTTGCTTGCGCGAGCAAGAAAAGTAGGTCGCCCGCCGGGGCGAGACCCGGCCTCTGGCAGTAAAACAAATAGCTATCGTCGCCTGCAGCATCAGGCGTTTTCATTCAGCAAACCATCAGAAATCCAGCAGGCTGAACCCCAGCGAGAACATGGTGCGCTTGTAGTTGTAGTCCAGCAGCGTGTCGCCATAGCCGCTGAACAGCTGGGCGTGCAGGCGCAGGTTGCTCTTGCCGCCCATCCAACCTTCGCCCAGCGTGTGCATCCACTCCAGCCGGCCCGAGCCTTTGCCGTGGCCGTTGAGCGAGCCGCGCGCCGTCAGGCCCAGCCAGTTGTCGCGGTTCACGTTCCAGCCGATCTTGAGCTCGCCCCGTCCCACGTAGTTCTGGATGTCGGGGTTGTTGTCGTTCTCGGCGCGCTCGGAGATGCGCTTCCACAGCTTGGCCTGCACCTGCAGGCGGTTGTCCAGCTCCAGGCCGGTCATCAGGTAGTAGCGGTTCCAGCTGCGCGACAGCGGATCGCTCTGGCCGTTGGACTGGTGCACGATGCCCGCGCCGCTGTAGCGCCAGCGCCAGCCGAAGGGCAGCTTGGCGGTGGTGGGGTAGACGTAGAAGACCTCGGGCTCGTGGTCGGTGTTGCGGAAGGGGCGCGACAGCCCCGAGTTGAACAGCTGCCAGTACGACTGCTGCGAGTAGCCCAGCCACAGCGAGTCGCGCAGGTTGGAGTCGGGGTTGGTCAGCAGGTTCTGCGCCAGCTTGGTGCGCACCGAGAGCTGGATGCGCATCTCGCGCTTCTGGTAGTCGGTGGACTCGCCGACGGTGTTGTTCGGATTGCCCGAGCTGGGCTGGTCGTTGACGCTGCTGGCGGTGACGGCGGAGATGGACACCGGCCGGTAGCCGCGGAAGCTGAAGGTGCCGCAGTCGGTGCCGGCCTCCAGCTCCCAGAAGCGCGACATCTCGGAGAAGGCCGAGTCGCGGCAGCCGCCGTTGGCGCGGTTGGGGTCGAGCGCGGCCAGCGTCTCGGTGGCGGAGGCGAGGGTGGCCGCGGTGACGGCTGGGTCGCGGCCCGCGGGGCCGGTGCTGGCCTGCACGGGGGCGGCCGCTGCCACGGCGGGCGCGCTGGCCTGCTGCGCAGCCCATTGGTCGAAGCAGGCCAGGCGCTGCGCGTCGTCGGATTGGGCCGAGCATTGGCGCCAGGCCTCGGGCGGCGGCGCCGCGCCAGGGGTTTGCGCCTGGGTGGCCGGCACCGAGAACAGGGCCAGCGCCGCGGCGGCCAGGGAGGTTGCGTGCTTGGTCATGGCGTGTAGGGACTGGAGAGTTTTGCTGTAAAAAACATAGCTGTCAGCGCTTGTTTCATATGTATTTTTATCAATAAATATAGGAGAAACGAGGTGGAATGAGCGCCAGCAGCTATGCTTTTTGATAGTAGCTTCAACGCCCAGGCGGGGCCTTGCGCAGCGTGAAGCGGTGCGAGCGGTCGTTCTGGTCGGTCCATTCGCCACGGACCTCGCGCGCGCAGCTGCCTTCGACCACGTCGCCCGACCAGGAGCCAGTGGTGCGCTTGCCGTCGCTGGACTCTTCCATCGACAGCACGCCCTTGTCCACGTCGCCGACGACGATGGCGCTGCCGCCGGGGCGGCGGATCTCGCCCTTGACGGTGCCGTTCCACTCGGGGTGCGGGCCCAGCTCCAGCGTGATCGGGCCGGGCTGGCCCTGCACCTCGGCCTGCCAGCGGCCGAGCAGTTCGGGCTGCTCCATCTGCGCGGCGGTGGGGCAGGCGGGGCGGGGGCTGTTTAGCGGAACATGGGTGCAGGCGCTTGCCAGGCAAGCGCTGGCCGCTATCAAAAACAGATTTCTCATCAATGGAGCGTGTTATGCACTTTGACGTGCCCGCGAAAGCCGGGGAAAGGCCCGGCAACGCGACGCAGGCCGCGGGGCGGTTCGCACACCGCTCGCGGACTGCAACAAAGTGGCCGGGCCTTTCCCCGGCTTTCCCGAAGGGTTGGCCCGCAGGCCGGCGCTCGCGGCGTTGCAGCGCTTGCCAAGGCATGAGCCTTGGCTGCGCACTGCGCCTTGCGATCATCCGGCCTGTGGGCCAACGCGGGTACGTCAAAGTGCATAACACGCTCTAAGGTGCTTCGGGTTTGGCCTGGGCCTTCTTGGCGAATTCCTCGCGCAGCGCGCGCAGCTTGGCGCGCGGGTCTTCGCGGGCGGTGGAGGCGTCGAGCTTCATCTCGGCGATGAAGCGGCTGGGCAGGGCCATCACCAGCTCGCGGCCTTTCTTGCGGCGCTTGGTCCAGCTCACGGCCAGCGTGCGCTGGGCGCGGGTGATGCCCACATACATCAGGCGGCGCTCTTCCTGCAGGCGCTGGGCGGTGTCCTCGCTGACCTTTTCCTGCCGGCCGTTATCGTCGTCGAGCTTGAAGGGCAGCAGCCCCTCGTTCACGCCCACCAGCACCACGTGCGGCCATTCCAGGCCCTTGCTGGCGTGCAGCGTCGACAGCGTCACCATGTCCTGCTCCTGTTCGCGCTCGCTGATGGTGGACAGCAGCGCGATGGTTTGCGAGACCTCGAGCAGGCTCTTGGTCTCGGCCTGCGTGGTCATGCCTCCGGTGGCGTCGATCTGCCCGCCGGCGCGCTGGGCCATCCAGTCGCAGAACTCCAGCACGTTGGTCCAGCGCGCGGCGGCTGCCTTTTCGCTCTCTTCGTGGTCGTAGAGGTGCTGCTCGTAGCCGATCTCCTTGAGCCAGTCCATCAAAAAGGCGTGCGCCGCCTCGGCGCCATGGGTGGCGCGGGCGCGGGTTTCCAGCTCGTTGATGTAGCGGCCGAACTCCATCAGGCTCTCGTAGCCCTTGGCGGGTAGCGCGTCGGGCAGCATCTGGTTGAACAGCGCGGCGAACATGCTGCTGCTGCGCGCCTGGGCAAACTCGCCCAGCCGGCCCAGCGTGGTGTGGCCGATGCCGCGCTTGGGCGTGGTGATGGCGCGCACGAAGGCGGGGTCGTCGTCGTTGTTGATCCACAGCCGGAACCACGAGCACAGGTCGCGGATCTCGGCGCGGTCGAAGAAGCTGGTGCCGCCCGAGACCTTGTAGGGGACGCTGGCGCGGCGCAGCGCCTTCTCGAAGGGCTTGGCCTGGTGGTTGGCGCGGTACAGGATGGCGAAGCTCTTCCAGTCCGGCGGCGGGTTGGCCGCGGCGCGCAGGCCCAGGATGCGCGCCACGGCGCGCTCGGCTTCGTGGTCCTCGCTGTCGGCATCGACCACGCGCACCGGCTCGCCCTCGCCCAGCTCGGAGAACAGGGTTTTGGGAAACAGCTTGGGGTTGGGCTGGATCACGTTGTTGGCCGCGCGCAGGATGGCGCTGGTGGAGCGGTAGTTCTGCTCCAACTTGATGACCTTGAGCTGCGGGAAGTCCTGCGGGAGCTTTTTCAGGTTGTCCAGCGAGGCGCCGCGCCAGCCGTAGATGCTCTGGTCGTCGTCGCCCACGGCGGTGAAGCGCGCGCGCTCGCCCACCAGCAGCTTGAGCAGCTCGTACTGCGTGGCGTTGGTGTCCTGGTACTCGTCGACCAGCACGTGGCCGAGGAGCTTTTGCCACTTCTCGCGCACCTCGGGGTGGTCGCGCAGCAGGCGCAGCGGCATGCCGATCAGGTCGTCGAAATCGACGCTCTGGTAGGCGGTGAGGCGCTCCTCGTAGCGCTGCATGATGACGGCGACCGAGCGCTCGTTGTCGTCCTTGGCCTGGGCCAGCGCCTCGCGGTAGTCGAGGCCGCGGTTCTTCCAGTTGCTGATGAGGTACTGCCACTGGCGGGCGGTGGCGGCATCGGTGGTGCCGCCGGCCGCGTCCTTGAGGATGCTGACCACGTCGTCCGCGTCGAGGATGCTGAACTGCGGCTTGAGCCCGAGCACACGCCCGTCCTCGCGCACCATGCGCACGCCCAGCGCGTGGAAGGTGCAGACCATCACGTCCTTGGCGGCGCGGCCGATCAGACCCTTGGCGCGCTCGCGCATTTCGGCGGCCGCCTTGTTGGTGAAGGTGATGGCGGCGATGCTGCGCGGCGGCTGCCCGATCTCGATCAGGCGCGCGATCTTGTGCGTGATCACCCGGGTCTTGCCCGAGCCCGCGCCGGCCAGCACGAGGCAGGGCCCTTCGGTGTAGTGCACCGCTTGGAGTTGCGCGAGATTGAGACCGACTGCCATGAACCGCGATACCTTGGGCTAGAGAAAAGGACAGAAGAATAACCGCATGGGCATGCCGCCCGCCGGTGCGGGGATGTAGCACCGGTATCCGGATGCATGCCGTCCGGCGAGCCGGCGGCCATGAGGCCAAAAAGATGCACAAATTGAAACATTCACCCAAAGTGTGTATCCTGCGGTATCTGAGTGATTCCAGAGATGGATTCCTCCACCGGAACGGCCGCGCAGTTGGCTGCAGGGGGAATGCACACCAAGGGAAGGGTGGCCGTGCACCGGCGAGAGCCGGACGCGGTTTAAAGCATGCGGGGATGTGGCGGCACCTGCATGCGACTGATACCAGCCGCTGGGGATAGGGAATAGTTATGGCAACGACAACGATCCAGGAAGGTCTGGCTCAATTGATGACCACCGATGGGGCCATGTGCGGCGCCCTGGTGGATAGCGGCAGCGGCATGCTGCTGGGCAGCAGCGGTACCGGCATCGACCTGGAACTGGCGGCCGCCGGCAACACCGAGGTGGTGCGCGCCAAGCTCAAGACCATGAAGGCGCTGGGCCTGAACGATGCGATCGACGACATCCTGATCACCCTGGGGTCGCAGTACCACATCATCCGCCCGCTGTCGCGCAAGGAAGGCCTGTTCATCTACCTGGTGCTCGACAAGGGGCGCAGCAACCTGGCGCTGGCGCGCCGCAAGTGCTCTGACGTCGAGAAGGTCATCGACTTCTGACGGGGCTGTCCGCCATGCGTCACGAACCTGCCTCTGGCAGGTTTTTTTGCGCCCGGGCCGCTGCCGTCCACCAGCACAAGCCCGCACAATGGCGCGGTGCTGTCCGTCTTCCAGATCACCTTTCCCTTCTTCGCGCTGGTGCTGTGCGGCTACCTGGCCACGCGGCGCGGCGTGTTCCCGCTGCAGGCGATTGCCGGCATCAACAGCTTCGTGCTGTTCTTCGCGCTGCCCTGCATGCTGTTCAAGGCGGGCGCGGGGCTGCCGTTCGCGCAACTGCTCGACGTGCCGGCGCTGCTGCTGTACCTGGCGTGCGGTCTGCTGATGGTGGCCGGCTGCGTGCTGCTGGCCCGCCGCGCGGGGCTGGACTGGAACAACGCTTCCTTCGGCGCGCTGGTGGCGGCCTTCCCGAACACCGGCTTCATGGGGCTGCCGCTGCTGGTGGCCCTGCTGGGCGAGCCGGGCGCTGGGCCCAGCATCCTGTCGATGCTGGTCGACATGGTGATCACCACCTCGGTCTGCCTGGCGCTGTCGCGGCTCGACGGTGCCGCGGGCAACGCGGGCGCTGCGCTGCGCAAGGCGCTGGCCGGCATGCTGGCCAATCCCATGCCCTGGGCCATCCTGCTGGGCGCGCTGGCCTCGTACCAGCAGTGGCAGCTGCCCGCGGCGCTGGACAAGACCCTGGGCCTGCTGGCCTCGGCGGCCACCCCGGTGGCGCTGTTCGCGGTGGGCGCGGTGCTGGCGCGCTCGCAGATGGAGCCGGCGGAATACGCCGCGCCGCGCAGCTACGTGCCGCTGGCGCTGGCCAAGCTCTTCGTGCACCCGCTGCTGGTCTGGGGCCTGGGCACGCTGGCGATGCGCCTGGGTGTGCCGCTGTCGCCCTTCGCGCTGAAGGCGTTGGTGCTGCTGGCGGCGCTGCCTAGCGCCAGCAACGTCATCCTGCTGGCCGAGCGCTATGGCGCGCACAACGGGCGCATCGCCCATGTGATCCTGGTGTCGACGGCGCTGGCGTTTGTGAGCTTCTCGCTGGTGGTGGCGTGGTGGCCATAGCCGATCACGGGTAAATCCTGGGATTGTCAAATCTTGTGAAAAGGTGTGTTTCGTTACATCATGGCGCCTGTCGATTCACAACGAAAGTAAAGACATGCTTACCAAACACTTCCCGGTTCTGCGCGGGGCGGTTGCGTTGGCCGCGGTTTGTGCTGCCTCGGCGGCGCAGGCCGGGGTCGCCCTCCCCGTTGCCGGCGCCGTCGACTACGGCCCGCCAGCCACCAGCGTACCTGGGCTGGGCATGTGGTCGCTGGCGTTGCTGGGCCTGCTGCTGGCAGCTATCGCCTACCGTTTGCTGCGTGGGCGCATGGGCGGGCGGCTGCTGGCCAACCTGCTGGTGGTGGGTGGTGTCGCGGCGGCTGGGAGCGCCGGGCTCGGCGTGGTTCAGCGTGCCGATGCCATTGGTGCCGCCGACCTGAGCTTGCCAGGCGGCGGTTCCATGGATCTGAACCTGGGCGAGACCAAGGTCACCAATACCTCGGGTGTGCCGCAGCAGATTCGAGCGTTGCACGCCAATCCCTTGCCGCAGTTGGAGTCGGCGCCAGCGCCGGAGCTCAAGATCGTGCCGACGTACGTTTTCGTCACGCCCGCTGGCACGCCCCAATGCACGGTAGGCACTGCGCTTGCGCCCAGTGCATCCTGCTATGTGAAGCTCGATTACCCGCCATTGCCGCCGACCTGAGCCGCGAGCTGTCGGTGCCAGGTAAACCCAGATGTGGGACACAAGGACGTCAACATCATGGGCCTGCAGGCGCAGGCTGCTAGCCTTTTAAGATAGGCACATGCACCAACTCTATATCGCCGCCGTCATCATCAGTCTGGCGGCGGTTCTTTTTTGGGAATCGCTCAGTCCGCTCCACTCCACCCCTACCGTGCCGTTGGCGCGCTGGCTGCACAATCTGGCGCTATCAGTGCTGGCGCTGGGCGCCAGCTTGCTGGCACCGTTGCTGTTCTGGTCGGTGACTAGGATGCTGGGCGTGCAGCCCAGCGGCGGCTGGCTGGCGCGCTGGGGCGTACCACCGTGGGGCCAGTGGCTGGCGGCCTTCCTGGTGCTGGATGGCATGGCCTATGTGCTGCATCGCCTGTCCCACGCCGTGCCCTGGCTGTGGCGCTTGCATGCAGTACACCACAGCGATGTGGAGCTGGACGCAACGACGGCGCACCGCCACCATCCGCTGGAAAACCTGCTGATCTCGCTGCTGACGCTGCCCGTGCTGGTGCTTCTGGCGCCGCCGGTCATGGCCGTGCTGACTTACAGCCTGCTGGCGGTGGCGGTCAGCACGGTGGCCCACGGCAATCTTCGCCTGCCGGCCGCGCTTGACCGCGCGCTGCGCCGCATCGTCGTGACGCCGGCCTACCACCGCATGCACCACAGCCGCGAGCAGCCACAGACCGACAGCAACTATGCAACGGTGTTTCCGTGGTTCGATTATTTGCTGGGCAGCGCAAGCGCCGTACCCGTGGACGGCGGCCGCGCGACGATCATGGGGCTCGAATACCACCGGGAGCCGGCCAGCCAGACGCTGCCAGCTCTTTTGTTGGCACCGTTCCGGCCTCTGCGCTAGATCGCCTGCGGGTCCACATCCACCAGCCAGCGGATCAGCGCCTTGTGCTCGGGCTGGGCGCGGACCTGGTGCAGCACGGCCTGCCAGGCGCGCAGGAACTGCTGCAGCGCCGGGCGCGAATCGCTTTCCACCAGCATCTGCGCGCGCTCCACATTGGCCACGCGCTGCACGGCCAGCGGGATAGGCGGGTAGAGAAAGACCGATGGCAGCCCGGGCAGCTGCAGCGCATGGGCCTGCTCGCTGGCGGTGCGCAGAAAGGCCTGGGCCACCTCCTGCGTGCGCGCATCGGCGCGCACCAGTGCCTGGAAGGCGAAGGGCGGCATGGCGGCGTCGCGCCGCTCGCGCAGCTGCTGCGCGGCAAAGCCGGCGTAGTCGTGGCTGCGCAGCGCCGCGAAGACCGGGTGGTCAGGCTGCTGGGTCTGCACCCACATCTCCACCGCGCTGCCCTGGCGCGCCACATAGCCGGCGTCGCGCCCGGCGCGCCCCGCCGCCTGCAGCAGCAGCGCGAACAGGCGCTCGGGCGCGCGAAAGTCGCTGGAGAACAGCGCGTCGTCCGGCTGCACCGCGGCCACCAGCGTCACGCGGCGGAAGTCGTGGCCCTTGGCCACCATCTGCGTGCCCACCAGTACGTCGACCTCGCCGTCGTGCATATGCTGCAGCTGGGCTTCGAGCGCGCCCTTGGCCTTGGTGGTGTCGGCATCGATGCGGGAGATGCGCGCGGGCTCGCGGTCGGGGCGCTGCACGTTGCGCAGCCGCTGGGACAGTGCCTCTTCGAGCTGCTCGGTGCCCAGGCCCAGCGGCAGGATGTCGGGGTTGCCGCAGCTCGGGCACTGGCGCGGCACGCGCTGGGTGAAGCCGCAGTGGTGGCAGCGCAGCGTGCGGTCGGCCTTGTGGAAGACCTGGTGCGCGCTGCAGTGCGGGCAGTCGCTCTTCCAGCCGCAGTCGCCGCACAGCAGCACGGGGGCGAAGCCGCGGCGGTTGAGCAGGATGAGGCTTTGCTCGCCGCGCTCCACGCGCTGCTGTATGGCCTGCAGCAGCGGCTCGGAAAACAGCGTGCGCCGGGGCTGCTGGCGCATGTCGACCAGGCGCAGCGCGGGCAGGTGGCCATGCCCGATGCGGCTGGGCATGGCCAGCCGCTGGTAGCGGCCGCCGGCGTCCCCCGGGCCATCGGTGCCGGGCGGGCGGCTGGCCCACCAGCTCTCCAGCGACGGCGTAGCCGAGCCGAGGATGACCTTGGCGCCCGCATCGTGGCCGCGCCACAGCGCCAGGTCGCGCGCCGAGTAGCGGGCGCCTTCCTGCTGCTTGTAGCTGGCGTCGTGCTCCTCGTCGACGACGACCAGCGCCAGCCCGGGCAGCGAGGCGAACACCGCCATGCGCGTACCCAGCAGGATGCGCGCGGCGCCGGTGTGCGCGGCCAGCCAGCTCTGCAGGCGCTGCGGATTCGTCATGCCGCTGTGCAGTGAGACGACGGCGCCCGGCCCCAGCAGCGGGGCGAAGCGCTGGCTGAAGCGCTGCTCCAGCTGCGGCGTGAGGTTGATCTCGGGCACCATCACCAGCACCTGGGCGGTGGGCGACGCTTGAAGCACCTGCTGCGCGGCCCGCAGGTAGACCTCGGTCTTGCCGCTGCCGGTGCTGCCGAACAGCAGGAATGGGCCGGGCTGCGAGTCAATTTGCCCGCAAGCGTCCGTCTGTTCTGCGCTAAGTGCTATTGAATTTGATAACTCTGCTGCATCGCCGCCGCCGTCATCGCTGTCGGCCGGCGGCTTGGCCTTGCGGCGCAGGCGGCGCTGCAGCTGCACCTCGGTCAGGTCGCGCAGGGCCGGCGGCAGCGCTGCGGTGGCCATCTCGCCCAGGCTGCGCTGGTAGTAGCGCGCGGCGAAGGCCACGAGGCGCAGCCAGCCCGCCGACAGCGGGGGCAGCGGCAGCACCGCGCTCACCGGCTTGATGGTGGCCGTGGTGCTGGCGTCCTCCTCCAGGCCCCAGGCCACGCCCAGCACCTCGCGCTGGCCCAGCGGCACGCGTACCAGGCTGCCGGGCGGCAGCGGCTCGGCATGCTGGTAAGTCAGCCACGGCGCCGCGGCGCTGATGGCGCTGTGGGCGGGCGTATTGACGGCGACGCGGATCAGGGGCACGGGTGGTGGGGGGATGACGGCGGGAATCGGAAACCCGCCAGTGTACCCAGGCGGGCGGCGGCGCAGGCGCTGATGCCGGCACGAGCCGGGTATCCCCTTTCATGCACCGGTTACACACAGGGGGCTGCCGAGGGATATCAACATCCCGGCTATCGATCTGTGGATAACTTTGTTGACATGCCGCCAGCCTTTGGCTATCGATTCCATTAACACGAATACAGGGCTGGGTGTTGGAAAATGAGGGAAATATTTTTTATATTTGCGAATCAATGGTTTGTGCGTTGTTCTTGGAGCTGGCGCGCAGCGCGGGCGGGCGTGGAGGCGGCGCTGGCTGCTTTCCACAATGTGTGCATAACTGCCATGGCCGCCCCGGTTTGGCAACGGATGGCGGCTGTCCCAGAGATCAGAGGTTGTTGCCCGTCCCTAGGAAAGGGACGCGATATGGATGCTAAGGCAATGAATTCTCACCAAATTTTCACACAGCAGAATTTTTGTGGATAAGTCTGTGCGCAAGCTGGTGGCGGCTTGTGGGAGAGCTGGTGAATACTTGCGGGTGTAAGGCTGTTTATTGTTGAAAATCAATGTGTTGAAAATTCATGGGCTGTGGATGGCTTAGTCCTGGCGTATCCCTGGGCTGTCCGGCGCTCGGCGGGGACGGGCCTTCCGATATGATGGCGGGCGTTGCCGCTCTGTGCGCCGCTTCCCGCGTGCCGGAGTCCGCCAGATCCTGAAACCACCCCCATGCCCCTGATCCGTTCGGTATTGCACATGCTCTTCATGAGCATTTCGGTCGTTCCCTACACCCTGGCCATCCTGCTGCTGCGCGTGTGCGGCGCCAGCAGCCTGGCGCGCTACCGGATGGCGCGGGCCTGGCTCAAGCTGTCGGTGGACAGCGCGCGGGTCATCATCGGCATCCGCTACCAGGTGCAGGGCATGGAGAACCTGCCCGTGGGCAGCGCCAAGGGGGCGGTGCTGCTGGTCAAGCACCAGTCCACCTACGAGACCTTCCTGATGCCGGCCATCATGCCGGTGCCGCTGGCCTATGTGTTCAAGAAGGAGCTGCTGCAGATTCCTTTCTTCGGCTGGTCCATCGGCAGCCTGGACATGATCCACATCAACCGCAAGGACGGCAGCCGGGCCTTCCACAAGGTGGTGGAGCAGGGCAAGCGCCTGCTGCAGCAGGGCCTGTGGGTCATCATGTTTCCCGAGGGCACGCGCATTCCGCGCGGCGAGGCGGGTGAGTACAAGACGGGCGCGGCGCGGCTGGCCATCATGACCGGCGCCGATGTGGTGCCTGTCGCCGTCACCTCGGCCAAGTGCTGGCCGCGCAAGGCCTTCGTCAAGTACCCGGGCGTGGTCGATGTCTCCATCGGCCAGCCCATTCCCACCACGGGCCGCAAGCACGACGAGCTGATGCAGCAGGTGCAGGACTGGATCGAGGCCGAGATGCGCAGGCTCGATCCCGAGGCCTATGCCGGCAAGGGGTCCTGAGGGTTCCCTGCCATGCAGCGTCTGATCCAGCTCGCGCTCGACCTGTGGGAGCGAAGCACGCCGGTCGCCCCTCGGCTGGCGCCAGTGCCGCCAGCGGTGGTGGAGGAGGTCCAGCCGCTCGCCTCCGTGCTGCTGCCGCAGTCGTTCGAGCACCCGCAGGCCAGCCGCGCCATTTTGGTGGGTGACGTCCATATCGGCTATGCGCTGCAGCGCGTGCAGCGCAAGACCATAGGCTTTGTCGTGGACGATGCGGGCCTCACGGTGCGCGCGCCGCGCTGGGTCTCGCAGGCCGGCATCGAGGAAGCGGTGCGGGACAAGGCGCCCTGGATCGTGCGCAAGCTGGGCGACATGCAAAAGCGCCACGCCTACCGGCAGCAGGCGACCATCCAGTGGCGGCACGGTGGCGTGCTGCCGTTCCTGGGGCAGTCCATGGAGCTGGTGCTCGACGGCGAGCTGCGCCATGCGCGTGCCGGCGCCATGGGCCGGGTGGAGGAGGCGAAGGACGGCCATCCCGCCGTGGCCCGCCTGTACCTGCCGCTGCCCCGCGATGCCTCGCGCAGCCAGATCCGCGACATGGCGCAGGCCTGGTTCATGCGCAGTGCACGCCAGCATTTCCTGGCGCGGCTGGCGCATTTCGAGCCCCGGCTCGGGGTGCGCCACACCTCGATGCGGCTGACGAATGCGGCCACCCGCTGGGGCAGCGCCAAGACCGACGGCTCCATCCGCCTGAACTGGCGGCTGATGCACTATTCGCCCGAGATCATCGACTACGTGGTGGCGCACGAACTGGCGCACCTGCGGGTGATGGATCACAGTCCCCGGTTCTGGAACACCGTGGCCGAAGTGGTGCCCGACCACCGCGAACTGCGCCGCCAGCTCAAGGAAACCCCGGCACCGCCATGGGACGACTAGCCGTCCTCAATATATAGAGCCAGAATCGCCTCGAACCAAGGAGTCCGCCATGAACGCACCGAACGACACCATCCGCCCCGCCAACGGCTATGCGGGCGACATCTCGCCGCAGCTTGCCTGGCAGTGGGTGCAAAGCGGCGAGGCCGTGCTGGTCGATGTGCGCACCGACGCCGAGCGCGCCTGGGTCGGCATGGTGCCGCAGGCCGTGCCGGTGGCCTGGAAGCAGTGGCCCGCGATGGAGCTGAATCCCGATTTCGATGCCCAGCTGCAGGCCGCCGTGCCCGCGGGCCGCAAGGTGGTGCTGCTGTGCCGCAGCGGCGTGCGCTCCATCGCGGCGGCGCAGCGGGCGGCCCAGCTGGGCCGCGAGGCCTACAACATCCTCGAAGGCTTCGAGGGCGACGCCGATGCGAACGGCCAGCGCGGCAAGGTCGGCGGCTGGCGCCTGCGCGGCCTGCCCTGGCGGCAGGGCTGACCGGGCGCGCGACCAAGAAAAAAGGACTCCGGCGGAGTCCTTGTAGTCGGGTGGGCTGGACTTACAGCGCGGGGATGCGCAGCTTCTGGCCCACGTAGATCTTGTCGGGGTGGCTCAGCATGGGCTTGTTGGCCTCGAAGATCACCGGGTACTTGTTGGCGTCGCCGTAGTACTTCTTGGCGATGGCCGACAGCGTGTCGCCGGACACCACGTCGTGGTACTGGGCTTCGGCCTCAGGGTTGGTCACCGCCATCTGGTTGTCCACCTCGCTCACGCTCGACACGTTGCCGCAGCACAGCGTGACCTTTTCCTTGGCGGATTGCGTGGGGGCCGTGCCGGTGACCGTGACCTTGCCCGCATCGAATGCCACTTGCACGTCGCTCACGCCCAGGTTCTGGGTGGCGATGTACTTCTCGATCGCTGCGCCCGCGGCGGCATTCAGATCCTGGGGGGCTTGCGCGGCCTGGGCGCTGCTGCCGCCAAACAGTTTTTCACCGGCTTCCTTGATAAAGCTGAACAGTCCCATGGAGTCGCTCCTAAGTGAGTGGAAAGCCGCAATATAGACTGCTTCCATGACTGCGCAAGGTCAGACAAGACCTGCTTGAACATCTTTCACATAGCTTTCGAGGGTTATTGCGGTGTATTTTTTGGGGGCGCTTGCGCCGGGATGTGCGCGCATCGGTTGACAATGTGACAGAGACGTTGAAGAAAAGCACCAATAATGCCGCCCATGCAATTTCTGGCCATTGATGTAGGGAACACGCGCCTGAAGTGGAAGATGTATGAGGCTCCCCGACCTGGCGCAGCGGTGCTGGCCGATGGCGTGGAGTTTCTGGACCATATCGATCGCCTGGCCGAAGGCGCCTGGGCCAAGCTGCCCGAGCCCCGCTACATGCTGGGCTGCGTGGTGGCTGGCGAGTCGGTCAAGCACCGCGTGCAGGAGCAGATGGAGATCTGGGACGTGGCGCCGAGCTGGGTGGTGTCTTCCGCGCAGGAGGCGGGCCTCATCAACGGCTACGACCACCCGATGCGTCTGGGCACCGACCGCTGGGTCGCCATGATCGGCGCCTGGCACCATGTGCGGGCCCAGGGGCGCGCGCGCCCGATCGTGGTGGTGATGGTGGGTACGGCGGTGACGGTGGAGTGCATAGACGCCAGCGGCCGCTTCCTGGGCGGGCTGATCCTTCCGGGCCACGGCATCATGCTCAAGGCGCTGGAGGCGGGCACGGCCGGCCTGCACGTGCCCACGGGCGACGTCTGCGAATTCCCGACCAACACCAGCGACGCGCTGACCAGCGGCGGCACCTTTGCCATCGCCGGGGCGGTGGAGCGCATGGTGCAGCACCTGAAGGACCACTGCGGCGAGGAGCCGGCCTGCATCATGACTGGCGGCGCTGGCTGGAAGATGATGCCCAGCATGGCGCGGCCATTCGAGCTGGTGGAGAACCTGATCTTCGACGGCCTGCTGCACATCGCGGCCAGCAGGTTTCCGGGTTAGCGCCTGTTACGAGGGGGTGTTGGCCCGGATGCGATAATCGAAGGCTGTTCCGACAAGGAAGATACCACCATGATTCTCGTCACCGGTGGGGCCGGCTTCATTGGCTCCAACTTCGTGCTGGACTGGCTGGCGGGCTCCGATGAGCCCGTCGTCAATCTGGACAAGCTCACCTACGCGGGCAACCGCCACAACCTCGCGGGCCTCGACGGCGACGCGCGCCACACCTTCGTGCAGGGCGACATCGCCGACCGCGCGCTGCTCGATACGCTCATCGCCGAGCACCAGCCCCGGGCCATCGTGCACTTCGCCGCCGAAAGCCATGTGGACCGCTCGATCCACGGGCCCGAGGACTTCATCCAGACCAACGTCGTCGGCACGCTGCGCCTGCTCGAGGCCGCGCGCGCCTACTGGAGCGGCCTGCAGGGCGACGCCAAGCAGCAGTTCCGCTTCCTGCACGTCTCCACCGACGAGGTCTACGGCAGCCTGGCCAAGCAAGACCCGGCCTTCACCGAGACGCACAATTTCGAGCCCAACAGCCCGTACTCGGCCAGCAAGGCCGCCAGCGACCACCTCGTGCGCGCCTGGCACCACACCTATGGCCTGCCGGTGCTGACCACCAACTGCAGCAACAACTACGGGCCGTACCACTTCCCCGAGAAGCTGATCCCGCTGATGATCGTCAACGCGCTGGCCGGCAAGTCGCTGCCCGTGTACGGCGACGGCCAGCAGATCCGCGACTGGCTCTATGTGAAGGACCACTGCAGCGCCATCCGCTGCGTGCTCGAGGCCGGTCGGCTGGGCGAGACCTACAACGTCGGCGGCTGGAACGAGAAGCCGAACATCGACATCGTGAACACGGTCTGCGGCCTGCTCGACGAACTGCGACCCAAGGCCGACGGCAGCAGCTATACCGCCCAGATCACCTACGTGCAGGACCGCCCCGGCCACGACCGCCGCTACGCCATCGACGCGCGCAAGCTCGAGCGCGAACTGGGCTGGAAGCCTGCCGAAACCTTCGAGACCGGCATCCGCAAGACCGTGCAGTGGTACCTGGACAACCCGGCCTGGGTGGCCCAGGTGCAGTCCGGCGACTACCGCGACTGGGTCAACAAGCAATACGGTTGATTGAAAATGATAGCTGTCTGCGCTTGATGTATAAGCGCTACAGCCTGATTTGACTGAAAACTATGAAAATTCTCCTCCTCGGCAAGAACGGCCAGGTCGGCTGGGAGCTGCAGCGCAGCCTGCAGCCGCTGGGCGAGGTTATCGCGCTCGACCGCCACAGTGAAGCCCATTGCGGTGACCTGCTCCAGCCCGAGCGCCTGGCCGAAACCGTGCGGGCCATCCGCCCGCAGGCCATCGTCAATGCCGCCGCCTACACGGCGGTGGACAAGGCCGAGAGCGATGCGCAGCAGGCGCGCACCATCAACGCCGACGCGGCCGGCGTGCTGGCCCGCGAGGCTGCGGCCCTTGGCGCCTGGCTGGTGCACTACAGCACCGACTACGTGTTCGACGGCAGCGGCAGCGCGCCCTGGCGTGAGGACGACGCCACCGGCCCGCTGTCGGTCTACGGCCAGACCAAGCTCGAAGGCGAGCAGCAGATCGCCGCCTCCGGCGCGCGCCACCTCGTGTTCCGCACCAGCTGGGTCTATGCGGCGCGCGGCGGCAATTTCGCCAAGACCATGCTGCGCCTGGCGCAGGAGCGCGAGCGCCTGGCCGTCATCGACGACCAGTGGGGCGCGCCCACCGGCGCCGAGCTGCTGGCCGACGTGACGGCGCTCGTGCTGCACCAGGTGCTGCGCGGCGGCATGGACGACGCCAGCGGCATCTACCACCTCGTGGCCCAGGGCGAGACCACCTGGAACCGCTATGCCCGCTATGTGCTGGAGCAGGCGCGGCAGATCCAGCCTGCGCTGCCCATCGTGGCCCAGGAGGTGCAGGCCGTCGCGACCGACGCCTTCCCCACGCCCGCCAAGCGCCCGAACAACTCGCGCCTCGACACCCGCAAGCTGCAACAACGCTTCGGCCTGCAACTGCCGCACTGGCAGGCGGGCGTGCGGCGCATGCTGCAGGAAATCCTGTAAACACCACCCATGCAAGCCATTCCCACCCAGATCCCCGACGTCATCATCCTGGAGCCCAAGGTCTTCGGCGATACGCGCGGCTTTTTCTACGAGAGCTTCAACCACCGCGCCTTCGACGCCGCCGTGGGGCAGCACTACGAATTCGTGCAGGACAACCACAGCAAGAGCGCCCGTGGCGTGCTGCGCGGCCTGCACTACCAGATCCAGCAACCCCAGGGCAAGCTGGTGCGGGTGGTCGAAGGCTCGGTGATCGACGTGGCGGTGGACATCCGCAAGAGCTCACCCACCTTCGGTCAGTGGGTGGCGGTGGAGCTGTCGGCCGACAACAAGCGCCAGCTGTGGGTGCCGCCGGGCTTCGCGCACGGCTTTGTGGTGCACAGCGAGATGGCGCAGTTCCTCTACAAGACCACCGACTACTACGCGCCCGAGCACGAGCGCTGCATCGCCTGGAACGACCCGCAACTGGCCATCGACTGGCAGCTCGGCGGCCTGGAGCCGCAGCTGTCCGCCAAGGACCAGCAGGGCAAGCGCCTGGCCGAGGCGGAATGCTTTGCCTGATTATCAAAAATAAATGATAGCTGTCTGCGCTTGCAGAATAAGCGCGGAGGGCCAAAAACGCCCTAAATTCAGCCAGGGATCGCCTGCGGCAGCAGCGCCGGCCGCGGGATGTTGGAATAGCGTCAACAAGCCTCGGGCCGGCGTTTTCTCCTCAATGTCTCCACAGGCTTCCTACTACACTATGTCGCTTGCCTTGAGCAAGCCCCTTGATTGCACCGCATGAACACCAGCGCCATCGTCGAACTAGAACCGATCCTCGCGTCCGAACCCGCGCGGCCGCGCCTGGGCGAAATGCTGGTGGCGGGCGGCAAGCTGTCGCCGCGCGACCTGGAGCGGGCGCTGCAGGCGCAGCAGGAAATGGGCCATCTGCTGGGCCATGTGCTCACGCAGCTCGGCCTGGTGTCCGAGATGGACGTCATGCACACGCTGGCGCAGCAGCTGCAGATTCCTTTCATCCAGGCGGCTGATTTTCCTGCCGAGGCGCCCGTGGTGCCGGGCCTGCTGCCCGAGTTCCAGCACGCGCAGCATGTCTTTCCGCTGCGGCTGGAGGATGGCGTGCTCGACGTGGCCATGACCTCGCCGCAGGACCCGTTCGTGGTCAAGGCCGTGCAGATGTCCACCGGCCTGGTCGTGCGCCCGCACCTGGCGCTCGAGATCGATATCGAGCGGGCGCTGCAGGAGCCGGAGCCCGAGGTCGAGGAGGACGATGGCGGCAGCGACCTGTTCGGCGACGGCGTGGACGGCGGCGATTTCGTCGAACACCTGAAGGACCTGGCCAGCGAGGCGCCGGTGATCCGGCTGGTCAACAGCATCATCGGCCGCGTCATCGACCTGCGTGCCTCCGACATCCACCTCGAACCCTTCGACGACGGCCTGCATGTGCGCTACCGCGTCGACGGCGTGATCCATCCCGGCGAGCTGGTGCCGCCGCGCCTGTCGGCCGCCGTCGGCTCGCGCGTCAAGCTCATGGCCCACCTCGACATCGCCGAGCGCCGCCTGCCGCAGGACGGCCGCATCAAGACCCGCGTCAAGGGCCGCGAGCTGGACCTGCGCGTCTCGACCGTGCCCACCGTGCACGGCGAAAGCATCGTGATGCGGGTGCTGGACCGCGCCAGCGTGCGCCTGCAGCTCGAGACCATGGGTTTTGCGAAGGACACGCTCGCCAAGTTCAACGACCTGCTCGCGCGCCCGCACGGCATCCTGCTGGTGACCGGCCCCACGGGCTCGGGCAAGACCACCACGCTGTATGCGGCGCTGTCCAAGATCGATGCGGTCGAGAACAAGATCATCACCGTCGAGGACCCGGTCGAATACCAGCTTGAGGGCATCAACCAGATCCAGACCCACGCGCAGATCAACCTCACCTTCGCCAATGCGCTGCGCTCCATCCTGCGCCAGGACCCGGACATCATCATGATCGGCGAAATGCGCGACGGCGAAACCGCGCAGATCGCGGTGCAGTCTGCGCTGACCGGCCACTTGGTGCTGTCCACGCTGCACACCAACACCGCCGCCGGCGCCATCACCCGCATGCAGGACATGGGCGTGGAGAGCTACCTCATCACCTCGTCCGTCAACGGCGTGCTGGCCCAGCGCCTGGTGCGCACGCTGTGCAGCAACTGCAAGGAGGAGCACGAGCCGGGCGAGGAGGTGCGCAAGCGCTCGGGCCTGGCCCGTTTCAGCCAGGTGGGCCAGCCCATCTACCGCGCCGTGGGCTGCAACCAGTGCCGCCAGACCGGCTACAAGGGGCGTACCGGCATCCACGAGCTCTTCGTGCTCGACGAACCCATGCGCAATGCCATCAATGCCGGCAAGGATGCGAACGAGTTGTTCGCGTTGGCCTCGCACGCCGGCATGCTCAGCCTGCACGAGGACGGCCTGCGCAAGGTGGCGGCCGGCATGACCACGTTGGACGAGGTGGCCCGCGTCACGCAGGACCAGATCGATGCCTGATTTCGCTTGGCACGCCATCAATGGCACCGGGGAGTCGGTGCGCGGCACGCTGGAGGCAGCGAATATCGCGCAGGTGCAAAAGCAGTTGCGCCTGCAAAAGCTCACGCCGGTGCGCATCGTCGACGCGGCCCAGGCCGCGACGCTGGCGCCCGCGGCCGGCGGCAAGCCTGGCAAGAAGGAGGGCGCTGCCGCCCTGGTCAAGGCCAAGAGCACCAAGGCGCAGAAAGGCCCGGTCAAGTCGCCCGACATCCTGGCGATGACCTCGGAGCTGTCCATCATGCTCAAGGCGGGGCTGGCCCTCGACAACGCGCTGCGCGTGCTCATCGACATGAGCTACAAGGACAGCATGCGCGAGCTGCTGCAGGGCGTCCTCGAAGCCGTGAAGGGCGGCGTGCCGCTGTCCAAGGCGCTGACCCAGCACCACGAGCTGTTCGGCGACTTCTATATCAATATGGTGCGCTCCGGCGAGGCCAGCGGCCAGATGTCGGGCGTGCTGGCGCGCCTGGTCGAGCACCTGGAGCGCCAGCGCGCGCTCAAGGAAAGCGTGGTCTCCGCCACCATCTACCCGATGATCCTGGTGGTGGTGGCCATCCTGTCGCTGGTCGCCATGCTGGGCTTCGTCGTGCCGCAGTTCGAGAAGCTGTTCAACGACCTGGGCGATGCGCTGCCCGCGCCCACCCGGGTGGTGATGATGGTCGGCCATGCCTTCCGCAGCTATGGCGCGGTGATCGGCATCGTCGCCGTGCTGGTCATCTATCTGGTGCGCCGCTGGTTCAAGTCGCCCCAGGGATCGATGTGGTGGCAGACGCGCTTGCTGCGCCTGCCGCTGCTGGGTCGCCTGGCACTCAAGTACCAGCTGACGCTGTTCTCGCGCTCGCTCGGCACCCTGCTGGGCAATGGCGTGCCGCTGATCACCGCGCTGAACATTGCCACTGACACGGTGAGCAACCGCATCATCCAGCAGGAGCTGGCGCAGATCGCCCCCATCGTCAAGGAAGGTGGCCGCATGGTGCAGGCCATGAACACCACCACCGTCTTCGAGCCGCTGGCCGTCAACCTGGTGCGTGTGGGCGAGGAAACCGGCCGCATCGGCCCGATGATGCTGGAGCTGTCGAATATTTTGAACCGCGAGGTCGAAACCGGCATCAAACGGGCGCTGACCATGATCGAGCCGGTGCTGATCCTGGTGCTGGGCATGATGATCGCGGCGATCATCGTGTCGATCCTGATGGGCATCCTGTCCGTCAACGATCTGGCCGTGTAAGCGGTGGTTGGTTTGATTCATCACATTGAAAAGGGGAGTCCTGTCATGCAGGCCATCATGAAAAAATTCCGTTCCAACGATGCGCAGGGCCGTCGCCGTTCGCGCGGTTTCACGCTGATCGAACTGCTGGTGGTGCTGGCCATCCTGACGCTGCTGGCCGGCCTGGTCGGCCCCAAGGTGCTGGGTGCGCTGGGCGGCGCTAAGACCAAGACGGCCGGCGTACAGATCGCCGACCTGCAGAAGGCACTCGACATCTTCAAGCTCGACGTCGGCCGCTACCCGACCAGCGAAGAGGGGCTGGATGCACTGGTCAAGGCGCCCGGCAACGTGCGCGGCTGGAACGGCCCCTACCTGAGCGGCGGCGTGCCTTCCGACCCCTGGAACAACCCCTACCGCTACGCCAGCAACGGTGGCCAGACCGACATCGTCTCGCTGGGCTCGGACGGTGCGCCGGGCGGTGAGGGTGAGGCGGCTGACATCCACAGCGCCAAATAACGGCGTTTCGTTCCCGTCTGCCTGCCGGCCATGCGATCTGCGCGCTCCCTTCAGCAAGGTTTCACCTTGATTGAGCTGATGGTCGTGTTCGCCATCATGGCCATGGTGGTGAGCATGGCGCCAGTGGCCTACGACCGGCTGCGCGATGGGGTGCAGTACCGCGATACCGTGCGCTCCATGCTGAGTCAGTTGCGTACGGCACGCTATGCTGCGGTGGCAGAAGGCCGGGACGTGCGCTTCACGGTCGACCTGCAGGCCAAGACCTATGGGCTGAATACCGCTGCGGCCAAGGAGCTGCCCGACAGCGTCGATGTGCGCACCACGGTGGCGGGGCGCGAGTTCGTGCCCGGCAGCGCGGCGTCCATCGCCTTTCTGCCTTCGGGGGGCTCCAGCGGCGGCAGTATAGAAATCATCCGCAAGACCGGCGCAGGCGTCCGCCTGCGGGTGGACTGGCTTTCAGGCCGCGTCACGCAGGAGCCCTTGTTCCAATGACGCGTACCCGCCGTTCCGCCGCGCGCGGTATGACCCTGCTGGAGTTGCTGGTGGCGTTGGCCATCATGGCCATCTCGCTGGGCATGATCTACCGCGCCACCGGCAGCAGCGCCCGCAGCGTGGGCGACATGGACAACTACCAGTACGCGGTGCAACTGGCCGAGTCGCTGCTGTCCATGCGCGACTCGGTCTACGAAGACGGCTGGAACGATGCCGGCGACAGCAATGGCTTTCACTGGCAGATCCAGAGCGCGCCATTCAAGACCGATGTGGAAGGTCCCAATATTCCGCCGCTGCACCAAGTGCAGGTCGTTGTGTCCTGGGACAACGGCGGAGCGCAGCGCACGATAGAGCTGTCGACGCTACGCGCACAGCGCAGGCCCCCCGATCCGAATGCAGAAAGGCTGCTGCAATGATGGCCAGACGCAATTCTTTCAATCGGGGAAGCCGTGGCTTCACGCTGGTCGAGATGCTGGTGGCGCTGGTGCTGCTGTCGCTCATCATGCTGGGCCTCGCCGGAGCCATGGGTACCATGGGTCGCACGGAAGACAGTATTGACAACCGGCTGGCTCGCATGGACGAGTCGCGGTCGGGCGGTGATTTCCTGCGTGGCGTGCTGTCCCGCATGTCGGCCAAGCGGGTTCAGGGGATTCAGCAACTGGGCAAGGCACCATTCTTTTTCACTGGCGAGCCACAGGCCGTGACCTGGGTGGGTGTGATGCCGGCCCGCTATGGGGCAGGCGGGCGCTACCATTTCCGGCTGGCCATGGGACAGTATCTGGGCAGCCCGGCAATCACGCTGAGCTATACGCCCTGGGTGGACGCGCAGACGCAGCCGGACTGGGGAGGCGCTGAAAGCTATCCCATCGTGACGCATGCCACGGGCTTGTCGCTGCAATACCAGAACGCCGGCGTGAATCCCCCGGTGTGGGTGGACAGCTGGAACTCGGTCGATATCCTGCCGCAGGCCATCCAGGTTGTCATGGCGTCGGAGCAGGCGGTGCTGCCGCCGCTGGTGGTGCGCATGAGGGTCATGCCCGCGGGTGATCCGTTGGGCAGTGGCGGCGCTGTTCTGGGGGGGACCTCAGGATGAGCGCGCGGTTGAATGCAGGGCGCACTCAGGGGGCAGTGCCAATAGCGAGGAATGGGGGCTCGGCCGAGCAGGGAATGGCGCTGATTGCCGTGCTGTGGCTGGTGGCGGCCTTGAGCCTGATGGTCAGTGGGGTCAGCGGTGTGGTCCGCCAGGAGGCGCGGATGGTGTCCGTGGCACGGCAGCGGCTCGAAGCACAGGCGTTGGGTGATGCAGCGATCATGATCGCGTTGCAGAAGCTGTCGGCCACCCCGAGGGCCGTTACCCAATTGACCGATACGTCGGTGGCATTCAATGGAGTGGAAGTGCCGGTGACGGTCATGCCCTTGTCTGGGTTGATCAATATCAATGGTGCATCGCTGCCGCTGTTGGCTGCATTGCTGACCATTGGGGGCGGCCTGCCCGAGGGGCAGGCGCAGCAGTTGGCCATCAATATTGTGGATCTCCGCGAGAAGCGCTCTCCCACAGGGCGATCGCCCGAGCGCTTCGAGGCGGTAGAGGATCTCATGCAGGTGCCCGGCTTCGATTTTGACCTCTATGCTAGACTCGCGCCTTTCGTCACCGCCTCCAATGGAGGCTCGGGAAGTGCGGCCGTGAATCCGTTGGCTGCCCCGCCCGAGGTTCTGGCCATTCTGGCCAATGGTGACCAGGCCATGGCCAACCGCATTGCCGAGCAGCGTGCATCTGGACAGCCCGGAGTTGACACAACCGGGCTTGCTGCGGGACTGGCATCCGGTGGCAACTCTTCCCGGCGGTATCGCATCACGGCCCATGTGCCGCTCGCGGCTGGTGGCCGCTTTGATGTAGAGCGCAGCGTTTACTTCGGTAGCCGCTCGCGTGACGGACTGCCCTGGTATACGTTCGAAACGCGCCAGACCTTGCAGCCATAGCGATAACCCATACAACTATGTCAGCTCTTTCTACAGAATCGCGGTTTTTCGGGATCGATCTCCAGAAGCTCACCACCGAAATTCGCCAGACATGGCGCAAGGCGCCTTTCTGGCCGCCGTTTTCATGGCTGCGGCCCGACGCCGTGGTGCGCCTGCTTCCTGTGCAAGGAGAGCCTGTCCAGGTATGGGAGTCGGGCCGGCCGGTAGAGGGCAAAGTCCGCTTTCGCACGGATTTTTGGGCCATCGAGCTGCCCGAGTCCCTGGTGCTGCGCAAGTCGCTGCAGTTGCCGGCGCTGGACCCGCAGGACTGCGCCAGTGCTGCGCAGCTGGAGGCCCAGGCCATCAGCCCATTTGCCCAGGAGGATATGCTCTGGGGCTACGTCGAACAAAGCCGGTCTGCTTCGGCAGTTCGGCTGCAGCTGGCATTGGCCTCGCGCAAACAGGTAGAGCCCTATCTGGAGGGGCGGACCGCGGATGCGGTGCGTGTGCAGACCGCTGGCAAGGTCTTGCCCGCACCCGAGGTCTGGGTGCTGACCGGACGTGAGCGTCCCATTGTTTTTCAGGGCTTTGGTGAGGCTCAGCGCGCTGTCTGGGCGCATAAAAAGCTGCAGCTCCATGGGGCCGGAGTGCTAGGCGCACTGCTGCTGCTGATTGGCATCGCCATCACGCCGACAGCGCAACTGCGCTTGCGAGCCATCGAAGCAATCCATGCGTATGAAGCCATCGCCGCCAAAACCGGCGATGTGGTGGCCAAGCGTGCGAGTCTGACACAGAGTGCAGACCAGGTGGCTGGCTTGGCCGATATGCTGGCCGAGCGTGTCGACAGCATCAAGGTGCTGAGTATGCTGACCAAGGTATTGCCGGACGACACTGCCTTGCAGTCGGCACGGATACAAGGGAGCAAGGTCACCATCACCGGATTGGGGGACAACGCTTCCACGCTGATGCAAAAGCTCAGCGAGCAAGAGGGTGTGAAGGACGTCAGGGCTCCCAGTGCGGCCACCCGGGCGCCAGGCAGCAATAAGGAGTCATTCACGATCGAGTTGATGCTGGAGCCCAAGGTCTATGGGCCTACGCTCAAGGAGCTTGAGCCTCCCCCGCCGCCCACGCCTGCGGCCCCTTTGCCCCAACCGGCGAATTCGGCTTCTGTCCAGGGGCAGCCGGCTGCTCCGGCAACGGTGGCCCCGCCAGTTGCTGCTCCGGTGGCTCCGGCTATCGCGCCTGCGGCGGGCTCCGCACCGGCGGCTTCTGCACCCCGCGCCAGCTTGGGAGGCAGGGCTACGCGTGCGGCACCAGTCAGTGGAGAGGGGGAGAAGAAATGACCTTGAACCAGAAACCCAGCCGAAAAGACTGGGCCATATTGATTGGCACCTTGTGCCTGGTGTTGCTGCCGCTGCTGGTGCTTGGAGGCTACATCGCCAGTAAGCACCGTTGGGCGCAAACGAAGTTGGCAGAACTTGAGCCACGCTATGCGCGGCTCAAGGGGCTGGACATGCAGCGTGATGAAGTCGAGCAGGCGCTGCAACGTGCTCTGCGCATTCGCTCCAGCTATGTGTACCCCGCTTCCCAGGATGCAGGGCAGACCGGCAATGCGGTCCAGCAGAAGGTGCGAGACCTGCTGACCAATGCAGGGCTGACCGTGGTCAGCAGCCAGGTCATGCCTGCCAAGGAAGAGAAGGGCTTTGATCGCATTCCACTCAGCGTGCGTGCCGAAGGCGAGTTGCTGGCTGTTGACAGTGCGTTGTCTGTCATTTCGGAGCAATTGCCTGTCATCTTGGTCAATGACGTGGAAGTGCGCTCCCAGGCGGCATTGACCAATATGAATGAAAAAGTGGCGCCCCGGTTGTCGCTGCAATTGACCCTGAGTGTCTTGAGGGAGCGGTCATGAAGCGTTATGTGGGCGAGAGTTTGCTGCTGCTCAATGCCTTGCTAGTCGCGGGGCTGGCCTGGATGTGGTTCAGTCCCAAGGAAGGGCTGCGTAACAGCCATTGGACGGTGCCGCGCGCACAGAAGACCAATTTCGACGATATGGTGCCGGCGCTGGGCAAGCCACAGGCCATGGACCAGAGCCAATTCCTGGCCATGCTGGATCGTCCCCTGTTTTCCGCGACGCGCCGGCCTCCACCGCCTCCGCCGCCGCCAGCTTCGGAGGCTCCGCCTCCGCCGCCCGATTACCTCAGTACTGCGGTGTTGAGTGGCATCTACAGCAGCACGGACAAAAAGCTGGGAGGCGTCATCATCAAGTTCAATGGCAAGGATAAGGCCCTGCCATTGCGTGGTGCGCTGGATGGATGGACGCTCAGCTCCATTGCCGACAACCGTGTGTATTTCACGCGCGGCGCAGAAACCAGAGAACTTCGCTTGCAAAAAGCGAAGCTGCAGGTGGGGTACGGCCCCAGCGTTGGGAGTAATGCGCCGACGGCTCCTCAGATCAATCCCTTGGAGGCGGGCAGCACGCCATCCGCCGAGGCTCCTCCTCCCCGCAGGGCGTCGCTGGGCGGGCGACGCACGGCGCGCTGACGAACCTCTAGAACACTATGTATTCCACTCGTTTTCACGCATACCTGGCAAAAGTTATGACTTCTCGCTCTGATATCCGTATGGCCGTTGTTGCGCTTGCCATCGGCCAGTTAGTGGCGTCGCAGGCGGCCTTGGCACAGACGCCTGTCGCTCCTGCCGTCAATGCTCCCTCGTCGGCGGGCGATCCACCTGTCATCCAGGCGCCCACCATCTTGATCGATGCCAAGCGTGGCGCTGGCGACGAAGAGCGCGTGGTGGATGAGCCTCGCATCATCAAAGGTTCTGGCAAGGTGCTGAACATTGACAAATCCGAGCCTATTGCCAAGGGTACGCCGGTCACCTTCCAGTTCGAGGAGGCACCGGTTGCTGAGGTTGTGCGCACCATCCTGGGCGACATGCTGAAGCTGGACTATGTCATGCACCCGCCGCTGCAGGGTACGGTCACGTTGTCCACCCGCACACCGGTCGATCCCGACAAGGCGGTATTCCTGCTGGAGGCCGCGTTGCAGGCCAACGGCCTGGCCATGGTGCGCGATGCGCGCGGTACCTACCAGGTCGGCAAGCCGGAGGCGCTGCGCAGCTTGGTGGGTGCTGTGCGTATGGCCGGGGCCCCCGGCAGTATGGCCCCCGGCTATGGTGTGATCGTGGTGCCGCTGCAGTACATTGGCGCCAACGAAATGGCGACCATCCTCAAGCCCATGGTGGCGGGCGATGCCATCGTGCGCGTCGATAATGTGCGCAATGTGCTGGTGATGCAGGGCAACCGTACCCAGGCCGAAGGCTGGATGGAGATGGTCAAAACCTTCGATGTTGACCTGCTCAAGGGCATGTCCGTCGGGATCTACCCCCTCAAGTACGCCTCCATCGAAGAGATTTCGACGGCCTTGCAGATGATCAACGGCGGCAATGCTGGCGCAGCGGGCCAGGGCGGTCCGGCTGGCGCAGGTGCAGCCGGTGGCGGCACATCGGCGACGGCGAATCAGCGCGGCGCCCAGGTGCGTGCGGGTGCGGCCGGCGCTCCCGGTTCGGCTCCCCAAATTAGCGGTAACGCCGCCGCCGCCGCCGCGGTGCTGAGCTCGCTGGGCGAGTCCAATCCCCTATTTGGTGCCATCCGCGTCATGCCGGTGCCGCGGCTGAACGCCATCCTGGTCATCACGCCGCGCGCTTCCTACTTGGAAGAGGCTGAAAAATGGATCCGCCGCCTGGATGTGCCCAGCTCTGGCGGTGGCGAGCCCGAACTGCATATCTACCGGGTACAGAACGGCAATGCGCAACATCTGGCTGGGGTGCTGGGCGGAATTTTTGGCGGTACTGGTGGCGGAGCCACTGGCAACATGACCAGTGGCGTGGCGCCAGGCATGTCCAATACGAATACTGGATTCAACAGCGGCCTTGGCCAGAGCAATTTTGGATTGTCGGGGGGGCTAGGCTCCACCGGAGGGCTGGGGCTGGGGGGCAACCGGTTTGGTACTAATAACAATGCCAACAATCGCAACCAACCGCAGCAACAAGGTGCGACGGTGGCAACCATCGGCAACATCCGGGCGATGGCCGATCCGTTGAACAATACGATTCTGATCTGGAGCACGGGCACGGAATTCCGCAAGATCGAAGCCACTTTGCGGCGCCTGGATGTCCCGCCGGTGCAGGTACTCATTGAGGCCAGCATTCTTGAGGTCACTCTCACCGATAGCCTTCAATATGGATTGAAGTGGGTGTTTGGCAGCGCCAATCCGGCAGGCTCGAATAGCCTGCATGGCATCGGCAACGTTGGAAATCTTGGGCCCAACGGGGACGGCGGGAGTGCTGGATTCACCTATTCGCTGTTCAATAGCGCCAACCAGATTCGGGCGCAGTTGAATGCGCTAGCGAAGGACACCGAGGTCAAGATGCTGTCGAGCCCGTCGCTGATGGTGTTGGACAACCATACCGCCAACATCTCGGTAGGTGACCAGCAACCGGTCAGTACAGGGTCGACCTATAGCACCATTACCAGTGGTGTCCTGACCAACAATATCCAATACAAGGACACCGGTGTTCTGTTGAACGTTACGCCGTCGGTCAACTCGGGCAATATGGTCACGATGCAGGTCGATCAATCCGTCATTGATGTTGGGGCTGACATTGATGAAGCAACCAAGCAGCGTCCCTTCTTGCAGCGTCAAATTAGTAGCAAGGTGGCTGTTCGCTCGGGAGAGGCCATCGTCATGGGCGGGTTGATTCGTGACTCGAAGAATTCCGGCGATAGCGGGATCCCGTTGCTCAAGGACATCCCGGTGTTCGGGAAACTTTTCAGCAGTACCTCTATCGACAAAAGGCGCACTGAGTTGCTTGTTGTCATCACCCCGCGTGTTGTGCGAACCGACGTGGACATCCGCGAGGTCAGCGACGAACTGCGAGACCGCCTCCGTGGTCTGGACCGGGACGACCTGCCGCAAACCCGTAGGCAGGCGCCTGCGAAGCCGGTCACGGCTGTGCAGCCGCTGCGCGCGCAGTGAGCAGTATTAATTAGTGGATAGACAGCTTGACAGGAGTCAATCAATGAAGAAATGCAATTTCCGCCGCCTGGGCCAAGGGGCTCTGGCTGCGGGGGCGCTGGCTATGTTGGCCGGCTGTGCCAGCCTTGCGGGCGGAGGTACACCCGAGGAAGTCGTTGCCAAGCGCTCCCAGGCCTACTGGGACGCCCGCATCAAGGGTGACTACAAGGCCGCGTATGCCTTGACCAATCCGGGCTACCGCAAGGTCAGAACGGCGGAGCAGTTCCGCGCAACCCACCCCGGCACCTTTGCCGTGGAGGCGGAAGTGAAAAACGTGAGTTGCGAGCCACAGAAGTGCGGGGCAGGGGTCAATTTGAAGACCAAGCCCCCCATCATGGGGCAGAAACTCGGTACCATTGACGTGTATTCAAGACAAACATGGGTGCTTGAAGACGGTCAATGGTGGCTCTTTACAGAACTGTAGGGGCCACCGATGGCAGGTGGAGAGGGGGTGAGGGGTGTTGTATTTTTTCTACAAACATGGCTTGCCAACGATCTGCCGGTTTTGCCAACTGCCAAAACGCTGTGCTATTATTTCTCAGCGTAATCAATCGTGGTAGTTGCGCTGACTAACTTTTTTTAACTGGAGTGTGTTTATGAAGAAAAATGTTCTGGCTCTGAGCATTGCTGCCATGATTGGTGGCTTCGCTGGTGCCGCTTCTGCCCAAACGGCACCTAATGCAGCCAACCTGGTGCAGAGCGAAGGTGGCGCAGGCCACATTCTGGTGGTGCCCTACTTCACCACGCAGAACAACAACATGTCCGTGTTCCACGTGGTGAACACCGACACCGTCAACGGCAAGGCTCTGAAGGTTCGCTTCCGCGGCGCTGCCAACTCTGACGATATCTTGGACTTCACCGTGTTCCTGTCGCCTACCGACGTGTGGACCGGCTCCGTCCAGGCTGACGCCAACGGTTCCTACTTCCAGACCTACGACAAGTCCTGCACGCTGCCCAACATCAGCGGCGGTGTGAAGACCTCCTTCGTGAAGGATCGTCTGAACCCCAACTGGACGGCTGACAAGCAGAACGCCAACACCATGGAAGGCTACCTGGAAGTCCTGAACATGGCTGACGTGGTTCCTGGCAAGCCCCTGTTCACGGCTACCAAGCACGTGAACGGCGTGGCACCTTGCACGGACTCGGTGCTGAACCAGACGCTGAGCCTGAACGGCGGCGACCTGAACGCAGCTGCTCTGGCACTGGGCCTGGATACGCCTTCGGGTGGCATCACCGGTGACTGGTACATCCTGAACGTGGACCAGACCACCACCTTCTCCGGCGCTGCAACGTCGATCAAGGCTGTGGACGGTGCTGGTGCCAATGCACGTGGTAACTACGTGCTGTGGCCTCAGCTGGATGCCGGCGTGGCTGCAACCAACTTCACGGCTGACCCGCTGCTGAAGAGCGGCCGTATCGCTGCCGCCAGCTATGACCTGCCCGACCTGTCGACTCCGCTGATCGCTGGTCAGACCCCTGAGCAGCAAGCCAGCGCGCTGACTGCTGCTGTGGCTCACAGCGGTGCTACCAACCAGTACGCTACCGACGCCATCATCAGTGCGAAGACCGACTGGGTTCTGTCCATGCCTACCCGCCGTTACAGCGTGGGCGCTGACTACACCCAAGACAGCAAGCCCAACACGTTCCTGGAATGGAACGTTGCTGGCGATGCATACCGCGTGTTCAACTCTGGCGTGGTCGATCCGGTGACCACCCTGCCGTTCTTCGCGTCTACCTTCACCAGCGTCGATACCGCAGGCAACATCTGCGTGAACACCGCTGCCAGCACCTTCTACGACCGTGAAGAATCCGCCCGTACCTCCGGCGCCGTGATCTCGCCCGGTACGCAGAAGTCGGTCCGCCTGTGCGGTGAAGTCAGCGTGCTGTCGTTCCGTGACTCCGGTACCTCGGTGCTGGGTGCTACGGTTGCACGTTCGAACGTGGAGCAAGGCTCCTACGAAAACGGCTGGGGTTCGGTGAACTTCGGTCGTCGTCTGCCGGTGGTTGGCGCTTCGTTCATCAAGCTGATGAACAGCGGCGGCGCGGCTAACGGCTTCAGCGGTACCTACGGTATCACCTGGCCCCACCGTTACGCTGACTAAGCGTAGGTGGTACGTGGCGGGGTAACCTGCCACAGCCAAGCTGTAAAGCAAAAAGCGGGGAACTTCCCCGCTTTTTTTATTTCTGTTTTAGCAGGGCTGGTGATGCTGCCAGTCTTGTGTCGGGGCGTAGACCAACGTTTTCTCGCACATATTGCGGCCGCTTGCCGCTGCGGATGCTGGTTTTGCGGCATGCTGGCAAGTGTTGCGGGTTGCCCGAGAGTGTGGGTAGGCCCTTTTGAATGGAAAGAATGGAGTGATGGTGAATAGCAAGTTCTCGAAGAATGCAGTGGCGCTGGCGCTTGGGCTGTTGTCGATGGTAGCCATGGCTGCGGACAAGGCACCAGTGAGCATCGTCAAGGGGCCTGCTGGCGTGGAGCTGACTACGGCCGATATCGAAGCAGATGCGCTGCGCATTCCGGAAAGCATGCGTGGCCCCTTTCTGGCCAAGCCAAACAGCGTTGACCAGATGGCCAGGGCCTTGTATGTGCGCCGTGTGATGGCGGAGAAGGCCAGGGCAGAGGGCATGGACAAGGACCCACGCATCGCGGCTGCGATGCGCATCGCCATGGACAAGGCGTTGTCGGATGCCTATTTGGCGAAGTTCAATGCCAAGCACAAGCCGTCCGAGCAGCAACTCGAGTCGCAGATGCAGGCTACTTACAAGGTCAAGAGTGACGGCATGATGGTGCCGGCCCAGGTGCATGTGGCGCACATCCTCGTTAGCGGCGTGGATGCCAAGGCCGAGGAAAAAGCGACGGCTTTGCTGAAGCAGCTCAAGGGCGGGGCTGATTTTGCGACGCTGGCCAAGGAGAAATCCGAGGATACGGGCAGTGCTGCCAAGGGTGGCGATCTGGGGCAATTGCAAAAGGGCCGGACCGTACCAGAGTTCGAGAATGCCGCATTCGCGCTGCAGAAACCGGGTGAGCTGAGCCCGTTGGTGAAGTCGCAGTTTGGCTACCACATCATCAAGCTGGTGGACAAGAAGCCGGAGCACAAGATGTCCTACGAGGAGGCTCGGCCCCAACTGGCGACCCAGTTGACGGACCAAATGCTGCAGCAAGCCCGCGAGCAGGAAGTCAATGCCACGCTGGAACAGGCCAAGTTCGACCAGGCTGCGATCGAGGCGTTCTCCAAATCGCACGAAGATAAAAAATAAGCCACAATGGCGTCGACAAAGCACTGCGGTCCTGGGGCCGCAGTGCTTTTTATGCGCCATGGGTTCTCGGGCCGGGATGTTTCGGGCCTCAGCCGGGCTTTGCGAGTTGGTAACGCATTCAATGTGCTGAAAAGATGTTTGCTCTATTGGACGATCTTCGGGCGGTCTGGCATGCCAAGGATCTGATCCGGGTGATGACGCGCCGGGAAGTGGCGGCGCGTCATGCCGGCACGGCGGTAGGGGTGTTGTGGCCCTACCTGCAGCCCTTGCTGACCGTGGCTGCGTACTACCTGGTGTTCGATCTCGTCTTCTCGATGCGTTTGGGTGAAGGTGCTACATCGCATGCGGTAGGTACCTTCCTGATCGTGGGTGCGCTGCCATGGATGGCGTTTTGCGATGCCTTGGCACGCGGTATGACCAGCCTGCTGGAGGCGGGTTCCCTGCTGCAGAAAAATCCGCTGCCTCCGGTGCTCTTTCCTGTGCGGTCGGTACTGGCCAGCTCGCTCATCTTTGGCCCGCTGATGCTGCTGGTGGCG
Organism: Comamonas humi; assembly: GCF_054782535.1. Lineage (NCBI taxonomy): Bacteria > Pseudomonadati > Pseudomonadota > Betaproteobacteria > Burkholderiales > Comamonadaceae > Comamonas > Comamonas humi. Next base: position 195,537 of record NZ_BAAGSH010000002.1, on the reverse strand, counting down.
CTGTGCTACATCCCCATCCATCATCTGCAATGGGGCGTGGCGGCATTGCTGCCGCTGATGGCGCTGCAGTTGCTGATGACACTGCTCTTGGCCTACGCGTTAGCCATTTTTGCAGCCGCGCTGCGCGATACCGTGCAGTTCGTGGGCTTTGTGCTGTCGGTGGGAATCTATCTCACGCCCATCCTGTTTCCCATCACCATGTTTCCCGAGGGCTGGCGCTGGCTGCTATGGCTCAACCCCATGGCGTCGTATGTGCTGGGCTACCAGGCGGTCTTGCTTCACGGCCAATGGCCGGATTGGTCCGTCTGGGCCGGGATCATGGGCTGGATCGCCTTGCTGCTGGTGGTGGTGAACGTGCTGGTGCGCCGCAGCCGTGACCAGTTGGTGGACTGGCTATGACGAGGGCGGCCGTGGCAAACACGGGCACCCAGCCGGTGCTGGTCGTCAAGAACCTGGGCAAGGAGTACAAGCTCTATGATTCGCCGCGCCAGCGCGTGAAGGCGCTGCTCACGGGGCGGGCCATGCACCGCAGCCACTGGGCGTTGCGCGACGTGAGTTTTTCCTTGCAGCGCGGCCAGTGCATCGGCGTGATCGGTGACAACGGCGCGGGCAAGAGCTCGCTGCTCAAGCTGCTCGCGGGCACGATGCAGCCATCCACTGGCAGCATCGAGCGCCATGGCCGGATCACCGCGATCCTGGAGCTGGGCGCGGGCTTTCACCCGGATTTCACGGGCCGGGACAATCTGTATTTCGCCGGCAGCCTGATCGGCATCCCGCAGGAGGATATGCGCAAGCTGGAGCCGGAGATCATCGCCTTTTCCGAGTTGCAGGATGCCATTGACCGGCCGGTGAAGACCTATTCGTCCGGCATGAACGTGCGCCTGGCTTTCGCGCTGGTAACGGCCGTGCAGCCGGATGTGCTGATCGTCGACGAGGCGCTGGCGGTGGGTGACCAGAGCTTCCAGAAGAAATGCATCGAACGCATTCTCGACTTTCGCCAGAAGGGCTGCACGATCCTGTTCTGTTCGCACAGCCCCTACCATATCCGCCACCTGTGCGATGCTGCGCTGTGGCTGGAAAAAGGCCAGGTACAGATGCTGGGCGATACCGAGTCGGCGTTGGCGGCGTATGACGTGCGCACGCGCCAGCTGCAGGATGAGAAGGCGCGACTGCAGTGGGGCGACGATGCGCAAGGCGATGTGGCCGGTGCAGCCTCGGCAACGGCGGCGCACGAGCCTTCGCCGGCCGCGGATTCGCTGGCCGAACCCTACGTGGTGCAGCCGCCTGCGGCCCCGAAGGCCCAGGGGACTCCGGAGTTGGGCCAGGCCTGCATCCTGTCGGTGGACATTGCCCATCTCAGCGCCGATGCGCCGCCGGTGTTGCAAGGCAATGATCTGGTCGTGACCATCCGCGTGCGGGGCAATGGCGGCGAGCGTCCCAACATCGGCTTCATGATCGAGCAGAACAAAGGCGTGGGCATCGCCTGTTTGGCCACGCACGAGGATGGCGCGCATCCGGTGCAACTCGCCGACGGCACCTGGCAGTCGGTGCTGACCTTCCCGGGCTTGCCGCTGCATAGCGGCGACTACGTGGTCAGCGCCTTTCTGTTCGATGGTTCCGGCCTGGCGGTGTACGACCAGTGGTTCCAATACACCGTGTTCCGCTTTATCTATCCGAAGCCGTTGCCGGGGCTGGTACGATTGCCGCACCACTGGGGCTGAGAATTTATATAAAAATGGCCTGTGGCGCCCGTCCATCAAGCACAAGCAGCTATTAAATCAGTAGTATATGACCACGACACCCACCACCGCCAGCCCGGGCCAGCAACTGCTGGCCCAAGCGCAGCAGCTGCTGGCGGATGGCGATCCCGCAGGAGCTTCGCCGCTGCTGCTGCAAGCTCGAGCCGAGAAGGACACGATGCTGGCTGCCCATGCGCTGATCGAGCGGCATGATCTGAGCGGATCGTTCCGCAACATCATGGGCCTGGATTGCACGATCTCCCCGGCGGACGACATCTTCGGTTTCTTTGTTGGCCACCCGAGCAGCGTCAACCCACTGCGCGACTACCTGGCCGATGGCTGGCGCACTCTGGCCGAGCTGATGGCCGTGATGGAGCGCGTGGGGCAGCCGCTGGTGCAGAGCCGGGCCTTTCTTGAATTTGCCAGCGGCCATGGCCGTTTCACGCGCCACCTGGTCAAGCTCCTGGGGGCGGACAAGGTGACCGTCTCTGACGTCGTGCCGGACGCCGTAGACTTTGCGGCCCGCACCTTTGGCGTGCAAGGCTTTCTGTCGGCCAGCGTGCCGGAGGCACTGGCCGCGCCGCGCCAGTACGACACGGTCTTCGTGCTGTCGCTGTTCAGCCATCTGCCGCGCGGCACCTGGGCGCGCTGGCTGCAAGCGCTGTACGACACCGTGGCGCCCGGTGGTATGCTGGTGTTCAGCACGCATGGCATCAAGGCGGCGCAGTTCCACCATGTACCGCTCGACGCAGAAGGCTTCTTCTTCGCCCCTTCGAGCGAATCGCACGCCATCGATCCCAACGAGTACGGCACGGCCTTCACCACCGAAGCCTTCGTCCGCGCCCGCATTGCCGAGACCGTGGGCGCCGACCGGCTCGAATACTTCGCACCCGTGCAGTTCTGGAACCACCAGGACGTGTACGTGCTGCGCAAAAAAACATGAAGCGCGGCCCTTCGCGCGGACATTTGATGCGCCACCTTGCCCAGTTGCGCGAAAAGCAATTGGGCCTGCTGCCCGCCTATGACGACAGCCGGATCACCGACGAGTGGTTCCGCGCGCACTTCCACTATGCGGCCGATGTCGTCCAGCAATGGCTGGGCAGTGTGGTCGATCTGGGCAATGCGCGCCTGCTGCAGTTCGGCTGCGGCGACGGCATCACCGACCTGGCGCTGGTGCTGCGCCATGGCGCGCTGGCCATCCACGGCATCGACGTGCGGCAGGAATATGCCAAGCTGCCCCGCATCGCGGCGCAGCAACTGGACATGCAGCGCATGCCGGCCGCGCTGACGTTCCAGACGATCCAGCCCGCTGAACCACTGGCGGGCCAGGCGCCGCTGTATGACGGCATCATGAGCTGGTCCACCTTCGAGCATGTGCAACGCGACCAACTGTTGCCCATCCTGCGCGACCTGTACGCATGCCTCAAGCCCGGCGGCCATTTCTTCCTGCAGATCGAGCCGCTGTTCTATTCCGCCTACGGTTCGCACCTGCGCCGCTATGACGAGATTGCCTGGCACCACTTGCTGGTGGACGAGGACGCCCTGTGGCGGGTGATTGAGGCTTACGACGGCGAACTGAGTCCCGATGAGGTGGACTTCGGCTTCGCCGATTTCGGTGCCGAGGGCTACAAGAGGTTCGTCTTCAAGGAATACCAGGAGCTCAATCGGCTGACGGCTGATGAGTTGGTGGAAATCGCCTGCGCAGCAGGCTTTGCCGTTGCTCGGCAGGAGCGGCGTCACTATGAACCGGCACCGATACCGGAAGCGTTGCTCCAGCACTATCCGCGTGAGTTGCTGAGCAACAACGAAATATTCTTGCTGCTGCAACGGCCGGCTTAAGCCACATGCACCGCCCTATCGCCGCTTGCAGATGGGCGAATGCGGCGACGTGATAGAGAGCGGCGTATGCTTTTGCCTTTGGACGCAAAGATTTGTTAATTTAAGTTGCGCGTTACGTTGTACGATGCGCATCGTCCACCTTGGGTTGATAGCTTCGTACTCTCGCATCATCGAGTCTATGAGATGCTCGTGCTCCGAAGCGAGCCGGGAGGCTCGTAATCAGGTGCGCATAGGCTGTCCACTCCGGGGGTATGGTGGATATGCTTGGCGTCAAGCGGTATCTGAACTTCCAATAGCCGATTGATCGGTAGCTCCATTCCATCTATGACATCTCGACTGGCCTATTCCCGTTCTTTCTGGATTACCGTTGCCTTGATTGGGTCGCTGTCGCTATGGATTCGGATGGCGTTTCCCATTGCAGGCAATGGTTGGGCCGCATATGACGATCTCTTGTTTGTGCGCCAAGCTGCTGAAATTGGCATGGGTCATTGGCTGGGTAGTTACAACAATCTGACGCATGCCAAAGGTATTGGTTACTCGGTTTTTATGCTGCTGAACCATGCAATAGGCTTACCTCTGAAGTTCAGTGAGCAGGCGATGTATTTGCTGGTAGTGGCATTCTTTGCGATCACTATCGGGCAGTTGTATCGTTCCCGTGCGGTAGCTTTCGTTACTTTCGTTTTGCTGGCTTTCATTCCCACACCTTGGTCGGGCGGTGTCGGAGGACGCGTAGTGCGTGAAGGGATTTATCTGTCTCAGGCCCTGATGCTGGTAACGCTCGGTGTGCGTTGCTGGGTGCTGCCAGCAGACAGTTCAGCGCGAGCGCTGCTACATACCCAGTGGAAGACACTGTGTGTGTTGGGTTTGGTAGCTGGCTGGTTTTGGCTGACCCGTGAGGAAGGGGTCTGGCTGTTGCCAGCGATGCTGATCTTGCTTTGTTATTGGCTAGTGCGCCAACGGAATTGGCTTACGCAGTGGCGTTCTATCGTTTCTGTTTTGGTGCTGCCTGTATTGGCGATGTCGCTAGTGATCGGTATGGTCAATGCGGCTAACTACGCGGTGTATGGGGTGTTTCGCAATAATGACTTCCGTTCCAGCGATTACCAGGCTGGCTATGGCGCATTGATGCGAATTCGTCATGACAATTGGCAGCGCTACGTGCTATTTCCCAAAGACGCGCGTGAGCGTGCTTATGAGATGAGTGCTGCGGCTCGCGAGTTACGCCCCTACTTTGAAGGGCAAGGTGGGCAAGACTGGCTGCGTGCCGGTTGTGAACAAACAGGGACGTCTCCTTGCCCGGAGATTCTTTCCGGTTGGTTCATGTGGGCCTTGCGTGGCGCTGTGGCGAGCGCGGGGCACTATAGTAGTGCGAAAGATGCTCGAGCTTTCTATCGTCGTCTAGCTCGCGAAATCGATGAAGGGTGCCGCGCGCATCCCGGCGATTGTTTCCCGCAGCGCGCGACGCTGTTGCCGCCTTGGCATGAGGGATACATGACGGACACGGTTGAAGCATCCTGGGCGGTTTTTAAGACCTTGGTCACTTTAGGTAACCTGTCCGCCGATGTTGTGCCGAGTCAGGGTGACCCTAAGCATCTGGCACTCTTTGATGTCGTGACGAATGGTCCTCTGGCGCCGACCAAGGATGATCCCAAAGCTTGGGATGGCCATGCGCTGAAATCACCAAGAGATATATTTCGCGAAGGACTAGCACAACATATCAGTGGCTGGATGAACAAGTTGTCTACATACGGCTTGCCACTGGCTTTTGTCGTATGGGCAGTTTTGACCATAGTCGTGCTTTGGCGATGGGGGCGCAGACACGTACTGCCACCCTCCACTTGGTGGCTTGCGACAGCATTTGCTGCAGCAGTGACTACCCGTGTTGTACTGCTGGGGTTTTTGGAGGCGACCTCTATTCCCAGCAACAATATGCTTTATCTATTCCCGCTGGTGCCATTTTCGTTGGGCATGATTCCCATCGTACTGTGGAGCGCCAGTTCCATTTTTTCATCGCCACGGCAATAAGGGGACGCGGGCTTGAGTGTGACTGCAAATTTAACAATCAAAGAGCCGCAGCCAAAGCGCTACCGCAACCAGCGCATCGCCGTGATCGTGCCTTGCCATAACGAGGAACTGACGGTGCGGCCGGTGGTGGAAGGCTTTCGGGAGGCGCTGCCCGAGGCCGAGGTGTACATCTTCAACAACCTGTCAACGGACAAGACCATGGAGGTGGCTAGGCAGGTCGGTGCACAGGTGCGGGACGTCAACCTCAAGGGCAAGGGCAATGTGGTGCGGCGCATGTTTGCCGATGTGGACGCGGATGTCTACGTGATGGTGGATGGCGATGCCACCTACCATGCCCCATCGGCGCGGGCGCTGATCGACCTGCTGCTGGACGGGCAGCTGGACATGGTGGTCGGTGCGCGCGTGGAGTCCGACCCGGGGCCGGGGCTGGCGTACCGGCCCGGCCACCGGTTAGGCAACAAGCTGCTGACGGGTAGCGTGCAGAAGATCTTCGGCGGCAGCTTTCGCGACATGCTCTCGGGCTACCGGGTGTTTTCGCGGCGCTACGTGAAGTCCTTCCCGGCGCATTCGCAGGGCTTCGAGATCGAGACGGAGCTGAACGTGCATGCGCTGGAGCTGCGTATGCCCTGCGCGGAGATGGACACGCCCTATGGCGCGCGGCCCGAGGGTTCGGCCAGCAAGCTTTCGACCTACCGCGATGGCTGGCGCATCCTGAAGACGATCGGCCGCCTGGTGGTCAGCGAAAAGCCCATGCAATTCTTTGGTTGGCTGGGGGCGTTGCTGGCGCTGGTGGCCGTGGTGCTGGCGGCACCCATCATCGCGGAGTATGCCCAGACGGGGCTGGTGCGGCGCTTTCCGACGCTGGGGTTGGTGACGGCGCTGATGGTGACCGGCGGGCTGTCGTTCGTGACCGGGCTGATCCTGCACGCCATCACCCTGGCGCGGCGCGAAGCCAAGCAGTTTGCCTACCTGGCGGCTGCCTCTCCGGGCCAGGGATGCCGCTGAAGCTCAGCCGCTCCTTTGCCTGGTTCCTGGTGGCGGGCGGGCTGGCATTCCTGGTGGATGTGGGCGTGCTGTCGCTGCTGCGCGGCGTGCTGGGCGTGTATGGGGCGCGGATCGTGTCGTTCTGGCTGGCGGCGACGCTGACCTGGCTCATCAACCGCAATATCTCGTTCGCCGGCCGCCCGGCCGCGGGCGGAATGCTCAGCGAGTACCTGCGCTACCTGGGGCTGATGCTGGGCGGTGGGCTGGTGAACCTGGGCGTCTATTCGCTGCTGGCCTGGGGCCTGTCGCAGACGCCGTTGTGGCTGGCGATCTACGTGGCCGCGGGCACGGTGGCAGGCATGGGCGTCAACTACCTGGGCATGAGCCGTCTGCTGTACCGACAGAAAAATCAATAAAATGGCTGTCAAGGCTTATGTGGTAAGCGCTGACAGCTATTGTTTTTGATTAATTGGTACTTTGACTCAGCCGTTGCATGCGCAGGCCCAGGCCGCTGCGGGTGAAGAGGCGGCGGTTGATGGACGCCTCGCAGTGCATGGGGGTGCGCACCAGCCAGCAGGTGTGGCGCACCTCGAAGGCGGGGTGGAAGTAGGGGTCGCCCGCATCCAGGAAGCCGCGCCAGCGGCTGGCGAACAGGGCCGAGTCCTCGGGGTGGGGGTCGTAGCCTTCGGCCTTGCCGCGGGTGATGGATTCGTGGTGGATGAGCGTGGCCTGCGGGCAGTAGAGCACGCGCCAGCCCAGCTGCAGGGTGCGCAGGCACAGGTCCACATCGCCGAAGCCGACGGCCAGCTTTTCGTCGTAGCCATTGATGGCGTCGAAGGCCTGCTTGCGCATCAGCAGGCAGGCGGCGGTGACGGCCGAGACCTCGTGCGTGCAGACCAGGCGGCCCATGAAGGCGATGTCCACGCGGTCCGGTGGCAGCTTGAGGAACTTGCCATAGTGCTCGGCGATGCCGAAGGCGCCCACGCACACGCCGGCGTGCTGGATCGAGGTGCGGTCGGGGTAGAGCAGTTGCGCGCCGACCATGCCCACGGACGGGTCCTGGCATTGGGCGAGCATGTGCTCCAGCCAGCCTTCGTCGAGCGCCTCGATGTCGTTGTTGCAGAACAGGTAGTGTGTGTACTCGCCCGTCAGCTGCTGCACGGCCCAGTTGTTGATGGCCGAGAAGTTGAACGGCCCCTGGTAGCGCAGCACGGTGGCCGTGCCGTCTTGTGCGATCTGCGCGAAGTAGTCGAGGCTGGCTTGCTCGGTCGATTCGTGGTCGATGACGATCAGGTCGTAGGCCGCGTGCGGGACGGTGGCGCGGATGCTGTCCACGCACTGGCGCACCAGGCTGCCGTAGTTCTTGGTGGGGATGATGATGGCGACGCGCTGGCCGTCCGCGATCTGGTGGCGCGCCTGGAAGAAGTTGAAGGACACGCCGGGCTGGGCGGTGGCGGGCAGGCCGCTGCGGTCGAGGTGGCGCTGCAGCACGCGGGTGGAGGTCTCCATCACCTGCGCCATCTTCTCGTGCCCGGCCGAGCCGGTGTGGGTGCGCCACTGGTAGAGGATCTCGGGAATGTGGGCGATGCAGCGGGCGCGCTCGCTCACGCGCAGGATCAGGTCGTAGTCCTGCGAGATGGTCAGGCTTTCGTCGAAGCCGCCCAGCTCGCGCAGCAGCGCGGTGCGAAAGCCCACCAGGTGCACGATGTAGGGATGGCTGCGCAGGTATTCGGGCGAGAAGGCCGGGCGGTGGAAGTACTGCAGCACCTGCTTGCCGTCGGGGCTGACCAGGACTTCGTCCGAATACAGCATGTCCGGGTCGTCGGCCTGCACGCACTGCGCCACGCGGTAGATGGCCTGCGGCTGGAGCAGGTCGTCGTGGTCGAGCAGCACCACGAAGGGCGAGCTGGCCAGCGCCAGCGCCTGGTTGGTTGCGTGCGAGACGCCGCGGTTGACCTCGCCCAGGTGCAGCTTGATGCGCGGCTCCTGCGCGGCCAGCGCCTGCAGCATCTGGCGCACATGAGGGGAGGGCGAGGCATCGTCGGCGATGCACAGCTCCCAGTGCGGGTAGATCTGCGCGCGCACCGACTCGACCATGGCCGTGAGCATGTCCGCCGGGGTGTTGTAGGTCGGCACGAGGATGGAGATGGCCACCGGCGCCGAGCCCTGGGCCTGCTGCTGCAGCGCGGCGATTTCCTCGCGCAGCTGGGGCAGCACAACGCCCTGCAGGCGCTGCTGGTAGTCGCGCCAGGCATCGGTGGGGGCGACGGCGACGGTGGGCGCATCGGGGTGGCCCAGCGACAGCAGCTGGTGCTTGAGCATCGGTGCGCCGCCCGCGCGCCAGGCCCGCCAGAGCTTGCGGCCGTTGCCGCCCAGGTTGCTCGGGTCGGAAAGCAGCAGGTACAGGCTGCGGCTGAGTTGGCGCAGCTTGTGCGGCAGCCGGCGCAGGGTCGCGAGGGATGGGGACACTTGATTGCTCTTTATTTTGTAGCTGTTCGCGCTTTATTCATGAGCGCTATAGGCCTATTTTATTCAAATTCAGGCCGCGGCCAGCCCTGTCAGGTAATCCTGCGGGTAGCTCCAGGGCAGCAGGCGCGTGGGCAGGCCGGCGTGGGGCGCGGGCGGTGCCGGCAGCGGCGGCTCGCCCTGCACGAAGTGGCGCTGGCGGATGTCCTGCAGCAGGGCCAGCCATTCGTCGGCCGAGGTGCTCCAGGGGCGCAGCCAGGTCCAGGGGCGTTCGGCGAGGCGCTCGGTGAAGGCGCCGATGTCGGGCGCGATCACCGGCAGGCCGGCCTGCAGGCAGGCGCTCAGCGTATAGCTATAGGTTTCGGGCCACAGCGCCGGGAACCAGACCACGTCGGGCTGCAGGCGCTCGAGCAGCGCGGGCAGGTCGGCATCCTCGTACGGGCCGTGGATGGTGAGGCTGGCCTGCGGCTGGGTGCGCATGCGGCGGTGCGGGTAGCCCAGCAGGTGCAGCTCGATGGGCGCCTTGGCGCGCGCGGCGGCCAGCGCCACGGCTTCCATCACGTCGCCGCCCTTGGCGATGCTGACGCCGCCGAGGATGAACACGCGCAGGTGGCCGTGCGCCGGCAGCGCCTGGCCCTGCGGGCGCGGCAGCGCGGTGGGGTCGGCGATGTCGTGGTGGGTGACGTAGCGCACCGGCGCATCGGGAAAATACTGCAGCATGCGCTCGGCCGCGTCGCGGCTGGGGGCCAGCACGTAGCGCGCCCGGTTCAGGAACAGGCGGTGGCGCATGCGCCAGGCCTCGATGGTCTCGCCGGTGGGCGCCGGGCGCTCGCCCGAGCATTCGGGGCACTGCGCCACGCCCAGCGCCGCATAGCGCGCGTTGTGCGTGGGCATCATCAGGTTGATCTGCGGGCAGATGGCGTAGTAGTCGTGCGCGGTGAAGTCGTAGCGCACGCCCAGCAGCTCGGGCAGGCGCATGATCTCCAGGTCCAGCCCCATCAGGTGGTGGAAGTGCACGTGGCGCACGCCCAGCTCGCGCAGCAGCTGCACGACCTGCTGCGACTGCGTGGGCCAGTGGAACTCCTCGTCGTAGCCCTCGGTGCCGTTCAGCCACTGCAGCCGGATGTAGTGGTTCTCCAGCGGCGTGAGCGCCAGCGTGACGGCCTGGTCCTTCAGGCTGTCGGCCAGCTCGTGAACGTGGCGCAGGGTGCCGCCGCCGGCGTTGTGCAGCACCATGAGCACGCGCGGCAGCGGGTGCTGGCGCAGGCGGGCGCGGTCGATGGCGTTGCGCGCGGCCTGGGCCGGATTGTCCTTGAGGTGCTGCTGCACCAGCGTGTCATATTGGGGGCGCAGCTGCTGGAGCAGCGCATAGGCGGCCTGCTCGCGCGGTGTCTTGCTGTCGCCGAAGCTCACGCCGCCGGTGTGCAGCACGAAGGTGTCGAGCGCCAGCAGGTGGCGCCAGCCCAGATCGTGGGCGCGCATGCAGAAGTCGTTTTCCTCGCCGTAGCCCCGGCCGAAGTGTTCCACATCGAACAGCCCGGTTTGCGCCAGGCAGTCGCGCCGGATGTACATGCAAAAGCCCACGCCGGTGGGAATGTCCACCGCCTGCCCCGCATTGGCGCTGGCGCACAGGTGGTTCAGGCCGACGAGGTCGGTGTCCGTGGGCAGGGCGTTGTTCTCGCAAAAGCGCGGGTAGCTGCAGATGGTGGCGTTGTTCGACAGCGGCGTGGCGCTGCCCACCGCCGGCGCGCTGTAGGCGGCGGCGCGCAGGCGGTCGAGCCAGCCGTGGGAGACCTCGGTGTCACTGTTGAGCAGCAGCACGTCGTGCGTGGGGTTGAGCTGCATGCCGCGGTTGACGGTGGCGACGAAGCCGAGGTTGCTGTCGTTCTCCAGCAGGGTCACGCGGCGGTCCTGCGCGGCCAGCTCGCGCAGCCAGGCGCTCAGCGCCGGTTCGGGGCTGGCGTCGTTGATGACGATGAGCTGGCAGTCCGCTTGCGTCGCCGCCTGCAGCACCGACTCCAGGCAGCGCCGGGTGTCGGCCAGGCCGCGGTAGACGGGGACGATGATGTCCACCATGGTGGCAGGCTCGGGCGCGGCAAGGGCCACCGGCTCGGCGGCTGCGGGCAGGCTGGCCGGTTCAGGCGTCTGCTCTGCGGCGGGCAGTTCGGTAACGGGCTCGGCCGGCGCTTCCTCGGCCGGCGGCGGCGCCACCGGTGCCTCGGCGGCGGGCACGGCCACCACGGCGGGCGCGGGCGGTGCCTGGCCGCGCAGCCGGGCCTTGGCGCGGGCGAGCTTCTGGCCCACGCGGTAGGCCTCCGAGGCCTCGATGTTGTTCAGGTGCGTCTGCAGGTTGCCAATGTGCGTCTGCTGGGCGTTGATGTGTTCCTGCTGCTGCTCGATGCAGGCTTCCAGGTTCTGGCGCTGGTCCTGCATATGGGCCTGCAGCTGGCGCAGCTGGTCGTGGGCGGTGGCCTGCGCCTGCTGTGCGCGGATCACTTCGCCATCGGCATGGGCGATGCGCGATTGCAGCTGCTGCGCGCTGTCGGCCAGCACGGCGTAGTCGGCCGACATGGGCCAGCCCACGGTGGCTTCCAGCACCGTGCCCTCGGCCTGCAGGCAGTCGCGCAGGATGCCGGGCGGGATGGGCAGGCGCAGGTAGGGGTCGTCGCCGGTCAGCAGCGCCAGCGCCGAGCCGGGCGCGCTGGCCGGCGCGGGCTGCCAGACGATCTGGCTGTGCGGCGCCCGGGCCAGCGGCTCGTCCACGGCGCCGCCCCAGCGCCAGCGCAGCGTGCCGCTGGCGTCGTACAGGCGCAGTTCGTGCAGGTGCAGGAAGCCTGGGCGGTCGGCCGGGTCCCAGCGCAGCGCGGGCGCTGCGCCCTCGAAGCGCGGCAGCGCGAAGCGGATGCTCTGGTGCAGCTTGCCGATGGCGCCCTTGGCAGTGAGCTTGCGCTCCTCGCCGAACTGGTCGGCATCGGCCCAGTACAGGTTGCTGGTGAAGCTGGCCTGTGCCGGGCCGGTCTCGCTGTTGATCAGCAGCAGGGCGCTGGCCTGGGCGGCGGCCGGGTCGCTGGCCGGGCGCACGCTGCAGATGAATTGGTAAGCAAGTGCATCCGGCTGGGCCAGCAGGTAGCGCATAACGGCGGGCGGCAGGCTGTCGGCCGTAGTGCGGGCGAACTCGGATTCGTCCAGCGGGCGATCGATGGTCTCCAGCGACTCGACGCTCCACTGCTCGTCCGCGAGCAGGCGCAGCAGCGACTGGCGCGTGAAGAAGCGCAGGTGCGTGGCGTCGAGCAGGCCCTCCTCGCGGTAGCGCAGCTCGCCCTGCATCAGCTCCATCAGCAGGCCGCAGTAGGCGGCGTTGGGGATGGACACCAGGATCTGGCCGCCGGGCGCCAGCAGGTCGCGGCAGTCGGCCAGCAGGCGCTCGGGCTGGCGCAGGTGCTCCAGCACGTCGGCGCAGACGATGCAGTCGTACTGGCGCAGCGCAAAGGCCTCCGCCAGGTTCAGGCGTTCCAGATCGGCGACCGCCACGTCGCGATAATGCGGGGTGGCGAGCGCGGCCTCTTCGGCGCTGAAGGTCACGCCATCGACGGTGCAGCCCTTGCTGTCCCGCAAGTGGCGGCCCAGCACGCCGGGACCGCAGCCCAGGTCGAGCACGCGCGCGCCCGGTGGTATCTTGCCCGCCAGCACGGAAAGTGAAGTCCGTTGCTGCGGGTCGATCTGGCGTGTGTAGACGTGGTGTTCGCGGGTCATGGAGTGAGGAATCGGTGGCGCCTGTGCCGCAGTGGGCCTGCAAAGGCAGGTAAGGATGAATGACTGACAAGCAAAATCGAGTGGCAATTCTATTGTCTACATTCAATGGCGAGCGCTTTCTGCAGGAGCAGCTGGACTCGCTGCGGGCGCAGACCCATGCCGATTGCGATATTTTCGTGCGCGACGATGGATCCACCGATGCCACGCTGGCCCTGCTGCGCCGCGACGCCAGCGCCCACGGGCGCATGCAGGTGCAGGCCGGCGCCAACCTGGGCTTCGTGGGCAGCTTTTTCGAACTGTTGCAGATGGCGGGCGACGGCTACGACTTCTATTTCTTCTGCGACCAGGACGATGTCTGGCTGGCGGACAAGGTCGCCAGCGCGGTCGCGGCACTGGCTCCCCGGCAGGAGGCCGCCCTGTACTGCTCGCGCACCGAGTGCGTCGATGCCCAGTTGCAGCCCATAGGCCCTTCGCCCGACTACCCGCCTGCCAAGATCGGGTGGGGCAACGCCCTGGTGCAGAACATCGCCACCGGCTGCACCATGGCCCTGAACGCCCCGGCGCGCCGGCTGCTGCTGTCCGGGCTGCCGCGGCACTGCCTGGCGCACGACTGGTGGGCGTACCTGGTGGTCTCGGCCTTTGGTGCCGTGGTGTTCGACGCGAACAGCTACATCCGCTACCGCCAGCACGGCAACAACGCCATCGGCATGCAGCAGGGCGGCCTGCGCGGCCAGTGGGCGAGGGTGCAGCGCTTCGTGCGCCACCTGCGCCGCTCGGGCCCGGGCTGGCTGGACCAGCTGGCCGAGTTCGACCGCGTCCATGGCCACCGGCTGGATGCGGGCAGGCGCGGCCAGGTGCATCTGCTGCTGCAGTCGCGCCGGCGCTGGCTGGCAGCCCTGCGCGTGGCGCGCATGCGCTTCTACTGGCGCATGAACCCGACGGACACCCGGATCCTGCGGGTGCTGCTGGCCTTGCGGCTCTACTGAAAACCATAGCGCCTGGCGCTTGCTGTATGGGTATTTCAGATGCAAAAATATCTGAAGTGCTTGTCTATAAAGCGCAAGCAGCTCACTTTTTTGGATAGTCCACGGAGCGGACAGGCCCGGCCGGTAGCTCCCGGGTGATCTCCCCCGGGGGCAGCGGCGGTGGATAATACCGGCACATGCCGCATACCGCCTCCCCGCAGCCCTCCATCGTCCTGTCCGTGGTCAGCCATGGCCATGCCGACATGGTGCGGCGCCTGCTGGAGTCGCTGGCAGCGCTGGGTGCGTCCGGCGTCAGCCGCGTGGTGCTCACGCTCAACCTGCCCGAGCCGGAGCCCGTGCCGCCCGCCGGCGGCTGGCCCTTTGCGCTGCAGCTGCGCCGCAACACCGTGCCCCAGGGCTTCTCGGCCAACCACAATGCGGCGCTGGCCGGGGCAGAGGAAGCCTTTGTCTGCCTCATCAACCCGGACGTGCGCCTGTGCGCCGGCAACCCCTTTCCGGCGCTGCTGCAGGCCGCGCAGCGCCGCGGCGTGGGGCTGGCCTATCCGCGGCAGGTGGACGAGGCTGGCGCGGTGCAAGGCAGCGAGCGCGAAGTGCCTACCCCCTGGTCCCTGCTGCTGCGCTACGGCGTGCACCGGCGCGAAACGCGCGCCGAATGGGTCAACGGCGCAATGTGGCTGCTGCCCCGCGCCGCCTGGCAGGAGGTGGGCGGGCTGGACGCCGCCTACTTCATGTACTGCGAGGATGTCGACCTGTGCCTGCGCCTGCGCCTGGCCGGCTGGACGCTGGCGCGCGCCGACGCGGTGGTCGAGCACGCGGGCCAGCGCGACAGCCATCGCCGCATGCGGCACGCTTTGTGGCATATTCGCAGCCTCCTGCGGCTGTGGACCTCGGCGGTGTTCTGGCGTTCGCGCGCCTTGCTGCGGCGCCTGCCGGCTGCAGCCCTCACGATGACTGAATAATGATTTTCCTGGCAGTGGTGGCTTTCTTCTGTGCGCTGGTCGGTGCGGGCTTCATCGTGGGCCGCATGCGCGGCCACGCCAAGCGCTATGGCACGGACATGCCCCAGCGCTTCCACGTCGGCCACATCCCGCGCCTGGGTGGGCTGGCGATGATGCTGAGCCTGGTGCTCACCGCCGTGGTGGCCGGCGTGCAGAACTGGTGGGGCTACTACGGCAACGCGCTGCAGTGGAACCGCTGGCTGTTCTATTTCTTCCTGGCCATGGTGCCGGCCGTGGCCGGCGGCATCGCCGAGGACATGACGCAGCGCCTGCCGGTGCGCTGGCGCCTGGCGCTGACGCTGATGACCGGGGCGCTCGCCGTCTTCCTGTTGGGGCTGGCGGTGCCGCGCTTTGACATCGCCTGGGTGGACCAGGCCATGATCCAGATGCCCTGGGTGGGCATGCTGCTGGCCGTTGTGGCCATCGCCGGCCTGCCGCACGCCTTCAACATCATCGATGGCTACAACGGGCTGGCCGGCATGGTCGCCATCATCATCTGCGCGGCGCTCACCCATGTGGCGCTGCAGCTGGGCGACCGCGAACTGGCAGCCATGCTCGTCATCACCGCCGCGGCCACGGCCGGCTTCATGTTCTGGAACTACCCCATGGGCCAGCTTTTCGCCGGCGACGGCGGCGCCTATGTCTGGGGTGTGGTGGTGGCGTTCTGCAGCATCACGCTGGTGCAGCGCCACCCGGTGGTGTCGCCCTGGTTCCCGATGCTGCTGCTGATCTACCCGGTGTGGGAGACCATGTTCTCCATCTACCGCAAGCTGGCGCGCGGCGTGTCGCCCGGCATGGCCGATGCGCTGCACCTGCACCAGCTGGTCTACCGCCGCATCGTGCGCAGCGTGATGGACGAGAACACCGCCCGCCGCATGCTGCGGCGCAACAACCGCACGGCGCCGTACCTCTGGGCCTTCACGCTGCTGACCGTGGTGCCGGCCGTGCTGTTCTGGCGCAACACCTATGTGCTGATGGGCTTCTGCCTGCTGTTCTGCGTGTCCTACGTGGTGGCGTACCTGGTGATCGTGCGCTTCAAGCTGCCCGGCTGGATTCGTTAGCCTGCCTCTGCTTTGCGGCACAATCCGCGATTGCACGTTTCATTGGTACCCGCTTTCCCGAAAAGGCATCCATCCATGACCACCCCCACCTCGATTGCACCGCGCGACAAGGCCGAGATCCTGGCGCAGGCACTGCCCTACATCCGCAAGTTCCATGGCAAGACCATGGTCATCAAGTACGGCGGCAATGCCATGACCGACCCCGAGCTGCAGGCCGACTTCGCCGAGGACGTGGTGCTGCTCAAGCTGGTGGGCATGAACCCCGTGGTGGTGCACGGCGGCGGCCCGCAGATCGAGACGGCGCTCAAGCGCCTGGGCAAGACGGGCGAGTTCATCCAGGGCATGCGCGTCACCGACGCCGAAACCATGGAAGTGGTGGAGTGGGTGCTGGCCGGCGAGGTGCAGCAGGACATCGTCGGCCTCATCAACCAGGCCGGCGGCAAGGCCGTGGGCCTGACCGGGCGCGACGGCGGGCTGATCCGCGCCAAGAAGCTCAAGCTGCTCGACAACAAGGACCCGAGCGTCGAGCACGACGTGGGCCAGGTGGGGGACATCGTCTCCATCGACCCCAGCGTGGTCAAGGCGCTGCAGGACGATGCCTTCATCCCCGTCATCAGCCCCATCGGCTTCGGCGAGAGCAACGAGAGCTACAACATCAATGCCGACGTGGTGGCGAGCAAGCTGGCCGCGGTGCTGCAGGCCGAGAAACTGCTGCTGCTGACCAACATTCCCGGCGTGCTCGACAAGCAGGGCAAGCTCATTACCGAGCTGACCTCGCGCGAGATCGACGCGCTGATCGACGACGGCACCATCTCGGGCGGCATGCTGCCCAAGCTGGCCGGCGCCATCGACGCAGCCAAGAGCGGCGTGAATGCCGTGCACATCGTGGACGGCCGCGTGCCGCACTCCATGCTGCTCGAGATCCTGACCGAGCAGGCCTTCGGCACCATGATCCGCAGCTATTGACCGACGAGTACATGCAAGACCAAGAGACAGCGTTTCCCCTGGAAGAAGCCTCGGCGGAGGTCGCCGCACCGACGCGCAAGCGCCCCAAGCCGGGCGAGCGGCGCATGCAGATCCTGCAGACGCTGGCCGCGATGCTGGAAGAGCCGGGCGTCGACCGCATCACCACGGCGGCGCTGGCCGCGCGCCTGTCGGTGAGCGAGGCGGCGCTGTACCGCCACTTCGCCAGCAAGGCGCAGATGTACGAGGGGCTGATCGACTTCATCGAGCAGTCGGTGTTCACGCTGTGCCAGCAGATCGTCGGGCGCGACCTGCCCGATGAGTCCAAGACCCCCGAGCAGGCCGTGGCGCAGGCGCACCGCGTCGTCACCATGGTGCTGCAGTTCGGCGAGCGCAATCCCGGCATGGTGCGAGTGATGCTGGGCGATGCGCTGATGTCCGAGCATCCGCGCCTGCAGCAGCGCATGCGCCAGTTCTTCGACCGCATCGAGTCCACGCTGCGGCAATGCCTGCGCGTCGTGTCCGGTGCGTCTTCCACGCCCACGGCCGACGCCCAGGTGCGCGCCAGCGTGCTGCTGGCCCTGGTGCAGGGGCGGCTGCTGCGCTTCGCCCGCTCGGACTTCCGGCAACTGCCGACGGAGCAGCTGCCCGCCTGCCTCGCGCTGATGCAGCACTGAGCGCCAGTTCTCTTTCGGCCAGAAGCCGCCTGCCACGACTGTGGAGGCGGCTTTTTTCATGGGTTTGTGACTGCGAGGAGGCGCGCAGCTCTCGTTTACCCTAGGTTCACGCTTCTGGGCTTGGAAGTGGCGGCGTTCTATGCAAGAATTTAAAAAAGAACGGTCGTGCTATTTTATATGCCCCAACTCAAAGTCATTGCCTCGGACGCCAAGCGCTCCTCTTCCAAGTCCGCAGATGCGGCGCCAGCTACTTCTGCGGTGCCTGCGCCGGCGGGCAAGATGCAGAAAGTCCCCAAGGGCCAGCAGACGCGCGCCGCCATCCTCGATGCCGCGCTGGAGCTGGCCGCGCAGGAGGGGCTGGACGGCGTATCCCTCGGCATGCTGGCCTACCGCCTGGGCATGAGCAAATCGGGCGTGTTTGCCCATTTTGGCTCACGCGAGGAGCTGCAGTGCTCGGTGGTGCGGGAATACCATGAGCGTTTCGAGCGCGAAATATTCCATCCCGCCCTGCAGGCCGAGCGCGGCTTGCCGCGCCTGGTGCACATGGTCACGGGGTGGATGCGCAGCACCGCGTCCGAGCAGGAGTCCAGCCGGCTCTACGGCAGCCTGTACATCAGCGGTGCGGTCGAGTTCGACGACCGCCCCGGCGATGTGCGCGAGGCGCTCGAATTCTCGGTCACCACCTGGATGGCGGCCATGCGCCGCGTCATCGCGCAGTGCCAGTCCGAAGGCCAGCTGCAGGGCGGCGTGTCGCCCGACCAGATCCTGTTCGAGGTGCACGGCCTGATCCTGGCGCTGCACTACGAAGTCCGCTTCCTCCACGGCCCGCAGGCGCTGGCCCATGCCTGCGACGGCTTTGCCGGCCTGCTGGCGCGCCACGCCACCGACCCGGCGCAGGTGCATGCGCTGGTCGATGCCGTGCTGCGCGTCCATGTGCTGCCGGCCGCGCAGGACTGATTCCTCCCCATTCTTCTTTTTCCAGCTTCTCCAAGGACCTTCACCATGCCCCAATACAACCCGCCGCTGCGCGACATGCGTTTCCTGATGCACGAAGTGCTGGCCCTGCCGCAGCGCTATGCCGCGCTGCCGCCGTTCGCCGACGTGGATGCGGCCACCATGGACGCCATCGTCGAGGAAGCCGGCAAGTTCGCCGCCGAGGTGGTGCAGCCGTTGAACCTGAATGGCGACAGCGAGGGCTGCACCCGCAACCCGGCCGATTCCAGCGTGGCCACGCCCCAGGGCTTCAAGGAGGCTTATGCCAAGTACGTCGAGGGCGGCTGGGCCGCGCTGTCGTGCGACCCCGAGTACGGCGGCCAGGGCCTGCCCTTCGTGCTGAACCAGTGCCTGTACGAGATGCTCAACGGCGCCAACCAGGCCTGGACCATGTACCCCGGCCTGTCGCACGGCGCCTACGAGGCCCTGCACGCGCATGGCTCCGACGAGCAGAAAAAGCGCTACCTGCCCAAGCTCACCAGCGGCGAGTGGACCGGCACCATGTGCCTGACCGAGCCGCATTGCGGCACTGACCTGGGCCTGCTGCGCACCAAGGCCGAGCCCGTGGGCGACGGCACCTACAAAATCACCGGCAACAAGATCTTCATCAGCGCCGGCGAGCACGACATGGCCGAGAACCTCATCCACCTGGTGCTGGCCCGCCTGCCCGACGCGCCCAAGGGCAGCAAGGGCATCAGCCTGTTCCTGGTGCCCAAGTTCCATGTGAAGGACGACGGCTCGCTGGGCGAGCGCAACCCGATCTTCTGCACCGGCCTGGAGCACAAGATGGGCATCCACGGCAACGCCACCGCGCAGATCGCCATCGACGGCGCCATCGGCACCCTGGTGGGCCAGCCGAACAAGGGCCTGCAGGCCATGTTCGTGATGATGAACGCCGCCCGCCTGGGCGTGGCCAACCAGTCGCTGGGCCTGATGACCGTGGCCTACCAGAACGCGCTGGCCTACGCCAAGGAGCGCGTGCAGATGCGCAGCCTCTCGGGCACCAAGGCCAAGGACCTGCCGGCCGACCCCATCATCGTGCACCCCGACGTGCGCCGCATGCTGCTCACCGCCAAGGCCTATTCCGAAGGCGGGCGGGCGATGATGGTCGCCACCTCGGCCCTGCTCGACGAGGAACTGCACCACCCCGACGAGGCCGTGCGCAAGGCCAATGCCGCGCAGGTGGCGCTGCTCACGCCCATCCTCAAGGCCTTCCTGACCGACAAGGGCTTCGAGGCCACGGTGCTGTGCCAGCAGGTCTTCGGCGGCCATGGCTACATCCACGAGACCGGCATGGAGCAGTTCGTGCGCGATGCGCGCATCAACCAGATCTACGAAGGCACGAACGGCATCCAGGCGCTCGATCTGCTCGGCCGCAAGGTGCTGGGTGACAACGGCGCGGCGCTGAAGGCGCTGGGCAAGCTGGTCGAGGGCCTGATCCGCGAGGAGGGCGTGAACGAGCGCATGGCCGACTTCATCAACCCGCTGGCGCAGCTGGCCGGCCAGATGACGGCGCTGACCACCGAGCTGGGCCTGAAGTCGCTGCAGAACCCCGACGAGGTGGGCGCCGCGGCGGTGGACTACCTGCGCATCCTGGGCCACCTGGTGATGGGCTACTGGTGGGCGCGCATGGCGCAGGTGGCGCTGCGCAAGCTGGCCGAGGGCGAGGTCGCCGATGCGCAGTTCTACCAGGGCAAGCTGGAGACGGCGCGCTTCTACTTCGCGCGCCTGTTCCCCGAGGCCGGCCTGGCCGTGCGCACCATGCGCAGCGGCAGCAAGCTGCTGATGAACACCGACGCCGCACTGGCCTGAAGATTCACGCGAAAACCCCAGGAGACGTCCATGAGACAAGCGCTGACAGCTATGGTTTTTGCTTTGATCGCCGCACCGGCACTGGCCCAGGTGAGCCCCGTGGGCCTGTGGCGCAGCGTCGATGACAAGAGCGGCGAGGCCAAGGCCGAGATCCGCATCACCGACGACGGCGGCGCGCTCCAGGGAAAGATCGTGAAGACCCTGAGGAAGGACGCCAGGCCCGACGCCGCCTGCACCGAATGCGCCGACGACCGCAAGGGCCAGCCCATCGTGGGCCTGGCCATCATCCGCGGCGGCGCGAAAGTGCGTGACAAGGACGTGTGGGAGGGCGGCAAGATCCTCGACCCCGAGAACGGCAAGGAATACCGCGCCAGCTTCACGCCCATAGACGGCGGCCAGAAGCTGGAGGTGCGCGGCTTTCTCGGCCCGTTCTGGCGCACCCAGACCTGGGTGCGCGTGGAATAAGCATGAAATAGGGCTGCAGCGCAATACCAATGAGCGCCAGCAGCTATCAAATTTGATGGAAACGCCATGTCCCGATTCGTTGTGAAGAAAGTCGCCGTGCTCGGCGCCGGCGTGATGGGCGCGCAGATCGCCGCCCATCTGGTGAACGTGAAGGTGCCGGTCGTGCTGTTCGACCTGCCCGCCAAGGAAGGCGAGAAGAGCGGCATCGCGCTCAAGGCCATCGCCAACCTGAAGAAGCTCAAGCCCTCGCCGCTGGGCAGCCAGGCCGATGCCGACCTGATCCGGCCCGCGAACTACGAGGAGCACCTCGACCTGCTCAAGGACTGCGACCTGGTGATCGAGGCCATCGCCGAGCGCATGGACTGGAAGCAGGACCTGTACCACAAGATCGCCGCGCACCTGGCGCCGCACGCCATCGTCGCGTCCAACACCTCGGGCCTGTCGATCACGAAACTGTCCGAGGCGCTGCCCGAATCCATCCGGCCGCGCTTTTGCGGCATCCACTTCTTCAACCCGCCGCGCTACATGATGCTGGTGGAGCTGATCACCACCGCCACCACCCAGCCGCAGGTGCTCGACCAATTGGAGAGCTTCGTCACCACCGGCCTGGGCAAGGGCGTGGTGCGCGCCAAGGACACGCCGAACTTCGTCGCCAACCGCGTGGGCGTGGCCGGCATGCTGTCGACCATGCTCGAGGCCGAGCGCTTCGGCCTGACTTACGACGTGGTCGACGACCTCACAGGCAAGAAGCTTGGCCGCGCCAGCTCGGGCACCTTCCGCACCGCCGACGTGGTGGGGCTGGACACGCTGGCCCACGTCATCGCCACCATGCAGACCAACCTGTCGGCCGAGACCGACTCGTTCTACGCCAGCTACGCCACGCCTGCCGTGCTCACGCAGCTCATCAATGCGGGCGCGCTGGGCCAGAAGACCAAGGCCGGGTTCTTCCGCAAGGGTGCGATGCGCAACATCGAGCGCTTCGATGCGAAGCAGGGCGGCTACGTGCCGGCCGGCGAGAAGGCGAACGACGTCTACGCCCGCATGCTCAAGCGCCCGGCCGGCGAGCGCCTGGCGCTGCTCAAGAACAGCGAGGGCGCCGAGGGCCAGTTCCTCTGGTCCATCCTGCGCAACAGCTTCCACTACGCGGCCGTGCACCTGAAGGACATCGCCGACAACGCTCGCGACGTGGACCTGGCCATGCGCTGGGGCTTCGGCATGCAGCAGGGCCCGTTCGAGCTGTGGCAGGAAGCCGGCTGGGCCCAGGTGGCGAAGATGGTGCAGGACGACATCGATGCCGGCAAGGCGCTGTCGAAGGAGCCGCTGCCGCAGTGGGTCTTCGAAGGCCCGGTGGCCGAGGCTGGCGGTGTGCACACGCCCGCGGGCTCGTGGAGCGCCGCCGAGCAGCGCTTCGTGCCGCGTCGCGAACTGCCGGTGTATGCACGCCAGCTCTTCCCCGAGCGCGTGCTGGGCGAGACCGCCAACCCGCAGCAGGACTGGCGCACCGCCGGCCGCACCGTGCAGGAGGGCAGCGCGCTGCGCGCCTGGACGCTGGACGAGCAGGTGCTGATCCTCAGCTTCAAGACCAAGATGCACGCCATCAGCCCGCAGCTGATGGAAGAGTTCCAGCAGGCGCTGGCGCTGGCCGAGCAGCAGTTCGACGCGGTGGTGGTCTGGTCGGGCGACGCGCCGTTCAGCGTGGGCGCCGACCTGCAGGCCATGATGCCGGCGTTCGCGCTGTCGGGCCCGTCGGCCATCGAGGCCATCGAGCACGCGCTGCAGCAGCTGATGCTGAGCGTGCGCTACGCCCAGGTGCCCGTGGTGGGCGCGGTGCACGGCATGGCGCTGGGCGGCGGCTGCGAGCTGCTGCTGCATTGCGCGCGCCGCGTGGCGCACATGGAGTCATACATCGGCCTGGTCGAGGTCGGAGTGGGCCTGGTGCCCGGTGCCGGCGGCCTGACCGACGTGGCGCGCCGCGCGGCGATCCACGCCAAGGCATCGAGCGGCACCGACCTGCTGCCCTTCCTGGCCGACGGCTTCAAGGCCGCCGCCATGGCCACCGTGGGCACCAGCGCGCTCGAATCGCGCGACCTGGGCTACCTGCAGGCGGCCGACGTGGTCGTGCCGCACCGCGATGAGCTGTTGTTCGTCGCGCTGGCCGAGGCCAAAGCGCTGGCGGCCGGCGGTTATCGCCCGCCGCTCAAGCGCCCCTTCCCGGTGGCCGGCCGCAGCGGCGTGGCCACGCTGCGCGGCTCGCTGGTCAACATGCGCGAGGGCGGCTTCATCAGCGAGCACGACATGCGCATCGCCACTGCGATGGCCGAGGTGGTCTGCGGCGGCGACGTGGACGCCGGCACGCTGGTGAACGAGGAATACCTGATGGCGCTGGAGCGCAAGGCGTTCTGCGGCCTCATCGTGCACGAGAAGACGCAGGAGCGCATCCTGGGCATGCTGAACACCGGCAAGCCCGTGCGCAACTGAAGCATCCGCCATGCCAAGTGCCGCGCCGCCTTCCGACTCCCTCTCCCGCGGGCGGGAGAGGGTTGGGGTGAGGGTGCAGCGCGCTCGCGCGCTGCGGCAGGGCGCCACGGATGCAGAGCAATTGCTGTGGCAGCACCTGCGTGGCAGGCAACTGGCTGGCTGCAAGTTCCGCCGCCAGCACCCGGTGGGGCCGTACGTGCTCGACTTTGTCTGCCTGGAGCATGGGCTGGCGGTCGAGCTGGACGGCGGGCAGCATGCCGACCCGGATGCGCAGCAGCGCGATGCGCACCGCACGCACTGGCTGCAGCAGCAAGGGCTGCGGGTGCTGCGATTCTGGAACCATGAGGTTCTGCAACAAACAAGCGAGGTGCTGGAGCAGGTGCTGCTGGCCCTCACCCCGGCCCTCTCCCGCCCGCGGGAGAGGGAGGAAAGCGGCTCACGCTGCATCGACTCCGCTCTCACCCCAACCCTCTCCCGCTCGCGGGAGAGGGAGGAACAACCAAGGACAAGCGACCATGACTAAGCAACTCCAAGACGCATACATCGTTGCCGCCACGCGCACGCCCATCGGCCGTTCGCACAAGGGCTTTTTTCGCAACTACCGGCCCGACGACCTGCTGGCCACCACGCTGAAGGCGGTGATGGCCCAGGTGCCGGGGCTGGACCCCGCGGCCGTCGAGGACGTGATCTGCGGCTGCGCCATCCCCGAGGCCCAGCAGGGCCTGAACGTGGCGCGCATCAGCGCAGTGCTGGCCGGGCTGCCGGTGAGCGTGGGCGGCATCACCGTCAACCGCTTCTGCGCCTCGGGCATCTCGGCGCTGGCGATGGCGGCCGACCGCATCCGCGTGGGCGAGGCCGACGTGATGATCGCCGCCGGCGTCGAGAGCATGAGCATGGTGCCCATGATGGGCAACGCGCCGTCGCTGTCGCCCACCATCTTCGAGCGCAGCGAGGACTACGGCATCGCTTACGGCATGGGCCTGACGGCCGAGAAGGTCGCGCAGCGCTGGAAGGTGAGCCGCGAGGCGCAGGACGCCTTCGCGCTGCAGTCGCACCAGCGTGCCATCGCCGCGCAGCAGGCCGGCGAGTTTGCCGACGAGATCACGCCCATCACCGTCACCGACCGCGGCGTGGATCTGGCTACGCTGCAGGCCACCGCAGCCAGCCGCACCGTGAACCTGGACGAGGGCCCGCGCCCCGACACCTCGCTCGAAGGCCTGGGCAAGCTGCGCACCGTGTTCGCCGCGCGCGGCTCGGTCACCGCCGGCAACAGCTCGCAGACCAGCGACGGCGCGGGCGCGCTGATCGTGGCCAGCGAGGCCGCCGTCAAGCGCTACAACCTCACGCCGCTGGCGCGCTTCGTGAGCTTCGCCAGCAAGGGCGTGCCGCCCGAGATCATGGGCATAGGCCCGATCGCGGCCATCCCCGCGGCGCTGAAGGCCGGCGGCCTGCAGCTCGGCGACATCGACTGGATCGAGCTGAACGAGGCCTTCGCCGCGCAGTCGCTGGCGGTGATGAACGAGCTGGCGCTCGACCCGGCCAAGGTCAACCCGCTGGGCGGCGCCATCGCGCTGGGCCACCCGCTGGGCGCGACCGGCGCCATCCGCGCCGCCACCGTGGTGCACGGCCTGCGCCGCCGCAATCTCAAGTACGGCATGGTGACCATGTGCGTCGGCATGGGCCAGGGCGCGGCCGGCATCATCGAGCGCGTCTGACCGTGTCCGCCACCGGACGGCGGCCTCCGCCCTCCGGTGGTACAACGGCTGGTTTCCTTTATTGCAGGCACGAGCTATGACCTCTTCGGACCGCCACCCCATGGACGCCGCGCTGGCGCTGCAGCCGTCGGCCCCCAACCGCTACCGCACGCGCGCCAGCAAGGCCTACTGGAACATGGTGGGGCCGTATGGCGGCATCACCGCCGCGCAGATGGCGCAGGCCGTGCTGCAGCACCCCGAGCTGGTGGGCGAGCTGGTGTCCATCACCGTCAACTACGCCGGCCCGGTGGGCGAGGGCGAGTACACCATCGAGGCGCTGCCGGTGCGCACCAACCGCTCCACGCAGCACTGGATCATCACCATGCGCGAGCAGGATGCGGATGGCAACGAGTCCATCAGCACCACCGCCACGGCGATGACGGCGCTGGTGCGCGGCACCTGGTCCGACGACGAATGCGCGATGCCGCCGGCCCCGCCCGCGGCCGACATCGCGCCGGCCACGGTGGAGTTCCGCGCCGAATGGCTGCGGCGCTACAGCATGCGGCCGGTCGAGGGCAGCTACCCCGCCGTGTGGGACGAATCCACCCGCCCCAGCCGCACCCGTGTCTGGGTGCAGGACGAGCCACCGCGCCCGCTGGACACCCCCGCGCTGACCGCCTTGTGCGATGTGTTCTACCCGCGCGTGTGGCTGCGCCGCGCCAGGCGCGTGCCCTCGGGCACGGTGACCTTCACCGTCTACTTCCATGCCAGCGAGGCGCAGATCCGCGCCGTCGGCGACCAGCCGGTGCTGGCGCAGGCGCAGGGCCAGGGTTTCCGCGACGGCTTCTTCGACCAGACCGCCCAGGTCTGGGCGCCCGATGGTACGCTGCTCGCCACCAGCCACCAGCTGGTGTACTACAAAGAATAAAAAGCATAGCGGCTGGCGCTCACTGCCATTGGGTTATAGGTATAAAAATACCAAAAAACCAATGGTGACGAGCGCGAGAAGCTATCATTTTGATATTCACCATCACTTTCCGCATCCCATCATGACCATCGCATCCTCCTGCAGCGACATCCTGGCGCACACCGAAGACGGCATCTGCACCATCACCTTCAACCGCCTGGCCAAGAAGAACTCCATCACCGGCCCCATGTACCTGGCGCTGGCCGACATCCTGCGCCAGATCGACGCCAGCGACGCGGTGCGCGTGGCCGTGCTGCAGGGCGACCCGACGGTGTTCACCGCCGGCAACGACCTGGGCGACTTCCTGAACGGCCCCAAGGGCGGCGAAGAGTCGCCGCCCTTCGTCTTCCTGCAGGCGCTGGCCGCCTTCGCCAAGCCGCTGGTGGCGGCGGTCTGCGGCCCGGCCGTGGGCATAGGCACCACGCTGCTGCTGCACTGCGACCTGGTCTACGCGGGCGACAACGCCATGTTCTCGCTGCCCTTCATCAACCTGGGCTTCTGCCCCGAGGGCGCGTCCAGCCTGCTGCTGCCGCAGCTCATGGGCCACCAGCGCGCCTGCGAGGCGCTGCTGCTGGGCGACCCCTTCATGGCCGAGGCCGCGCTCGAAGTGGGCCTGGTCAACCGCGTGGTGCCGCCCACCGAGTGCAACGGGCTGGCCCAGGCCCAGGCGCGCAAGCTGGCGGCCAAGCCGCTGGCCTCGCTGCTGGCCAGCAAAAAGCTGCTCAAGAGCGCCCAGCTGCCCCAGGTGCAGCAGCGCATCAACGAGGAAGGCCAGATCTTCCGCCACCTGCTGCAGCAGTCCGCCGCCAAGGAGGCGATGACCGCCTTCCTGGAAAAGCGCAAGCCCAACTTCGCGGGTATGTAAGAAAAAGAGGGCGTGGCGCTTGCGGGTCAAGCGCTGGATGCTCTCTTTTTTGATTCACTCCCTGCCTTACCAAACCGTAATGCCGCCCGCCCGCCTTCCCGCATAGCATTGCCTCCCAATAGGGTGGCGTGGTCCGCCCGGCAAAGCGAGGCAAGGATGGACGGGAAAGTGAGACGCGGGCTGGCCGCGCGCCACATGCTGCTGGCACTGGTGTCGGCGGTGGCGGTCGCTGGTTGCAACGACCAGGGCAAGAACGAAGCCCCCAAGGACGAGGCGGCCGCGGCCGGCAAGCAGGCGGCCGAGCTGCCGCCCGGCCAGCTGCAGCTCAAGCCCGAGGCGCAGAAGATGCTGCAGATCGCCACGCTGGGCGGCGAGGGCAGCACGCAGACCGCGTCGGTGCCGGCGCGCGTCGCCTTCCAGGAAGACAAGGTGGCCGCGGCCACGCTGCCGGTCGAGGCGCGCGTGGTGTCGGTGCAGGCCCATGTGGGCGACATCGTCAAGGCCGGCGACGAGCTGGCCACGCTGGTCAGCCCCGAGGCGCTGCGCATGCGCTACGAGGTCGATGCCGCGCGCACCGCGAAGGAGCTGGCCGCCATCGAGGCCCAGCGCCAGCGCGTGATGATGGACAAGGGCGTGGGCGTGGAGATCGAGCTGCGCGCCGCGCAATCCAAGTTGCGCGAGACCTCGCAGGAGCTGGCGCGTGCCCAGGGCACGGCCGCGCTGCTCGGCTCGGGCAGCGGCGACAAGATCGTGCTGCGCGCCACCCGCGCCGGCGTGGTCGCCGAGCGCAATGCGGTGCCCGGCGCGTCGGCCGATGCCGGCTCGGCGCTGTTTTTGATTGGCGATCCGCGCGCCATGGGTGTGGTGGCCGAGGTCTTCGAGGGCGACCTGGGCCAGGTGCGTCCCGGCACCGCGGTGAAGGTCGAGGTGCCGCAGCTGTCGGCCACGCTGGCCGGCAAGGTGCGCTACGTGGGCGCGGCGCTGGACAAGGAATCGCGCCGCGCGCCGGTCTACGTCGAGCTGAACGAGCAGCGGCCCGAGCTGCGCACCGGCATGCAGGCGCGCGTGGAGCTGCCTGTAGGGGAGCAAGCCGCGCAGGCCCCGCTGCTGGTGCCGATCTCGGCCATCATCATCAAGGACGGCAACCGCTCGGTGGTCTTCGTGCAGGTGGCGGATGACCGCTTCGAGGCGCGCGACGTGCGCCTGGGCCGGCCGTTGCACGGCATGGTGCCGGTGCTCGACGGCCTCAAGGGTGGCGACAAGATCGTCGTGCGTGGCGGCCTGCTGCTGGACGGCGCTGCCAGCCAGCTGCTCTGACGGAGACGCCCCGTGTTGCGTTCACTGATTTCCTTCGTCGTGCACCGGCGCATGCTGGCGCTGTGCGCCACGGTGCTGATCGCCATCTATGGCGTGTATTCGTACCTGCAGACCGCCATCGAGGCCTACCCCGACGTGACTAACGTGCAGGTGGGCGTGATCGCGCAGGCCCCGGGCCTGGCGCCCGAGGAGGTGGAGCGCCAGATCACCCAGCCGCTGGAGCGCGAGCTCAACGGCACGCCGGGCCTGGTCTCGCTGCGCTCGGAGAGCTACTTCGGCCTGTCGATGATCAACCTCGTCTTCAACGACGATGCCGAGAGCTTCAAGGCCCGCGCCGAGGTGTCGCAGCGCCTGCCGCAGGCCGACCTGCCGCCGGGCGTGACGCCCGAGATGGCGCCCGACTACACGCCGCTGGGCAAGATCTTCTACTACCGCCTGCAGAGCGACCGCCACACGCTGGCGCAGCTGCGCACCGAGCAGGAATGGCATGTGACCCGCGTGCTCAAGCAGGTGCAGGGCGTGGCCGACATCGTCAGCGTGGGCGGCTTCGTCAAGGAGTTCCACGTCGAGGTCGATCCGGCCAAGCTCTACAGCCTGGGCCTGTCGCTGCAGGACGTGGCCGAGGCGCTGGAGAAGTCCAACCGCAACGTGGGCGGTGGCCTGATGCGCCGCGGCGAGCAGTCGCTGATCGTGCGCGGCATCGGCCTGCTCACCAAGCCGCAGGACATGGAGCGCGTGGTCGTCGCCATGCGCGGCGGCCATGCCGTCACCATCGGCGACGTGGCGCGCGTGATGCAGTCGCACACGCCGCGCCAGGGCTCGGTGGGCCAGAACGAGCAGAACGACATCGTGCAGGGCATCGTGCTGCTCAAGCGCGGCGCCAACCCCTCGGTGGTGCTGGACGAGATCCACGCCAAGGTCGCCCAGCTCAACGGCGGCGAGCTGCCCCAGGGCATGCAGATGGTCACCAACTACGACCGCTCCGACCTGGTGGGCCACACGCTGGCCACGGTGCAGCACAACCTGCTGTTCGGCGCCACGCTGATCGTCAGCGTGCTGTGGCTGGTGCTGCGCAGCCTGCGCGGCTCGCTGATCGTGGCCACGGTGATCCCGCTGTCGCTGCTGGTGGCCTTCATCGGCCTGCACTGGCTGGGCATGCCGGCGAACCTGATCTCGATGGGCGCGATCGACTTCGGCATCATGGTCGACGGCGCGGTGGTGCTGGCCGAGAATATCATCCGCAACGCGCGGCTGCGCAAGCCGCAGACGCAGCTGGACATGCGCCACATCATCATCGACTCTGCCGTGGCGGTGGCCAAGCCCACGCTGTTCGCGATGGCCATCGTGATCGCGGCGCTGATCCCGGTGTTCTCGCTGCAGAGCATCGAGGGCCGCATCTTCCGCCCGCTGGCCATGACCTACACCTTCGCGCTGATCGGCGCGCTGGTCTTCGCCATGGGCCTGGTGCCGGCGCTGTGCGCGCTGCTGCTCAAGCCCAAGCACGTGATGGTCGAGGAGCCCAAGGTCTTCGACGCCATGCACCACGGCTACGAGCGCCGCGTGGGCGCGCTGCTGGCCAACATCCGGCTGCGCTGGCTGGTGGCGGGCACGGCCATCGCCGTGCTGGCGGTGGCCGGCCTGTCGGTGCGCTGGCTGGGCACCGAGTTCCTGCCCGAGCTGGACGAGGGCGACGCCTACGTGCTGGTGCAGATGCCGCCGTCGATCTCGCTGGAGAAGGGCCAGGAGGTGCTGCGCGACGTGCGCAAGCGCCTGGGCAACTACCCCGAGGTGATCTCGGTCACCTCCGAGCAGGGCCGGCCCGAATCGGGCACCGACAACGAGACGCAGAACCTGGCCAAGGTGCTGGTGCGCCTCAAGCCCCACGGCCAGTGGACCAAGGGGCTGACCAAGCCGCAGCTGATCGAGAAGATGCGCGCCAGCCTCAGCGAGATTCCCGGCGTGGCCTTCAACTTCGCCCAGCCCATCCGCGACAGCGTGGAGGAGTCGACCTCCGGCGCGCGCGGCCAGGTGGTGCTCAAGGTCTTCGGGCCCGAGATCCCGCAGCTGCGCGCGCTGCTGCAGCAGACCGTGGAGCTGGTGCGCCCCATTGCCGGCGTGGTCGACCTGGGCCTGTACCGCGACGCGCCCGCGCCGCAGGTGCACGTGACCTTCGACCGCGACGCGCTGGCGCGCGAGGGCATCGCCATGGACACGGCGCAGAAGACGCTGGAGATGGCGCTGGCCGGCGACATCGTCACCACGCTGTGGGAAGGCCAGTACCCGGTGCCGGTGCGCGTGCGCCTGCCCTACGTGGACCGCATGGACGAGGCCCGCATCCGCGAGATCGCCATCCCCACGCCCAGTGGCCGTTCGCTGCCGCTGCATGCGCTGGCCGAGGTCAAGGTGGAGATCGGCAACTCGTCGATCTTCCGCGAGGGCAACGCGCGCTACATGGCGCTGAAGTTCAACGTCGAGGGCCGCGACATCGGCTCGGTGGTGAAGGACACGCTGGCCACCTTCAAGCAGAACGTCAAGGTGCCCGAGGGCTACCAGGCGGTCTGGGGCGGCGAGTGGGAGAACCAGCAGCGCGCCTCGGCGCGGCTGAAGGTGGTGGTGCCGCTGTCGCTGCTGATCGTCTATGCGCTGCTGTTCAGCGCGCTGGGCCGGGCGCGCAGCGCCGGCGTGATCATGCTGTGCGCGCCCTTCGCCATGGTGGGCGGTGTGGCGGCGCTGCACCTGACCGGCATCGAGCTGTCCATCAGCGCGGCCATCGGCTTCATCGCGCTGCTGGGCCAGGTGGCGCTGGTGGGCCTGCTGGTGCTGTCCGAGGTCGAGGAGCGCCGGCGCGCCGGCGTGCCGCTGCTGCGGGCCGTGGTGGGCGGTGCGGCCGAGCGCATGCGCTCGGTGATCCTGGTGGCGGTGCTGGCCTTGCTGGGCCTGCTGCCCATGGCCATGTCCACCGGCGTGGGCAGCGAGACGCAGCGGCCCTTCGCCTCGGTGATCGTGGGCGGCATGGTGCTGCTGCCGCTGATCGCGCTGGTGCTGCTGCCGGTGCTGTACGTGGCCCTGGGGCCGAAGACCATGATGACGCAGGAAGAAGAAGATGAGTTGCCGCAATCCTAGTTTTGCGCTGCTGGCGCTGTGCGCCGCGCTGGCGGCGCTGCCCACCGCCGCGCAGGAAGCGCGCGCGCCGGCGGCAGCCCCTGAGGCCGCCTCCGCTTCCGCGCCCGCGCAGATCACGCTGACCGAATACCTGCAGCTGGTGGCGCGCAACAACCCGCAGCTGATGGCGCAGCGCCTGGAGGTGAAGGCCGCCGAGGCCGACACCACGACCGCCGGCGCCTGGCCCAATCCCACGGTCTCGTACAACCGCCACCGCTTCGAGAACAGCGTGAGCGTCGAGCAGCCGCTGCCCATCTTTGGCCAGCGCTCGCAGCGCATCAAGACCGCGCGCCAGGCCGAGCAGGCCGCCGCCATGCAGGTGCAGGGCAATGTGCAGGAGCTGGTCAATGGCGCCGCCCATGCCTTCATCGAGGTGCAGATCGCGCAGCAGAAGCTGGCGCTGTGGCAGGCCGGGCGCGATGATTTCGCCAAGGCCGAGCGCGTGGTCAATGGCCAGATCGAGGCCGGCGCGCGCAGCCGCTACGACGGCGCCCGCGTCGCCATGCAGCGCGCCCAGGTCGAGGTGCAGCTCAAGAAGGCCAACGCCGAGCTGCAGGAGGCGGTGGTGAAGATGGCGGCGCTGGCCGCGATGCCGGCCTGGCGGCCGCAGGCCTTCGGTTCGCTCAAGCCGCTGCCGCCGCAGGCACTGGGCGGCTTCGATGCGCTGTGGGAGCAGGCCCAGGGCCGGCTGCCGGCGATCCGCACCGCCGATGCCGAGCTGGAGCTGGCGCGTCAGCAGGTGCTGCTGCAAAAGCGCGAGGCCATGCCCGCGGTGGCCGTCAACTACGGCCGCATCCGCAACCGCAACGACGGCAACTACAACCAGGTCGGCGTGTCGGTGGAGGTGCCGCTGTTCGACCGCAAGCAGGGTGCCATCGCCCGCGCCGAGGTCGGCGTGGTCCAGGCCGAGCACCGCCGCGAGGCCGCCGAGGTGGCCGCCAAGGCCGAGCTGGTGCGCAGCCTGCAGCAGCTCGACCTCAAGCGCGAGGCGCTGCGCGACTTCGAGGACAGCGGCATGGCCCAGATGGGTTCGCTGCGCCAGATGACCGAAGACGCCTACCGCCTGGGCAAGAGCAGCATCCTCGACCTGATCGACGCGCTGCAGACCCTGCACGAGCGCCGCATGGACCACCTGGACCTGACCAAGGAAATGCTCGAGGCCGAGTGGGAGCTGCGCCTGGCCAGCGGCAATGTGCCGGCGGTGGAGTGATGTTTTGAGCCAAATTGGCATTCAGCGCTTATCCATCAAGCGCTGAAAGCTATCATTTTGAGAGTAACACGCCCGCAACTGCTACCATCCGCACCATGCCCCACCGCTACCTCATCATCGAAGACGACGCGTTGAACGCCCGCTTCATGGCCGAAGGCCTGCGCCGGCAGGGCGCGGCCGTGACGGTCTGCCATGAGGGCGGCGAAGGCCAGCAGCTCGCGCTGGCCCAGCCCTGGGACGCGATCGTGCTCGACCGCATGCTGCCCGACGGCTTCGACGGCGTGAGCATCCTGCAGGCGCTGCGCGCCGCGGGGCGGCAGACGCCGGTGCTGGTGCTGAGCGCGCTGTCGGCCACGGACGAGCGGGTGCGCGGGCTCAAGGCCGGCGCGGACGACTACCTCTCCAAGCCCTTCGAGTTCTCGGAGCTGTCGGCGCGGCTCGACGCACTGCTGCGCCGCAGCCAGCAGCCGCCGCCGTCGCCCGAAATGTGGGTCGAGGACCTGCGCCTCGACCTGCTGTCGCGCTCGGCCGAGCGCGGCGGGCAGCCGCTGCTGCTGCAGCCGCGCGAGTTCCGGCTGCTGGCCTTCCTGATGCAGCACGCCGGCCAGATCGTGACCCGCACCATGCTGCTCGAATCGGTGTGGGACTACCACTTCGACCCGCAGACCAATGTGATCGACGTGCACATCAGCCGCCTGCGCAGCAAGGTGGACAAGGGCCATGCGCTGCCGCTGATCCACACGGTGCGCGGCGTGGGCTACAGCCTGTGCGCCCAGCCGCAGCAGCTCGGGGAGGGCGAGTGAAGCGCCCGCTGCCTCGGCCCTGGAGCTCGCTGGCCTTCCGGCTGGCGCTGAACTACGGCGTGCTGCTGGTGCTCACCGTGGCCATCGTGCTGGCCGTGTTCTACATGCAGATCGTCGGCGTGCTGCTGACGCGGCTGGACCAGCAGGCCTCGCTGCAGCTCAAGCGGCTGCAGGAGTACTCATACAAGCATGGCGTGGACGGGCTGCGCGAGGAGATTGAGTTCGTGCTGCGCGACGGCGTGGACAGCGACACCGAGATCCTGATCCTGATGGATGCCGACGGCACCCCCATCGTCGGCAACGCCCGGCCCCAGCCGGCGCGGGTGCTCAGCGGCATGGGCGTGCGCGACATCATGGTGGTGCGCCGCGGCAAGTTGGTGGAAGGACGCGTGGCCGTGGCCCGGCTGCCCGACGGCCACCTGCTGGCGGCCGGCAGCGACATGCAGGCCCAGCGCGACGTGGAGGCGCTGTTCAGCCGCGCCAGCACCATCGTGATCGCGGTGGCGCTGCTGATGGCGCTGGGCGGCGCGCTCACCTTCCGCCGCGCCGTGGAGCTGCGCGCCGGCGACATCCGCAACACCATGGCGCTGGTGGCGGCGGGCGACCTGCGCCAGCGCATCCCCGTGCAGCCCGGCCACCACGACGAGTTCACGCTGCTCAACCGCGACATCAACGGCATGCTCGACCGGCTGGAGCACCTGATGGACGGCATCCGCCACGTCTCCAACACCATCGCGCACAACCTGCGCACGCCGCTCACGCGCATCCTGCTGCAGCTGCGCGCCGCCGAGCACCAGCCGCCCGAGGCGCATGCCGCCACGCTGGCCGCCGTGACCCACGAGGTGGCCGAGCTGGGCGTGGTGTTCGACAAGCTGCTCGGCATCGCCGAGGTCGAGAGCGGCGCCGCGCGCGAGGCCTTCGGGCCGGTGGTGCTGCGCACCCTGCTCGAAGACCTGTGCGAACTGTACGAGCCCTTGGTGCAGGAGCAGGATGGCAGCATCGTGCTGCAAGTGCAGGGCGAGCCCACGGCCTGGGGCGACGCCAACCTGCTGGCCAGCGCGCTGGCCAACGTGCTCGAGAACGCCATCAAGTACGGTGCGGGCACCGATGGCCGGCTGCAGCTCGAGCTGCAGGCCAGCCTGCTGCCCGAGCAGGCGCTGCCCGAGGGCATGCCGCCGGGCAGCGTGCAGCTGCTGCTGCGCGACCACGGCCCTGGCGTGGCCGCCGAGGACCTGCCGCAGCTGGCCACGCGCTTCTACCGGGCCGAGCGCTCGCGGCAGGGCTATGGGCTGGGCCTGGCCAGCGTGCTCGCGGTGGTGCGGCTGCACGGCGGGCAACTGCTGTTCGAGCCCGCGGCGCCGGGCCTGGCGGTGCGCATCGTGCTGCCGGCCATACCGGTGGCCGCGGGCGCGGTGCAGCAGGCCGCCGGTATGATGCAGCCCCATGTCTGACGCACTCCAACACCCCGCCGACCAGCTCGATGCCGCAGCGCTGCAGGACCACCGCGTGGCGCCGGGCTGGCAGCCCGTCGTCGATGCCTTCTTTGCCAGCCCCAGGGGCCAGGCGCTGGAGCAGTTCCTGCTGGAGCGCCTGGCGCAGGGCGCGGTGATCTTCCCGCCCGAGCCGCTGCGCGCGCTCCGGCTCACGCCGCCGGAAGACACGCGCGTGGTCATCCTGGGGCAGGACCCGTACCACGGCCGCGGCCAGGCCGAGGGGCTGTCGTTCTCGGTGGCGCCCGGCGTGCGCCTGCCGCCTTCGCTGCAGAACATCTTCAAGGAGATGCAGCGCGACCTGGGCGTGCCGTGGCCGGCGTTTCCGAATCCCGGCGGCAGCCTGGTCAAGTGGGCCACGCATGGCGTGCTGCTGCTCAACACCTGCCTGACGGTGGAAGAGGGCCAGGCCGCCAGCCACTCCGGCAAGGGCTGGGAGCAACTGACCGACGCCGTCATCGCCCACATCGCCCAGGGGCCGCGCCCGGTGGTCTTCATGCTCTGGGGCTCGCACGCCCAGTCCAAGCGGGCCTTCATCCCGCAGGACCGCGGCCACCTGGTGCTGACCTCCAACCACCCCTCGCCGCTGTCGGCGCTGCGCCCGCCGGTGCCCTTCATCGGCTGCGGCCACTTTGGCAAGGCCAAGGCTTTCAAGGAAGCGCAGCAGGAGCAGTAACGGCTTGGGGGTGGCGCGCCCGCATGCCTGTGGCTAGGGCGCGTCGCCGGGCTGGGTCGATGCGCCGAAGCCGGCGAGTGCCGCCGTGGTTTCCGGTGAGGGCGGGGCAGAGAGCAGCCCGACCAGGCAGTCTTCCAGGTTCCGCACGAAAAGCGTCGAATGGAGCAGCGGGCTGGTTTTTCTGGCCTCCTGCAGCATCCGGCAATGGTCTGCGAGGCCGTGCAGCAGCAGCACGGCAGCGAGCATCAGGCGCTGTTCGGCCACCGGCTCGGGCAGGTGGGGGATGGCACCGAGCAGGAAGCGCCGCAGGCGGCCGACCTGCCTGAACTCCAGGGTGGTTGCGCGCAGATTCTGCAGCGACAGCGTGTGCATCGCCAGCAGCTGCGCATCGACGCGGATGAAATCCTTGCCGCCGTCCGGATCCTCGATCTTCTCGGTCATCGGCATCGCCAGCGCCTGGATCACCTCGCGCAGCGTGGCGGTTCCTCGCGTCTCCAATGCATCCAGGATTTCGTTGCGCCGCGCAGCGATGCCGGGCTCGTGCTTGTCGAGGATGGCCTGCAGCAAGCCATCCTTGTTGCCGAAATGGTAGTGCGTGGCATTCTTGTTGCGCTGGCCCGCGGCGAGATTGATATCGTTGAGCGAAACGCCATCGATGCCGTGCTCCGCAAAGAGCCGCTCAGCGATGGCGACGATCTTCGCGCGCGTGGCAACGCTGCGCAGCGCGAGGCGGTCGGTGTTTCGTGGGGGTGTTGAGGTCATCTGGCGCGCGCGGGATGGGCTGCGGTTCCGGCAGGGGAGGGCATCGTGTCCATGCGCCATTTTCACCGCATCCGTGGTGGCCTGCGCTCAGTCTGTCACCTCGCCGCTGATGATGGCGCTGTCCGCATCCAGGCAGGCGAACCCAAGGCGCTGGAGGGTGGCCGCAGCAACGCGATGCAGGGTGACGGATGGCGGCTCGCCCGCCGTTTTGATGAGCCGCAGGCTCATGCCGCCATGCACATGCTGGAAGGATGAGATCCAGTTGCCGCCGATGCCGGGGTCTTCGTCCGCGACGACAATGCGCACCGAGCCATCCGGCTCGTAGCGGGCGCGGAACTTGTTGACGTAACCCTGGCCGTCCTCATAGCAGTCCAGGTTCTCCTGCCAGATATTGCACAGCTGGAAGATCCAGTAGTCGCACGCCGGCGGCGTGAACTGGATGATGAGGGCGTCGCCAGCGGCCTTTTCCCAGGTCCCGAAGCCATGGTGCCTGTCTGGTACGCCGCCATTGCTCAGGTACACCGCGCGGCTGAAGCGGATGCGGTTGGGATGCCGGGACAGGTTGTCCTGCCACCAGCTGCGCACCAGCTCCGCATAGCCCAGCACGGCCTGCCCTGCCTTGGCGAGGCCGTCGCTCATTTCCGAGGCCAGGAGCGGGCGGGGTGTGGCGCCGTCCAGCCGCTCGATATGCATGCGTGGCGCCACGGTCTGCTCGCGCCGGTGGTAGACCGTGCGCACCAGAATGCCCACGCAGTCCGGCGTGATGCGCAGCCAGTTCGCGCCGCCGGCAGGCTGCTCCTGGCTCAGGATCACTTCGAAATTGCCTTCGGCATCGAAGTCGATCGCATCGCTGGGCAGAAAGCCGGTCGTGGTGAGCATGGCTGGGTCGAATTCGGCCAGCCCCGCCACGCCGCGCGGTGCCCAGTCGCGTGCTCCGATGTCCTGGGGCTGCCGGGCGCTCCAGGACGCCATGACGAAGTAGGGCAGCGTGCCGCGATTGCCGCGGATGCGGTAGCTGTGGCTGCCATCGACGAATTCCGCCAGCAGATGGTCCTGGTCGGGCGACTGGAAGTTGATGCTCTGCCGCCAGCAGGCATCGCGCAGCCGGGGCCGCTGCGGTTCGCAGTTTTCCACGAAGCGTTCGAAGCCGTTGCGCATCAGGCGTGTCAGGAAGCGATACCACTCCGTGCGGTCCAGCTCGTTGGCCTCGGCGCCGAAGGTGTCGACCATGTGGCCGGCACGCCGGATCGTCTCGCAAAAGTCATCCCATGCCTGCCCGGCCAGCAAGCGTTCCTTGGCCTGTCCTGCCATCATGCTTCTCCTGCGACGCGCTCCAGCCTGACCGAGAAGCGCTGGTAATAAAAGCCGAAGCGTTCGCGCACGGCGGCGATGTCGACACCAAAGTCCCGATGCAGGTCGTACGCCACGCGGCCATGCTTGCCGCGCGGGTTGGCGTCCATGTAGGCATTCAGGCGGGCCTGCGTCTCGCCGGTCAGCGGCAGGCCGGCCATGGCATACACCCGCGCCAACACTCCCTGCGGGTCGGCCATGTACTCGTCGAAGCGGACATCCATCGACTGTGCTGCGGGCCACACGTCGCGGTCACGGACACAGGCCTGCAGCAGATGCTCCACGCGGTCTATCCAGTAGCTGGCGAGCGCGCGCAGGTCGATCGAGTGGCGCCGGATTCTGTCGCCGTACGCAATCATGGTGATGGCGGACTGGAGTACGGCGACCGGGTCCCTGTGGGTGAATACCACCGTGGCGTCCGGGTAGGTCGCCCTCAGCGGCCGCAGGTTTTCCATGTGGGGCGGTGATTTCAGCACCCAGCGATCCGGGCCCTTCAACCAGGTGAGCGCCTGCAGCATGCGCCGTCCGTAGGCATAGTGGGGCGTCTGGTCGTGCGCATAGTAGTAGTCGCGCCAGCGGTGGGGCCGCGAGGTCCATTCCGGAAGATAGGACGAGAAGTCCGCGCCCTGGAGTTCGATGTCTTCATGGACATGGTCCGGCGCCATCTCGTGCATGGCGGGCATGAGCGGCAGCAGCGCTTCGAAGGCGCCCCACATCTGGCTTGTGCGGACCACGCGGGGATCGGGCGCCCCGGGGGCCGGGGTGTCCAGCGCGGCTGGGATGGGCTCCATGGTTTCCCACAGCGGCATGGAGCGAAGGCGTGGATCGGCCGCCAGCATGTTGACCAGGTTCGTGGTTCCAGAGCGTGGCAGGCCCGCGATGATGAGCGGCCTGTCGATCCGCTGCTCCCGGATTTCCGGATGGCGCTGGAGGAGGTCTTCGAGGCGCAGGCGTGCGCTGGCATGGCGCACGGTATCGGCGAACAGGCTGGCACGTCCAAGGGGGCCCAGGCCTTCGTCTTCGTCGAAGCTCTGCAGCCAGATGCGCAGGCGCTCGCGGAAGTCGTCGGCGCCGAAGTCGCTCAGTCCCGTGGCTTGGCGTGCGGCAGCCAGCACGGCTTCTTCGCTCATGGTCACGGGCTCGGCCGCGGCGATGGCTTGCTGCTGCAGCGGCGTCAGCCGAGGCGCTGCGAGGTCGTCGATATGAATGGTTTCAGGCTGCATGCGGGTACTCCGGGGCTGGGGCTTGGCGCGAAGGTTCATGAGGGTCAGCCGGCCACCGTGAAGCCACCGTCCACCGGCAGCGTCTGGCCGGTGATCCAGCTGGCGTCGGCGCTGGTGAGGAACAGCACGGGGCCGGCAATGTCTTGCGGCATGCCCAGCCTTCCTGCGGGCGTTCGCGCGAGCGTGGGCTGGGACCACTCGGGGTTCGCGATGGTGGCGGCCGTCATGCGGCTGGCGGTCAGCCCGGCGGCGACCGCATTGACGCGGATGCGGCCGCCCCAGTGCACGGCCAGGGCGCGTGTCAGGCCGACGACCCCGGTCTTGGCCGCGCCATAGCCCGGTACGACGTCAATGCCGAAATAGGAGCTCATCGACGCGATGTGCACGATCGAGGCGCCCCCGGCCAGGGTGCTTGCCAGCAATTGATCGGCGCAGCGATGGGCCATGCGGTATCCGCCGACGAGGTGCATCTGC
Source organism: Comamonas humi (assembly GCF_054782535.1). NCBI lineage: Bacteria > Pseudomonadati > Pseudomonadota > Betaproteobacteria > Burkholderiales > Comamonadaceae > Comamonas > Comamonas humi. The sequence continues at coordinate 156,305 of NZ_BAAGSH010000002.1, read as the reverse complement.
ACGGCACGCCCGAAGACGTCCGGCTCGTACTCGTCGAGCCCCAGGCTTGGCAGTGCGAAGCCGGCGTTGTTGATGAGGATGTCGAGGCCCGGGAGGGAGGCGGCCACCGCGTCGATGCTCCGCGCATCCTCGATGTCGAGCTGGCGGTACTGGTAACCCTCGAAGTCGCCTTCATAGGCGGCCAGCTCCGGGCGGGTTCCCGTGATCGTCACGTGAGCGCCGGCGTTGCGGTAGGCGGCGGCTATGCCGGCGCCGATGCCACTGGTGCCGCCTGTCACCAGTACACGGCAGTTTTGGTAGTCATGGCGGGCGTGGTTTTTGATGGGGTGTGGTTGCTGCATGGCGATCTGTATCGATGGCTTGTGCATCTTGTTAAATAAGGTGAGTTCATTATTTTATTTTTGATGCCTTTTGTCTATTGCCAATTTCTCATGGAATTCCCTAGTGATTTTTTGTGAATTACTTTTTATTGTTAAGTTGAATTCCTTAAATTTATGAAGGCAAGAAGATGGTTTTTGGAGGACAGCGATGAGACAGGTTCGGATTCATGCACCCGGTCAGTTCCGGGTGGACGACGTGGCAATGCCCATGCCGGGGAGGGACGACGCATTGATCCGCGTTGCCGCGTGCGGCATTTGCGGCAGCGATCTCGGCTACGTCAAGCTGGGCGGGGTTGCGGGCCCTTCGGGCGCGCCCATGCCGCTGGGGCATGAGCTGTCAGGCTACGTGGAGGCGGTGGGCGCGAATGTCCGGGGATTGACGCCTGGCATGCCGGTCGTGGTGAACCCCATGGCTGCCGGCAATCTCATCGGCAACGGTGGCCCGGAAGGCGGTTTTGCGCCTTGGCTGCTCGTGCGCAATGCGCGCCTCGGGGACGGTGTCCACGCCATTCCGGACGACCTGCCGCTCGGGGTTGCCGCGCTCACGGAACCACTGGCGGTCGCCATGCATGCCGTGAACCGTGCCCAGGTCAAGCCCGATGAGCGCGTCGTCGTATTCGGTGCCGGCCCGATCGGGCTGGGCATCGTGGCCGCGCTGCGCCATCGCGGCATCGCGGATGTGGTGGTGGTGGATCCGTCGGCGCTCCGTCTCGCCTTGGCACGCAGGCTGGGGGCCGATGCGGCGATCAACCCTGCCGAAGCTTCCGTCTCTTCCCTGCTGGCCGAGCGGCATGGCGGCGGCGAAATGTTTGGTTGGCCGGTGGTAGAGACGGATGTCTACATCGATGCTTCCGGCGCACCGTCCGTCATTCCGGACGTGCTGGGCATGTGCCGTCGCGGTGCGCGCCTGGTGGTGGTGGCCGTGCACAAGCAGCCCGTGGCGGTCGATTTCCGGATGGTGCTGGCCAAGGAGGTCAACATCACGGGGGCCATCGGGTATCCGGATGAGTTTCCCGAAGCCCTGGAGTTGCTGGCGCAGCGCGGGGCGGATCTCGGCGCCCTCATCAGCCATCGCTTTCCGTTCGATGACTTCGCTCAGGCATTCGCCGTCGCCGAGGACCCGGCGGTCGCGCTGAAAGTCATGGTCGAATTCCAGGCCTGCCCCGCCTGACCAGCCGGCGTCGCGCCCGCTGGTGCCAGGTGTCGGGGCCGCGGGGCGGCTCAGAACCGCTCGGTCAGGATGTTCGTCAGGCTGTGTACGCCGTCGAAGTAGTTGCCGATGCGCATATTCTCGTTGTTGCTGTGCTGGTTGTTGTCGGCGTTCACCAGCGGCACGATGACGAAGGGGATCTTCAGCGCCGACACGGCCGCGCCGGTGGGCACGGTGCCGCCCATCATGCGGATCTGCACCGGGTCGCTTCCCCAGGCCTTGCGCATGCCGCGGCGCAGCCATTCGCCCACCGGGGCGTTCAGGTCGGTGCGCACGGCCATGCTGGAGGCCGACACGCCGCCCATCTTCAGCGACGCCAGCTTGGGGTACTGCGCGCGGTCCTGCTCGGTGGGCTCGCCGGCCACCAGGTGGTAGCCCTGCTTTTCGATGTGGGTGCGCAGCAGCTGCTCCAGGCGCTCGGGCGGGGTCTCGGGCACGGTGCGCAGGTCGAGTTCGGCCACGGCCACGGCGGGCACCACGGTGCGGGCCTTGGCGCCCACCTCGGCGCTCTGCAGGCCGCGCACGTTCAGCGACGGGTACTGCATGGCCTCCTGGTAGTTGGCGCCGACCTTCTCGGCGGCGGCGATGCCCAGGCGCTTCGTGAGCGCGGCCTCGTCGTCGGGCACGGCCTGCATCACGGCGCGGGCCTGTTCGTCAAAGCGGATGCCGTCGTAGTAGCCGGCAATGGTCACGCGGCCGTCCTCGCCCTTCATGCTGGCCAGCAGCCGGGCCAGCGACTGCGCAGGGTTGGCGGCGTAGTTGCCGTAGTGGCCGCTGTGCAGGTCGCTGCGCGCGCCGTAGACGGTGACGGTGGCCTGGGCGATGCCGCGGTTGCCGAACACCAGCGTGGGCTGGTTGCTGGCGTGCATGGGGCCGTCCAGCACCAGCAGCGCGTCGGCCTTCAGCGCGGCCAGGTTTTCATCGATCACCTTACCCAGCGTGGGCGAGCCCTTTTCCTCTTCCGAGTCGAGGATGACCTTGAGGTTGGCGCTGGGCGCCACGCCCTTGGCGCGCAGCGCATCGAGGGCGGCGAGCAGCATGACGATGGGCGCCTTGTCGTCGGACGAGGAGCGCGCGAACACGCGCCAGTCGGGGTTCACGTCCTTGGACTGCAACTGGTCGAGCGCGATCTCGCTCCACTGGTTGTCACCGCTCTTTTGCTTGAGCACCGGCTGCCACGGGCTTTTCTGCGCCCACTCGGCGGGCTTGACGGCCTGGCCGTCCATGTGGGCATAGAGCAGCAGGGTCTTGCCGCTGGCGGGCGCGGCGTCCCAGGTGGCCAGCACCATGGGCTTGTCGCCATTGGCGAGCTGGCGCACGCTGAAGCCGCGGCGCTCGAAGGCCTTGGCGAACCACGCGGCGTTCTTCTGGATGTCGGCCGCCTCGGTCGCATCGTTGGGCAGGGCCAGCACTTCCAGCCATTCCTTGAAACTGGCCTGCGCGGCCGGGCGCGAGTCCTTGGCGTCGAAGCCCCAGCTGGCGCTGGCGGCGGCGGCCAGCGCGAAGGCGGCCAGGGCGGTGGAGGTCGGGCGCATACAGGGGCTCCTTGCTTGTCGTGAACGGGTAGGGGATGGGGCGGCGATTATAGGAAGCGGGCCTGGCGCGCTGGGTCACCAGGGCGTCTGCAGGCGCTGGCACAGCAGCGCCAGAAAGGCCTCGGCCGCATGTGGCAGCGTGCGGCCGGCCAGGGTCTGGACCTCGATGTCGCGCAGGTCCATGCCGGCGTCGGACAGCGGCCGCGCCGCCAGCGCGCCGGTGGCCACCAGGTGGCGCACGCCGACCTCGCTGGAGACGCTGACCCCGCCCTCATGCATCACGAAGTGCAGCATCGTCTTGGCCAGGTTGCTGACCAGGATGGGCTCCAGCGCCAGCTCCTGCCGGCTGCAGGCCATGTCGATCATCTGGCGCACCGTGGTCTCGGGCGGCGGCAGCGCCAGCGGGCAGCGCGTGAGCTCGGCCAGCGACACCAGGCGCTGGCGTGCCAGCGGGTGCGTGGGCGGCAGCACGGCCAGCACCGGCGCCGACTGGCGGTAGGCGACGCGGATGTCCTTCTCGGGCGCGAGGCTGAAGCGCAGGCCCAGGTCGGCCTCGCCGGACAGCACCTTCTGCGACACCTGGCCCGTGCCGCAGACCAGCACGTCGAAGCGCACGCCCTGGTTGCTGCGCCGGAACTCGGCGCACAGCTGCGGGACCAGCTCGTTGGCGAAGGCGTCGGAGGTGGCGATGCGCACGCTGCCGCGGCGCAGGCCCTGCAGTGCGTGGATGGCCTCGAGCGCGCGCTCGGCGTCCAGGCCCATGCGGCGCGCATGCTCGGCCAGGATCTCGCCGGCCGGCGTCGGCACCATGCCGCGCGCATGGCGCTCGAACAGCGGCGTGCCGAGTTGCGCCTCCAGCCCGGCGATCTGCCGGCTCACCGCCGAGGCCGCCACGTGCAGCCGCTGCGACGCCAGGCTCACCGAGCCGCACTGCGCCACCTCGTGGAAGTAGCGCAGTGCGGTGTCTTGCAGGTGGACGGCGGCCATAGCGTTGCTCAAAATCGTTGCTTGATGGAGGATTATTGCCGTATCGGCAAACGTGGTTTGCCAATTTGCTGGTAGTGCCCCGGGGCCATGCTGCCTAAGATGTGCGTTTCCCCTTCTTGAGGACGCACCGACATGCCAGCACTGCTGCCGCTTCGACGCCGCATTTCCCTGCTCCTGCCGCTGGTTGCGCTGGCAGCCTTTGCCCCGGGCGCCTCGGCGCAGGACGCCGCGGCCTGGCCCAAGGGCCCGGTGCGGGTGATCGTGCCCTTCCCGGCCAGCGGCGCGACCGACCTGGTGGCGCGGGTGATCGCCCAGCGCGTGTCGCAGGAGCTGGGCCAGCAGCTCGTCATCGACAACAAGCCCGGCGCCGGCGGCACCATCGGCGCGGGCGAAGCCGCCAAGGCCGCGCCCGACGGCTACACGCTGCTGTTCACCACCAGCAGCACGCACGCCATCTCGCCGCACCTGATGCCCCGGCTGGCCTACAAGGCGGACAAGGATTTCACCCCCATCGCCCACACGGCCGATGCGGCCAGTGTGCTGCTGGTCACGCCGTCGCTGCCGGTCAAGAGCGTGGCCGAGCTGATCGCCTACGCCAAGGCCAACCCCGGCAAGCTCAACTACGCCACCAGCGGCAACGGCACCATCGTGCACCTGAACAGCGCCGCCTTCGCCGCGCAGGCTGGCGTGCAGCTCACCCATGTGCCGTACAAGGGCACGGCGCAGTCCATCACCGACCTGGCCGCGGGCCAGGTGCACCTGCTGTTCGACTCGATCCCGACCGGCATGCCGCATGTGGCCAGCGGCCGGCTGCGCGCGCTGGCCGTCACCGGCGAGCAGCGCAGCGCGCTCGCGCCCAGCCTGCCCACGCTGGCCGAATCGGGCCTGCCGGGCTACTCGTCGGTCACCTGGTTCGGCGTCTACGGCCCGGCCGGCATGAAGCCCGAGCTGGTCAGCCGGATCAACCACGCCTTCAACCAGGCGATACAGAATCCGGAAGTGGCCGCCAGCCTCGCCAAGCAGGGCGTGGAGCCCGCGAAGGCGCAGACGCCGGCGCAGTTCGCCGCGATGGTGCAGGCCGACAGCGCGCGCTGGGCCAAGGTCATCAAGGACAACCACATCACATTGGAGTAAGCATGACGAACGTGATCAACGACTGGACGCTTCCCTACGCCTCGCGCCGCTCGCCGGTGCTGGGGCGTAACGTGGTCAGCACCTCGCAGCCGCTGGCCGCGCAGGCCGGCCTGCGCATGCTGCTGGCCGGCGGCAACGCCGTGGACGCGGCGCTGGCCGCGGCGATGACGCTCACCGTGGTCGAGCCCACGGGCTGCGGTATCGGCAGCGACGGCTTCGCCATCGTCTGGGACGGCCAGGAGCTGCACGGCCTCAATGCCTCGGGCCGCTCGCCCGCGGGCTGGACGCCCGAGTACTTCGCCCAGTTGGGCGGTATCCCGGAGAAGGGCTGGAACGGCGTGACCGTGCCCGGCGCCGTGTCGGCCTGGGTGGCACTGTCGCAGCGCTTCGGCAAGCTGCCTTTCGCGCAGGTGGCGCAGCCGGCCATAGCCTATGCACGCCACGGTTTCGTCGTCTCGCCCACCATCGCCACGCTGTGGGAGCTGGGCGGCAAGAAGCTCGGCGACCAGCCCGGCTTTGCCGAGTGCTTCCTGCCCGGCGGCCGCGCGCCCCGGGCCGGCGAAGTGTTCAAGAGCGAAGCCCATGCGCGCACGCTGGAGGAGATTGCCGCCACCATGGGCGAGTCCTTCTACCGCGGCGCGCTGGCCAAGAAGATCGCCGCGCATTCGCGTGCCTGCGGCGGTGTGATGACCGAGGAAGACCTGGCCGCGCACCAGGCCGACTGGGTGGGCACGGTGTCGCAGAAGTTTGGCGACTCGGTGATCCACGAGATCCCGCCCAACGGCCAGGGCATTGCCGCGCTGATGGCGCTGGGCATGCTCGACGAGCTGGGCGTTGGATCGCAGCCGCTCGACGGCGTGGACAGCGTGCACCTGCAGATCGAGGCCATGAAGCTGGCCTTTGCCGACCTGCACCAGTACAACGCCGATCTGGACCACATGCGCGTCACCCCCGCGCAGCTGCTGGACCGCGGCTACCTGCGCGAGCGCGCCCAGCTCATCAACCGCGAGACGGCCAGCGCGCCCAGCTACGGCGCGCCCCGGCCCGGCGGCACGGTCTACCTGGCGGCGGCCGATGCCAGCGGCATGATGGTCTCGTTCATCCAGTCCAACTACATGGGCTTCGGCTCGGGCGTGGTCGTGCCGGGCACGGGCATCAGCCTGCAGAACCGCGGCTGCGGCTTCACCACCGAGGCCGGCCATGCCAACGAGGTCGGCCCGCGCAAGCGCCCCTCGCACACCATCATTCCGGCCTTTGCCATGAATGCCGACGGCACGCCGCAAATGGCCTTCGGCGTGATGGGCGGCCCCATGCAAAGCCAGGGCCATCTGCAGATGGCCCTGCGCGTGCTGCGCTACGGCCAGAACCCGCAGGCCGCGGCCGATGCACCGCGCTGGCGCGTGACCGGCGGCAAGGGCGTGGCCGTGGAGCCGGCCTTCGATGCAGCCGTGGTCGAGCAACTGCGCGCCCGCGGCCACGAGGTCACCGTCGAGGCCGGCCACGGCGTGTTCGCCTTTGGCGGCGCGCAACTGGTGCTGCGCGACGGCGAGCACTACATCGCCGGCTCCGACCCGCGCAAGGACGGTTGCGCGGTGGGCTACTGACCCTGCCAGGTCATCGCACCAGAGAGTGCGATATTGATAGCTGCTGGCGCTTTTCCATCAAGGGTTTCAAATGCATTTGCATCTGAAGTGCTCATGGAGCAAGCGCCAGCAGCTATCTTTATTGAAAAACTGCTCCAAGGCAGCCGATGCCTGTCACAAACCGGGCCGCTGCCGCGTCTTGTGGGTAGAGGCCGCCATTCCGGCGGACCCGAACCCCTGCAGGAGCCTTTGCATGACCGACGCCACCAACCCCATCGCCATTCCCGTTCCGCGCCTGAATTTCGCCGCCACTGCGCCCGAGCTGTACAAGGCCCAGGCCGGCCTCAACGCGCAGATCGCGCGCTCCAGCCTGGGCGTGCAGCTGCTCGAGCTGGTCTACCTGCGCGTCTCGCAGATCAACGGCTGCGCCTTCTGCGTGGACATGCACGTGCGCGAGCTGCTGTCGCGCGGCGAAGACCTGCAGCGCATCAACAGCGTGGTCACCTGGCGCGAGGTGGACTTCTTCGATATGCGCGAACGCGCCGCGCTGAACTGGGCCGAGCGCTGCACGCGGCTGAGCCAGGCCCACCCGGAGCAGCAGGATTTCGACGTGCTGCGCCCGCACTTCAGCGACCGCGAGATCGTGGAGCTGAGCTACGCCATCGGCTGCATCAACGTCTGGAACCGCCTGTGCGTGGGCTTTGCCGCGCCGGTGGAGAAGAAGCCGATCACGGTTTGAGGCCTCACTGCGAGGTGATCCTGCGCTCCTTCACCACCTTGCCCCATTGCTCGTACTCCTTCTTCATGAAGGCCGCGAACCCCGCGCGCGTGGTGGGCTGGGGCGTGAGGCCGTGCTTGTTCAGCGCCTCCTTGACGCCGGGGTCGTTCAGCACCTTGACGATCTCCGCATTCCAGCGCTCCAGCAGCGGCGCGGGCGTCTTGCCGGGGGCGACGAAGGCATACCAGTTCAGCGCCTCGAAGCCCGGGTAGCCGGCCTCGGCCACGGTGGGAATATTCGGCATGTAGGCCGGCCGCGCGAGGCCCGTGGTGGCCAGCGGGATCAGCTTGCCGGTCTCGATGTGCGGCAGCGCCGTGGGCGGCGCGGCGAAGTACGAGGTGACGCGCTCGCCCAGCAGGTCCTGCAGGGCCGGCGCGCCGCCCTTGTAGGGCACGTGCACCATCTCCACGCCCGCGCGCTGGTTGAACAGCTCGCCCGCCAGGTGCGAGGCCGAGCCCGCGCCGGTGGAGGCGAAGTCCACGCTGTTTGGCGCCTTCTTCGCCTTGGCCACGAACTCGGCCAGCGTCTTCACACCCGCGCCCTGGTGCACCACCAGCACGTTGGGAAAGTTCACGCCGCCCGAGATCGGCGCCAGGTCGGTGAAGGGGTTGTAGCCCAGCTTCATGATGTGGGGCGCGATGGTCAGCGGCCCGACCGAGCCGAACAGCAGCACCGAGCCGTCGGCCGGCGCCTTGGCCACGTACTGGTGCGCGATGTTGCCGCCCGCGCCGCCCTTGTTCTCGACGATCACGCTCTGGCCGATGTTCTCGCCGAGCTGCTTGGCGATGAGCCGCGCGGCCGCGTCGGCGGCGCCGCCGGCGGCAAAGCCCACGACCAGGGTCACGGGCTTGCCGGGCGGAAAGTCCTGGGCCTGCGCGGCAGGGGCGAGGGCGGTCGACAGGGCGGCCAGCACGGCCGCCTGGATCAGGGTGCGTTTTTTCATCATGGAGATCCGGTGGTGGAAGGAGAATGGGGCTGGCGCAGTCTTTCAGGGCTCGCGGCGCACCACGTTCAGCAGCGGGGCGCTGCCGGCAAAGCGCGCCAGGTTGTCGAGAAAGAGCTGCACCACGCGCGCCGCATTGCCGGCGGCAAAGCCGGCGCTGTGCGGCGTGGCAATCACCTGGGGCAGCGTCCACAGCGGCGAGTCGGGCGGCAGCGGCTCGTGGGCGAAGACGTCGAGGTAGGCGCCGGCGAGCCGTCCGCCGGCCAGCGCATCGACCAAGGCCGGCTCGTGCACCACGTCGCCGCGCGAGACGTTGACGAGGTGCGCGCCCGCCGGCAGCAGAGCCAGCGCGCGGCCGTCGATGAGCTGGCGCGTGCGGCTCGACAGCGGGCAGGCCAGCACCAGCCAGTCGGTGCGCGGCAGCACGCCGGCGAGGGCCTCGTAGGCGCATGACGGCGGGCCGCCGGCGAGGGGCGTATCGCTGCTGCGCACGGCCTGGATGCGCAGCCCCACGGCGGCGAGGATGCGGGCGATGGCCTGGCCTATGCCACCCCAGCCGACGATGGTGGCAGTCTGGCCCTGGAGGTCGGGCGGCAGCGGCGGGCGGTCCACCAGCGGCGCCCATTCGCGCCGCCGCTGCGCGGCCAGCAGCTCGGGAAAGCGGCGGCCCAGCATCAGCAGCCCGGCGACGGCGCTCTGCGCCACGGCCTCGGTGTTGGTGCCGGCGGACGAGGTGAGCACCACGCCGCGCGCGAGCAGCTCCAGGTAGACGGGCCGGTCCGCCCCGGCCGAATGGAAGTGCAGCCAGCGCAGGGCGCGGCTGCCCAGCAGCGCATCGTAGAAGCGCTGCGTCTCGGGCTGGATGCGGTGCTTGGTCGAGGTTCCGGTGACATCGCGCGAGACCAGGGCGATGTCGAACTCCGCGCCATGCCGCTCGACCTCGTCCACCGTGACCAGCGTGGGCGACGGGGCGACGCAGGCGCGGATGCGGCGTTCACCCAGCTGGGCGCGGGCGGCTTCGGAGACGAGGATGCGCAGGGCGCCGGCGGTGTGCGAGGTGGGCGGCACGGCCTTACTCCACGGTTGCGCCGGAGTCCTTGGCGATCTTGCGCCACTTCACATGCTCCTGCTGCGTGAACCGGCCGAACTGTTCGGGCGTGCCGCCCACCGGGTCGGCGCCCTCGCGCACCATCTGCTCTTCCAGCGACGGCAGGGCCTCGTTCACCGACTGGTTCAGCAGCGTGACGACCTGCGCCGGTGTGCCCTTGGGCGCGAAGAAGCCGAACCAGGAGCCGGCCTCGAAGCCGGGGAAGCCTTTCTCCGCCACGGTCGGCACGCCGGGCAGCGAGCGCGAGGGCTGGGGGCTGGAGACGGCCAGCGCGCGCAGCTTGCCCGCGTGCACGTGCTGGATCACCGACGGGATGGTGGCGAACATGAACTCCAGCCGGCCCGCCAGCAGGTCGTTGAGCGCGTTGGCGCCCTTGTACGGCACGTGCAGCTGCTGCGCGCCGATGCGCTCGCCCAGCATGTAGCTCGACAGGTGCGACGAAGTGCCCACGCCGGTCGAGCCATAGCTCAGCTTGCCGGGGTTGCGCTTGAGGTGGGCGACGAACTCGTCGAAGGTCTTGGCGGGCACCGAGGGGTGGACGACCAGCACGTTGGGCACGTCGGCGATCTGCACCACGGGCACCAGGTCCTTCAACGGGTCGTAGGGCAGGTTCTTGTAGAGCGTCTGGTTGATCGCGATCGGCCCCACGGAGTTGACGATGAGCGTGTAGCCGTCGGGCGCCGCGCGCACCACCTCGGCCGTGCCGATGTTGCCGCCGCCGCCCGGCTTGTTGTCGATGACGAAGGACTGGCCGAGCTTGTCGCCGAGCTTCTGCGCCACGGCGCGCGCCAGGATGTCGGTGGTGCCGCCGGCCGAGAAGGCCACGACCACGCGCACCGGCCTGGCCGGCCAGCGCGCCTCCTGGGCTGGTGCCAGCAGTGGCGTGGCCAGCAGGGCCAGCGCGGCGGCGCTGCAGAATCGCCGGCGCGCGGCGGCGGGGAAGGCGGTGTGGGTCATGTCTTGTCTCCTGGTTTTTTGGGGGGAATCAGTCGCGGTAGCCGGGGTCGATGCGGTCCAGCATGCGCAGCAGGGCCGGCCATTCCATGAGGCCGTAGGGCCGGCGCGTGCCGGGCTGGTAGTTGTTCCAGGTGGCTTCGAGCACCGGCGCGGGCACGGCCACGAGCGGGCTGCCGGTGACCATGGCGGCGAGCTGCGAGCGGCAGGCCAGCTCCAGCCGGTGCATCCAGTTGAAGGCCTCGCCGACCGAGCGGCCGACGGTGAGCGCGCCGTGGTTGCGCAGGATCAGCGCCTCGCCCTGGCCGAGGTCGGCGATCAGCGAGGCCTGCTCGGCCGTGTCCAGCACCACGCCCTGGTAGTCGTGGTAGCCGATCTTCAGGAAGCGCATGGCCGTCTGCGTGAGCGGCAGCAGGCCGCATTCGAGCGCCGACACCGCCATCGAGGCCCAGCTGTGGGTGTGGATCACGCAGTCCACCTCGGGCCGGGCGTGGTGCACGGCGCTGTGGATCACGTAGCCGGCCTGGTTGACGCCGTAATTCAGCGCGCCGAAGTCCGGCTTGGCGAGCACCTGGCCGTCGTGATCCACCTTGATGAGGCTGGACGCGGTGATCTCCTCGTACATCATGCCGTAGGCGTTGATGAGGAAGGCGTTGTCCTCACCCGGCACGCGCGAGGAGATGTGGTTGGCCATCATGTCGGCCATGCCGTAGTGGGCGACGAGGCGGTAGCAGGCCGCGAGGTCGATGCGGGCCTGCCACTCCGCATCGGAGCAGTGCGGGCGCATCGACGGGATCTGCAGGACGCCCGGGGCGGCGGAGGTGGTGCTCATGGGGTGCTCCTTGGTGGAATGTCGGTAGGACTCAATCCGCCCCCAGGCCTATCGGGCTGGGCTGGCGTTTCTCGGTGTTGTGGCGCAGCAGCGCCGCGGTGCGGAATACGCCGTGCGCGAACTTGCCGTAGGGCAGGGTGGCGAACAGCGCGATCACCGCGCCCAGGTGCAGGCACAGCAGCAGGGCCAGCGCGGGCGTCGCACGGCCCAGCCATAGCGCCATGCCGCTGGCCGCGACCAGGAACAGCAGGGCGATGAAGCCCAGGTCCATGGGCTTTTGCCGGGCGTCGCCATGCAGCGGATGGCGGCTGCGGTTCAGCGTCCACAGGCCGGCGGTGCCGATCATCAGGCTGATGCCGCCCAGCGCGCCCAGCAGCTTGGGCAGGCTGGGCAGCTCGTAGGGCGCGGCCCAGCCGAAGGCGTAGTGGTAGACCGTGCCCAGCGCCGTGGCCGCGAAGCACAGCAGGAAGCCGTAGAAGGTCAGGTGGTGGAAGCGCCGGCGCTTCAGGGTGTAGGCATCGTCCTCGTTGTGGCAGCCGTCGCCATGGCCGCCGTCCAGGTACTTGAGGCGCAGCACGTCCTGCGTGGCCTCGGCGGCCGCGGGCGCGCTCACGTCCACGCCGCTGGTGGCGGGTTTCACGTCCTTCCAGAAGCGGCGCACGCCCATGGCCAGCGCGAACACCACGAACCCGAACACGGGCGCGAAGATGCCCACCAGCAGGTTGTGCGGGAACAGGTGGTAGAAGTTGTTGCCCAGCTCGCCGCTCCACAGGCGCGCCGCGCCGCCCTGCAGGGCCACGGCCAGCGCGAGGAACAGGAACAGCCCGGCCGCCAGGGCCAGCGACAGCGTCAGGCCGTTGCGCTGGTAGAGCCTGCCCAGTGCCGGGGGCCAGGCGTAGTCGGCATAGGTCTGGCCGCGCACCTCGGCCATGGCCTGGGGGATGTTGATGGCGAACTCGTGCGGCGGCGCGTACTGGCAGGCGTGCAGGCAGGCGCCGCAGTTGTGGCACAGGTTGGCCAGGTAGTGCACGTCGGCCTTGCCGAACTCCAGCCGGCGCGTCATGGCCGGGAACACGGCGCAAAAGCCTTCGCAGTAGCGGCAGGCGTTGCAGATCTGCAGGGCGCGCGCGACTTCGGCTTCGGCCGCGGTTTCTGTGGAAGCGGGCAGGATGGGGATGACCTTGCCGGTGGCCAGGGACTGGGCTTGCTGGCCCAGGGCTTGCAGGGAGGGAATGCTCATGGGTATCAGACCTCGTCGTTGACGGCGCCGCGCGCGGCGGGCTTGCCGGTGGCGGCCAGGGCCGCGTTGCGTCCGGCGATGCGGCCGAAGGCCGTGCCGATCGACATGCCCACGCCGGCCGTATAGCCCTTGCCCAGCACGTTGCCGGCCATCATCTCGCCGGCCACGAACAGGTTGGCGCTGGGCCGGCCGCCAAAGCGCACGGCGGCCGTGTCGTCGGTCTCCAGGCCCAGGTAGGTGAAGGTCACGCCGGGGCGCAGCGCGTAGCCATAGAACGGCGCGGTATCGATGGGGCGGGCCCAGTGCGTCTTGGCGGGCGCCACGCCCTCGGTACGGCAGTCGTCCAGCGCCGTGTGGTCGAAGTGGCCGGGCTGGCAGGCGCTGTTGTAGGCATCGAGCGTGTGCATGAAGCGGTCCACGTCCAGCCCCAGCTTCTGCGCCAGCTCGGGCAGCGAGTCGGCCTTCACGCCGGGGAACACTGGGGGCATGAAGCGGCCTATGGCCTTGGCGTCGATGATCGAGTACGCGGTCTGGCCCGGCTGCTGGGCCACCAGGCGGCCCCAGATGGCGTAGCGCTTGGGCCAGAAGTCCTCGCCCTCGTCGTAGAAGCGCTCGGCCTCGCGGTTGACCACCACGCCCAGCGACACGCAGTCGATGCGCGTGCAGATGCCGCCGTCGTACAGCGGCGCGCGGGCGTCGATGGCCACCATGTGCGCCTGGGTCGGATCGCCGATGCCGTCGGCCTGCTGCTCCTGCAGCATGTGCTTGAGCAAGACGCCCTGGTTGAAGGCCGTGCCGCGGATCAGGAAGTTGTCCGCAGGCCATTCGCCGCGCTCGTTGCGGCCCCAGGCCTCGCGCAGCCATTCGCGGTTGGACTCGAAGCCGCCCGCGGCCAGCACGCAGCTTCTGGCGGTGATGCGCTGCCCGCCCGCCCAGGCGGCCTGGAAGCGGCCGTCCTCGATCTCCAGGCGCTGAACGGGCGCGTCGTAGCGCACCTGCACGCCCAGAGCCTGGGCGCTGCGGTAGTAGGCGTTGACCAGGGCCTTGCCGCCGCCCATGAAGAAGGCATTGGTGCGCGCCACGTGCAGCGCGCCCGAGAGTGGCGGCTGGAAATGCACGCCGTGGCGGCGCATCCAGCCGCGGCAGGTGGACGAGGCGCGTATCACCAGGCGGGCCAGGTGTTCGTTGGTGATGCCGCCCGTGACCTTGAGCAGGTCCTGCCAGAACTCCTCCTCGGGGTAGGCCTCGACCAGCACGTCCTGGGGCGCGTCGTGCATGCAGCGCAGATTGCGGGTGTGGCCGGAATTGCCGCCGCGCCATTCGCGGGGCGCGGACTCCAGCAGCAGCACGCGGCTGCCGGCTTCGCGCGCCATTAGCGCGGCGCACAGCGCGGCATTGCCGCCACCGATGACCAGCACATCGGTGTCGTAGGTTTCTGTTGTCATGAGGGGCTGCCGGCGGCATCGGGGCCGCGGCGGTTCAACGTGGGGGATTGGCGTTGAACTGTAGGGAGCGCCGCGGCCGCTGTGCAGCGGCTGGCAGGCATGGGGGTATCACGATCCGTGATGAGGTGTGCGAGAGCTTGCTAAATTGATAGCTGCTGGCGCTTATGAATAAACGAATTCAATGCCAATGAATATGAAAACGGGCTTCCAATGAGCGCTGAAAGCTATCAATAGAAGAGCATTTACTCCACCAGCCGCGCCCCCACCCAGGCGCCGGACTGCACCAGCCGCCGGGCGCAGTCCAGCAGCACCACGCGCGCGGCCAGCGCGGCGGGCGAGAGTTCGTCGTCCGACAGGCTGCACAGCGCGGCGCTGCGCCGCACCTGCGCGTCGGCGATCTCGGACCACTGGAAGCGCTCGGCCGCGTCCTTATACAGCGCCACGGCCGCCCAGGGCTGCACCGTGGCGCCGAGGCCCGCGTCCACCGCCTCCATCAGCAGCGGCAGCGAGTCGATCTCCATCGCCATCGGCGGCTGCACGCCCGCGCTGCTGAACGAGGCCGTCAGCGAGCTGCGCAGCCCATGGCTGCCCGAGGGCAGGATCAGCGGCACCGCGTGCAGCTGCGCCAGGCGCACCGGCGTGGCGTGCGCCACGGCAGGCGCCACCGGCTGGCGGCGCGACTGGATCAGGAACAGCCGCTCCTCCAGCAGCGGCTGCACGCTCCAGCGGCGTGCCGGCTGCGTGTCGAAGAGGATGGCCAGGTCGAGCTGGCGCGCGTTGAGCAGGCCGGTCAGGTGGCCCGACAGCGCCGACACCATGTGCAGGCGCACGTCCGGGTAGCGCTCGCGCAGCGCGCGCATCAGCGGCAGGCCCAGCACCGAGGCAATGGTCGGCGACAGCCCGATGCTCACGGCGCCCGACAGCCGCGCCTGCTGGGCCGCATGCACCGCCTGGTCGGCGTGGCGCAGCGTGAGCTGGGCCTCGTGGAAGAAGGCCAGCCCGGCCTCGGTGGGCACGACGCCGCGCGGCGTGCGCTGCAGCAGCCGCGTGCTCAGCTCGCCCTCGAGGCGGCTGATCTGCTGGCTCAGCGCGGACTGCACCAGGTCCAGGTCGAGCGCCGCGCGGCTCATCGAGCCCAGCTCGACGATGCGCACGAAATAGCGCAGTTGTCGCAGTTCCATGCCGGGATTATGGCGGCCCCATATCTGCCCACACCGTTGCGGCACAAGTGTCAACAATGAATTCGTGTTTCAGATGGAATAGACTTTCATGTTAAAAACTATTGAGAAATTGATATTTATAGTAATAAATGATTTCTCGCCCGCGCCGCTCCTCCTGCCGATCCGCGCGCTTCTTCCCTCTTTTTCTCCTATCCACCGTGAGTGACCTACTTTCTGCGGGCGAGCTTGCCCAAACCTCCTACCAACCCAGCCTGGTGGCCGTGTCGTATGCGATCTCGGTGCTCGGCGCCTTTGCGGCGCTGACGGCGGCCCAGCGCATCCGCGGACCGCGCGGCCTCAACCTGCTCAACCTGCTGCTGGCCGGCGTGGCGCTGGGCGGCATCGGCGTGTGGTCCATGCACTTCACGGGCATGCTGGCGCTCAACCTGGGCATGGGCTCGGGCTATGCGCTGGTCGAAACCCTGGTGTCGCTGGTCGCCGCGATCGGTGCCACCTCGGCGGCGCTGGGTTTCGTGGCGCTCAACCCCGCCAGCACCGGCCGCGTGGTCGGCGCCGGCGTGCTGCTGGGGCTGGGCGTGGTGTTCATGCACTACCTGGGCATGTACGGCATGCGCTTTCCGGGCTACATCGTCTGGACCTGGTCGACGGTGGCGCTGTCGGTGCTGCTGGCCATTGCGGCGGCCACGGCGGCGCTGTGGCTGGCCTTCCGCTCGCGCTCGCTGCCCGTGCGCGGCGTGGCCGCCGCCGTGATGGGCGCGGCCGTCTGCTCCATGCACTACACCGGCATGGCCGCGGCGGACTTCATCTGCACCACCGGCCCCGCCGACCGCTTCGCCATTCCCAAGGGGCCGCTGGTGATCAGCTCCATGGACCTGCCGGTGCTCACCGTGATGGTGGCGGCGGGCATGGCGGCGGTCATCGGTTTCGACCAGCTGCTGCTGAGCATGCAGCAGGGCCGCATGCGGGCCAAGGCATAAGCCCTAGCGCCCCACCAGCCGCGCCAGCCAGCCCTTGCTGCGCTGCTGCGCGGCCAGCTCGCGCAGTAGCTCGGCCTTGAGCGCCTCGCGCTCCGCCGCCTGCTGGCCGGCGGCCAGGCGGGTGTAGGCCTTGACGGCGTCAATGTAGCCGTGGTCCTCGTTGCGGATGTGGTTGAACAGCCAGCGCGACAGCATGCCGTGCAGCTCCTGCGCCACGTCCTCGCCGGCATCGAATCGGCTGTGCATCTCGGCCACCTTGCGGGTGAACAGCTCGTGCACCTTCTTGTGCGGGCCGGCAAAGAGGTAGCCGGCGCTTTCGATCAGCGCCTCCTCGAAGGCAAAGTGCGACAGCGTGTAGTCTACCGTCTCGGCGATGACCTCGGCCAGCCCTTGCCGGTCGGGCGACTGGCACAGCCCATGCAGCTGGTTGATGTAGTCGACGATGCGCCGGTGCTGGGTGTCGATTTCGGCGATGCCGGTGTCCAGTTCGGGCACCCAATGGAGAAGGGCCATGCTGCTTGCGGGTTGCTTGTGTAGTGCGCCGCAGTATCGGCACGGCCTCGCCGACGCGGGTTGACGCAGCGCAAGCTCAGCGCGATTCGCGCATGCTCAGCCAGGCGCTGGCCGCGCCGCACAGCGCGATCACCACCATGCCCATCACCGCCCACTGGTCCGGGATGTGGCCATAGACCAGCCAGCCCGCGAACAGCGCGCAGGGAATCTGGCTGTACAGAAAGGGCGTGATGGTCGCGGGCTGGGCCTTCTCGTAGGCCTTGAGCAGCAGCAGGTGGCCGACCGAGCTGCCCACGCCCATGGCCAGCGCGGCCAGCCACAGCGCGGCGGTGTCGGGCAGTTGCCAGGTCCAGGGCAGGGCGGCGCAGGTCAGGCCCAGGGCCAGGAGGCTGGTGTAGATCTGCGTGGTCAGCGGCCGCTCCTTGCCGGCCATGCGGCTGCTGAGCACCTGGTAGGCGGTGTTGGCCGTCAGCTGCAGCAGCGGCCAGAGCAGGGCGCCGCCGCTGAAGCCCGCGCCGCCCGGGCGGATGATGACCATGGTGCCGGCAAAGCCCAGCGCCACCAGCACCCAGCGCAGCGCGCTCACCTGCTGGCGCAGCCACAGCGCGGCCACCAGCGTCAGCGCCAGCGGCGTGAGCGCCAGGATGGCGGTGAACTCGGCCAGCGGCAGGTAGCGCAGGCTCAGCATGGCCAGCACATTGCTCAGGCAGAAGAGCGCCGCGCGCAAGCACTGGAAGCCGGGGCGCTCGGTGCGGAAGATGTCCAGCCCGTGGCGGGCTACGCCGTAGCCCACGGTCAGCGCCGTCTGCAGCGCGTAGCGCAGCCACAGCGCCATCAGCAGCGGCAGCAGCGCGCCCGCGTACTTGGAGCCGGTATCGAGCAGCGAGAAGCAGGCGCAGGCCAGGACCGTGAACGCGATGCCCTTCAGCGCCTGGCCGGAGCGGGAGCGGGGCGCCGGAGCGCGCGGAGAAGGTGCTGGGGTGGGGGCCACGGAGGCGGTAGTAGCGGAAAGGGCGTTGCGTGCCATCGATTCTAGGGCCAACCCGTAGGCGCGCCGGCGCGGCCTGTCTCGCCCGGCACTGCGCGGGTTGACCGTATTTTGCTAACAAAACGATAGCTGTTGGCGCTTGTCCTGATTGCGCCAGAAGCCGAAATGATGCCAAATATGTGCATGCACTTCTCCTCCCTACCCCTTGCTTCCCGACGTTCCTGGCGCGCCTGGGCCGGCGCCGCTGCCGCGCTGTGGCTCGCGGCCGGCGCTGCCGCCGCCGCGCCGCAGCCGGCCGAATGTCCGCGCTCGCTGCCCGGCGATGCCCGCTGCTACAGCGGCCAGGACGAGGCCGGCGCCTTCTACTGGATGGCCCTGCCGGCGGGCTGGAAGCCTGCCGACGGCGTGCTGGTGATGCACACGCACGGCGGCCCCGAGCTGGGCAAGCCCGGATCGGCGCGGACGCGGGCCGACCTGGACCGCTGGTCCATCATGGTGCGTGCCGGCTACGCCTGGGCGGGCTCCACCTACCGGCGCGGTGGCTATGGCGTGACCATGGCGGCGGAAGACACCGAGCGGCTGCGCCAGCTCTTCGTGCAGAAGTTCGGCCAGCCGCGCCGCACCGTGCTGCACGGGCAGAGCTATGGCGGCGGCGTGGCCTCGATCGCGGCCGAGCGCTATGCGCCCGCCGCCGAGCCCGGCACGCCGCCGGCACCCAGCCCCTACGATGGCCTGCTGCTCACCAACGGCGTGCTCGGCGGCGGCGTGGACGCGTACCGCTTCCGGCTCGACCTGCGCGCCGTCTACCAGTACGTGTGCGGCAACCATCCCAAGTCCGACGAGCCCCAGTACCCGCTGTGGATGGGCCTGCCCGCCGGCGCGCACCTGACGCGTGCCGAGCTGGCCGAGCGCGTCAAGGAATGCACCGGCGTGGGCCTGCCGGTGGCCCAGCGCTCGGCCGCACAGCAGCAGCGCCTGCGCAGCATCCTCGCCGCGGTGCGGATCGAGGAGCGCAGCCTGGTGGCGCACCTGGCCTGGGGCACCTTTCTGTTCCGCGACCTGGTGCAGCAGCGCCTGGGCGGGCGCAATCCCTGGGGCAACCAGGGCGTGGTCTACGGCGGCGTGGACGCGGCGCAGCAGGCGGCGCTCAATGCCGGCGTGGCGCGCTACGCGGCCGACCCGCAGGCGCAGGGCATGCTGTCGGCCGACAGCCGCCCCACCGGCCGCACGCGGCTGCCCACGCTCACGCTGCACGCCATCCACGACCCGACGGCCTTCGTCGAGCTGGAGCACAGCTACCGCGCCATCCGCCGCGCCGCGGGCACCGACGGCCACCTGGTGCAGACCTTCAGCGACGAGCGCGAGCACAGCTATCTGAGCGACGCTGAATACCCCGCCGCGATGGCCGCGCTGCTCGACTGGATCGACCACGGCACCCAGCCCACGCCGGCCGCCGTGGCCGAGCGCTGCGCGCAGACCCGCGCGCGCTTCGACCAGGACGGCAAGAACGGCTGCCACTTCCAGGCCGGCTACGAGCCGCCGCCGCTGGCCACGCGGGTGCCGGAGGCCGTGCAATGAGCGAGCCCGCCTTCCGCCTGCTGACTATCGACCACCTCGTGCTGCGCGTGGTGAGCCTGGAGCGCATGCTGCACTTCTACTGCGAGGCGCTGGGCTGCAGCGTGGAGCGCAGGCAAGAGACCATCGGCCTGGTGCAGCTGCGTGCCGGCAATGCGCTGATCGACCTGGTGCCGGTCGACGGCAAGCTGGGCAGTGCCGGTGGCGCGCCGCCGGGCGCGGAGGGGCGCAACCTCGACCATTTCTGCCTGCGCGTCGCGCCGTTCGATGTGGCGGCCATCCACGAGCAACTCGCCCGCCACGGCTATGCCGCCGGCCCGGTCGAGCAGCGCTACGGCGCCGAGGGCTCGGGGCCGTCCATCTACGTGACCGACCCCGAGGGCAATGTCGTCGAGCTCAAGGGGCCGCCGAGCAGCGGTGCCGCCTAGCGGCGCCTATTGCAGCTCGACCTTGGCCTGCCGCGCGATGCGCTGCCACAGCGCGATCTCGGCACTCTGAAACTCGCGCATCTGCGCCGGCCCGCCGGCCATGGCCGAGGCGCCGAGGTGGCTGTAGAAATCCTGGGTCTCGGGCAACTGCGCAATCTGCGTGAACAGCGCGGCCAGCCGGGCGGTGACCGCCGGCGGCGTCTTGGCCGAGACCATGGCGCCAACCCAGGCGTAGGACTCGATGCCGGGCAGGCCGGCCTCGCGCGCCGTGGGCACCTGGGGCAGCGTGGCGATGCGCCGGTCCGAGGCCACGGCCAGGCCGCGCAGCCGGCCGGACTTGATCAGCTCCTGCACCGAGGTGGCTTCGGCAAACGCATAGTCCACCGTGCCGCCGGCCACGGCCGTGGCCACCTCGCCCGCGCCCTTGAAGGGCACGTGCGTGGTCTGCACCCGGCCCACGTCGTTGAGCAACTCGCCCATCAGCTGGTAGCCGGCCGAGCCGGCGCCGAAGTTCACCTTGCCGGGGCGGGCCGTGGCGTCGGCCACCAGGTCCTTCAGGTCGCGGTAGGGCGAGTTGCCCGGCGCCACGACGACGGCGGGCGCGCGCATCATCATCGTCAGCGGCGCGAAGTCGGCGACCGGGTCGTAGGGCAGGGCCTTGAACAGCGCGGCATTGACGGCCAGCGTGGAATTGCTGCCGATGAACACGGTGTAGCCGTCGGCCGGCGCCGCCAGCGCCTGCTTGACGGCGATGAAGCCATTGCCGCCGGGGCGGTTCTCGACCACCACCGGCTGGCCGGCCAGCTCCTGCAGCTTCCTGGCGTAGTAGCGCGCCGAGGTGTCGGTGCCGCTGCCGGGGCCGAAGGGCACGATGAACTTGATGGGCTTGCTCGGGAAGTCCTCGGCCCGCGCCAGCGGCGCCATGGCGGCCGCGCTGCAGGCCAGGCCAGCGGCCAGCGCCAGGCGCAGCCAGGATCGGCGGTGGGGCATGTCGTCTCCTTGTCGGTGGTCTGCCCCGCAATGTAGGCCGGCCCTGTGGCGGCGTCCAATACGCAATCGGCCGCGGCTGAGTCGCGCCAGGTATCAGGCGGCATCAGGCGGCCGTGGTGTCGCCTATGGCCGCGCGCGTGGCGGCGGCCTGCAGTTCCAGCCAGGCGCAGAAGGCCTGCACCTCGGGGCGCTGCTGGCTGCGCGGGCCCACCAGCAGCCAGTAGGCCAGCGGCGAGTCCATGCGGTGGCCGGGCAGCACCTCGACCAGGTCGCCGCTGGCCAGCGAGTCGGCCACCAGCGGCATGCGCGCCAGCGCCAGGCCCTGGCCGGTGAGGGCGGCCTGCGCGATCTGGTGCGCGTAGTTCAAAAACAGCCAGCGCTTGGGCTGCAGGCGCGCGCTGCCGTGCAGCTCGAGCCAGCGCTCCCAGGTCAGCCAGTCCAGGTGCTGCAGCCGGTGGGCGTCGCCGGCCTCGATCAGCGTGAAGCGCGCCACGTCGGCCGGCTGGGCGATGGCCGGCGAGCTCTTGAGCAGCCACGGGCTGGCGACCACGGCGAGCTGCTCGCCGAACAGGCGCTGCGCGCCGCGCGACGCCGCCTGCGGCAGGCTATAGCGCAGCGCCACGTCCACGTCGGCGGTTTCCAGGTCGAGCACGTTGTCGGTGGCGTCGATGCGGATGTCGATCTCGGGGTTGTCGCGCTGGAAGGCTTCGAGCCGCGGGATCAGCCACATCGACGCGAAGCTCGCCCAGGTGGTGATGGCCACGCTCTTGCGGCCGGCGGTCTGGCGGATCAGGCGCACCGAGGAGTCGATGCGCTCGAGCGCCGGCGCCACCGTGCGCTGCAGCTGCGCGCCGGCGCTGGTCAGCTCCACCGCGCGGGTGTGGCGCAGGAACAGCGGCACGCCGACCTCGTCCTCCAGCGCCTGGATCTGCCGGCTCACGGCCGACTGCGTCAGCGCCAGTTCGTCGGCCGCGGCGCGGAAGTTCAGGTAGCGCGCCACCGCCAGGAAGGCCCGCAGGTGCCCGACGGCGATGGGGCGGGAGCGCAGCAGCGACGGGGGCAGGTGGGGCTCATGCATGGAGGATGCTGATTGTCGTTAGTTATCGGGATTTTCGATGGGGCTCCAACCTAGGGTTTTCCATTAATGCGCTGGCTGCATGAATCGGCGGGCTTCTTTTCATTGGACGCGGTGGCCAATACCTAAGATCATACGTACAGGGTTTCTACTAGGTAATCACCATGTCCACCGCCACCCACACCTCCATCGCCGCTTCCGGCCGCCCGCAGGCCGCCTCCTCCGACATGCGCACGCTGCGCGCCGGCCAGGCGCTGGGCTTCGTGCCCGTGCGCGACATGGTGCTGCGCGTGTCGCAGGGCCGTGCCTGGGTGACGCTGGGCGTCGGCGAGGCCCACGGCAGCGCGATGCAGTCCGGCGACCAGATCCTGTTCCCCGGCCAGACCATGGTGCTCAAGGCCGGCCAGTCGGTGGTGATCGACAGCGGCAGCGCCGAGCCGCTGGTCTACCACTTCCCCCGGGACACCTGGGCGCAGGACAACCTGCAGCGCCAGTCCGGCCGCTGGTTCAGCCGCTTCCAGTGGGGCCGGGCCGACGGCAGCATGCTTTACAACGTGTGACCTTTTTCTTTGCGAGTGAAGGGCCTGCCGGAGTCCGGCAGGCCTTTTTTGCGTTTGCTGCAGCGCGAGATAATGCGCCATTGTCTGCCGATTGAACCTCTTCCTATGACTGCATTGCTCGATATCGTCATCATGGCCGCCGGCAAGGGCACGCGCATGAAAAGCCGCACCCCCAAGGTCCTGCAGAAGCTCGCGGGCCGGCCGCTGTTGGGGCATGTGCTCGATACCGCCGCACGGCTGCAGGCGCGCTCGGCCGTGGTCGTCACCGGCCATGGTGCTCCTGAAGTAGAAGCGGCTGTCGCTGGACTGGCGGGCGCTGGAGCCGGATTTGACCTGAAGTTCGTGCGCCAGGAGCCGCAGCTGGGCACCGGCCACGCCGTGCAGCAGGCCATGCCGGTGCTGGCCGACGACGGCATGGTCGTGGTGCTGTCGGGCGACGTGCCGCTGACCCAGGCTGCGACTTTGCAGGCGCTGGTCGACGCTGCACAGGGTAGCCAACTGGCGCTGCTCACCGTCACCATGCCCGACCCGACCGGCTACGGCCGCATCGTGCGCAACGGCGATGCCGTGCAGCGCATCGTCGAGCAGAAGGACGCCAGCGCGGCCGAGCGGGCCATCACCGAGGTCTACAGCGGCATCATGGCCGTGCCGGCGCGCCACCTGCGCGGTTGGCTGGCGCGGCTCAAGGACGACAACGCCCAGCGCGAGTACTACCTGACCGACATCGTCGCCATGGCCGTGGCCGACGGCGTGCCGGTGGTGGGCCACCGCATTGCCGACCTGCTGCAGGTGGCGGGCGTGAACAGCCCGCTGCAGCTGGCCGAGCTGGAGCGCGCGCACCAGCTGCGCCAGGCCCGGGCGCTGATGGAGCAGGGCGTGCGCCTGGCCGACCCGGCGCGCTTCGACGTGCGCGACGACGCGCGCGGCGCCAAGGCCGAGCTCTCGTGCGGGCAGGACGTGGAGATCGACGTGAACTGCATCTTCACCGGCCGCGTGGCGCTGGGCGCCGATGTGAAGATCGGCGCCAACTGCCACATCAGCAACGTGCAGATCGCCGACGGCGCGGTGATCCACCCCTTCACCCACATCGACGGCGAGAAGGCCGGCGCCCAGGTGGGCGCAGGCGCGCTGGTCGGCCCGTTCGCGCGGCTGCGGCCCGGCGCGCAGCTGGGGCGCGAGGTGCACATCGGCAACTTCGTCGAGGTCAAGAACTCGCAGCTCGCCGACGGCGCCAAGGCCAACCACCTGGCCTACCTGGGCGACGCCACGGTGGGCGAGCGCGTGAACTACGGCGCCGGCAGCATCACCGCCAACTACGACGGCGCCAACAAGCACCGCACGGTGATCGAGGCCGACGTGCACATCGGCAGCAACTGCGTGCTGGTGGCGCCCGTGACCATCGGCGCCGGCGGCACCGTGGGCGGCGGCTCCACCATCACCAAGAGCACGGCCCCGGGCGCGCTGAGTGTGGCGCGCGGCAAGCAGCTGAGCATTGCCGACTGGCAGCGGCCTGTGAAGAAAAAGTGAGCTGCTGGCGCTTGGTAGATATGCAATTCAACATGCTTTGTATTGCAATTGATTGATCAGCAAGCGCGAGAAGCTTCTATTTTGGTAGCGGATCCTGTGGTGGCCTATTGCGGAAAGGCGACCTGGTTGGTGTACGAGTCCAACTCCTCGGGCAGTACCAACTTGCGCGCGATCAGCGCCTGCACCTGGGCGCGGCGCTTGGCGTAGAAGTCGGTGGCGCCGCCGGGGTACAGCTCCTCCAGCGATGGGCGCGAGTCGCCCGAGGCCGTGCGCTCGGCCAGGGTCTTGGGCAGCGCGATGAAGCCGCCACTGCCGGCGCACAGTTCATTTTCGGCATGGCCTGCCTTGCGGAAGTTGCGCCCCATGTAGGTGCCCAGCGGCGCCATCAGGTCGGCCGGAATGATGCCGCCTATGCCGGTGCCGTTGGCATCGAACTTGGCGACATAGACCGGATAGCTGGCGCCGTAGGTCGGCGGGGTGGTGCTGTAGTCGCCAAGCTGCGCCAGAGAGTAGCGCTCGTTGAAGGGCTCGCCGGGAATGGTGGGCCAGGCCGCCTTGGCCTGCTCTATGGTCTGCAGCGTGCCGTCCTTCTGGTTGGGGAACATCGAAGGCGGCGGCGCGATGCCCTTGGTGACCCAGTCGTCCATCGCCACGACGATGGCGCGCAGGATGGGCGAGCCGTCCACCGGGTCGGACGGGTACTTGCAGTTGGCCAGCGGGTTGGCCGTGCCATTGCCGGGGCCGTGCTGCTGGCCTGAGATCATGTAGACGCGCACGTTGCCGGCCATGTCCACGTGCTTGCCCTCCGTGTCAGTCACCACCAGCGACGAGCGGCCATGCCAGATCTCGTGGGCCGAGTCCTGGTGCATGACCTTGGGGCAGTTGCCCGCCTTCTCGCACAGCGCGAGCACGCCGTCGGACTTGCCGCTCAGGGTGTCGCGCATGCTGGGGTAGGTAAAAGGGAATTCGGCGCCCGGGTAGTTGCGCTCCTCGTGCTGGCGCATCCAGCGCGAGGTCTGTGCGAAGGCCATGTTGTGCTCGGTCATGCGCGAACCGGCGACCGTGGGGTGGATGCCCTCGAACACCATCTTGCCGTTCAGGTCGACATGGAAGCCCTGGTAGAGAAAGTCGCGCAGGAAGCGGCCGCTTTGCGACAGGCCCCAGCCGAAGGCTGCCTTGATTTCCATGCCGCCCGGTCGAGCGGGGTTCTCGTTGCCGGCCGAGTCCCTGGTCTGGTAGCGCAGGAAGGAGACCAGGTCGCGCACCGAGGCAAAGCCCATG
The DNA here is from genome assembly GCF_054782535.1 of Comamonas humi. NCBI lineage: Bacteria > Pseudomonadati > Pseudomonadota > Betaproteobacteria > Burkholderiales > Comamonadaceae > Comamonas > Comamonas humi. The sequence continues at coordinate 131,081 of NZ_BAAGSH010000002.1, read as the reverse complement.
CCACCCACGTAGGGGTCTTTGGCGTCGTAGACCAGCTCGTAGATCGCGCCGGGGTCGAAGCCCTGGGCCACGGCTTCGCCCATGTCCAGCCGGATCTGGCGGTTGCCCAGGAAGCTGACGGCCGCAGGATTCAGCGTGACGCGCGCGTCATCATAGTTCTGGCGCACCGTCAGGCTGACGCGGGCCTTGGCGATGTCGGGGTCGGAGGGTTCGTAGGCAACGCTGGCCGTGAGGATGTTGCCCTCCACGATATGGGTGGCGCCGGCGCCGGTCTGGGGCGTGTCTGCAATCAGCACCTCCATGGAGCGCTGCACGATGGGCTGGTCGCCGTTGCGCGCGATGGGGAAGCTCACCTTGTTGCCCGCCGTGACGGAGTTGGCCTCGGGCTGCCAGCCCGACCAGACGATGCTGTAGCCCTGGCGCATCAGGAAGCCGTTGCCCGGGTTGGTGGCGCTACCCTTGTTGAGGATGCCGAAGACCGTGGGGTTGCCGCGGTTGACCACGTCATAGAACAGCTTGCCGTTGCCTTTCGCGGAATCCACGGGCCGCAGGATGTTGATGTCCACGCTGTATTCGAGCAGGCCCCGGGCATTCTTCTGGGCCTTGTCGATCAGCGCCATCCTGGCATGGGCGGGGTTGGCAGGGTCCAGCGTGCCATAGGCCTTGCCCTTCAGGTACTCGTAGGCGCCGACACTGCCGAAGCTTGCCCCATTGAAGGCGGCGGTCCTGCTGGTAATCTCGATGCGGCTGATGCCGCCCGCCGAGGCGATGCCGCTGCTGTCGCCACCGCTGCCGCCGCAGGCCACCAGCAGGGCCGCTGCGCCGATCGAGGTCATCGCCAGGGTGGCCGCGGATTTTCGCCGGGCGGCCATGGTCCTGCGGGCGCGGGTGGGCCGTGCGGTGGAACGATGCGATGCGTGGGTCATGCCGTCTCTCCTGTGGGGGTGTTGTTGTCGGGTCAGGGCGGCCGGGGAGCCGCCCTGCAAGCACGGTACCAACGGCACCCAGGGCAATCAATCAACGCCAGCAGCGAACCATTGCGCAAACAGGAATGGTCAGGAACGCGGGGCCGGTGCAGGCGCGCCCACCCGCCGGCGCGCAAGCTGGTGCGACAGCGTGCGGCAGGTGACGATCAGCGCCAGCACGTTGGGTGAGCGCTCGCGCGTGCGCAGGCAGGCGACGACGACCTTCTGCGCCAGGTGGTAGCGCGGATGCATGGGGACGAGGCGCACGTTGTCGGGCAGGATGCTGCGCATGCGGTCCGGCAGCAGTGTGTAGCCCAGGCCGCCGTCCACCAGGTTCATCAGAGAGAAGATGTCGCCCACGGTCAGCGCGATCGTGGGGCTGTAGCCGGCGTTCTGGAAGGCCTGGGCGAAGCGGTCGTGCGTTGCGAATCCCGGAACGAGGCTGACGAAGCGCTCTCCTTCGCAGCTGCGCAGGTCCACGGCGCTCTGGGTCGCATAGCGCGAGCCGGCCGGCGCGGCAAAGAAGAGGTCGTCCTCGAACAGCAGCTGCGATTCGAGGTCGGGTGCGTGGTCCACCTGGCCCATGAGCGCGGCGTCGATAGCGCCGGTGCGCAGCTTGTCGAGCAGTTCCACGTTCGAGCCCAGCGTCAGCTCGGTGTGCAGGTCGTGCTGGCGCTGCTTGAGCGCAATGATCAGCGCCGGAACGGTATGGCTGGTCAGCGAATACAGCGAGCCTATGCGGATGTGGTTGGATGCATAGCCCGCGATTTCTCGGGTGGCACGGATGCCGTCGGCCATGGTGTGCAGCACCTGCCCGGCCGTGCTGCTCAAGGCCTGGGCAGCCTCAGTCGGTAGGAGGTTGCGGCCCTCGTGGCGAAACAGGATGCAGCGCAGGCTGCCCTCCAGCGAATGCAGCGCGCGGTGCACGCTGGTGACGCTGATCCCCAGTTGCTCCGCCGTGCGGCCTAGGTGGCCGGTCGCCATGAAGACCTGGAGAATTTCAAGTTTGCGAAAGCTGATGTCCGCGTCAATGTGAATAATCGATTCCATGAAGCCTGGCCTGCATATTCAGACGTGCCCAGGCAGTGAGCAATCGATCACATCACCACTGCGGGGCGCGTGGTGGAGGGGCCCGCTCCTTGGGAGCATGGCGTTGTGGGTGCCCTGGCAGTCTAGGGCCTCAGGTGGCTGCGGGCACGCTATGGAAAACCCTTTTGATGCGGGCGCTCAGCCGCTGTGGCCGGGCGTCGTGCCCAGCGGGCGCTGGGGCGCCGCATGCGGCCCGCGGTGCAGCGGAATCCGCGTGTGGAACTTGGCCCGCTTGGTGGCGAAGAAGGCCTTCACGTTGCGGATGTTGGCCTGCGAGGTGAACAGCTTCTGCGCCAGCGCCAGATAGGCGGGCATGTCGTGCGCGTACACCACCAGCACGAAGTCCGGCCCCGGCGACACGCGCCAGCACTGCTGCACCTGCTCGTGCGCGGTGGCCAGGGACTCGAAGGCGTCCAGCGCCTCGCTGTCCTGGCGGTCCAGCGTCACCTCCACGATCACGAACAGCCCGAAGCCCTGGATGGTCGCCAGCTGCGCTGGATCGAGGATGGCGACCTGCGACGCGATCAGTCCCGCGTCGCGCAGCCGCTTGATGCGCCTGAGGCAGGTGGGCGGCGAGACGTGAACGCGCTCGGCCAGCTCCTGGTTGCTCATGGCGGCGTCTTTCTGCAGCCAGTCGAGCAGCTGCAGGTCGATGATGTCCAGTTCTATGGATTTCATGATTCTTATTATGATGAAATTTAATTCCGTAAGTTGATTTTTGTGTAATCAAAGTTCATATCTTTTAAGAAAACAAACAGAAATTCCGCCGCTGTTTTTCTACACTGGCGCATCGTTTTCAAGGAGCAGGCTATGTGTGGCATTGTTGGCGCGGTCTCCACGCGCGATATCGTTCCGGTTTTGGTGCAGGGTCTGCAGCGGCTGGAATACCGGGGCTATGACTCGTGCGGCGTGGCCGTGCACGAGGCCAGCCTCGATGGCGGACTGGGCGGCGGCCTGCGCCGCGCCCGCAGCACGGCCCGCGTGGCCGAGCTGCAGGAGCAGGTGCGCCAGGACCACCTGCGCGGTGCCACCGGCATCGCCCACACCCGCTGGGCCACGCACGGCGCGCCGGTGGTGGGCAACGCCCACCCGCACTTCAGCGCCGGCACCGGCGTGTCGGACACCCAGGCCACCGGCCGCGTGGCCCTGGTGCACAACGGCATCATCGAGAACCACGAGGCGCTGCGCGCGCAGCTGCAGGCCAAGGGTTACGAGTTTCTCAGCCAGACCGACACCGAGGTCATCGCCCACCTGATCGACAGCCTCTACAACGGCGACCTGTTCGAGGCCGTGCAGGCCGCGCTCGGCCAGCTGCACGGCGCCTATGCGATCGCCGTGGTGCACAAGGACGAGCCCCACCGCGTGGTGGGCGCGCGCGCCGGCTCGCCGCTGATCCTGGGCGTGGGCAAGAACGAGAACTTCCTTGCCAGCGACGCGATGGCGCTGGCCGGCGTGACCGACCAGATCGTCTATTTGGCCGAGGGCGACCTGGTCGACCTGCAGATCGGCCGCTACTGGATCGTCGACGCCGCCGGCAAGACGCTGACCGAGGCCGAGCGCCCCGTGCGCACCGTGCAGGCGCACTCGGGCGCGGTGGAGCTGGGCCCGTACCGCCACTACATGCAGAAGGAAATCTTCGAGCAGCCCCGCGCCATCGCCGAGACGCTGGAGGGCGTGCAGGCCGTGGTGCCCGAGCTGTTCAACGGTGCCGACGGCACGGCCGCGTGGCGCGTGTTCGAGCAGATCGACAACGTGCTCATCCTGGCCTGCGGCACCAGCTACTACAGCGGCTGCACCGCCAAGTACTGGCTGGAAGGCATCGCCGGCATCCCCACCCAGGTGGAAGTGGCCAGCGAGTACCGCTACCGCAAGAGCGTGCCCAACCCGCGCACGCTGATCGTCACCATCAGCCAGTCCGGCGAGACGGCCGACACCCTGGCTGCGCTGCGCCACGCACAGGGCCTGGGCATGGAGCACACGCTGACCATCTGCAACGTGGCCACCAGCGCCATGGTGCGCGAGTGCAAGCTGAGCTACATCACCCGCGCCGGCGTCGAGATCGGCGTGGCATCGACCAAGGCCTTCACCACGCAGCTGGCGGCGCTGTTCCTGCTGACGCTGGCGCTGGGCCAGAGCAAAGGCCGGGTCAGCGAGGCGCAGGCGCACGACTACCTGGAGCAAATGCGCCACCTGCCCGCCGCGCTGCAGGCCGTGCTGGCGCTGGAGCCGCAGCTCATCAGCTGGGCCGAGGCCTTTGCGCAGAAGGAGAACGCGCTCTTCCTGGGCCGCGGCACGCACTACCCGATTGCGCTGGAAGGCGCGCTCAAGCTCAAGGAAATTAGCTACATCCACGCCGAGGCCTACCCCGCCGGCGAGCTCAAGCACGGCCCGCTGGCCCTGGTGACCAGCAGCATGCCGGTGGTGACCGTGGCGCCGAACGACGAACTGCTCGAAAAGCTCAAGAGCAACATGCAGGAAGTGCGCGCGCGCGGCGGCGTGCTCTACGTGCTGGCCGACGAGGACACCCGCATCGAGAGCAGCGAAGGCATGCACGTCATCCGCCTGAACGGCAAGTACGGCGACCTCTCGCCCATCCTGCACGTGGTGCCGCTGCAGCTGCTGGCCTACCACACGGCCGTGGCGCGGGGGACGGATGTGGACAAACCCAGAAACCTCGCCAAGAGCGTGACGGTCGAGTGACCGTTGCGCTCTGGGCCAGCGCATAGCGCTGGCGCCGAAGGCGCGAGGTTTCGGGGTTTGCGGTGGAGGCTCATGTCGGCGCGCCGACGTGAAGCTGCGCAAGCAGCGGGCCGGAGCCACAAACCGCGCAATCTGGCCAAGAGCGTGACGGTCGAGTGACCGTTACGCTCTTGGGGCGGCAGGGCCGCCGCGCGGAGCGCCCAGATTGGGCGGTTTGGACGCCGCTCACTTCGCGTAGCGAAGTTATGCGGCGGCACAAACCCAGAAACCTTGCCAAGAGCGTGACGGCCGAATAGGCCGTCCCACTCCTGAGGCGGCATGGCCGCCGCTTTCCCCATAAGAAAAGCGCTCCACTGTGAGCGCTTTTTTCATGCAAGCAATGATGGTCTCGTATCGACCGGTTGAATCCACCTGTGGTGCCGGAGCGTGCCAGCCGAGGCCCTCAAAATCACTGCGGCACACCGCCTCAGTCTTGGCTACTGTTCTCCGGCGGCACTGGAGGCGCCACATTGGGCGGAGATTCCTCAGGCGCTGCAGCCTTCCGCTGCGCCTTCTCGGCCTTCTTTTTCTTCTTCTCTTGCTCGCGTTGGCGCTTTTCGAATTGGTAGTTTGGTTTTTGCACTGGACGATTCCTTTCGGGGTTGGCCGCTCACGATACTCTATGCACAGCTGCCCCAAACTGGTCCGGGCACATTTCGCGCCTACCCCTGCAGCTTCAACCCGATGATCCCCGCAAAGATCAGGCCGATGCACAGCAGCCGCAGCGGCGCCGCGCTTTCCTGGAAGACGACGATGCCGACGACCGTGACACCGATGGCACCGATGCCGGTCCAGATCGCGTAGGCCGTGCCGATGGGCAGGCTGCGCAGGGCGGCCGTGAGCAGCGCGATGCTGGTAACGGCGGCGCCCAGCCCCAGCAGCGCGGGAACCGGCCGGGTCCAGCCGGCGGCGGCCTTGAGGGCGAAGGCCATGCCGATTTCGACCAGGCCGGCGGCGAGCAAGAGGATCCAGTCCATGGGAGTCTCCTTGGGATGCGAGAGTGTGTTCAGAGCAGCTTGATGACGGCCACGCCGGCAAGCAGCAGCGCCACGCCGAGCAGCCGCAGCGGCGAAACCTCGCGCCGGGGCAGCCGGAACCAGCCATGCCGGTCGACGAACACGGATGCCACCTGCTGGCCGGCCACTGTCAGCCCCACGGCTGCCGAGGCGCCGATGACCGGGATCGCGGTGAATACGGTGGTGACGTAGATCGCCCCGGCAAAGCCGCCCAGCCAGCCCCACCACGGCATGGCGGGCAGAGATCGCAGTGTGGGCGCGGGTGTGCGCAGGAACAGGGCCGAGAACAACAGCACGCCCGCCATGGCCAGCGTGGCGACGAGGAAGCTCACGGCGCCGACGGCGAAGGGCGCGCCGAGGTCGTTGCGCAGCAGGCCGTTGACCACGCCCTGCACCGGCAGCACCGCGCCGCCCAGCAGGGCCAGCACAATCCAGCCGGCCTTGCCCGGGATGGGCTGCGATGCCTGGCCGGATTGCCCCTTCACCATGAGCGCGGCGCCCGCCAGGATCGCCAGCATGCCGATGGCGAGCGGCGCATCGATGGCGCGCGGCGCACCGCCGGCCAGGCCGGCCACGTCGAGCGCGAACGAGGCCAGCATCTGGCCGGCGATGAAGAGGCCGACCGATACCACCGCGCCAAGGCGCGGGAACAGCAGGATCGTCGAGACGACATAGAACGCGCTGGCCACGCCGCCGATGGCGTGCCACCACGGCACCTCGGGCAGGGCGGCGAGCGTGGTCAGCGTGCCGGTGAAAAGGACGAGCACCAGCAGCGCCAGCGTGCCGACCGAGAGCTGCAGCGTGGTTGCGGCGAAGGGGCTGCCGGTGGCCTTGGAGAGTTGCGCATTGGCGCCTGCCTGCACGGCGAGCAGGCCGCCCGCGATGAGCGAGGCGGGGATCAGCAGGGATTCCATGGTGGTGATTCCTCGGGGAAATGGGAGGGTGTGGGTTTCGGGTTCAGGCGGCCTGCGCCTGCAGCAGCGCCAGGCCGCGCTGCACGGCGGGCCGCTCGCCGATCTTGTGCAGCCAGGCCTGCACATGCGGCCAGTCCGCGATATCCAGCCCCAGCTCTTCCCCGGTCCGCAGCCAGGGGAACATGGCGATGTCGGCGATCGAGTAGGCGTCGCCGGCGATATAGGGCGAGGTGGCCAGGCGCTGCTCGACGACGCCATAGAGGCGCTTGGCCTCGTTCGTGTAGCGCTCCAGCGCCTGCTCGTTGCGGGTGCTCGTGCCATGGCGGAACCACCAGAGCTGGCCGAGCATGGGCCCGATGCTGGAGGTCTGCAGGAAGAGCCACTGCAGGGTCTCGCTGCGCCGGGCCGGATCGCGCGACAGCAGGCGGCCGGCCTGGTCGGCCAGGTGGATCAGGATGGCGCAGGACTCGAACACCACCTGGGTGCTTCCGTCATCGCGGCGATCGACGATGACGGGAATCTTGTGGTTGGGGCTCAGCGCAACGAAATCGGGGTGGTGCTGCTCACCCCGGCCGAGATCGACGGGTACGACTTCGTGCGGCATGCCCAGCTCTTGCAAGGCGATGGCGACCTTGTGCCCGTTCGGGGTGTTGGCGGTGTGGAAAACGATCATGGAAGGCTCCTGGTGGGGTCGTTGGAATGGCGATGGAGCCGAATGTAGGCTATGCTTCCTTGCAGGAAAATTCCCAATAATCGCATTTGAGGTATGCAGAAATGCAGAGCACGGACTGGGATGATCTGCGTGTGTTTCTGGCCGTGGCGCGCGAGGGCGCGCTGTCGGCCGCGGCGCGCGCGCTGGGGGTGAATCATTCGACGGTGCTGCGCCGGCTGGGCGCGCTGGAGGCACGCATGGACGTGCGCCTGTTCGACCGACTGCCCACCGGCTACGCGATGACGCTGGCCGGCGAGTCGCTGCGCGATCGGCTGCGGGGCGTGGAGGAGCAGATCGACGCCGCGCAGCGCCAGCTCTCGGGGCTGGACCTGCGCCTGTCCGGCACCGTCCGCATCACGACGACGGACACCTTGCTCATTGGTCTGCTCGGGCCCCTGCTGGCGGAGTTCCGCGCGCTGCATCCGGGCATCCAGCTGCAGCTGGTGGTCAACAACAGCTTTCTCAGCCTGAACAAGCGCGAGGCCGACGTGGCCATCCGCCCGAGCAATGCGCCGCCGGACTACCTGATCGGCCGCCGGGCGGGGCGGATACAGACGGCCATCTATGCATCAAAGGCCTACCTGAAGGCCCATGCCCGGAGCAAGGCGCTGGCCGAGCATGACTGGGTGGCGCCGGACGAAGGCCTGTCGCACCTGGCCCAGGCCCAGTGGCTGCGGGCCCACATTCCCGCCGACCGCATCGCGGCCCAGGTGGACAGCCTGAGCGGCATGGCGCAGCTCGTGCGGGCGGGCGTGGGCATGGGTCTGCTGCTGTGCATGCTGGCGGAGCGGCACAAGGAGCTGGTGCAGGTCGAGCCGCCGTCCGAGGCACTGGACACCCAGGTCTGGGTGCTGACCCACCCCGACCTGAAGGACGTGGCCCGCATCAAGGCCTTCACCGATTTCATCCATGCCCGGCTGGCAGCGCACGAGATGGTGCTGGACATGCCGCGCCGGGCGGCGCGAGGATGGCAAAAAGCATAGCGGCCAGCGCTTGATACACAAGCGATGGCCGCCAATTTGATGCTGAAAGCCTTATTTGCCCTTGCTGACCTTGCTGACGTACAGCGCGAGCGCGTCGATGTCGGCGGCGCTCAGGCTGGCCTTGAAGGAGGGCATGCTGCCGATGCCGTCGCGCAGCGCGCGGGCCACGCGGGCGGCATCGGGCTGCAGCTCGTCGAGCACGGGGCCGATGGTGCCTTCGGTGCCGGCGTCCTTGAGGGTGTGGCAGACCGCGCAGGCCGGGGTGGCCGTGGTGAAGAGTTGCTTGCCGCGCGCCATCTGCGCGGCCTCGTCGGCGTGCGCGGCAGTCGTGGTCAGGGCCGCGAGGGCCGAGAAGGCCAGCGCGCCGAGGGTGTGGATATGCTTCATGTCTATCGTGGGTGAATGGATGTCGGGTCAGGCGATGGTGACGGTCACGGCGTGGTCGGCCCAGCTGGTGTTGTTGTAGCCGCTCTGGTTCTCGCCGCGGGTTTCGGGCTGCACGTTGCCCTGGGCGTCGGTGGCGCGGCTGGCCAGCACGTGGGTGCCCTTGGGCAGCGTAGCCTGCAGCGCGAACTGGCGCCAGGCGTACTTGCCCATGTCCGGGCCCACCAGGCGCGCCGGGCGCCAGGTCTTGCCGCCGTCGATGGAGACTTCCACGCCCTTGATGGCGTTCATGCCGCCGAAGGCCACGCCGTGGATCTGCACGGTGCCGGCGGCGGCGCCGTCTTCGGGCAGCGGGCTGTTGATCCAGGACTTGACGCTCATCTCCTGCACCGAGGGCTGGCTCGGGTCGCCCTTGCCGCCCGGGGGCGTGATGCGGTAGCCGTGCGACATGATGTGCGCGTCGCTCTCCTTGGCGGTGAAGGCCAGCTGCTTGATGTACTTGATGTTGTTCACGCCGGTATAGCCGGGCACGATCAGGCGCAGCGGGCCGCCGTGGGCCAGCGGGATGGGTTCGCCGTTCATCTCCCAGGCCAGCAGCGCGTCCTGCATGGCCGAGACGGGCACCGAGCGCTCCACGATCACGCTCTTGGGGTCGATGCCGGCCGGCAGCACCTCGCCGCCGGTGCCGGTCATGTAGGGCAGGCCGTCGACCAGGCCGCCCAGGGCCTGCACCACGTCGCGCACGGGCACGCCGCTCCAGGTCACGCAGCCGGCGGCGCCCACCGTCCAGGCGGTGCCGCTGGGCTTGCTGGGGAAGAAGCCGCGGCCGTTGCCCGAGCACTGCAGCACCATGGTCACGGTCTCCAGGCCCAGGGCCTTCAGCTCGCGCAGGCTCAGGGCCTTGGGCTGCTTGACGCCCGCGACCTCGATCTGCCAGGCATCGCGGTCGGCCACGATGGTGGCGGCCGGCGTGGGCAGGTTGTTGCGCACGTAGAGCTGGTTGGTGGGCGTGACCACGCTGGTGCCGAAGGCGCTGCGCTTGGTCTCGATAGTGGTGCTGCTGTGCACGATGACGGCATCGGCGTTCTTCCAGCTCGCATAGCCGGGCAGGGGCTTGACGGCAGGCGCTGCCGGCGCGGCGGGGGCCTGCGCCAGGGCCGGGCCGTGCAGGCCGGCGAGGCCGGCGGCGGCGAGCGCGCTGGCGCTGCCCGCCAGCAGGCGGCGGCGGGGCAGGGAGGTGGGGGCGGTGCGTTGCATGGTCTCTCCTTGTTGTGGATGGGGATCGGAAACGGGTGTCAGGACGCAGGTGCGGCCGGGGCATCGGCCTGGCCCAGCGCGCGCGACGCGACGGACAGGGCCTGCTTCTTCTGCGCGATCAGCACCAGCGGGCGGCCTTCGCGCGAGCGCACGACCTTCCAGTAGGTATTGGCCCACCAGCCCTCGCCGTCGGGGATCTGCTGCAGCCGCTCGAAGGACAGCACGGTGACGATGCCGCCCTTCTCGAAGAAGGTGGTCAGGTGGTAGGCGCGCAGGCCGTCGATGTCGCAGGGGCGCATCAGCTGGGTGTAGCCGGGCAGCGCCTGCTCGGCCGGCAGGTCGAGGCGGTGCGCGATCTCGGCGGCGGGCATGAAGCTGCCGCGCAGCGTGCGCTCGTAGTATTCGTGCTCGATGGCCGAGCGCACCAGCTCGGGCGGGCGCATGGCGAAGACGGCGCCGGCCACCGTGCTGCCCACCAGCAGGCCGGCCAGCGCGCGCTGCAGGTTGCGCCGCGCATACCAGGGCGTATGGCGCAGCAGGTGCGCCGGCGGCTGGCCCGGCTCGAACGCCAGGGCCAGCTCGGCGCGGGCGCGCAGGTCGAATTCCGTCTCGTCGGGGCGGTCGTTGCAATTCATGGGGTACGCTTTCGCAGCGGGATGACACTGGAGGCGGCGCCTGCCGCAGGGGCCGTGGGGCGGCCGGGCTCCAGCGCGGCCTTCAGGGCGTCGCGGGCGCGCGCCAGGCGCGACAGCACCGTGCCGGGCGCGATGTCCAGCGCCTCGGCCATCTGGGCCGTGGGCATGTCGTCAAAGTAGTACAGCACCAGCACCTCGCGGTGGATGGGGGCGATGCGGCTCAGGGCCTTGACCACGTCGAGCTGCACATCCAGCGCCTGGTGGCGGTCGTCGGTGGGCTCCTGTGCTTCGCCGTCGGTGGCGGCGGCCGGTTCCATATTGCGGAAGGCATGGCGCCGCATGATCTGGAACAGCCAGGCCCGCGCCATGGCCGGGTCGCGCAGCTGGTTGCGGAAACGCCAAGCGCTGGTGAAGCAGTCCTGCACCACATCCTCGGCAATCGCCCGCGAGCCGGTCAGGGCCCAGGCGCTGCGCAGCAGAAAGCGGTAGTGCTCGTGCACCCACTGGTTGTAGCGCGACTCGGCGGAAGAGATCATGTTGTTCATGAGCGCGCGGGCCGCGCTTTCATTCCATCATTGGGCAAAAAATTTTGCACCAGGCGGTTTGCCGCTGGGGCAGGGGTGTCAGCCCAGGCGCACGGCGGCCCATCGGACGGCCTCGACGACGCTGCCGATCTCGTCCGGCGCCATGCCCGGGTAGATGGGCAGCGCCAGCGCCTGCTGCGCGTGCCGCTCCGCATGCGGCAGGTGGGCGGCCCCGAACCGATCGAGGCAGGCGGGCTGCAGGTGGATGGGGCGCTCATAGTAGATGCGCGTATCCACGCCCTGTTGGCGCAGCAGCTGCTGCAGCAGGTCGCGCTGGGGGCATCTGAGCACGAAGTAGTTCCAGGCGTGCCCGGGGCGGTCGTGGGGCAGGGTGATGGCGGGCAGGTCGGCCAGGTGCTCCAGATAGCGCCGGGCAATGGCCTGGCGCTGGGCCAGCCAGCCGTCCATTCGGGCCAGGCCTTGCAGCAGCACGGTGGCCTGCAGCTCGTCCATGCGGCTGTTCAGGCCCGCCTCCGCATGCAGCGGGGCGCGCAGCCCGTGGTTGCGCAGGGACAAGGCCCGCTCGATGAAATGCGGATGCGGGCTGGCCAGCGCGCCGGCATCCCCGGCCGCCCCCAGCGTCTTGGTGGGGTAGAAGCTCAGGGTGCCGATATCGCCCATGCTGCCGGCCGGCAACCACTCGGTGCCAGAGAGGGCGCTGGCGCCCAGGGCCTGGGCGGTGTCTTCGACCAAGGGAATGCCTTCGGCGCGGCAGTACCGGGCGATGGCCGGTATTGCGCTGGCATCGCCGAACAGGGGGACGGCCAGCACGGCGCGCGTGCGGGGCGTGGCGCAAGCGGCCATCTCCGCTTCGGTGCAGAGGAAATCATCCGCCTGCGAGTCCGCCGGCACCGGCCTGGCCCCGGCCCGGACCACGGCCTCGTAGCAGGCAAAGAAGGTGAAGCTGGGCAGGATGACTTCATCACCGGGCTGCAGGTCGAGCATCTGCAGCGCGAGCACCAGCGCATCCGTGCCGGAGTTGAGGCCGACCACGGGCCGGTGGTTCAGCCGGTGCGAAAACGCCTGTTCGAACGCGCGCACCTGCGGCCCCAGGATGTACTGGCCGGACTGCAGCACCCGTACCAGCTCCGGGCCCAGGCCGGCGGCGGCCGCCGGGTCCTGCCAGGGGCTGCGGAAGAACGGCACCCTCATAGCCGTGCCGCAATGGCGATGGCGCGGCGCGCCGCCATGGCGCCCTCCCAGGCGCTGGCGATGGGCGAGGGCTGGCCGTCGAGCTGCTGGCGGAAGGCGGTGTACTGGCGTGTGAGCGGGTCGTCCTGCCCTGGCTCCAGGTGGTGGCACAGCGACAGCGTGTGCAGCGCATCGCCGTGGCGCCACAGCAGGCTGGCGGCCGAGAGGGGCGCCCCGTGGCGGGCGCACAGCTTCAGCGGGGTGGCGCCGATAACGAGCTCGGCGGTCACGCCGTGGCAGTGCTGCCGCACGTCGACGATCTCGAAGGCCGCCGGCGCCGGGGCGGCTAGCAGGTGCGAGGCCAGGTCGAGGTCGTGCACCATCAGGTCCAGCACCACGCAGTCCGCCCGGGCGGGCAGGCGCGAGCGGCGCTCGAACTCGATGCGGTCGGGCGCGCCTTCGCGCCAGGGCGCCGAGGCCAGCGCATGGTTGAAGCGTTCGATGTGCCCCGTGTACAGGCGGCGGCCGGTGGCCTGCGCGGCCTCCAGCATGGCGTCTATGGCGCGATCCGAGGTGGCGAACGGCTTTTCGACCAGCACGTCGATGCCCAGGCGCATCAAGGCGATGGCAATCTCGGCGTGGGTCTCGGAAGGCGTGATGACGGTGGCTGCTTCGATGCCGGCGGGCAGTTCCTGCAGGCTGGCCACTGAGTCGAAGCCATCGACCTGGGCCGCCAGCCGGGCCTGCGGATCGGGCTCCACGATGCAGCAGACCTCGAACGCCGGGTGCAGGCGCGCGCGCCTGGCGTGCACCCGGCCGAAGCGGCCGTACCCAACGATGGCGAGGCGGGTCTTGCTCACGTGCCCGTGCCGTCAATGCGGCCCTGTGAAAGATGCCACCAGCTGCCTCAGGTGTTCCGCGCGGATCACATGCTGGTAGACGCCGGCGGCGTACCGTTCCTCGCCGACCTGCTCGAAATAAGGCACGGTGGCGGGCGCCCGCTGGTCTTCGTAGGGGGTGCGGGTGGCGCCGTACAGGCATTCCATGCCGAACGACTCGGCGCCGTAGGTGTCCAGCATGGTCTGCAGTTCCTGCTCCAGCACCGGACTGCAGCGATGGGCATAGCTGTGCATCAGCGCCAGCTTCTGCCCGAGCTCGGACGCCGACAGCTCCACCGTGACCTTGGCCTGCGCGGTGCGGGCCGGATCGCACGGGTGGCCGATCAGCGGGATTTCCAGGTTTGGCACCGCACGCCCCTCTTGCTCCAGGCGCTGCGCGAGGCAGTTGGCCAGCACCCGGCACAGGTCGTGGGTGGGGTTGTAGCCTTCGGCTTCGTCCGCCACCAGCATGTCGAAGGGCTCCTGCCGGGCTGCCTGGACCAAGGCCTCCAGCCAGGCGGCAAAGGGCGACGGGCCTGCGCCCAGCAGGGCCTGGTACACCTGCGAGTCGGCCACCGGCTGGAGCCAGTCGGTGCGCACCCGCACCCCGATGGGTTCGAGCAGCGCGCGCGTGTCGTCCAGGCGGGGCTGGTGGATGGAGCCGTCGCCGTGGGTCAGCACCACGACATGGGGCTTCACGCGCCGCACCCATTCGTAGATGCGCAGCTCGTGTCCGGGGTGGGCGATGAGGAGAAGCGGCTTCATGGAAGTGTCCTGCAGGTTTCAGGCGCCCAGGCGGGCCGCGATCCAGCGCAGCGGCGCGGTCACGCGCCAGGAGCGGCTGGCGTGCAGGTCCCGGACCTGCTGCTCCAGTGCGGCAATCCGGGCCTGGGTGGCGGCGAGTTCGTTCGAAGGCTGTGCCGGGGACGCATCCGGGATGGGACTGGCGGGTGGCTCGCGGAGCCGCGCCTCCAGGGCCGCGATGCGCTCCTGTAGCACGCTGATCTGCATGGCGGTCTGCGTCACGCCCATGGGCATCAGGTCGTCCGCCATGTGGCGAGCGAACTCGCGGATTTCCTGCTGCGGGCCGACCGGCCCGCGCGCCGGCTCCTCGCGCAGCACCCGCAGCGCAATGCCCTCGATGGCCTGCGTGGTGGCGGCCAGCGAGACATGGGTGCGCACATAGGTGCTGACGGCTGCGGCGTCCTCGGCCCGGTAGCTGGTCATGGCTTGGGCGACGGCCGCTTCGTCGAGCGGCGTCTGCAGCAGCCGCCGGCCGAAGTTCCAGCGGTGCCACTCGCGCACATTGCCGGCCGTGACCATGCCCGCGATGCCCATGCCTTCGTTGAAAAGCACGACCGCGCAGCCGACCGCCATGGCTTCCATCGCGCAGCGCGCCTTGGCGAACACCAGGTCGTACTGGCCCAGCAGCAGCTCGGGGGATTTGGCCTGGCTGCCCACGCCGGCGCCGATCACATCCAGCGCCAGGCCCGCCGCCAGGCAGGCGCGGCGGATCGTGGCCGTGTCCTGGTGTTCGGTGGAATAGTTGCTGAAGATGGCGGCGCGCTGCGGCCTGGCCGGCAGCGGCGCGCGTGGGGCAAAGCGCTCCAGCTCCACGCCGTTCGAGACGATCTCGATGGCGGAGCGGGGAATGCCATGCTCCAGGCTCAGCCGCTCGGCGCAGTTTTCGTCGACGGCAATGTGCTGCCGCACCCGGGTGAAAAGCGGCGGCCGCCCGTGGGGATTGGTCCGGTCGTGGCAGATGGAGACCACCGGCACGCCCGGGAAGTGCGCCAGGCAGGCCACCGTGTCGTCCCGCGTGTTGCCGAGGATCAGGTCCGGCGCCTCGGCGATGCTGGGCAGCCCGGTCACGCAGGCGATGCAGCGCGCGCGCAGTTCATCCACCATGTCGCCCATGATGGGCGCATAGACCACCACGGTGTGGCCGCGCCGGTGCAGGGCGAGCGCGAGGTCGCGCACGAATAGCTCCGCGCCGCTGCGGTATTGCACGCTGCAGATGGCAATCAGGATTCTCATGATGCGGCGGTGGAAAGAGGTGGATGCGGTGCGGTGGGCCGGTGAAACGCACGATGGCATCCCTCGTTCGCTCGGCGCCCAGTATAGGTGCAATGTAAAAAATTGTGATTGGGAAAATCTCTGGCCGTGGACGAAGGCGTGCAAGGCATGCATCCACCGGGCTGCCGATGCGTGTCGCCGGCTGCGCAGGGGGTATCCGGCAAAAGGCGTAGCATCGCGCCCTACCATGCGCTACGAACTGTCGGACCTCCGCCTCTTCCTGGAAATTGCCCAGGCCGGCAGCCTCACGGCTGGCGCGTCGGCCGTGTTCATCACGCCGTCGGCGGCCAGCTACCGGCTCAAGAACCTGGAGCAGGCGCTGGGCACGCTGCTGTTCGACCGCAACCCGCGCGGCATGGAGCTGACGCCGGCCGGCGAAGCCGTGCTGGCCCATGTGCGCGAACTGTTCGAGGGCATTGCGCGCATGCAAGGCGATGTCAGCCGCTTCATCTCGGGCGTCAAGGGCCATGTGCGGCTGGTGGCCAACAGCAGCTCGCTCAATGGCTTCGTCACGCCCACGCTGGGGCGCTTCCTGGTGGCCTACCCAGGCATCGATGCCGACATCGAGGAGCGGCAGAGCGAGGACATTCCCGCCGCGGTGCTGGCGCGCGAGGCCGACGTGGGCATCTTCGCCGGCCCGTCGGACGTGCAGGGCCTGGCGGTGCAGCCCTACGCGGTGGACCGGCTGGTCATCGTTGCACCGCAGGGCCATGTGCTGGCTTCGCAGGCGTCGATACGCCTGGGGGCGGCGCTGGACTTCGACTTCGTCTGCATGGCGCGCAGCAGCAGCAACTACCTCTTCCTGCGCGACACGGCGCAGAAATATGGCCGCAGCGTGCGCGCGCGCCTGCATGCGCACAACTTCGAGGCCGTGCTGTCGCTGGTGGCCTCGGGCGTGGGCATCGCGCTGGTGCCGGCCAGCGTGCTGGGCCACCACGCCCAGTCCGTCCAGCTGGCGGTCATCCACCTGGATGAGCCCTGGGCGCTGCGCGAGCTCAGCCTGGCGGTGCGGCAGGATGCGCGTTTTCCCGGCTTCATCACCGAGTTCGTGAACTTCCTGCTCGAAGACCCGCAGGTGGCGGTGACGCGCAACCCGGGCTGAAACGGCCCGGCCTGACGCGACCCGGCCTGACGCGGCGCGGCCTCCCTCCTTTCCAAATCCTCAAACGCAGCGTTCGAATCTTTCGGATGGTGCGGCTGCGCATGGCTTCCTACACTGCCTGCGGACCGCATCGCCAGCCTGGATGCGGCCGGAATCGACGACAACACAAGGAGACAGGACATGGCCGTGGTGCTGCAGGGCAGGATTCGTTTCATCGTTGGTACGGCGGTGCTGGGGCTGCTCGCCGCCGCGCCGCCGCTGGCGGTAGCGCAGGCGCCGGCCTGGCCGGCCAAGCCGGTGACCGTGGTGGTGGCCTTTCCGCCGGGCGGCATGACGGACATCGTCAGCCGTGCGCTGGCCAAGGAGCTCTCCGAGCGGCTCAAGCAGCCGTTCATCATCGAGAACCGGCCCGGCGTGGCCGGCCAGGTGGGCACGGAATACGTCGCCAAGCAGCATGCTGACGGCTACACCCTGCTGGTGGGCGCCACCGGCTACGTGATCGCGCCGGCGATGAAGAAGGTGGGCTACGACCCGCTCAAGAGCCTGGTGCCGGTGGCCGTGCTGGCCAAGGCGCCCAACCTCATCGTGGTGAACCCCAGCGTGCCGGCCAAGACCATTCCTGAATTCCTGAACTGGGCCAAGGCCCAGCCCAGCGTGCCCTTCGGCACCGCGGGCGCGGCCGGCTCCACCCACCTGGGCGGCGAGTGGTTGCGCAAGCTCACGGGCTACCACTTCACCCACGTGCCCTACAAGGGCGCGGCGCCGGCCACGAACGACGCGGTGGCGGGCCAGATCCCCATGGCCGTGCAGGACTCGATGAGCGTGTCCGCCTTCATCTCGTCGGGCCGCCTGCGGCCCATCGCCAACATGGCGGCCGAGCGCAGCAAGCTGTTCCCCGAGCTGCCGACGCTGCAGGAATCGGGCTTCAAGGGCTTCGACGTCTACACCTGGCTGGGCCTGTATGCGCCCGCCGGCACGCCGGCGCCGGTGCTGGCGCAGCTGAACCGCGAGATCAACCAGGTCATGAACGCGCCCGAGATGGTGGAGCGCCTGCGCCTGCAGTACAGCGAGCCGCTGGGCGTGATGGACCTGGCGCAGACGCGCAGCTTCGTCGCGGCCGAGGTGGACAAATGGAAGCGCGTGGTCGCAGAGACCGGCGTGAGCGCAGAGGAGTGAAGCACGATGACGGTAATTGACGGCGGTGCGCCGCAATCGGTGGCGGCTGAGGCCTGCGACCAGCGCTACTTCGGCGCGCTGGCCGAGGGGCGCTTTGAAATCCCGCGCTGCAAGGGCTGTGGCAAATTCCACTTCTACCCGCGCGTGCTGTGCCCGCACTGCGGCTCGCAGGATCTGGCGTGGCAGGCACCTTCGGGCCGGGGCGTGGTGTATTCCGTGACCATCGTGCGCAAGGGGGGTGATGACTACACCGTGGTGCTGGTCGACCTGGACGAAGGCCCGCGGCTGATGAGCCGCGTGGTCGGCCTGCCGGTGGAGCAGGTGCGCATCGGCATGGCCGTGCAGGCGCGCATAGACACCGTCGACGATGCGCCTTTGCTCGTCTTCACCGCAGCAGCAGGAGCAGCAGCATGAGCACACGGGGTTCTATCGCCATCCTGGGCACGGGCCTGGCCGGCATGGGCCATGCCGGCGGCGCCAGCGAGCAGGAGATCATCGCGCAGGCGGCCAGTCTGGCGATCGCGCGCAGCGGCCTCGCCAAGCGCGACATCGACGGCATCATCACCTCCAGCCTGACCTCGCCCTGGTGGGTGATGCGCATGGCCGAGTACCTGGGCATACGCCCGAAATTCTCCGACAGCACCATGTTCGGCGGCTCGGCCTTCATCGCCGACCTGAAGATCGCGCAGATGGCCATCGATGCCGGCGAGTGCGAGAACGTGCTGATCTGCTACGGCGCCACGCCGCGCAGCGCGCCCAGCAGCTCCAAGATCAACCAGATGCGCGCCGAGCTCGACCCGCAGCCCTACGAGCATCCGTACAAGGCCTTCAACCCGGTGTCGAGCTATGCGCTGGCCGCCGCGCGCCACATGTACCAGTACGGCACCACGCGTCGGCAGCTAGCCGAGGTGGCCGTGGCGGCGCGCCAGTGGGCGCAACTCAATCCCGATGCGTTCTCGAAAAAGCCGCTGACGGTGGACGACGTGGTCAACGCCAAGATGATCTCCGACCCCTTCACCGCGCTGGATTGCTGCCTGGTGACGGACGGCGCCGGCGCCATCGTCGTCACCTCGGCCCAGCGCGCCAAGGCGCTGCACGCCAAGCCCATCTATGTGCTGGGCAGCGGCTTTGCGCACTGGCACCGGCAGATCTCGTGCATGGAGGACCTGACCGTCACGCCCGCCGTGGACTCGGGCCGCAAGGCCTTTGCGCAGGCAGGGCTGACGCCGGCCGACATCGACGTGGTCGAGCTGTACGACGCCTTCACCATCAACCCCATCCTGTTCCTCGAAGACCTGGGCTTTTGCAAGAAGGGTGAGGGCGGGGCCTTCATCGAGGGCGGGCGCATCGCGCCGGGCGGCGACTTCGCCATGAACACCAACGGCGGCGGCCTGTCGTGCATCCACCCGGGCATGTACAGCATCTTCCTCATCATCGAGGCGGTGACCCAGCTGCGCGCCGAGGCCCAGGCCGCGCGCCAGGTGGCCGGCGCCGAGGTGGCGCTGGTGCATGGCAACGGCGGCGTGCTGTCCAGCGAGGCCACGGCCATCCTGGCCTCGTCGCTATAAGCAAAAAAGAGAGCTGCTCGCGCTTGGTATGCAAGCATTTCAAAGGGTTTTGAATTTGAAATGTCCATCCATAAAGCGCCGGCAGCTATCAATTCCATAGTTTCTGATTCCTGATCCATGACTAACGCAAGCCCTTCCACCGCCCTGACCGACACCGTGCTCTACGAGGAGCGCGGCGGCGTGGCGCTGATCACGCTAGCCAACCCGCCCGTCAACGGCCTGGGCGACACGGTGCGCCGCGGCCTGGCCGAGGGCATGGCGCGCGCCGCGGCCAGCGCGGCGGTGCGCGCCGTGGTGCTGCAGGGCTCCGGCAAGGTGTTCTGCGGCGGCGCCGACATCCGCCAGTTCAATACCCCGGCCGCCACCGCGCAGCCCATGCTGCGCGCGGTGAACCGCACCATAGAGACCTCTGCCAAGCCGGTGGTCGCCTGCATCCACTGCGTGGCGCTGGGTGGCGGGCTGGAGCTGGCGCTGGCCTGCCATTACCGCATCGCCGATGCGGCCGCGCAGCTGGGCCTGCCCGAGGTCAACCTCGGCCTGGTGCCCGGCGGTGGCGGAACGCAGCGCCTGCCGCGCCTGATCGGCGCGCCGGCGGCGCTGAAGCTCATCACCTCGGGCAAGCCGGTGGATGCCCGCAAGGCTCTGGCGCTGGGCCTGGTCGATGCCGTGATCGATGGCGAGCGCGAAGCCGCCGCCATCGCCTTTGCCTTGGAGCAGGTCGGCAAGGCGCACCCGGTGCTGGCCGCCCGGCCGCCTGCCGCCATGAGCACGGCGGAGATCGACACCCAGCGCCAGGCGCTGAACCCCAAGGCGCGCAACGCCATCGCGCAGCGCACCGCGGTGGACTGCGTGCAGGCCGCGACCGAGCTGGAGTTCGAGGCCGGGCTGGACCGCGAGCGCGCGCTGTTCGACGGCCTGGTCGCCGGCCAGCCGTCGAAGGCGCTGCGCCACCTGTTCTTTGCCGAGAAGGAAGCGGCCAAGTTCTCCGCCACCACGGCGCGCGCCATCCGCAGCGTCGCCATCCTGGGCGCGGGCACCATGGGCGGTGGCATCGCCATGGCCTTTGCCAACGCCGGCTACGGCGTGGTGCTGTGCGAGCGCGAGCAGGCCGCGCTCGACCGCGGCCTGGCCCTGGTGCGGCGCAACTACGAGATCTCGGCCGCCAAGGGCGTGCTGTCGGCCGCCGAGGTCGAGGCGCGCCTAGCGCGCATCCAGCCCACGCTGGACCTGGCGGCCTTTGCCGACGCCGACCTGGTGATCGAGGCCGTGTTCGAGGACATGGAGGTCAAGCGCGCCGTGTTCGCGCAGCTCGACCGCATCTGCAAGCCCGGCGCCATCCTGGCCACCAACACCTCGCGCCTGAACATCGACGAGATCGCCGCCGTCACCCAGCGCCCGCAGGACGTGATCGGCCTGCACTTCTTCAGCCCGGCCCATGTGATGAAGCTGCTCGAGGTGGTGCGCGGCGCGCGCACTTCGGACGAAGTCATCGCCGGCTGCATGCGCATGGCGGCGGCCATCGGCAAGATCCCGGTGCTGGTCGGCGTGTGCGAGGGCTTCGTCGGCAACCGCATGCTCACCGGCTACTGGCGCGAGGCCGGCTTTCTGCTGGAAGAGGGCGCCACGCCCGCGCAGATCGACGCGGCCATGACCGGCTTCGGCTTTGCCATGGGGCCGCTGGCCATGGCCGACCTGGCCGGCATGGACATCAACTGGGCCACGCGCAAGCGCCTGGCGCCCATGCGGCCGCAGCACCTGCGCTACTCGCAGGTGGCCGACCGCATCTGCGAGCAGGGCCGCTTCGGCCAGAAGACCGGCGCGGGCTACTACCGCTACGAGGCGGGCAGCCGCACGCCGATTCCCGACCCGGTGGTGGACGGCATCATCGCCGACTGCGCGCGCGAGGCCGGCATCACGCGGCGCGCCATCAGCGATGAGGAGATCGCCGAGCGCTGCGTGCTGGCGCTGGTCAACGAGGGTGCGCGCATCGTCGACGAAGGCATCGCGCAGCGCGCCTCCGACGTGGACGTGGTCTATGTCAACGGCTACGGCTTTCCGGCCTGGCGCGGCGGGCCCATGTTCCATGCCCGGTCGCTGGGCTGGAAGCAGGTGCTGGAGAAACTGCAGGCCCTGCACGCGCAGCACGGCGACCACTGGGTGCCCGCGCCCTGGATCGTGCAGCAGGCGCAAGCGTCGGAGGAGGCATGATGCTGGCGAGCGCATTGGAAGGGCTGCGCGTGGTCGACCTGTCGCGTATCCTGGCGGGGCCGTGGTGCACCCAGAACCTGGCCGACCTGGGCGCCCAGGTGCTCAAGGTCGAGCGCCCCATGCAGGGCGACGACACCCGCGGCTGGGGCCCGCCGTTCGTGCAGGCGCCCGGCGGCGAGAAGGTGGCCGCGTATTTCCTGTCGTGCAACCGCGGCAAGCATTCGGTCACGGCCGACTTTGCCAACGAGGCTGACCGTCAGTGGCTGCTGCGCCAGATCGCCGATGCCGACGTGCTGGTGGAGAACTACAAGGTGGGCACGCTGGCCAAGTATGGGCTCGACTACGCCGCGCTGGCGGCGCTCAACCCTCGGCTGATCTACCTGTCGGTCACCGGCTTCGGCCAGAGCGGGCCCTTTGCCCACAAGCCGGGCTATGACTACATCTTCCAGGGCATGGGCGGGCTGATGAGCTACACCGGCGTCGAGGACGGCGAGCCCGGCGCGGGCCCGCTGCGCACCGGCGTGGCGGTGGTCGACCTGATGACCGGCATGTACGCCACCAGCGCCGTGCTGGCCGCGCTGGTGCAGCGCGGGCGCACCGGTAAAGGCCAGCACCTCGACATCGCGCTGCTCGACGTGGCCGTGGCGATGAACGCCAACCAGGCTGCGAACTACTTGGTCTCGGGCGAGAGCCCGCGGCGCATAGGCAACACGCACCCGAACCTGGCGCCCTACGAGGTCTTCGCCTGCGAGGACGGCTACATCATCCTCGCCATCGGCAACGACACGCAGTTCGCCGCCTTCTGCGGCCTGGTGCAGGCCGACTGGCACCGGTCGGCCGATTTCGCCACCAACGCCGGGCGGCTGACGAACATCCGCCAGCTGCGCCCGCTGCTGCGCGCCAAGCTCGCGGCCTGGCAGGTGCGGCCACTGGGCCAGGCGCTGGATGCCCACGGCATCTCGTGGGGCAGCATCAACGACCTGGAGCAGGTCTTCGCCCACCCGCAGGTGCAGCACCGCCAGATGCTGCAGACCGTGCAGCACCCCGAGCTGGGCGAGCTGAAGCTGGTGCGCAACCCCATGGTGGCGCCCGGCGCCGAAAGCACCCACAGCACCGGCACCGCGCCGCCGCTGCTCGGCCCCGCCGCCATTCCATCCTAGGAGACTACCGATGCCTTGTGCCAAACCCCTGCTGTCGCTGGCGCTGAGCCTGGCAGCCTTTGCGACACCTTCGCTGGCCCCGGCGGCCGGCTACCCCGAGCGCCCGGTGCGCCTGGTCGTGCCCTATGCCGTGGGCGGCGCCACCGACGTGATCGCCCGCGTCACGGCGCGCTACCTTGGCGAGGCGCTGGGCCAGTCCGTCATCGTCGAGAACCGGCCCGGCGCCGGCGGCAGCACCGGCTCGCAGTACGCGGCCAAGCAGCCGGCGGACGGCTACACGCTGGTGATGATGGTGGAAAGCTCGCACGCGGTGAACCCCAACGTCTACGCCAAGCCGGCCTACGACCCGGTCAAGGAATTCACGCCCATCACCAACATCGCCAACGTGCCCGGCGTGATGGTGGTGAGCCCGAACTCGCCCTACCGCACGGCGCAAGACGTGATCGAGGCCGCGCGCCAGTCGCCGGGCAAGCTCAACTACGGCTCGTCCGGCAACGGCGGCCTGAGCCACCTGAGCGGCGCGCTGTTCGGCAGCACCACCGGCACGCGCATCACCCACGTGCCCTACAAGGGCCTGGGCCCGGCACTCAACGACCTGATGGCCCGGCAGATCGACGTGGTGTTCGACAACATGCCTTCGTCGGGCGCCCTGATCGCCGGCCAGCAGCTGCGGGCGCTGGCGGTGTCCAGCCCCAGGCGCCTGCCGCAGCTGCCGAATGTGCCCACCTATGCCGAGGTGGGGCTCAAGCCGATGAACGACATGTCCTGGTACGGCCTGGGCGCGCCGGCGCAGCTCGATGCGGCGGTGCTGGGCAAGCTCAGCGACGCGATGAAGAAGACGCTGCAGAATCCCGAACTGGTCAAGACCATAGAGCAGCAGGGCGCGGTCGTCGACTTCCAGACGCCGCAGCAGTTCGGCGCCACCGTGGCGCGCTCCAACCAGGCCTGGGCCAGGCTCATCCAGGACATCGGCTTCGAGAAGCTGAACTGAAACCACACCACCGGAAACCGAACATGTACACCCAGATCACCTACCCCACCCCCACCACCGCCGTGCTCACCATCACCGGCGCCGGCGTGCTCAACGTGCTGAGCACGCCAGTGATCCACGCGCTCACGGCGCAGATCGGCGAGCTGGCCGAGAACCAGGGCCTGCACTGCCTGGTGCTGCGCGGCTCGGGCTCGCGCGCCTTTGTGGCCGGCGCCGACATCAAGGAACTGGCCGCGCTCACCGCGTCCACCGGCCGCGTGTTCATCAGCGCGCTGCGCGACCTGTGCAATGCCGTGCGGCACTTTCCCGTGCCGGTCATCGTGCGGCTTGAAGGCCACACGCTGGGCGGCGGCCTGGAGCTGGCCATGGCCGGCGACCTGCGCATCGCGGCCGACAACGCCGTGGTCGGCATGCCCGAGGTCAAGGTCGGCATCCCCTCGGTGATCCACGCGGCGATGATGCCCGCGCAGATCGGCACCACCCGCTCTGCCTGGCTGCTGCTGACCGGCGAGAACATCCCCGCGACGCAGGCCCAGCAGTGGGGGCTGATCAACGAGTGCGTGCCGCAGGAACGGCTCGACGCGCGCATCATGGAAGTGGCCGCGGGCCTGGCCGAGATCGGCCCCGTGGTGCTGCGCCAGCAAAAGCGTTTGCTGCGCCGCTGGGAGGGCATGGCGCTGGACGCCGCCGTCGGCGACAGCGTGGCCGAGTTCGGCGAAGCCTTCAAGACCGGCGAGCCCCAGCACCACATGAACGCCTTCCTGCAGCGCAAGCAGGCGGCTGCCGACAAGCGCTGATCCGCGGCTAGCCGTTGGCGGCGGCAGGCGGCGCGTGGTGCGGCACGCGCGCCAGGTCTTCCAGCAGCAGCAAAAGCGCGGTGCAGTCCTGCTCCTGCCGCCCCCAGGACTTGGCCAGCGCGAACATCTCGCGCGCATAGCCGCCCAGGCCCAGCGGGGCACCGATGGACGCGGCCAGGTTCATCGCCAGGTTGATGTCCTTGAAGCCCATGCGGATGGGAAAGTCCGGCGTGATGTCGCCGGCCAGCACCTTCCGGGGATAGTTGGTGAGCAGCTGTCCGCGGCCGGCCACGGTGTTGGACAGCACCTTGACGACGGTGCTGCGCTCCAGCCCCAGCTTGGCCGCGAACATCAATGCCTCGCCGGTGAGCACCATGGTCACCATGGACATGTAGTTGTTCACCAGCTTGAGCCGGATGGCCGAGCCCACGGGGCCGATGTGGATGATCTCGTTGGCCATGGCCTCGAAGATGGGCTGTGCCTCGGCGGCGTCTTCCGGGCTGCCGCCCACCATGATGAGCGCCTTGCCTTGCGCGGCCTCCTGCGGGGTGCGGCCCACGGGCGCATCCAGGAAGCGCAGGCCGCGGCTGGCGAGTTCCTGCGCCAGCTCGTCGACGGCCGCGGGGTCGCCCGTGCTCATGTCGAACACCATGTGGCCCGGCGCCAGCGCCTGTGCTGCGCCGTCGGGGCCCAGCAGCGCCTCATGCACATGCGCCGAGGTGGGCAGCATGGTGATGACGACCTCGCAGCCATGGGCCGCTTCCGCCGGCGAGCCCGCCCGGCGGAAATCGACCCCGGCGAGCCGCTCGTAGGCCGCGGGCGACACGTCGTAGCCCGCTACGTCGTACCCATGTGCGACAAGGTTGCGCAGCATGGCGTTGCCCATGACGCCCAGGCCCAGAAAACAGATGCGGGGTCGGTGGTCCGTGTGAGTCAAGGTCGGTCTCCTTCGGTTGGTAGGGCGGGTAGGGCGCGCGCCGGTCAGCATGCGACGGGAGGCGCCGTGGTGTCGCGGACGATCAGTTCTAGGTCGATGCAGATGCTCTCCACGGGCGTGTCGGCATCCGCGGCCAGCAGCATGCGTGCGGCGCGCTGGCCGAGTTCGAAGGCCGGCACGTTCATGGTGGTGATGCCGGGGCGGCAGTGGGCGGCCATCTCGATGTTGTCGAAGCCGGTGATCGACATCTGCTCGGGCACCTTGAGGTTCTGCCACAGGCATTCCTGCAGCGCGCCGTAGGCGAGGATGTCGTTGCCGCACATGACGGCCGTGGGCGGCTCGGGCAGCTTGAGCAGGGCTGCCATGGCGCGCCGGGCCTCGGGCACGGTGTAGGGGCGCTCGAAGACGTACTGCGGCGGCAGCTCCAGCCCGCGCTGGTGGAGTGCCCGGGTGAAGCCCAGCAGGCGGTCGGCGGCGCGGTCGTTGTGCTGCGCGATGCCGGCGATCACGCCCAGGCGCCGGTGGCCGATGTCCACCAGGTAGTTCGCGATGCGCGCGGCCGTCGCCACGTTGTCCCAGCCCAGGGTGGGGTGGCTGAAGGTATCGTCGAAGTGGCAGGTCGTGACGAAGGGGATGCCCTTGGATTCGAGCAGCTTGTAGATGTCCGGGTTGCCGCTGCGGCCGACCAGCATCATGCCGTCCACGCCGCGCTCCATGAGCGCCCGGACCTCGCTCGCCTCGCGGTCCGGAATGTAGTTGGTGCAGGCCAGCAGCAGCTGGTAGCCCTGGTCGTGGATGGCCTGCTGCATGCCGTCCACCAGCTTGGCGAAGAGTCCGCTGTCCACGGTCGGGATGAGGGCGCCCATGGTCCGGGTCTTGCGCGAAGCCAGCGAGCGCGCGGCGCCGTGGGCCACGTAGCCAGCTTCCGCCAGCAGCGCGAGCGCCTTGGCGCGCAGCTCCGGCCGGACCTGTTCGGGATGGTTCAGCACCCGCGACAGCGTGGCGGACGAAATCCCATGGCGCTGCGCGATGGCCAGCAGGGTGTTGCCCGATGCCGGATCTTTCTTGGATTTCATTTTTCTTGAAAGCGATTTCTGAAATTTGATGAAATGAATATATACCTATTTCAGAGTATTGACAAACACTTAGGGTTTTACCGACGTAGATGAAATTTTTGTTCGGATTAATATTTGTATGCGCTTTCAAAAAGATGAATGGAAAGTGCGAAAGGCCTGGCCCGGTCGGCAAAAGCGGGATGGCCAGGCGCCCCTGGATCTGAGGGGCGCCGCCGGGTGAGCGCAGTTGTCAACTTTCAGGAGGCCATTCCGTATGAGTCAGGTGCAGAGCTCCCATCCCCCTCCATTGCTGCGATCACGCAGCGGAGACCGATCCGGCGGTGCCGCGAAGGCCGCGCCGACGCAGGGCAGGCGGCTCTGCGGCCCGCGCCGGTTCCATGGCTCGGCCCGCTGGAGCGTCAGCGCCGCCTCCGTGCTGGGCCTGCTGCTGGCCTGGTACCTGGTGACGGGCCCCTGGGAGCTGCTGAGCTCCATGCAATTGCCTTCGCCGCAGGATGCCTGGCAGGTGCTGCAGGAGATCGTGCAGGACGGTTATGCCGACGGAACCCTGCAGCAGCACATCCTGTCCAGCTCGGGGCTGGTGCTGTGCGGCTTTGCGATGGCAGTGGCCACGGGGCTGCCGCTGGGTGTGTCCATGGGCCGTAGCCGCCTGGTCGAGGCCTTTGTGAACCCGATCTTCCAGGTCATCCGGCCGATCGCGCCCATCGCGTGGATCCCTTTGACCATCCTGTGGTTCGGCCTGGGCATAAGCGCCAAGGTGTTCGTGATCTGGCTGGCCGCCTTCGCCCCCACCGTGATCAATACCTATACCGGCGTGCGCAACATCGACCCCAACCTGATCCAGGCGGCCCGCGTGAGCGGCGCGAACGCCCGCCAGATGCTGTGGGACGTGGTGCTGCCGGGAGCCCTGCCGTCGATCTTCACGGGCTTGCGCACCTCGCTGCAGGCCTGCTGGATGGTGCTGGTCGCTGCCGAGCTGGTGGGCTCCTTCGTGGGGCTGGGGCATGTGCTGATCATCGCGACCGTCGATCTCAACTCCGGAATGATCCTGGTGGCCATGGCCGCCATCGCGGTGATGGGCATGCTGATGTCGGTGCTGCTGGCCCAGGTCGAACGGAGGGTGATGCCATGGAAGGCGTGAACGTCATGCGAGCAACCAGGGTTCAGGCCAGGGCGAAGGATTGGCCCCGGGTGGCCGAGGTGTGGGTGATGCCCGTGCTCGGCATCCTCACCTTGCTGGGCGGGTGGGCGGCGCTCAGCGCGTCGGGCTGGATCTCGCCGAAATTCCTGCCGGGGCCGATGGCCGTGCTGCAGCGCATGGCGGAGCTGACGCAGGAACCCTATGCGGGCGCGCTGCTGCAGCAGCACCTGCTGGCCAGCCTGGAGAAATTCCTGCTGAGCTTCTCCATCGCCGTGTTGGTTGGCGTGCCGCTGGGGCTGGCCATGGGACGCAGCAAGCGGCTGGAGTGGGTGGTGGCGCCGCTCTTCGAGGCCTTCCGCTTCATTCCGCCGATTGCCTGGGTGCCTTTCGCCATCTTCTGGTTCGGCACCGGCTTCCTGTCGCCGACGCTGGTGATCTTTGCCGGCGCCTTTGCCCCCTGCGTGCTGAACGCCTACCGCGGAGCCCGGCAGATCGAGAAGCACCTGCTGGAAGCCGGGCAGATGCTGGGCGCGGGGCGCTGGCTGACCTTCACCGAGATCCTGCTGCCCGCGGCGTTGACCCACATCGTGGCCGGCATGCGGGTGGGGGCGGGCTTTGGCTGGCAGTCGCTGATCGGCGCCGAGCTGATCGTGGGCTCCACCGGGCTGGGCTACATGATCGTGAAGGGTGGCAGCAATTTGGAACCAACGGTGGTCATGAGCGGAATGATCGCCATCGGGCTTGCTGGAGCTGCCATCGACTGGTGCATGCGCATGCTTCAAGCAAGAACTCTACGCTCTGCAGGAATGAATTGAAGGAGACATCCAGATGAAGACGAGAAATGCTTTTTTCAAAGCGATGGGCGCGATGACGTTTTGCATCGCAGTGGCGCAATCTCCGGCGATGGGCCAAGGAAAGGCATCGACTAACGAGCCATTCACCATCCGAATTGCCCAGCAGCCTGCCAAGTGGTCTCTTGAATGGTTTGTGGCGAGCGAAAAAGGATGGTGGGAAGAGGTCGGGCTCAAGCCACAGATTTCAACATTCGCCTCTGGCGCCTTGGTCATCGCCGCTGGTGCATCGGGTTCATGGGATGTGGGGGCAAGCGGAAATATTCCATCTGTGCTCGGTGCTTCCAAGTACGGCCTTCAAACCATTGCGTTGATCGATGGTGAATCTGCGGCAATCGCCATGGTGTCGCCAAAGAACAAGGCTGAGCAGTTCTTGAAGGACCCGGCTTCAATGAAGGGGCAAACCATTCCTGTCACTTTCAATTCAACCGGGCACTGGCAAGCGACTGAATGCCTGTCGAAAAAATTCGGATTGAAGCAAGGTGAATACCGGCTTGTGAATCTCTCACCACCCGATATCAATGCCGCCATGGTGAGTGGGAAATATGACGCGGCTGGCATATGGGCCCCCAATACCTATATTCTCGAGGAGACGATTGATGCCAAGGTGCTGTGCAGCGGTGCGGATTTGAATTTGCCAATACACAGTTATATCTTTGTGACACCGACGTTTGCTGAAAAGAATCCAGAGGCGGTCGCCAAATTTCTTGCGGTTTTCATGAGGGCCGTGGCTTGGGAGCAAAAAAATCCCAAGGAAGCCGAAGATTATCTCAAGAAGTTTTATGACAAGATTGGCGTAAAAATTGAAGATAAATATCTAACGAGGGAAATGAGGGATCGCCCTGTATACGACTTGGAAGAGCAATTGAAAGTGTTTTCGCCTGGTCAATCCGGGCAGTCCGAAATTTCGAAGTGGTGGAATCAGGTGGGTGATTTCATGGTGTCCGTGAAGATGATCAAGGGCACGCCCGATCCGCAGAAGAGCATCACGAACAAGTACCTGAAGATGATCCAGGACGACCCGAAGCTGCGGGCCTTCGTGGCCGAAGGCGCCAAGTGATTCCGGCCTGACGATGGAGGCAGCAAGATGAGCCAGATCAATTTCGAGCAGGTGGAGCGCGAGTTCAGCCGAGGCGGCGAGCGCTTCCTGGCGCTGGACGGCGTGAGTTTCGAGGTCCGGGACAAGGAGTTCGTCTCCATCGTAGGGCCGTCCGGCTGCGGCAAGACCACGCTGATGCGCATGGCCGCGGGGCTGGAGTTTCCCTCCGACGGCCGGGTGAGCGTCGGCGGCAAGAAGGTGGAGAAACCCGGTCCCGACCGCGCGGTGGTGTTCCAGCAGTTTGCGCTGTTCCCGTGGAAGACGGTGAGCGAGAACATCGGCTTCGGCCTCAAGTGCAAGGGCCAGTCCAAGTCCCAGCGCGAGGCGGTGGTGAACCGCTACATCCAGCTGATGGGCCTGTCCGGATACGAGAAGGCCTACCCGCACCAGCTCTCGGGCGGGATGCAGCAGCGCGTGGCCATCGCGCGCAGCTATGCGCTGGACCCGGCCGTGCTGCTGATGGACGAGCCCTTCGGCGCGCTGGACGCGCAGACGCGGGTGGTGATGCAGGAGGAGCTGGTGAAGCTCTCGCGCGTCAACCCCCGCACGGTGCTCTTCATCACGCACAGCGTCGAGGAGGCCGTCTACCTGTCGGACCGCATCGTGGTGCTCACCGGCCGGCCGGGGAACATCAAGGAAATCATCAACGTGCGGGAAGTGCGCGAGCGCGAGCGCTGGGATGCGCTGGAGCGCATCGAGGACGTGATGGACCAGGAGTCCTTCGTGCACCTGCGCACCCACATCTGGAAGCTGCTGCGCGCGCAGGAGGCGCAGGCCGGCGGCGGGCAGTCGCACTGAGCCCGACAGAGCGGCCCCGCCGCCTTTCAATCGATCGCATCCCAGGAGACAAGCCTTCATGACTTCCCGTTTGACCCCGTTGAAAACCAAGACCGCCTGGTCGCGCCTCAACACCAGCGCCGCCGACCTGGAATCCATCGCGCCGCGCGACCTGCTCGTGATGCTGGAGCAGATGACCCTGATACGCCGCTTCGAGGAAAAGCTGCTCAAGCTGAGCGTGGCGGGCATCCTGCACGGCCCGGCGCATTCGAGCATCGGCCAGGAGGGGGCGGCGGTGGGCGCCATGTCGATGCTGGCATCGGCCGACAAGATCAACGGCACGCACCGCATGCACCACCAGTTCCTCGCCAAGGCGCTGAATCACGCCACGGCAGCCGGCTACAACCCACTCAGCGACGATGTGCCCCAGGCGCACCACGAGGTGGTCTACCGCACCTATGCCGAGATCCTGGGCCTGACGCCCGGCTACTGCGGCGGCCGCGGCGGCTCCATGCACCTGCGCTACCCCGAGGCCGGCGTCTACGGCTCCAACGCCATCGTGGGCGGCAACCCATCGCACGCTGTGGGCTATGCGTTTGCCGACAAGCTGCGCGGCGACCCGCACGTCTCGGTCGCCTTCTTCGGCGACGGCGCGATGCAGAGCGGGGCCGCATACGAGGCCATGAACCTGGCGGCGCTCTACAACACGCCGACGGTCTTCTTCGTCGAGAACAACCTCTACGCCGTGTCCACCCATGTCTCGGAGCAGACGCGCGAGACGCGGCTGTCCGCGCGCGGCCTGTCGCTGGGCGTGCCGGCCATCGAGTTCGACGGCATGGACGTGGTGGCCGCGCGCCTGGCCATGGAAGAGGCCGTGCGCCTGATCCGCAAGCAGGGCGGACCGG
This sequence comes from Comamonas humi, assembly GCF_054782535.1. NCBI lineage: Bacteria > Pseudomonadati > Pseudomonadota > Betaproteobacteria > Burkholderiales > Comamonadaceae > Comamonas > Comamonas humi. The sequence goes on along the minus strand of NZ_BAAGSH010000002.1, from coordinate 99,930 downwards.
TGCTGCTGGAGGCGCAGACCTACCGCTTCCTGCACCAGTCGGGGCCGCTCAAGGGCAGCGCCTTCCGCTACCGCGAGAAGTCCGAGGAGGAAGCCTGGCAGGAGCGCGACCCGCTGCGCGTGTTCCCCAGGCAGCTGATGGCGCAGGGCCTGCTCGACGAAGCGGGCCTTGCGCGCATCGAGCAGCGGGCGCAGGCGCTGATCGACGGCGCGCTGTCGCGCCTGCTGGAGAACTCCGGCGATGAGAAGACCCAGCGCATCCGGCCCGAGTTGTGGCCCGACCCCGCCAGCGTGGAGAGCGGCATCCGCGGCGACCTGAGCGAGCTGGACGGACTGCCGGCGCGTGAGCTGGAGGCGGCCGACCCGGCGGCACTGGTGGATGCGAAGTTCCAGGACGTGATCGCCCAGGCGATGCTGCGCAACATGCAGCGCGACGACAGCATCTTCATCCTGGGCGAGGATGTGCACCGCCTCAAGGGCGGCACGGCCGGCGCCACCAAGGACATCGGCGACCACTTTCCCGAGCGCCTGATCGGCACGCCGATCTGCGAGAACGGCTTCACCGGCCTGGCGCTGGGCGCCGCGCTCAACGGCATGCGGCCGGTGGTGGAGATCATGTACCCCGACTTTGCGCTGGTGGCGGCGGACCAGCTGTTCAACCAGATCGCCAAGGTGCGCCACATGTTCGGCGGCCGGTTCGCCGTGCCCGTCGTCGTGCGCAGCCGCGTGACGGCGGGCACCGGCTACGGCTCCCAGCACTCGATGGACGCGAGCGGCCTGTTCGCCCAGTACCCCGGCTGGCGCATCCTGGCGCCGTCCCGCCCCTACGACTACATCGGCCTGCTGAACGCCGCCATGCGCTGCAGCGATCCGGTGCTGATCGTCGAGTTCAACGAGCTGTTCAAGCAGGTGGGTGCGGTGCCGAAGGAAGACTGGGACTACATCGTCCCCATCGGCAAGGCGCGCATCGCGCGCGCCGGCCGGCGCTGCACGGTGCTGGGCTACGGCACCATGGTGGACGTGGCCTGCGAGGTGGCCGAGCGCACCGGCATCGATGCCGAGGTCATCGACCTGCGCACGCTCGACCCCCTGGGCGTGGACTGGGAAACGATTGGCGCCAGCGTGCGGCGCACCAACGCCCTGTTGGTGGTCGAGCAGACCACGCGCGGCACCTCGATAGGCTCGCGCGTGGTGAGCGAGGCGCAGTCGCGGCTGTTCGACTGGCTGGACCACGAGATCGTCCACGTCAGCGGCACAGAGTCCTCGCCCGTGGTGTCCAAGGTGCTGGAGCGCGCGGCGCTGGCCGGCGCCGATGCCGTGGAGGCGGCGCTGCGCGCCATCGATGCGCGGCGCGGCGGATCGGCCCTGGGCCAGGGCGTGGACAGGAGCCTCGCATGCCAGTGACCGACAGCAAGCTCTGCGCGCACCACACGGCCGTCAGCGTGGGCGACTTCGAGCGGGCCAAGCGCTTCTACCTCGACTTCCTGGGTTTCGAGCTCGAGGGCGAGATGGACCAGCGCAGCGAGGCCGCGCTCAGCGAGGTGGTCGGCCTACCGGGCGCCACCATCCGCTGGGCCATGCTGCGCCACGGACAGTACCGCGTGGAGCTGTTCAAGTACTACACGCCGCAGGGCGACATGCAGCCGCGGCGGCAGTGCGACCTGGGCTACAACCACATGGCCTTCGAGGTGGGCGACGTGGATGCCGTCTACCAGCAGGCCGTGCAGGCCGGCTACCAGTGCGTGTCGGAGCCCAAGGTCCTGCGCCAGGGGCGCACCAAGGTGTTCTACCTGGCCGAGCCCGAGGGCGCGATCACGGAATTCATCCAGTTCCTGCAGCCTGCGGGTTGAGCGTTCGCCAGGCCTGGCGGGGCGCGCGCGTTCACGTCCGTCTGGGCCATCAACAAGGATTCAGTATGCCAAGCACCATAGACATGGTCGTTCCTCCCATGGGGGAGGCCATCGATGCCGCACGCCTGGTGGCGTGGATTGTGCAGCCGGGCGAGGCCTTCGAGGCAGGCCGCATCCTGGTGGAGATAGAGACCGACAAGTCGGTCATCGAGGTGCCGGCCCCGCAGAGCGGCGTGATGGTGGCGCACCTGGTCGCGGTGGACGGCCTGATCCAGGCCGACACCGCCATTGCCCGCATCGAGGTCGAGCAGGCTCTGGCAGAGGAGGCGCAGCCGGCACCGGCCATGCAGCGCGAGGACGTGGCCGCCGCGGCCGAGGCCCCGCCGCGCGGCGAGCGCCAGGCCCAGGCCCAGCCCCAGCCCGCGCTGTATGCCGACCTCGCGGCGTCCGCGCGCCAGTTCGTCACGCCGGCCGCGCGCCGGCTGGCGCAGCAGCAGAACATCGCGGTGGACGCCATCGAAGGCACGGGACCGCAGGGCCGGGTGACGCTGGCCGACATCCAGGCCGCGCCCAACCAGACCGCGGTGGCCAATGCCGGCCGCGTGCTCGCCCGGGCGGCCGCGCATGCGGGCAAGCACGAGTTGTGGGTGGCGACGCGCCACGGCGACATCCGCGCGGCGGTGTGGGAGCCTGCGCAGGAGGCCCGAGGGGCGCGCGGCACCTGCTTCCTGGTGCACGGCATGTTCGGTGACATGGACACCTGGGCGGCGCTGGCGCACACACTGAGCCACGCCGGGATGCGCGTGGTGGCCATGGACCTGCCCTGCCACGGCGCCAGCCGGTCGCAGGCCACGCGCTTCGAAGACATTGTGGACGCGGCGGCGGAAGTGCTGGCGTCGCAGTGCCCGGGGCCGGTCACGCTGATCGGGCACTCGTTCGGCGCGGCGGTGGCCGCCCGGGTGCAGCGCCGGCCCGGCATCGTCGTGCGCCAGCTGTTCCTGATCGCGCCCGTGGGGCTGGGCACCGAGATCGAGCAGGGCTTTCTCCAGGGCATGGCCCATGCCGGCACCAACGAGGCGCTGGAGCGGGAGCTGCAGAAGCTGACCGCCTCGGGCATGCTGCCTTCGGCGGCCTTCATCGACGGCCTGCGCCGCAATCTGGAAACCCGCCAGTCCAGCGTGCTGGAGCTGTGCGCGGCGGTGGGGCGCCACGGGGTGCAGCAGATCAACATCCGCCCCGACCTGCAGCAGGCCGACTGCCACTGCACCATCATCCACGGCCGGCAGGATGCCATCGTGCCCTGGCAGCATGCGCTCAATGCACCGCCGCAGGTGGCGCTGCACCTGGTGCCCGAGGCCGGCCACATGCCGCAGTGGGAGGCGGGCAAGCTGGTGGCCGGCGTCATCCTGCGCACGGAGCCGGCCGCGGCCTGATCCATAAACATCGCTTATGCATCGCGCCCCAAGTAATTGTTGGAACCCGGGCGCCGTCTCTGCAATGATGGACCGTATCAATCCATGGGCAGAGGCACACGATGGCAGATGGACAAGGCACCGGGCAGGTGCAGGGCGGCGCCCAGCGCAACCGCTCGCACATGCTGGAGCGTATCGATGAGCTGAGGCGGCTGGAGCAGCGGGCGGTGGACCGCTCGGCGCGCTCGGCCAGGCACTTCCACGCGCAGGGCAAGCTGCTGCCGCGCGAGCGGCTGTCGCACCTGCTGGACGCGGACCAGCCCTTCTACGAGCTGATGACGCTGTCGGGCTACTGCGGCCTGGAAGACCCCGACCCGGCCACCAGCGTGCCGGGCAGTGCGCTGATCGTGGGCATCGGCCACATCAGCGGCGTGCGCTGCATGGTGGCGGTGAACGACGCGGGCATCAGCGCCGGCGCCATGCAGGCGCTGACCGGACAGAAGCTGATCCGCGCGCAGGAGATCGCGCTGGCGCAGAAGCTGCCCTTCGTGCAGCTGGTGGAGAGCGCCGGCGGCAACCTGCGCAAGTACCGGGTCGAGCGCTTCGTCGTGGGCGGCGGCATGTTCTACAACCTGGCGCGGCTGTCGGCCGCGGGGCTGCCGGTGGTGGCGCTGATCCACGGCTCGTCCGCCGCCGGCGGTGCCTACCTGCCGGGCCTGTCGGACTACGTGGTGATGGTGCGCGGCCAGGCCCACGCCTACCTGGCCGGCCCGTCGCTGCTCAAGGCCGCGACCGGCGAGGAGGCCAATGACGAGGACCTGGGCGGCGCCGACATGCACGCCGCCGTCTCGGGCCTGGCCGACTACGTGGCCGACAACGACCTCGACGGCATCATGCGGGTGCGCGAGATTTTGCAGCGCATAGGCTGGCAGGGCGCGCCGGCGCCGGCCGCGCGGCCGCCGCTGCACGACGCCGACGAGCTGCTCGGCCTGATGCCCGCCGACATGCGCACGCCGGTGGACATGCGCGAGGTGATCGCGCGCCTGGTCGATGGCTCCGAATTCCATGCCTTCAAGGAGGCGTTCGGCCCGGCCACGGTCTGCGGCTACGCGGCCATCGAGGGCCAGGCGGTGGGCATCCTGACCAACAACGGCCCGCTGGACAGCGATGGCTCGAACAAGGCTGCGCAGTTCATCCAGCTGTGCGTGCAACTGGGCCGGCCGCTGGTCTTTTTGCAGAACATCACCGGCTTCATGGTCGGCCGCAAGCACGAGGAGGCCGGCATGATCAAGCACGGCGCCAAGCTGATCCAGGCGCTGTCGAACGCGCCGGTGCCGCGCTTCACCGTGCTGTGCGGCGCCTCGTACGGCGCCGGCAACTATGGCATGTGCGGCCGTGCCTTCAAGCCCGACCTGCTGTTCGCCTGGCCCAACGCCAAGACGGCGGTGATGGGCGGCGAGCAGGCCGCGATGACCATGCGCACCGTGGCCGAGAACGCCGCCAGGCGCAGCGGCAAGGACATCGACGAGCCCGCGCTGGCGGCCGAGAGCCGGGCCATCGTCGACACCTTCGAGTCGCAGTCCAGCGCCATCTACACCAGCAGCCTGCTGCTGGACGACGGCGTGATCGACCCGCGCGAAACCCGCGCCTGGCTGGGCATGGCCCTGGCCACCGCGGCCGAGGCCCGAGCCCGGGCGCTGCAGCCCATGCAGTTCGGCGTGGCGCGGCTGTAGCGGGCGAGCGCCAGCATTCTAAAAAGTGAGCTGCTAGCGCTTGTTGCATAAGGTTTTCAAATTCTTTTCGTTTTGAAGTCGGCGAATGGCAAGCGCTGGCAGCTCTCATTTTTTCCATAAGGAGACCTAATCATGATGACACCCGAGCACATCGCCCTGCAGGACAGCGTGCGCAAGCTGATCGAGCGCGAGATCGAACCGTATGTCGATGAGTGGGAGGCGGCCGAGATCTTCCCCGCGCACGAGGTGTTCAAGAAGCTGGGCTCGGCCGGCATGCTGGGCGTGAACAAGCCGGTGGAGTTCGGCGGCCTGGGGCTGGACTACAGCTACGAGATCGCGTTCTGCGAGGCCATAGGCGGCATCAGCTCGGGCGGCGTGGGCATGGCCATCGCGGTGCAGACCGACATGGCGACGCCGGCGCTCACGCACTTTGGCTCGGACGAACTGCGCGAGCGGTTCCTCAAGCCCACGGTGGCGGGCGACCAGGTGGTGTGCCTGGGCGTGTCCGAATCGGGCGCGGGCTCGGACGTGGCCTCGCTCAAGACCACGGCGCGCAAGGACGGCGACGACTACGTCATCAACGGCTCGAAGATGTGGATCACCAACGGCACCCAGGCCGACTGGATGTGCCTGCTGGCCAACACCAGCGACGGCGACGTGCACCGCAACAAGTCGCTGATCTGCCTGCCGCTGCGCGAAAACGGCAAGCTGCGCCCCGGCATCAGCATGCAGAAGATCAAGAAGGTGGGCATGTGGGCCTCGGACACGGCCCAGGTCTTTTTCGACGAGGTGCGTGTGCCGCAGCGCTACCGCATCGGCGAGGAGGGCAAGGGCTTCACCTACCAGATGCGCCAGTTCCAGGAAGAGCGCCTGAGCGGCGCCACGCGGCGCGTGACGGCGCTGTCCAACGTCATCAACGAGACCATCGAGTACACGCGCGAGCGCAAGGCCTTCGGCCGCTCCATCCTCGACAACCAGGCCGTGCACTTCCGCCTGGCCGAGCTCAAGACCGAGGTGGAGATGCTGCGCTCGCTGATCTACCGCGCGGCCCAGGTGCACATGGGCGGCGGCGACATGACCGAGCTGGCCTCGATGGCCAAGCTCAAGGCCGGGCGCCTGTGCCGCGAGGTGACCGACTCGTGCCTGCAGTACTGGGGCGGCATGGGCTTCACCTGGGAGAACAAGGTCTCGCGCGCCTGGCGCGACCTGCGCCTGATCTCGATCGGCGGCGGCGCCGACGAGATCATGCTGACCATCATCTGCAAGCACATGGGCATCCTGCCGAAACGGGCTACCCCCTGAGTCGCTGCGCGCCTTCCCCCTGGAAGGGGGACGACGGCCTTTGCTGCGGGGCGGCCCTTGCTGGCCGTCCTGCAGATGGGGCAAGCCAGTTTCCGAGCTTGTGAACAGGGCGAGCGCCCTGGGTAACTTTTGAAGAGGAAGCATGATGCGTTTCGACACGCTGCTCGTGGCCAACCGGGGCGAGATCGCCCTGCGCATCCTGCGCACCGCACGGCGCATGGGCCTGCGCACGGTGGCCGTGTATTCCGACGCCGACGCGCACAGCCCCCATGTGCGCGCCGCCGACCTGGCCGTGCACATCGGCCCCACGCCGGCCGACCAGAGCTACCGCAACGGCGCCGCGCTGATCGAGGCCTGCCGCCGCACGGGCGCCCAGGCCATCCATCCGGGCTACGGTTTCCTGTCCGAGAACGCCGGGTTCGCGCAGGCCGTGGCCGATGCGGGCCTGGTCTTCGTCGGCCCGTCGGCGCGGGTGATCGCGCTGATGGGCAACAAGGCCCAGGCCAAGCAGGCCATGCAGCAGGCCGGCGTGCCCACGGTGCCCGGCGAGCAGGGCTGCGCCACGCCGCAGCAGATCGCCGCGGCGGCCGAGCGCATAGGCTTTCCGGTCATCCTCAAGGCCGCGGCCGGCGGCGGCGGGCGCGGCATGCGCGTGGTGCGTCAGCCGGGCGAGCTGGCAGAGATGTTCCGCCAGGCCCAGTCCGAGGCGGCGGGCGCCTTCGGCTCCGACGAGATCATCATCGAGCGCGCCATCGAGCGCGGCCGGCACATCGAGGTGCAGGTGCTGTGCGACGAGCACGGCCGCTGCCTGCACCTGGGCGAGCGCGACTGCTCCACGCAGCGGCGCTTCCAGAAGCTGATCGAGGAGGCGCCTTCGCCCGCGGTGGACGCCCAACTGCGCGAGGCCATGGGCCAGGTGGCGCGCCAGGCCTGCGAGGCCATCGGCTACACCGGCGTGGGCACGTTGGAGTTCCTGCTCGACGACCAGAAGCGCTTCTACTTCATGGAGATGAACACCCGGCTGCAGGTGGAGCACGGCGTGACCGAGCTGGTGACGGGCCTGGACCTGGTGGAGCAGCAGATTCGCGTGGCCCTGGGCGAGGCCCTGGCATTCGGCCAGCAGGACGTGAAGCTCAAGGGCCATGCGATCGAGCTGCGCCTGTGCGCCGAAGACCCCTGGGCCGGCTTCCTGCCGCAGGTGGGCACGGTGGGCGACTGGCGCCCGCCCGCCGACATCCGCACCGACAGCGCGCTGCATAGCGGCATGGCGATCAGTCCGTTCTACGACTCCATGGTCGCCAAGCTCATGGCCTGGGGCGAGAGCCGCGAGGCCTGCATCGCGCAGCTGGCGCGGGCCTGCGAGCGCACCACGGCGCTGGGCGTGCGCACCAACCTGGGCTTTCTGGCGCGCTGCCTGCGGCACCCGCGCTTTGCGGCCGGCGAGGTGACCACCGACTTCCTGGCGCAGGAGGACTTGCAGCAGCCCTGCTGGCAGCGCGAGCCCTCGGCCCATGCGCTGGCCGCGGCGGCGCTGGTGCTGGGTGGCGCGGCCAAGCCTGCGGCGGCCGGGCCCACCGAGCGCCTGGGCGGGCGCTCGCTATGGCTGCGCGACACCACAGCCGGTGCCGATGGCAGGACGGTGCAATGCACGCTGGCACCGGGTGCCGCCGGGCTGGCGCTGCAGTGCAGCGAGCGCGTGCCGGGCAAGGCGGCAGCGGATGCGGACGTGCAGACGGCCACCTGGCAGATCACCCATCTGCGCCGGCACGACGAGGCGGGCGGTGCCCGCCTGGGCCTGGCCGTCGATGGCATCTACCGCGAGCTGGCCTGCTGGCGGCAAGGCGCCGGGCCGCTGTGGGTGCAGGACGGCGCGGATGCCTTCGTCTTCGAGCGCGTGGAGCGCTTCGCGGCCGCCGGCGCCCAGCAGGGCAGCGGGCTGCTGCGCGCGCCCATGAGCGGCCGCGTCATCGCGGTGCTGGCCGGCGAGGGGCAGCAGGTGGCGCAGGGCGACCCGCTGGTGGTGATCGAGTCCATGAAGATGGAGATGCCGCTGGCCGCGCCCTGTGCGGGCCGCGTCGCGCGGCTGCATGTGCAGGTGGGCCAGCAGCTCAACGCCGGCCAGGCCGTGCTGGAAGTGGGTAGCGAGCAGGAAAAACAGAACCAGGAGGCGCCATGAGCGACAAGAGTGTGTTGATCGGTGGCGCCTCGGGCTTCTGGGGCGATTCGCAGATCGCCGTGCCGCAGCTGCTGCGCCAGCCGGGGCTGCAGTACCTGGTGTTCGACTATCTGGCCGAGACCACCATGTCCATTCTGCAGCGCGCAAGGCTGCGCGCGCCGGAGCTGGGCTATGCGACCGACTTCGTCACCACGGCCGTCGGCCCGCACCTGCGCGAGATCAAGGCCAAAGGCATACGCCTGGTCTCCAACGCCGGCGGCCTGAACCCGGCGGGCTGCCGCGATGCCCTGCTGGCGCTGGCGCGCGAGCAGGGCGTGGAGCTGAAGGTGGCCATAGTCACCGGCGACGACGTGCTGGCGCTGCAGCCGCAGTTCGAGCCCTGGGGCGACGAGCCCGCGCAGGGCCTGCCCGTGCTGATGTCGGCCAATGCTTACCTGGGCGCGGCGCCCATCGCGCAGGCACTGGCAGCCGGGGCCGACATCGTGGTCACCGGCCGCTGTGTGGATAGCGCCACGCTGCTGGGCATCGCCATCCACGAGTTCGGCTGGCGCCTGACGGACTACGACCGGCTGGCGCAGGCCAGCCTCGCCGGCCACCTGGTGGAATGCGGCGCGCAGGGCACCGGCGGCCTGTTCACCGACTGGGAGCAGGTGCCCGACTGGGCCGATATCGGCTATCCGCTGGTGCGGCTGCAGGCCGACGGCAGCTTCGAGCTGTCGCAGCCCGAGGGCGCGGGCGGCCTGGTCACGCGGCAGACGGCGGGCGAGCAGCTGCTGTACGAGATCGGCGACCCCGCGGCCTATGAGCTGCCCGACGTGGTCTGCGACTTCACGCAGGTGGATATCACCGACCTCGACGGCGGGCGCGTGCGGGTGCAGGGCGCTCGCGGCCGCGCGCCCGGCAGCCGTTACAAGGTGACGGCCACCTACCAGCAGGGCTGGCAGATCGCCATCATGATGGCCATCCGCGGCCAGCGTGCGCTGGCCAAGGCGCAGCGCACGGCCGATGCGCTGCTGGCACGCACGCGCCGGCAGATGCAGGCGGCGGGCTTTGCCGACTACGAGGACACCCTGGTCGAGCTGCTGGGCGCCGAGTCCATGTACGGCCCGCACCGCCGCGTGAGCGAGAGCCGCGAGATCGTGCTGCGCATCGCCGCCCGCCACCGCGACAAGCGCGCGCTGGCCTTTCTGCAGAAGGAGGCCTCGTCCGCAGGCACCTCGATGGGGCCTGGCACGCGCAGCCATTTCGGCGGCCGCTCCGACGTGCAGAGCATCATCCGCACCGCGTCCTTTCTGCTGCCCAAGGCGGCGGTCGCGGTGCAGGTGCAGGCCTCGGCGGATACGGCGCCGGTGGCGGTCCAAGGGCTGGACTCGACCTCTGCGCCAGAGGTGTCGCATCAGCCCGCAGACCCGGCAGCAGCCATAACAGCCGCCGGCCCCACGGTGCGCATCGCGCTGGGCCGCATCGCCCACGGGCGCAGCGGTGACAAGGGCGACGACGCCAACATCGGCCTGATGGCCCGCGCGCCGCAGTGGCTGCCGGTGCTGCGCGAGCAGCTCAGCGCCGAGCGGGTGCGGGACTACTTCGCTCACCTGGTGCAGGGGCCGGTGCAGCGCTACGAGCTGCCGGGCCTGGGCGCCTTCAACTTCGTGCTGCGCCAGGCGCTGGGCGGCGGCGGCTCGTGCAGCCTACGCTCGGACCCGCTGGGCAAGTGCTACGCGCAGATGCTGCTGGACCTGGAGATCGACTGTCCGGCCGCGCTGGCGCCCCTTCCATGACCACACCAAGGAGACAGACCATGCAGACAAGGAACCACGAATCCCGGCTGTCACGCCGCGAACTGTTGCGCAGCGCCGGCGCCCTGGGGCTGGGCATGGCGGCGGGCCTGCCCGCGCTGGCCCAGGGCGGGAGCGGCGCCGATTTCAAGCTCGACAAGCAGGTGCGCATCGTCGTGGCCTATGCGGCGGGCGGTGCATCGGACGCGATTGCGCGTTATGTGGGCGATGCCATCGCCCAACGCGGCGGCAAGCCGGTGATCGTCGAGAATCGGCCCGGCGCGGACGGCAACATCGCCGCCGAATTCGTGGTGCGCGCGCCCACGGATGCCTACAACCTGCTGGTGTCGGGCTCGTCCACCCATGCGGCCAACGCCACGATCTACAAGAAGCTGGCCTACGACCCGGACAAGGACTTCACGCCGCTGGCCACCATGGCCACCACGCCGTATGCGATGCTAGTCAGCCCCAAGCGCATCGCCCAGGCCTCGGCCGCCGACTTCCTGGCCTGGGCCCGCAAGGACGGGCAGACCGTGTCGTTCGCCAGCGCCAACGTGGGCGGCCGCATCGCGGGAGAACGCTTCAAGCAGCTCACCAAGATCAATGCGGTGAACGTGCCCTACAAGAGCAGCGCGCAAGCCATGACGGACCTGATCGGCGGCCAGTTCGACTACTACTTCTGCGACATGCTGACGGCGCTGCCGCAGATCAAGGCCGGCACGGTGCGGGCGCTGGCCCTGTCGAGCGCGCAGCGCATCGACGGCCTGCCCGAGGTGCCCACCGTGGCCGAGCTGGGCTACGCGGGCTTCGACGTCAGCTCCTGGATCGCCATCTGGAGCGCGAAGGCCACTACGCCGCAGCCGGTGTCGGCCGCGCTGTCGCGCTGGGTGGGCGAGGCGCTGGAGGCGCCGGCGGGCCAGGACTTCCTGGTCAAGAAGGGCCTGGTGCCCACGCCGGTGGCGCCCGAGCACCTGCTGCACCTGCAGGCGCGCGACACCAAGGACTGGGGCCGGATCATCATCGACGCCGGCATGCAGCAGCCCTGATGGCGTCAGTGTGGAGCAATCAGGTGGCGGACCTTCATCGCGCTTTCATGGCTGGCATCGGCGCGCCAGTACAGGCAGAAGCTGATCGGCGGCAGCGCCGGCAGCCGGGCCTGCGGGTCGAGCACGCGCAGGTCGGGGGCCAGCATCTCGACGGCGCGGGCGGTGACGCCCAGCCCCGCGCGCAGCGCTGCGCGCACGCCGGCCAGGGTCGAGGTCTCGAAGGCCGCGTGCCAGGGGATGCCGGCCTCGGTCAGCGCCTGCACCATGCTGCTGCGGAAGGGGCAGGCGGCCTCCATCAGGATCAGCGGCACCGAGGCGCCGGCCTGCGGGTGGTAGCGGGCGCCGGCGATCCAGGCCACCGGCGAGGTGCGCAGCACCGTGTGCGCGAACTCGGGGTGCGGGGCGATGTCCAGCATCAGGTCGATGTCGCCCTTGCGCAGCGCCGACGCCAGCCAGCGGCTGCGGCCGACCTGGATGTCGATGCTCAGGGTGGGAAAGTTCTGGGCGCAGATCTCGAGGTAGGCGGGCAGCAGGGTGTCGACTGCGTCGGCGCAGGCGCCGATCTTCACCGGCTGGGTGGCCGCCTGCTGGGTGATGACGCGGTAGGCCTCGTCGTTGAGGCCGACCATGCGGCGCGCGTATTCCAGCAGCCGCACGCCTTCCACCGTCAGCTTCTTGCGCCGGCCTACGCGCTCGAACAGCGCGCAGCCCAGCACGGCTTCGAGCTTCTGCATCTGCTGCGAGACCGCCGCCTGCGTGCGGTAGACCTTCTCGGCGGCGTTGGTGAAGCTCTCGCGCTCCGCCACCGCCACAAAGGTGCGCAGCAGGCCGATGTCGAGGTTGCGCATGCTCATTCCAAGGATTGTAGGTAACGAAAGAGGTTGGCTATGCAAGCAAGAGACAGTGCAGACGGCAAGGACAGCGAAGCCTGGGTGCTCACCTCCCGCGTGGGGCCGGTGGCGCGTATCCACCTGAACCGCGGCGATGCCCGCAACCCACTGGGGGCCGACATGGTGCAGGCGCTGTCCATGGCGGTGGACCAGGCCTCCAGCCAGAGCGGCGTGCGTGCCATTGTGCTCACGGCGGCGGGGCCGGCCTTCAGTGCCGGGGGCAACCTGGGCAACCTGGGCGACAGGCTGGCGGCCACGGCTGGGCCCGATGGGCGCGACCCGATCGCCGCCGGCAACCGCCGCTATGGCGAGTTCCTGACGCAGCTGGTGAGCGTGCCGCAGGTGACCCTGGCCTGCATCCAGGGCGCGGCCATGGGCGGCGGCGCGGGCCTGGCCTGCGCGGTGGACATCGCCATCGGCTCGCCCGAGGCCAAGTTCGGCTTTCCCGAGGCCGCGATCGGCCTGGTGCCGGGGCAGATCCTGCCCTTCGTCGCGGCGCGCCTGGGGCTGCCGGCGGCCCGGCGGCTGGTGCTGACGGGGCGGCGCATCGACGCGACCGAGGCCTACCGCATCGGTCTGCTCGACTATGTGGCCGAAACGCCCGAGGCATTGAGCGCGCTGGCGCGGCAGGTGCTGGAGTCTGTCGTGGCCACCGCGCCGCAGGCCTCGGCCTGCACCAAGCGCATGCTGGGCCGGCTGCCCGTGGCGCCGCTGCAGTCCAGCGGCGCGCTGCAGGGCTACCTGGACGAGGCAGCCGAGCTGTTCGCCCGCCAGATGCGCTCGGAGGCGATGGAGGGTGTGAGCGCCGCGAAGGAAAAGCGGCCCGCGCAGTGGAATGCGGCCGGCGAGCTGGCCGCACTGGATCTGGCATAGGAAGGGGAGGCCGTCATGGCGTCATTGGATGGTTTGAAGGTGGTGGACCTGTCGCGGGTGCTGGGCGGGCCGCTGTGCGCGCAGATCCTGGGCGACCACGGGGCGGATGTGGTCAAGATCGAGGGCCCGGCGGGCGACGAGACCCGTACCTGGGGGCCGCCGTTCGACGATGCGGGCATGGCCTCATACTTTGCCGGCATCAACCGCAACAAGCGCACCGTGTGCGTCGATGTGTCCGAGCCCGAGGGGCGTGACGTGGTGCTGCGCCTGCTGCAGGACGCCGACGTGCTGATCGAGAACTTCAAGGTCGGCACGCTGGAGCGCTGGGGCATGGGCTACGACGAGGTGCTGCGCGAGCGCTTTCCGCGCCTGATCCACTGCCGCGTGACGGGCTTCGGTGCCACCGGCCCGCTGGGCGGGTTGCCGGGCTACGATGCAGCGGTGCAGGCGCTCAGCGGCCTGATGAGCATCAACGGCGACCCCGAAGGCGTGGCCACGCGCATGGGCGTGCCCATCGTGGACGTGACCACCGGGCTCAACGCCGTCATCGGCATCCTGATGGCGCTGCACGAGCGCGAGCGCAGCGGCCGGGGCCAGTCGGTGGAGTCGGCGCTGTTCGACAGTGCGATCTTCTCGCTGTACCCGCATTCCATCAACACGCTGTTCACCGGGCGGGCGCCGCAGCGCTCGGGCAACGGCCATCCCAACATCGCGCCCTACGACACCTACGCCACCGCCACCGAGCCGATCTACCTGGCCGTGGGCAACAACGGCCAGTTCCAGCGCTTGTGCGAAGCCGTGGGCCACCCGCAGCTGGCCACGGACGAGCGCTATGCGACCAATGCCCAGCGTGCGGTGCACCGTTTCGAACTCAAGCAGGATCTGCAGCAGGCCTTCAGCCGCTTCGATGCGCAGGCGCTGTTCGAGAAGCTGGTTTCGGTCGGCGTGCCCTGCGGTGTGATCCACAACGTGGTCGAGGCGCTGAGCCACCCGCACACGGCGCACCGCGGCATGGTTGCCGAGGTGGAGGGCTTCCGCTCGGTGGCCTCGCCGATCAAGCTCAGCCGCACGCCGGCCAGCTACCGCCTGCCGCCGCAAGAGATAGGCCAGAGCACGCTGCAGGTGCTGGGCGAGGCGGGGCTGTCGGAGCAGCAGATTGCGCTGCTGCTGGAGCGCGGCATGATCCGGCAGGCCCCGGCCGGCGAGGCCGCGTAGGCCTCAGCCCTTGGCCCACTGGCGCGCCAGCGCCGCCGGGTGGCGCGGCCAGCCGGGACGGCCGAACCAGGCGCCGCCCGCGATGGTGACGGCGATGACACTGCCGTAGACCACCAGCGCCGCCGCCTGCGCGGCGAACACCTGCACCAGCGCGCCGCCGCCCTGCAGGGCCAGCCAGCCGCCGGCGCCGGCCACCGCCAGGCGCAGCACGTTCGCCAGCACCGGCCACAGCAGCCGGCCCGCGCCCTGCGAGGCAAAGTACAGCACCAGCCCCAGGCCGAAGAAGCCATACCACGGACCCACCGTGCGCAGGTAGAGGCTGCCGGCCTCAAGCATGGCCGGGTCGCTGCCGAACAGCCGCAGCCAGGCCTCGGGGAACAGCGCGGCGGTGATGCCCATGGCGCTGGTGAGCCCGAAGGCCAGCGCCGCGCCGGCCCAGGCGGCGCGCAGCGCGCGCTCAGGGCGGCCGGCGCCCATGCAGGTGCCCACCATGGCCAGCAGTGGCGCGCCCAGGCCGAAGACCAGCGGCACCATCAGGTACTCCAGCCGTGCGGCCGTGCCGTAGCCCGCGATGGCGCCGGCGCCCCAGCGCCCGGCCAGCGCGGTGGCGATGCCAATGCTCAGGTTGGTGGCGGCGGTGGAGATGGCGCCCAGCAGGCCCACGCGCAGGATGTCGCGCATCAGCGGCCAGCGCAGCTGTGCCTCAGCCCAGCGCGGGCGCAGCAGGCTCGCGGGCGAGCGCAGGTACAGCAGCATAGCGATGCTGCCGCCCAGGTAGTACAGCAGCAGCGCCAGTGCGCCGCCGGCAATGCCCAGCGCCGGCACCGGCCCGCCGCCGAAGATCAGCAGCGGCGACAGCGGCACCACGGCCACCACGCCCACGACCATCACCTTGGCCGGCAGCGCCATGTTGCCGGTGCCGCGCACCATGGCGGCGAGCGCGTTGAACAGCCACACCAGCACCGCGCCGCCGAACACCCAGTGCGAGTACACCAGCGCTGCCTCCAGCGCCGCGCCGCTGCCGCCCATGCGCTCGTAGAGCCAGCGTCCGCCCAGCCACATCGCGGCGGTGGATGCCAGGCCGAAGCCCAGCGCGATGGCGAGCGACTGCCAGACCAGCGCCTGCGCGTCTTCGTGCCGCCGTGCGCCCAGCGCCCGCGCGATGGCCGAGGCCATGCCGCCGCCCATGGCGCCGGACGAGGTCATCTGCATCAGCATCACCAGCGGAAAGACCAGCGCCATGCCGGCCAGCGCGTCGGTGCCCAGCTTGCCGACGAAGTAGGTCTCGATCAGGCCGATGGCGGCCTGTGCCACCATGACCACGATGTTCGGCACCGCCAGCCGCAGCAGCGTGGGGACGATGGGGGCTTCGAGCAGGCGCTGCGTGCGCGGATCGAGGGCGGTGGGGGCGGAGGCAGGCATGGTGGACCTCAGGAGGAAGCGGGGGGCGGGAGTTGGGGGCTGCGTCAGGCGTGTGCCATGGCCGGGCGGGCAGGCGCCGTGGGCTGCCGGGCCTGCAGCACCAGCAGCGCCGCCAGCAGGCACGCGCCGCCGGCCACGTACAGCGCCGGGGTGTAGGTCAGCAGCAGCGTGCGCGACAGGCCGCCGCCCCAGGCGGCCACGGCCGCGCCGAGCTGGTGCGCGGCGAAGACCCAGCCGAAGACCATGCCGGCCTTCTGTGGCCCGAAGGCGGCGCCGGCGAGCTTGACCGTGGGCGGCACGGTGGCGATCCAGTCCAGGCCGTAGAACATCGCGAAGATGCCCAGCCCGACCAGCGTGAAGCCCGAGTGCGGCAGCCAGAACAGCGACAGGCCGCGCAGCCCGTAGTACCAGAACAGCAGCTTGCGGTTGTCGTAGCGGTCCGACAGCCAGCCGGACAGCACCGTGCCCACGAAGTCGAAGGCGCCCATGGTGGCCAGCACCGAGGCCGCCGGCACCGGGCCCAGGCCGTTGTCGCCGCACAGCGAGATGAAGTGCGTCTGCACCAGGCCGTTGGTGCTCAGCCCGCAGATGAAGAAGCTGCCCGCGAGGACCCAGAAGGTGCGGTTGCCGGCGGCCTCGCGCAGCACGCGGAACGGCGTGGCGAAGTCCAGCCGCAGCGCGGGCGCCGGGGGCGGCGCGTTGTCCGCCGTTTCACCATAGGGACGCAGGCCCACGTCGGCCGGGCGGTCGCGCAGGAAAGCCAGCGCCAGCAGGCCCACGAGCAGCGCCATCGCGACGATGGGCGCCACCGCCGCGCGCCAGCCCCACTGCTCGATGATCCACGCCGCCAGCGGCAGGAAGGCGAGCTGCCCCGTGGCCGAGCTGGCGGTCAGCAGGCCGATGACCAGGCCGCGGCGGGCGTGGAACCAGCGGTTGGCCACCACGGCGCCCAGCACCATCGCCGTCAGGCCCGTGCCCATGCCCAGCATCAGGCTCCACAGCCAGAACAGCTGCCACAGCTGGTCGGCCAGGGTGACCAGGGCCATGGCCCCGCCCACCAGCGCCAGCCCGGCGACGACCACCGGGCGCAGGCCGAAGCGCTCCATCAGCACCGCGGCGAACGGCCCCATCAGTCCGAACAGCGCGAAGCGCAGCGCCAATGCCGACGAGATCTGCTCCGTGGTCCAGCCGAACTCCTTGCCCAGCGGCTGGATCATCGCGCCGGGCAGGCCCAGCGCGGCGGCCATGGTGAGCATGGTGAGAAAGGTGATGCCGGCGACCAGCCAGCCATAGTGGATGCCGCGGCCTTGCAGCCAGGTGGCGGTGCGGGTGAGGGGCATGGGGGTTCTCCGGGAAAGGGAAGGCTATTCGTCGCCGAGCACGGCCAGGGCCTCGTCGATCAGCGTGTGCAGCGCGAGCACACGCTCCACGCCGAGCCGGTCGTTCAGCGCCAACTGGGCCTTGCGCCAGAGCGTGCGGGCTTCTTCGCGCTTGGCCTGGCCAGCCTCGGTGAGTGTCAGCAGCCGGCTGCGGGCATCGGCGCCTTCGCCCATGGCCACCCAGCCTTCGGCGATCAGGGGCTTGAGGTTGCGTGTGAGCGTAGAGGCGTCCATGCGCATGCGCGCCGCTAGGTCGACGGGACGGATGGGGCCGTGCGCGGCGACATTCGACAGCAGCGAGTACTGCGAGGTCTTGAGCCCGCTGTCGGCGATGTAGGCGTCGTAGTGGCGCGACACCACGCGCGTGAGCTGGCGCAGCTTGAAGTTGGTGCAGCCTTGCGGCTTGGTGGATGCGGTCATGGTTGATTATTGTATCTACAATGATTGTATATGCAATAAATAAGGACGCGCAATCCTTCTGCGGCCTGGCCCCTTCCGGGGAGATGGCCATGCCCTATGATGCGGCGGTCATCCAGAGGAGGTATTGCGGCCATGCACCAGCAGATGTGCTTCATGTATTGCAGCGTGCTGGCGCCCGGGGCGGGTGCGGCCTGCGTGGGCACCATCGTCAAGACGGCGCGGGAATTCAACGGTGCGCATGGCATCACCGGCCTGCTGGTCTTCGACGGCGAGCGCTTCTGCCAGTACATCGAAGGTCCGGCGTCCGCGATGCAGGTCCTGGTCGAGAAGCTGGAGGCCGATCCCCGGCACACCGATTTCACGCCGCTGCATTTCGAGCGCGGGATAGACGCCGGGCGGCGCTTTCCCGGCTGGTCCATGGGCTATGCGGACGTGGGTGGCGACCACACGATCGACGGCATGGCGCAGCTGGCGGCGGACGAGGCGGTGCAGAAGCTCCAGGCGCTGTCGCGCGAGCTGGACTGCTACTGAGGCGCCGCCCCGTCGCCCTTCTTTCTGCTGCGCGGCTCGCGCGCGGTCCTGGCCTTGGGCAGGTTGGCGTTGGGAAAGAAGTTGTGCTCCACGTCCAGCCAGGCCGGGTTCTCGGCATACATGTCGGCTACCAGCTGTTTGATGGCGGCTATGTACCAGGCGTTGTCGTTCAGGCGGTGGGTGAAGATGATGGGCGAAGTGGCGCGCGGGTCGTCGATCAGGCGGTAGTGCAGGTCGCTGCGCAGGCGTGCGGACGCCGGGATCAGGCACAGCCCGGACTCCGCGGCCACCAGGCCCAGCGCGGTCTGGATCTCGCGCACCTCATGCACCTCGGACGGGCGGATGCCCTGGTCGTTCAGCAGGCTCAGCACATGGTCGGCAAAGCTCGGGCGCGGTTCCTTCGGGTAGACGATGAGCTTCTGGTCCTGGAGCGCCTTGAGGCCGATGTGGCTGGCGTCGGCGGCCAGCGGGAAGCCGGGCGGAATGGCCAGCACCAGGCGCTCTTCGCGCAGCACCGTGCGGGCCACCGTGGCGTCGTTGCTGCGGATGCGCCCGAAGCCCACGTCGATGCGTCCCGATTTCAGCGCCATGAACTGCTGCGTCGACGTGAGCTCCACCAGCTGGATGTCCAGGTCCGGGTAGTGCTGGCGCAGCTTGCGCACCAGCATGGGCAGGCCGCCATAGAGCGTGGAGGCGACGAAGCCGATCGACAGGGTCTGGCGCTGGTTCAGGCCGATCTGCCGGGTGGCGGTTTTCAACTGGTCCAGCCGGTTGATGATCTGCAGCGCCTGCTCGTAGAACGTGCGCCCCGCCTCGGTCAGGCGCAGCGGCCGGCTGTTGCGCAGCAGCAGCTGCACACCCAGCTCCTCTTCCAGCAGCTGGATCTGGCGGCTGAGCGGCGGCTGGGCGATGTGGAGCTGTTCCGAAGCCCGCGTGAAGTTGCGCGCATCGGCCACGGCGACGAAGTATTTGAGCTGTCGGATATCCATCAGGGTAAACCATAGCCATATGGGATGAATGGTATGTAGTTCCTTGATTTTTATGGAGCTACTTTGAAAGTATATCTTTAAGGTATTGAATTAGACCAATTTGGTGTTGGATCGATGCGGGGCTCCCGTTGTTCAATCGATCCCATGCAACACACCCAACGCCTCCAAACCTTCGCCGCATCGGCCGTCGTCGAGCGGGTGGAAACCTTCCTGCTGGACCTGCCGACGATCCGTCCGCACCAGCTGTCCATGGCGACGATGAACGGCCAGACCCTGATGCTGGTGCGCCTGCACTGCTCGGACGGCACCGTCGGCATCGGCGAAGCCACGACGATCGGTGGCCTGGCCTACGGTGCGGAGTCGCCCGAAGGCATGAAGCTGGCCATCGACACCTATTTCGCGCCGCTGCTGGTCGGCGCGGACGCCAGCCAGGTGCCGGCCCTCATGGCCCGGCTGAACAAGGCTATCAAGGACAACCGCTTCGCCAAGTGCGCGGTGGAGACGGCGCTGTTCGATGCGCTGGGCCATCGCACGGGGCTGCCGGTGTCGCAGTTGCTGGGCGGCCGGGTGCGCGACTGCCTGCCGGTGGCCTGGACGCTGGCATCGGGCGACACCGCCAAGGACATCGACGAGGCCGAGCGCATGCTGGCGCAGCGCCGCCACAACATCTTCAAGCTCAAGATCGGCCGCCGCGCCGTTGCCGACGACGTGGCGCATGTCGCCGCCATCAAGCGGGCGCTGGGCGAGCGCGGTGCGGTCCGGGTCGATGTGAACATGGCCTGGAGCGAGCTGGAGGCACAGCACGGCCTGGCCGCGCTGGCAGATGCCGGCTGCGAACTGGTGGAGCAGCCGGTGGCCTCGGCCGACGCGCTGGCGCGCCTCAAGGGCCGCTTCCCGATCGCGGTGATGGCCGACGAGTCGCTGACCGGACCGGCCTCGGCCTTTGCGCTGGCCCGGGTGGCCGGTGCCGATGTTTTCGCCATCAAGACCGAGCAGTCCGGCGGCCTGCAGGCCGCGCAGCAGGTGGCGGCGATTGCCGACGCCGCCGGCATCGAACTCTATGGCGGAACCATGCTGGAAGGTGCGGTGGGCACGATTGCCGCGGCCCACGCCTTTGCGACCTTCCGCGACCTGCAGTGGGGCACCGAGCTGTTCGGCCCCCTGCTGCTGACCGAGGAGATCCTGGTGCAGCCGCTGCAGTACCGGGACTTCCAGCTGGCGGTGCCGACCACGCCGGGCCTGGGCATTGCGCTGGACGAGGAGCGCGTCCAGTTTTTCCGCCGCGACAGGAAGCGGGCAAGCGCCGCGGCGTCGGCCGGCTGACCGACTTTCCATCCCCATTCATTTCCATCCCCACGATTCCCAAGGAGACACACCATGGCTGCCAAGATCTTCAACACCTCCGAAGTGCAGGACTTCCTGCGCCTGGCCAGTGGCCTGGACCAGAGCGGCGGCAACCCGCGCGCCAAGCAGATCATCCATCGCATCCTGTCCGACCTGTTCAAGGCCATCGAGGACCTGGACATCACCTCGGACGAATACTGGGCCGGCGTGGCCTACCTGAACCGGCTCGGCGCCAGCAGCGAGGCGGGCCTGCTGTCGCCCGGCCTGGGCCTGGACCGGTACTTCGACATGCGCATGGACGCCGAGGACGAGGCGCTGGGCGTCACAAACGGCACGCCGCGCACCATCGAAGGGCCGCTGTATGTCTCGGGTGCACCGGTGGCGCAGGGCTTTGCCCGGCTGGACGACGGCAGCGACACGGCCGGCCACACGCTCATCATGCATGGCACGGTCTACGGTGCGGATGGCCAGCCGGTTCCCGGTGCGCAGGTCGAGGTTTGGCATGCCAACACCAAGGGCTTCTATTCCCACTTTGATCCCACCGGCGAGCAGAAGCCCTTCAACATGCGCCGCACCATCATTGCCGACGCGCAAGGCCGCTACAAGTTCCAAAGCATCGTGCCCGTGGGCTACGGATGCCCGCCGGCAGGCCCCACGCAGGCGCTGCTCAACCAGCTGGGCCGCCATGGCAACCGCCCCGCGCACATCCACTTCTTCGTCACGGCCGATGGCCACCGCAAGCTGACCACGCAGATCAACATCGATGGCGACCCGCTGGTCTACGACGACTTTGCCTACGCCACCCGCGAAGGCCTGGTGCCGCCGCTGGTGGAGCGCAGCGACGCGGCCAGCATCCAGGCCAACGGCCTGAACGGCCCGTTCGCGGAGATCGTATTCGACATCAAGCTCAGCGAGCTGGTGGACGGTGTCGACAACCAGATCGTCGAGCGTCCGCGCCTGGCGGCCTGATGCATGGCGGCTGCGGTGCCGGGCGCACCGCAGCTCCAGCCCTTCCGATTTTTCCCTGGCGCAGCGCGGCACGCGTTGCGGGGGAGAGCTGCACCCCAAGGAGACCCCACCATGAAAACGACTGCCTCTGCCGACAAGTTCGGCGATGTCGAGAAGCTGCTGGAAACAGCCTTGCAAGATGACAAGGAAGCCGGCATCTTCCGCTGCCGCCGCGACATCTTCACCAACCCCGAGCTGTTCGAACTGGAGATGAAGTACCTCTTCGAATCGAACTGGGTCTACCTGGCGCACGAGAGCCAGATCCCGAACAACAACGACTACTACACCACCTCGATCGGCCGCCAGCCGATCATCATCACCCGCGACAAGCAGGGTGAGCTGCACGCCGTGATCAATGCCTGTGCGCACAAGGGGGCCATGCTGTGCCGCCGCAAGCACGGCAACAAGGGTAGCTTCACCTGCCCGTTCCACGGCTGGTCCTTCAACAACACCGGCAAGCTGCTCAAGGTCAAGGACGAGAAGACCACCGAGTACCCGGTCTCCTTCAACAAGAACGGCTCGCACGACCTGACCAAGGTTGCGCGCTTCCAGAACTACCGCGGCTTCCTGTTCGGCAGCCTCGATGCCGACGTGCAGCCGCTGGAGGAGTACCTGGGCGAGACCCGGGTCATCATCGACCAGATCGTGGACCAGGCACCCAACGGCCTCGAAGTGCTGCGCGGCAACTCCAGCTACATCTACGACGGCAACTGGAAGATGCAAATGGAAAACGGCTGCGATGGCTACCACGTCAGCTCCGTGCACTGGAACTACGCGGCCACCATGGGCCGCCGCCACGAGGAAGGCACCAAGGCCACCGATGCCAACAACTGGAGCAAATCGGTGGCCGGCGTCTACGGCTTCGAGAACGGCCACATCCTGCTGTGGACCAAGACGCTGAACCCCGAGGTGCGTCCGATCTGGAACCAGCGCGAGGAGCTCGCCCAGCGTGTGGGCCAGGACCGCGCGGACTTCATCGTCAGCCAGACCCGCAACCTCTGCCTCTATCCCAACGTGTTCCTGATGGACCAGTTCGGCACGCAGATCCGCGTCGCCCGGCCCCTGAGCGTGAACCAGACCGAGATCAGCATCTTCTGCTTCGGCCCCAAGGGCGAGAGCGCCGAGGACCGTGCCATCCGCATCCGCCAGTACGAGGATTTCTTCAACGTCTCCGGCATGGGCACGGCGGATGATCTGGAGGAGTTCCGCGCCTGCCAGGCGGGCTACGCGGGCAGCGCGGTGCGCTGGAACGACATGAGCCGCGGCGCACCGCTGTGGATCGAAGGCCCCGACGAGAACGCCAGAAAGATGGGCATGAAGCCCTTGCTGAGCGGCGAGCGCAGCGAGGACGAGGGCCTGTTCGTGTGCCAGCACGACTACTGGGCCAAGACCATGCGCCGGGCCGTGCAACAGGAACTTGAAGGAGCCCAGCCATGAGCACCAATACCCAAGCCGACCACGGCGCCATCTGCGCCTTCCTCTACCGCGAGGCACGCCATCTGGACGACCGCGAGTGGGAACCCTGGCTGGAGCTGTACGCCCCCGATGCCGAATACTGGATGCCGGCCTGGGACGACGACGACCAGCTCACCGACGACCCGCACAGCCAGATCTCGCTGATCTATTACCCGAACCGCAATGGCCTGGAGGACCGGGTCTTCCGCATCAAGACGGAGCGTTCCAGCGCCTCGATGCCCGAGCCGCGCACCAACCACATGCTCACCAACGTGGAAGTGCTGGCAGAGCGCAGCGACGCGGTCGACATCCGCTACAACTTCCACACGCTCAGCCACCGCTACAAGCAGACCGATCACTTCTTCGGCACGGTGTTCGCCACGTTGCGCAAGGTGGACGGGGGCTTCCAGATTGCGCGCAAGAAGATCGTTCTGAAGAACGACTACATCCGCCAGGTCATTGATGTCTATCACATCTGACGCCCAAGGAGACCATCATGAACAGCTATCGCATAGCCCTGAACTTCGAGGACGGGGTCACCCGCTTCGTGGACTGCGGCGCCACCGAGAAGGTGCTGGATGCGGCTTTCCGTAACCGCATCAACCTGCCCATGGACTGCTCCGACGGCGTTTGCGGCACCTGCAAGTGCAAGGCCGAAAGCGGCGCCTATGACCTGGGTGACGACTACATCGAGGATGCGCTGACGGAGGATGAGGCCGGGCAGGGCCTGGTGCTGACCTGCCAGATGGTGCCCAAGTCCGACTGCGTGATCGCCGTGCCCGTGCCATCGACGGCCTGCAAGACCGGTACCGCCCAGTTCGGCGCCTCGGTCACCGAGGTGGCGCCGTTCAGCGACGCGGCCTACGAATTGGTGCTAGACATCCCGGAGAACGCGCCGGCCTTCCTGCCCGGGCAGTACGTCAACATCACCGTGCCGGGCAGCGGCCAGCACCGCTCCTACTCGTTCAGCTCCGCGCCGGGCGAGCGCCGCGTGACTTTCCTCATCAAGCACGTGCCCGGCGGACTGATGAGCACCTGGCTGCAGGGCGCCGGCAGCGGCGAGCAGCTGCAGATGACGGGGCCGCTGGGCAGCTTCTACCTGCGGGCGGTGGCGCGTCCGCTGCTGTTCCTCGCCGGCGGCACGGGCCTCGCGCCCTTCCTGTCGATGCTGGAAGTGCTGGCGCGCGAGGGCACGGCGCAGCCGGTGCACATGATCTACGGCGTGACGCGCGACCAGGACCTGGTGCTGGTGGAGCGGCTGCAGGACTACGCGCTGCGGATTCCCGGCTTCACCTTCACCACCTGCGTGGCCGATCCGCAGACCGCGCACGAGCGCCAGGGCTATGTCACCAACCACATGCCGGCGCAGGCGCTGCATGGCGGCAACGTGGATGTCTACCTGTGCGGCCCGCCGCCCATGGTGGAGGCGGTGCAGAAGCACTTCAAGGCCGAAGGCATCGCACCGGCGAGCTTCCACTACGAGAAGTTCACGCCGAACCAGCCGGCGGCATGAGCAGGGGGAAGAACATGAGCAAGCGATTCGAAGGCAAGGTCGTCGTCGTTACCGGCGCGGCGCAGGGTATTGGCCGGGGCGTGGCGCTGGGCGCGGCTGCAGAGGGTGGCAAGGTGGTGCTGGTCGACCGGGCCGACTTCGTTACCGAAGTGGCAGCAGAAGGCGGTGCGAGCGCGGCGGGATTCGTGGCCGATCTCGAGACCTACGAAGGCGCGCAGGCGGCGATGGCATTTGCCGCACAGACCTTCGGCGGCATCGACATCCTGATCAACGGCGTCGGCGGCGCTATCCGCATGCGGCCGTTTGCCGAATTCGAGCCGCAGCAGATCGACGCGGAGATCCGCCGTTCGCTGATGCCCACGCTGTATGCCTGCCACGCGGTGCTGCCGCACCTGCTGGCGCGCGGCGGCGGCACCATCGTCAATGTGTCGTCGAATGCGACGCGCGGCATCCACCGCGTTCCGTACTCGGCGGCCAAGGGCGGTGTCAATGCGCTGACGCAGTCGCTCGCGATGGAGTACGCGCAGCACCACATCCGCGTCGCCGCGACCGCGCCCGGCGGAACCAGTGCGCCGCCCCGGCGCGTTCCGCGCAATGCTGCCGGCGACACCGAGCAGGAAAAGGCCTGGATGAACGAGGCCGTGCAGCAGGTCACCGAATCCACCTTCTTCAAGCGCTACGGCAGCCTGGACGAGCAGATCGCCCCGATCCTGTTCCTGGCGTCGGACGAGGCGAGCTACATCACGGGCACGGTACTGCCGGTCGCCGGCGGAGACCTGGGCTGAGGCAGGTCATGCAACGGACAGAAAACAGAAACAGGAGACAGCCATGAAAACGCTGGAA
This sequence comes from Comamonas humi, assembly GCF_054782535.1. Lineage (NCBI taxonomy): Bacteria > Pseudomonadati > Pseudomonadota > Betaproteobacteria > Burkholderiales > Comamonadaceae > Comamonas > Comamonas humi. The sequence continues at coordinate 74,755 of NZ_BAAGSH010000002.1, read as the reverse complement.
GTGAACCAGATCATCGACAACGCCCGCTTCACGCGGTTCCACTGGATGGTGGTGTGGCTGTGCGCACTGCTATTGATCTTCGACGGCTACGACCTCTTCATCTACGGTGTGGTCCTGCCGGTGCTGATGCGCGAATGGAATCTTTCGCCGGTGCAGGCCGGCGCGCTGGGCAGCTATGCGCTGTTCGGGATGATGTTCGGCGCCTTCATCTTCGGCCCGCTGGCCGACCGCGTGGGCCGCAAGAAGGGCATAGCCATCTGCTTTCTGCTGTTCACCGGGGCGACCTTCCTCAACGGCTTCGCCAAGTCGCCGACCGAGTTCGGCATCTACCGCTTCATCGCCGGCCTGGGCTGCGGCGGCCTGATGCCGAACGCGGTGGCGCTGATGAACGAGTACGCCCCCAAGCGCCTGCGCAGCACGCTGGTGGCGGTGATGTTCAGCGGCTATTCGCTGGGCGGGGTGCTGTCGGCCGGCCTCGGCATCTACATGCTGCCGCGCTTCGGCTGGCAGGCGATGTTCTTCTCCGCCGCGGTGCCGCTGGTGCTGCTGCCGATCATCCTGTGGAAGTTGCCGGAGTCCGTGGGCTTCCTGCTGCGCCAGGGGCGCGAGGACCAGGCCCGCGCCATGCTGGCGCGCGTCGATCCCGCTGCGCGCATCGACACCGATACCCGGCTGGTCGTGGCCGACGGCAAGGGGGCCGGCGTGCCGATGTTCGACCTGGTCAAGGACGGCCGCTCCATGGGCACCTTCATGATCTGGGTGGCGTTCTTCTGCTGCCTGCTGATGGTGTATGCGCTGGGCTCCTGGCTGCCCAAGCTGATGGCCAATGCCGGCTACAGCCTGGGGTCGAGTCTGTCCTTCCTGCTGGCGCTGAACTTCGGCGGCATGGCCGGGGCGATTGCCGGCGGCTGGCTGGGCGACCGCTTCAGCCTGCCGAAAGTGGTGGTGGCCTTCTTCGCCGTGGGCACGGTATCGATTGCCGCGCTGGGCTTCAACAGCCCCATGCCCGTGCTGTACCTGCTCATCATCCTGGCCGGCGCGACCACCATCGGCACCCAGATCCTGCTGTATGCCAATACGGCGCAGTTCTACCCGCTGGCCATGCGCTCCACCGGCCTGGGCTGGGCCTCCGGCGTGGGCCGCACCGGCGCCATCGTGGGGCCGCTGCTGGGCGGCTCGCTGATGGCCGCGGCGCTGCCGCTGCAGATGAACTTCCTGGCCTTCGCGGTACCCGGCCTGGTGGCGGCCCTGGCCATGGGCTGCTTCATCCTGTGGTACCGCCGCAATCCTGGCGATGCCAGCGCACCGGCGGCCGCCATCGCGCAGCCCGTCGCATCCAGCCAGGCCTGACCAGGAGAAAGCCCCATGAGCCATCCAGCAACTGCCTTGGCAACGCGGCGAGGCGCGTTCCGAGTCACGGTCGACGGCGATGCCCGCGCACCGGCGCTGATCCTGAGCAACTCGCTGGGCACCACGTTGGAGATGTGGGACCCGCAGGTGGAGATGTTGTCCAAGGCCTACCGCCTGGTCCGCTACGACACGCGCGGCCATGGCGGCAGCCCGGTCACTGAGGGACCGTACAGCTTTGACGACCTCGGCCGGGATGTGCTGGCGGTGCTCGATGCGCTGGAGATCGAGCAGGCCGCGTTCTGCGGCATATCGATGGGCGGCCACACCGGGCTGTGGCTGGGCATCCACGCGGGCTCGCGCTTCAACGCCATCGCGGTCTGCAACAGCGCTGCCAGGATAGGCTCGGAGTCGGCCTGGCGCGAGCGCGCAGCCATGGTGCGCAAAGGTGGCGCGGCCGGCATGCAGGCGCTGGCTGCATCCGCGCCGGGCCGCTGGTTCACCGAAGGCTTCATCCAGGCGCAGCCCGCAGCCGTGCAGCGTGTGCTGGACGGCCTGGCCCGCCTGGCCCCCGAAGGCTATGCGGCCTGCTGCGATGCGCTGGCGGCCTCGGACCTGCGTAGCGGCCTGGGTCGCATCGCCACTCCCACGCTGCTGCTGGCCGGGGCCTCGGACCCGGTCACCACGGTGGCCGATGCCGAGGCGATGCAAGCCGGCATCCCGGGATCGCAACTGGCCGTGGTGCCGGCGTCCCATCTCTCGAACCTGGAAGCGCCGCAGGCATTCGAGCAAGCCGTTCTGGATTTCCTGTCCGGCGTCCCTGCGCACTGATCCGCCCCGCATTCTTCATCCCGAAAGGAAACCCCATGCTGTATCTGGTCCACATGATTGTCGATATCCCCTCCACCGTACCGGCCGAAGAGGCCGCGCGCATCAAGGCGGAGGAAAAAGCCTATTCGCAGGCCCTGCAGCATGCCGGCACATGGCCGCACCTGTGGCGCGTGGTGGGCGAGTATGCGAACTACAGCGTGTTCGACGTGGAAAGCAATGACGAACTGCACGACACGCTGAGCAAGCTGCCGCTGTTCCCGTTCATGAAGATCACGGTGACGCCGCTGGCCAAGCACCCATCGTCCATCCGATAGACCTGTTGCGGAGAACCCCATGACCCTGACCCGGCGAACCCTTGCCATCCTTGTTTCGGCCCTGGTGCTGCCCGGCGCGGCCATGGCCCAGCCCGAGGCGAACTGGCCCGGCAGGCCCATCAAGTGGGTGGTGCCCTTCCCACCCGGCGGCGCCATGGATGCCATTGCCCGCACCTTGGGCGAGCAGGCTGCGCGCGAGCTGGGCCAGCCCTTCGTGATCGAGAACCGCCCCGGCGCCGGCGGCAACATCGGCGCGGACTATGTGGCCAAGCAGCCGGCCGATGGCTACACCATCCTGATCACATCGATAGGCATGGCGACCAACCAGGCTCTGTACTCGAAACTGAGCTACGACCCGGTGAAGGACTTCGCCCCCGTCAGCCTGCTGACCGTCGTGCCCAATGTGCTGGTGGTGAACGCGGCCAAGAGCGCCGACAAGTCCGTCAAGGATGTGCTGGCCCATGCCCGGCGCGAGCCCGGCAAGCTCACGTATGCCTCTGCCGGCAACGGCACGTCGATCCATCTGGCGGGCGAAATGTTCGCGTCCCTGGCCGGCCTGCATCTGCTGCACGTGCCCTACAAGGGCAGCGGCCCGGCGGTGACCGACATGCTCGGCGGCCAGGTCGACCTGATGTTCGACAGCATCACCTCGGCGCGGCCGCACATCCAGTCGGGCAAGCTGCGCGCCCTGGGCGTGACCACGGCCAGGCGCTCGTCCGCACTGCCCGATGTACCCACCATCGCCGAGGCTGGCGTTTCCGGCTACGAGGTCTCGCCCTGGTTTGCGGTGTTTGCGCCGGCGGGCACGCCGGCCGCCGTGGTGGCGAGGCTCAACCAGGTGCTCAACGGCGCGATGAAGCAGCCCGATACCCTGAAGAAGCTCGCCAGCGTGGGGGCCGAGCCCATCGGCTCCACGCCGCAGGAGCTTGCCGCGCACCTGGGCAAGGAGCAGGACCGCTGGGGCCGGCTCATCAAGGAACGCAACATCCATCTGGATTGACCGGGAGACCGAACGATGAATTCCGCTGCCCAATGGGCGATTCCGTCCTTGATCGATAACGAGCGGCTGGGTGCCTTCCAGTGGCGGGTGCTGGCGCTGTGCTTCGTCATTGCGCTGTTCGACGGCTTCGATACGCAGGCCATCGCGTTCACCGGTCCGGCGATCCTGAGCGCCTTTGGCCTGCCGGCCGGCTCGCTGGCACCCATACTCACAGCCGGCATCGTCGGCATGACCATCGGCGCCATGACGCTGGGCATGGTGGGCGACCGCATCGGGCGCCGCCCGACCATCATGCTGTGCCTGGCGATCTTTGGCTGCGCGACGCTGGCCACTGCCTGGTCCACCGACACCGCCCACATCCTGGTGCTGCGCTTCATCGCGGGGCTGGGTATGGGCGGCTGCACGCCCGTGCTGCTGGCGCTGGCCGCCGAGTACGGGCCGGCCCGCCACCGCGGCGCCATCATGACCGGCGTGCTGTTGGGCCTGCCTGCCGGCGCGATGCTGGGCGGCCTGCTGGCTGCGCGCATGCTGCCGTTGATCGGGTGGGAGGGCATCTTCATCGTCGGCGGCGCGGCGCCGCTGGCGATGCTGGCCCTCATTGCGCTGCTGCTGCCGGAATCGCTGTACTTCAGCGCCACCCGCGGCGATGCCCCGGGGCAACGCTACATCGCCCAGGTGCTGGCGAAGATTGTCAGCCGCCCGTTGCCGGCGGGCGTGCATTTCACGGTGCCCGAATCCGCGGTGGCGCGTGCCAGCGTGCGCGCGCTGTTCAGCGACGGTAATGCGGGCAAGACCCTGGCGATCTGGGCCATCTACCTGCTGAACTGGGTGGCGTGGTTCATGCTGCTGTCGTGGCTACCCACCGTGCTCAAGGCCGCAGGCCTGCCGGCGGCCGACGCGCCGCTGGGCACCGTGATCGTCAATGCGGTTTTCATCGTCTGCGCCATCCCGCTGTCGTTCCTGCTGCCGCGCGTCAATACGCGTCGCCTGCTGCTTGCGATGTTCGCGACCGGCATCGCGGTTGCGTTGGGCCTGGGCCTGGCGGGCCAGAACTGGGCGCTGGTGTTCGCTTTGGTGGGTGTGGCCGGCTTTGGCGTCGGAGGCCAGCAGATCGCGCTGAACTACTTGATCGTCGGCGCCTACCCGACGGCGCTGCGTGCCACGGCCACGGGCTGGGCCATAGGCATGGGGCGGGCGGGCGCGATCCTGGGTTCCGCCATCGGTGGGAGCTTTCTGGCCTGGGGCGGCCCGCAGGGCTTCTTCCTGGCGCTGGCCGTGCCGCTGGTCGGCGCCGGCATCGCCGTGCTGAGCCTGAAGCTCCGCCACGCCGAGGCCGGTGCGGCGCTGTCGGCATCGCACTGATCCAGGGCGATACAGTACCGGGAGGAGACGCACGATGTTCAAGAATGGATCCCTGACCGCCTGGGTGGCCGGCTTTCTCGCGGTGCTGATTTCGTACGCGGGGCCGCTGGTGATCTTCATCCAGGCGGCGCAGGCTGGGCATGTGGCCCCTGCGGAGCTGACCTCGTGGATCTGGGCCATCTCCATGGGCGCCGGCGTGAGCGGCCTGCTGCTGAGCTGGTGGCTCAGGCAGCCGATCATCACGGCCTGGTCGGCGCCCGGAACGGCCCTGCTGCTCAGCCTGTTTCCCGGCATCACCATGCCCGAGGTGGTGGGCGCCTACCTGGCGGCAGCCGTCATCATCATCGCCATCGGCGTCACCGGCTGGTTCGAGAAGATCGTGAACTTCATTCCCAAGGGCATTGCCGCGGGCATGATGGCCGGCATCCTGTTCCAGTTCGGCGTTCAGGCCTTCCGTGCGAGCATGGACCTGCCGGGCGTGGTGTTCGCGATGCTGGCGGCCTATCTGCTCAGCCGGCGCCTGTGGCCGCGCTACGCCGTGGTGCTGGTGGCCCTGACCGGGTTTGCCGTGGCATTCGCCCTCGGCAAGACCAATTTGCAGGCACTCGGGCTGGAGGTGGCCAGGCCGGTGTTCGTCACGCCCCGGTTCGATCTTGGCGTGTTTCTCAGTTTCACCGTGCCGCTGGTGCTGGTGAGCTTGACAGGCCAGTACCTGCCCGGCATGGCGGTACTGCAGCTGGCCGGCTACCGCACGCCGTCCAAGGCAGTGGTCACCGGCACCGGGCTGGCCTCGCTGCTCACGGCCTGCTTTGGCGGCATCACCATTGTGCTGGCCGCGATCACTGCGGCGCTGTGCACTGGCAAGGATGCACACCCCGATCCCGGCAAGCGCTATGTCGCCGGCATTGCCAACGGCGTTTTCTACCTCGTGGGCGGAGCCTTCGCGGGCACCATCGTGCAGGTGTTCACCGCCTTCCCTTCTGCGCTGATCGCGGCGCTGGCCGGCCTGGCGCTGATCGGCGCCATCGTCTCCAACATCCGCATGCTGGTGGAGGAGGACGCCTATATCGAGCCCTCGGTCATCACCTTCTTGGCCACGGCGTCCGGCATGTCGCTGTTTGGGCTGGGGGCGGCGTTCTGGGGCGTGGTGTTCGGCATGGCGTCGTACTGGCTGGTGCGCTTGCCGGCGGCGGCGAAATAAGAGGGCCGAAAGCCATGGCTGCGAATGATCTGGATAGAGCGGTGCTCGACGTGCGGGCGGTATTGCCGGTGCGCGCCGCCGACCTGGCGCGCCTGCGCGTGCTGGCGGAGGCTGAACGGCCGGTCGTGGTCGTGGTCGGCAAGTACAACCACGGCAAGAGCCGGCTGCTGAACGAGTTGATAGGCAGCGACCGGTTTGCCGTGGCCGACCGACGCGAGACCGTGGTCCTGGCCGAGCAGGTGCTGGAAGATGCCCGCTGGCTGGACGCCCCCGGGCTGGATGCCGATGTGGGCCTGGCGGACGATGGCCATGCACACCAGGCCGCCTGGGTGCAGGCGGACATCCGCCTCTTTGTCCACGCGGCCAGGGAGGGCGAGCTCGATGCCGGCGAGCGCGCACTGCTGCAAAGCCTGCATGCCGACGCGAAGCGCACGCAGCGCCAGACCCTGTTCGTGCTCACGCAGGTGGATCAGTTGCCCGATGAAGCGCATCTGGACCAGGTGGTGAAAGCCATCCTGGGGCAGGTGCCGGACGCGGCGCCGCATCCGGTATCGGCCACGCGGCACCGGCTGGGCGTGGAAGGGGCCAAGCGGCTGCTGCTGGAAAAGAGCGGCATTCCCGCGCTGCAGGCCGTGCTTCGCAATGCCAGGGCGCGGGTGCCGCAGGCGCGGGCGCACGAAACGGCGCTGTTGACCGGCGGAATTCGCGCTGAACTGCAGCAACTGCAAACGGCAACGCAGGAAAGGCGGGAAGCGCTGGCGGACTTGCAGGGCCGCCAGCGCCAGGCGTTCGATCTGGGTCTGGCCGCAGTGTTCGACCAGGTGCAGGGTGATCTGCAGCCGGTGCTGCAGGTGTCCGGCACCGATCAGGCCCTGGTGCCGGATTCCTTTGCCAACATGTTCAAGTCCACGGCCGGCAAGCAGGAGCGGGCGCGCCTTCAGGTCGCCTATTCGCATGCCTGCCTGGCCATCAATGCCCACCTTGTGCGGCATGGCGTGGTGGGCCTGCCTGCCGCGCAACAGACCTCGGTGCGCAGCCTGGATACGGTGATGGTGGCGGTCCTGGGCGTGTCGGTCAAATACCGCGACGATCTGCGCCGCCTGTTCTGCGAGCCGGCCGGGCGGGATCGGTTGCAGCAGGAGTTCGCGCACTACTTCGAGCTATCGGAGGACCGCGCAGCGCTGGCGCTGCAGGTGGCCGACGCTGAAGCAGGCATCGCCATCGCCGGCCAGGCGTTGGTGGCCTTGCGCACGCTGGAGCGGCCGTGAGCGCCGGTAGCGAGCGGCGCTTCATGGCGGCGGTCAATGCCTTCGGCTTTGCCGCCCGGGATCTGGAGCCTTGCCTGCGCCGGATGGACGCATGGCTGTCCGCGCTGACGGAGGAGTTGCACACCCATAGGCTGCGCCCTGTGGGTTTGCGGGCGGGCAGTGCGCTGGCACGGCAGGCGCAAGCCATCGATGCCGCCGTGCAGGCCGGCTTCGCGCAATGGAAGCAGGCCTGGGCTCGCCAGGCGCCTGCGCACTCGCTGGCCCGGGCCTTCGAGGACCGGGCCATCTTCCTGGTGTTCGGCAAATTCAATGCGGGTAAGAGTTCGCTGTGCAATTTCCTGGCCGATCGTTTCCGTCAGCAGGGCAGCAAGGTGCGCTACTTCTACCTGGAGGCCGGGCAGGTCTGCGAGACGCCGGAGCGTTTCCAGGAAGGCGCGACCGAGACCACGGCGCGGCTGCAGGGCGTGTGCCTGGGCGAAAGGCTGGTGCTGCTGGACACGCCGGGCCTGCACTCGGCCACGGCCGAGAATGCAGCGCTGACCCTGCGTTTTCTCGACAGCGCCGATGCGGTGCTGTGGCTGACCAGCTCGACCTCGCCGGGGCAGGTGCAGGAGCTGGACGAACTCGCGTACGAGCTGCGGCGCCACAAGCCCCTGCTGCCCATCGTGACGCGTAGCGATTGCCTCGAGGAGGACGAGGTTGATGGCGAGATCCGCAAGCTGCTGCTCAACAAGAGCGAATCCAACCGGGCCTTGCAGGAGGCCGATGTGCAGGCCCGTGCGCGGGAGAAGCTGCGCGAGATGGGGATGGATGCCGCCTTGCTGAAGGCCCCGCTGTCCATCTCGGTCCAAATAGCGCGAGCGCAGGGGGAGACCGCCGAGGCGCTGGCCGGCGCGGGCTTCGAGCGCCTCTATGGCGCGCTGCTGGAGCTGGCCGGCCCGGTGCTCGCCTACCAGCAGCGCAAGCCCGCCGAGGTGCGGCTGCACCATCTGGAGGAGGACGTGCTTGGAAGCCTGCAGGCGCAGGTGCTGCCTGCGCTGGCGGCGCTGGGACAGGCGCTGAATGAGGAAGATGGGGCGCTGGAACAGCAGCAGGAGCGCATCGTTAAGGCCGCGTGGCGCAGCGTCGTCCCCGAGCTGCCGCAGTTGCTGGAGCGGTATGCCGATTCGCAGGATGCCGGTGCCGTCTGCGCCGAGGTGTCGCAATGGGTGAGCGAGGCTGTGGAGCGGCAGTTGCAGGAGCACCTCGGGTGCTATGAGCTGTCGCCTGTTGCGCCTGTGGCCATCGAACTCGATGCAAGCATTGGCTACGAAACGGCCATGGCCGGTGACACGGTGGCTGTTGGCTATGAGCGGCTGCATGCCGCGCTGGAAAGCGCGGTGCATGCATCGCTCCTGCAGCTCGCGGCCGAAGCGGTGGGGGCATGCCACGCATACCTGCAGGCCTTGGCGGCCGATGCTGGGCGCCTGCACGATACGGTGCTCGTCTTTGGGCAACGGTTGCAGGGCATGGCGCGGGAACTGCGGCCGGGCGCCGTGGCCTGAGCGGGCCGGCGCCACCTTGGCGTCAGCCTGGTGCGACCGAGTGGGCCACGAACGCGATGGTGCCCACGAACAGCATCACCAGCACGAAGGCGATGACCACCAGCACCAGCGGATTGCCGCGCTCGGGAATCTCGGCCATGTCCTTGCACCGGCCTATGCCTATCAGGCTCCATAGCACGGTTTGGGTTTGTCTCAGCAGGTTCATGGCTACTCCTATCGCAAGCGGCTGACATCGAAGGGCGTGACGCCGCTGGCGCTGTTGCCCCAGGCGGACCGCACATAGGAAGCCAGCGCGGCGATGTCCGTATCGTCGAGGCTCTGGCCGAAGGGCGGCATGCCGTAGGGGCGCGGATTGCCGTCGGTGGTGGGCGGAAAGCCGCCGTGGATGATGACTTTCACGAGGTTGGCGCTGGAGGCCTGGGTGACGCCCCGGTGCCCGGCCAGCGCTGGATAGGCGCTGCCGCTGCCTGCTCCGTTGTCGCCATGGCATGCGGCGCACTGCGCTTGGTACAGCTTGGCGCCCAACCCCAGCACAGTGGCATTGGCGCGGGCATGCGGCTGCGGCGCCGGTGCCTGCCGGGGCAGCTCGCGCAGGAAGACGGCCATGGCCTGCAGATCGGCGGCGTTCAGGTGCTGGGTGCTGGCATACACGACCTCGGCCATGGGGCCCATGGCGGCGCCCCGTGGGCTGATGCCGTGTTGGAGCAGCGCAATGGCATCGGCTTCGCTCCAGTCCTGCAGGCCGGCCTCGGCCGGCGAGGCCAGCGACGGTGCATACCAGTTCTGCATCGGGATCAGGCCGCCGTCCAGCCCCAGGTGGTTCTGCGTGGCGCCCATGAAATTGCGCGGCGCATGGCAGGCTGCGCAATGGCCCAGGCCGCGCACCAGGTAGGCGCCCCGGTTCCACTCGGCCGATCGGGCCTTTTCCGGCTCGAACCCGCCGGGCTGGAAGTTCAGCGCACGCCAGACCGCCAGCGCTGCCTGCGTGCTGTAGGGGAAGCGCAGCTCATGGGGGCGGTTGGCCTGGTGCACGGCAGGCACGGTGCGCAGGAAGGCATAGAGCGCATCCGCATCCTCCCGCGTGACCTGGGTGTACTCGGTGTAGGGAAAGGCGGGGTAGAGCAGCCGGCCGTCGCGCGAGCGCCCGTGGTGCAGCGCGCGCCAGAAGTGGTCGGCGGACCAGCGGCCCAGGCCGGTCTCGGCGTCGGGCGTGAGGTTGCCGGCAAACACGGTGCCGAAGGGCGTGGCCAGGGCCTTGCCGCCGGCATAGGCCGCACCGCCGCGCTCGGTGTGGCAGGCGGCGCAGTTGCCGGCGCGGGCCAGGTAGGCACCGCGCTGCACAAGTTCTGCGCTGGGGGCTGCGGTGGGAATGATGTCCGACACCGGCGCTTCGCCGCGCAGGTTGAGCCAGGCAATCGCCGCGATGGCAAGACAGCCCAGCAACAGCAGGCCAGCCAGCAGCTTGACCGAAAAGGAGAGGGTACGGTTCATGGCTGCGCACTCCCGCACTGCAGCGGCAGTGCCTGCGGCGCTTGCCTGGCCGCCTTGGTGCCGGCAGGAACCGGCTGCGCGGACAGCCATGCGGCCATGGCGCCCACGTCTTCGGCCGACAGGCGTTCGGCCACTTCGCCCATGCAGTCCGGCTTGGCCGCATGGCGCTGGCCGTTTCTCCAGGCGCCGAACTGGCCCAGGAGGTAGTCGCGGGGCAGTCCGAGCAGGCCCGGAATGCCGGGCTCCACGCCCATCATCGCCGCGCCATGGCAGGCCGCGCATGCGGGGATGCCGCGGGCGGCATCGCCTTGGCGCACCAGCAATTCACCGCGCGCCAACGCCGCTGCGGCGGCTTGGGCGGGCTCCGGCGGTGGATACGGCAGATCGAGCCCGGCGAAGTAGGCGGCGATCTCCTGCAGGTAGGCATCGGACATCTGGCCGACCAGGTAGGCCATCGTGGGGTTCTTGCGCCGGCCATCGCGGAAGTTCACCAGCTGGTTGAACAAATAGCCCGCGGGCTTGCCGGCGATGCGGGGAAAGTAGCCCTGGCGGGTGGCGCGTCCCTGCTCGCCATGGCAGACCACGCAGGCCTGCATGCGCTGCGCCATGGTGTCCGCCGCAGTGGCTGCGGCCGCCGTGGACAGGCCACCGCAGACCAGCAGGAGGGCTGCAATCGCGCGGCGCGGGTGGGTGGTGGAGGCAGTCATGGCAGTTCGTGGAGCGAGCGGGACAGAACCGAGTTTGCCCGCCATCCGCTGATCTGGTAAGACTCAGTTGGATGTAAAAATACCGTATCAGATGACGGTTGCCTTCGATGAAAAAGCGCTAGTTGTGCATACCAGATCAGTGAGTCAGAATGCCGGACCATCCATAGCAGATCAGCCGTTCCATGAAGAAGTACGAAGCCCTGGCCGCTGATATCGAGGCCCTGATCGCCTCGGGCACCTTGCGGCCGGGCGAGCGCCTGCCCTCCGTGCGCGAGACCGTGGCCGTGCGGGGCATCAGCCCGTCCACCGTCTTCGAGGCCTATGCGCTGCTGGAGGCCCGCGGGCATATCGAGGCGCGGGCGCGTTCGGGCTATTTCGTGAAATCGCCCGCGCACCAGCGCCGCGAGCCCTTGCTGGCAGACCCGGAGCCCCGCTCGCGCGAGGTTGTGGTCAACGACCTGGTGCTGGAGGTGCTGGGCTCCATCCGCGAGCGCGGCGTGGTGCCGCTGGGGTCGGCGTTTCCGAGCCCGGCGCTGTTTCCGCTGGCCCGCCTGGCGCGCGAGGCGGGCGCCGGGCTGCGTGCGCTTGAGCCCGAGCAGATGCTGAACGACCTGGGCCCGGGCAACCAGGAGCTGCGGCGCCAGATTGCACTGCGCTACGTGAGCCATGGCGTGGTGGCAGGCGCCGACGAGATCGTCATCACCAGCGGAGCCATGGAGGCCTTGAACCTGTGCCTGCAGGCCGTCACGCGGCCGGGCGACGCGGTGGCGATCGAGTCGCCCGCTTTCTACGGCTGCCTGCAGGCCCTGGAGCGCCTGCAGCTGCGCGCAGTGGAGGTGGCGACCCATCCGCGCGACGGCGTGCAGCTCGAATCGCTCGAGGCCGTGCTCCAGCGCGAGCCGGTCAAGGCCTGCTGGTTCATGCCGAACTTCCAGAACCCGATGGGCGCCCTGATGCCGGTGGAGCGCAAGCAACGGCTGGTGCAGCTGCTGGCGCGCCACCAGGTCCCGCTGATCGAGGACGACGTGTACGGCGAGCTGTATTTCGGCGTGCGCCGGGCGCTGCCCGCCAAGGCCTTCGACTCGGAAGGCTGGGTTCTGCACTGCAGTTCGATGTCGAAGAACCTGGCCCCAGGCTACCGCCTGGGCTGGACGGCGGCCGGGCGCTTTGCGCGGGCGGTGGAGCGGCTCAAGCTCTCCAGCACGCTGTCGGTCGCCGTGCCGTCGCAGCTCGCCGTGCTGCGCTACCTGGAGGCGGGCGGCTTCGACAAGCACCTGCGCCAGCTGCGCGCCACGCTGGCCCGGCAGCAGGAGGAGGCACTGCGCTGCATGGCCCGGCATTTCCCGCCAGAAGTGCGGGTGACCCGGCCGCAGGGGGGCTACTTCCTCTGGGTGGAGCTGCCGCCTCAGGTGGATGCGCTGGAGCTGCACCGGCTCGCGCTGTCGCAGAACATCAGCGTGGCGCCGGGGCCGCTGTTCTCGGCGGACCAGCGCTTTCGCCACCACCTGCGCCTGAACTACGGGCACCCGCGATTCGAGCAGCTGGAGCCGGCCTTGAAGACCCTGGGCCATCTGGTGGCCGGGCTGATGCAGCGGCGCTAAGCTGCCCGGTCAGCCCGCGCTGCGCGGCGCAAAGGCGATCATCGCCATGCCGAGCAGGCACACGGCCACGCCGCCAGCATCCCAGGCCGTGGGGCGCACGCCGTCAACCAGCCAGAGCCAGACCAGGGCCACGCTCACATAGACGCCGCCATAGGCCGCATAGACGCGGCCGGTGGCGTCGGGGTGCAGGCTGAGCAGCCAGACAAAGGCCGCCAGGCTGGCCGCGGCCGGCAGCAGCAGCCAGGCGCTGCCGCCCTGGCGCAGCCAGAGCCAGGGCAGGTAGCAGCCCACGATTTCGGCCACGGCCGTGGCCAGATACAGGGCGAAGGTTTTCATGGCCCTAGTCCTTGCGGATGGTGTAGATCAGGTCGACCGCGCCAGCGGCGCCGGTCGAGCCGCGCAGCTGCAGATTGCGCGAGAAGTCGTAGAAGATGTAGAGCGTGCCCAGAGCGCCGGCCAGGCTGTGCTCGTAGGTCACGTACAGGTCCTTGGACAGGCGCTTGCCGAACGACAGGGCCGAGCCGCTGGCGTCGCCGCCGTCGTTCTTGAAGCCGATCTCGTCCAGGCCCAGGCCGCTCGCGAGGCCGCTGGTCAGCCCGCCGCTCGACTTGCCGCCGCCCAGCAGCGCCAGCGCCGCCTGCTGCGCCAGCGCGGCCTCGGCGCCGCCGGCGGAAGGGTCGCGCCCCATCACCACCCACGAGAGCTTTTCCGCATCGGGCATCTCGGGGTCGGAGTACAGGCGCACGCGCGGCGACTGCGCCGAGCCGCTGATCTGCACGCCGGCGCGCACGGTGATGTTGGGGCGTATCGCGGTGATGTCGAGCGAGGGGTTGTCGTAGGGGCCGTTGAAGCGGATGCGGCCTTCCTCCACGTCCAGCACCTGGCTCCAGGCGCGGTAGCGGCCTTCCTCGGTGCGGATGTCGCCGGTGATGCGCGGCTTGCCGCCGCTGCCGTTCTGCACCTGCAGCTTGCCGCGCAGCCGCGTGGTGATGCCATAGCCCTGCAGCGCAAAGTCACGGCCCATGCTGAGGCCGATGTTCAGCACCATGGGCTTGGCGGTGGTGACGGCAGGGGCGGGCTCCTGCTTGGCCTCCGGCTCCGGCTTGCTCTCGGCGGCGCGGCGCTTGGCCGAATGCACGACCACGTCGCTGCCCAGCGTGGGCGACGACATGTCGGCCAGGATGATGGTGGCGCGGTCCACTTCCAGATCGCCGGTCATGCTGAGCTGGCCCTGCGAGAGCTGGGTACGCACCTCGCCCGAGATGCCGACCTGGCGGTCCGCGCGCACCAGCACTTGCAGCGCCTTGGCCTGGGCGCGGATGTCCATGCTGGCGCCCGACTGCCCACCGGCCGCCTGCTCCCAGCGGATGGTGCCGCTGGCATCCAGGCTGCCGCCATCGGTGGGGGCGTCGGTCAGGTTGCCGCTGTAGCCGGGCACGCGCGCGCGGCTGCCCTTGCCGCCGTCGAAGTGCAGCGACTGCAGCTGCAGCTCGGGGCCGCGCAGCAGGGCCCGCAGCTTGCCGTTGCGCAGGTCCACGCCGTCGAGCTGCGACTGGATGGACATGTCGTCGGCGCTGATGCTGCCGCTCCAGTTCGGCTCCGCCACGGTGCCGGCCAGCGTGGCATCGGCGCCCAGCTGGCCCTGCACGCGCCAGCCCGGCGGCGCAAAGCTGGCCCAGATGCCCAGGTCGGGCATGCGGGCCTTGAGCGTGCCGGACAGCGGTGCGCTGCCGGGCAGCAGCGCGCTGCCGATCTCGCCGCGCCACGGCGCGAGCTGGGTGCGCACCTGGGCCTGGGCATTGCCGGCGTTCTCGCTGTCCCACTGCAGCTGGGCCTGCAGCTGCTGGCCTTCGACATTCAAGTCCAGCTGCATGGTGCGGATGCGCGCCACGATCTGCTGCGACTGCTCCGCCACCGCCGCGGCGATGCGCCCCGGCTGGCCGTTGGGGGAATGCACGGTGATGTTGGCGGGCAGCGGCGTGCCGGCGCGCAGCCGCAGGTCGCCGCTCTGGCGTGCGATGCGCAGCTTGGCGCGCAGGCTGTCGGTGGCCTGGATGTCCCAGTCGCCCTGCAGCACCAGGTCGGAGTCGAGCGGGTCGATGGCCTGTGGGTCGGCCTTGGGCTGCGGCTTGGTGAAGGCCTTGGCCCAGCGCACCGGCAGGCCGGTGATCTTGCCGCTGCTTTGCAGGCGCAGGCTCTGGCCGCGCAGCGCCAGGGTCAGCGGCTGCCATTCGATGCCGGCGGCACCCGGCTCGGAGCCGCTGACCTGCAGGCGCCCGGCAGAGGTGGTGGCCTGCAGGCCATTTTGCTGGCGCAGCGTGAAGTCCACCGGCTGGCCCAGCTCGGCCTGCCAGCTCTGCGCCTTGGCGCCAGGCGCCGGCGGCAGCGCCATCCGGGCCTGCAGCTGGCTGACGCGGCCCTTCCACTGTGCCGACTTGTCCAGGGCCGCCTGCAGGCGCACGGCGCCGCCGAAACGCTGCTCGCCATGGCGTGCCTGGGCCTGGGCTTCGGCCTGCAGGTCGGCCAGGTGACCCTGCACGGAGACCGTGCTGTCCTGCAGCTGCCAAACATCTTCCTTGCCCAGCTGTACCTGGAGCTGCGGCACCCGCAGCTGCGCATCCAGGCGGAAGGGCTTGGCCTGCGCGGCATCGGCGGGCACCGAGACGGCGGTCAGGCCTGCCTGGCGCAGCTGGCGCATGGCATCGGCATAGCCGCCGCTCCATTGCAGCTGCGCTTCGAGCGTGCCGCGGGCGGCGATGTCCTTGGGGATGGACGCGCCCGCCATGGGCAGGCTGCGCGCCCATTGCAGCAGCTCCTCGGCGCTGGCGATGCGCAGCTGCACCTGGCCCTTGCCGTCGCGCGCGGCGGCCTGGGCGTTGGCGGTGAGCTGCGCGCCCGGCAGGCGGGCCTCGATCTGGCCCTGGCCGGCCTGCGCCTCGGTGTCGAAGCGCAGGGCCTTGGCCGATACCTGGGCGCGCAGCGCATCGAGCTGCAGCTGTTGCAGCTCGATGGCCGGCGCCTGCCACTGGCCCTGGGCCAGCAGGCGGTTGATGGACAGCGCCGCCGCCTTGCCGCGTGCCGGGCCGGCGCCCTGGATGTCCACGTCGAAGCGGATGGCCTCGCCCTGCATGGCGGCCGTGGCGGTGCCTGACAGCGGGTTGCTGTCGAAGCGCGAGTCGATCAGCGCGGGGCGCAGCTGGCGCAGTTCGGCGCGGGCCTCCAGCTGCCCGCTGTCCAGCTGGTAGTGGCCTTGCGCCTGCAGCCGACCCTGGCCCAGTTCGAGCGCGGCGCCGGGCAGCAGCGCCAGCCGCTGACCTTGCCAGAGTGCGGTCGCGTCCAGCTTGTCGAGCGGCAGGCGCTGGCGGTCCCAGGGGCCGGCCTGGCCGTTGCGCAGCTGCACCTGCAGTGCCCAGGGGCCGGAGGCCGCCAGTGCGGCGAGCGGGCCTTCAGTGGGCTGGTCTTTGGAGTCAAATTCGGGTTTTGCGTTAGTGCCACCTGCGCTAACAGCTTCGCTTTTGGTAGCAATCTCGGCAGCTTGCGCGAGGAGTGCTTCGCTGGCCTTGTCGAAGCGCAACTGCCCGTCGAGCAGCGTGGTGGGCAGCTGCGGCGCGAAGGCGGCCAGGTTGATGGCCTGCAGGTCGGCGCTGGCCGGGCCCAGCGGCCAGGGGCGCCAGGGGTAGACCACCGCATCGACCTGCGCGCGCGTGGGCTTGGCGCTGTCCTTGTCGCCTGCGGTATCGGCCGGGTGGGCCTGCAGGCTGGCCTTCAGCTCGGCGTCGGCGCCGCTCAGCGTGCCGCTGACCTGGGCCTGCGCCTGCAGCGCCATGGCCTTGGAGCGTTCGGTGGCGGGCACCTGCACGTCGCCCTGCAGCTGCGCCTGCAGCGCCATGGGGGCGTCGGCTTGCAGGTCGACCGTGCCGCGGTAGTGGCTGTCGGCAAAGCCGAGGTGGCCCAGCTGCAGCTGGTGCTGCCCCTGCTGGTAGCGGTAGGTGCCGCGCAGGTCCGACAGCGTCAGCGGAGACTCGCTGGCCCAGGTGATCTCGCCGATCTCGAACGGCAGCTGCAGCTCGGCCAGCGGCAGCGCCAGCTGCTGCAGCGGCTCGCTGGGCTCGTCTTTGCTGGGTACGCCGGTGGGCGTGGCGGTGATGCGGGCGATGCGCAGCGGCGCGAAGCGCAGCTCGCGCTGCAGCACCCGGCTCAGATCCCAGCCGAGCTGGGCGTCGGCCACCTCCACGGCCACCGTGGGGCTGCTCCATTGCAGTTGGCCGATGTGGCCGCCCTGGCGCAGGGTGCCGGTGGTGTCGCTGAACTGCAGCTGCTGGCCCGCCGGCAGGTAGCGAGATGCCAGCTGCAGTGTGCGCGGCAGCGAGTCGGGCTGGCCGCTCCACCACCAGGCGCCGCCGAGCAGGGCGATCACTGCCAACAGCAGGAGTATCAGAAAATATAGCGATATGCGCAATACCAGCGGGCGCTGGCGGTGTTTTTTGCCATGATTCGTGGCGGACTGCTGTGTATCCATGCTCCGCCCTTAGAAGGTATAGCCCATGCGCAGGTGCAGCCGGAAGCGCTTGTCCTTCAGGCCATAGGCCACGTCGGTCTGCAGCGAGCCCACGGGGCTGCGCCAGCGCAGGCCGGTGCCCACGCCCACATAGGGCGTCATCGCGCCGATGGTGTCGGCCACCGAGCCCGCGTCCACGAAGACGGCGGATTCCCAGTCGCTGATCTCGCCGCCCCGCACCAGCGGGCGCTGGTACTCGACGCTGCCCACGGCCATGTAGCGGCCGCCGAAGACGCGGTCGCCTTCGACGCGGGTGCCGATCTGCCGGTAGCCGTAGCCGCGCACCGTAGTGTCGCCGCCGGTGATGAACATCTGCGTGACCGGGATGTTGGCCGATGCCTTGGCCAGCACCGCGCCGGCCTCGGCGCGCAGCGCCAGGCGGCTGCTGCGCGAGCTGCCGTTGGGCGCGGTCACGCGGTCCATCGGCACAAAGCCCTGCCAGCGCGCCAGCAGGCGCAGGAAGGGATCGCGCCGCGGCGTGAGCGTGACGCCCGCGCCCACCTCGGCCGCCAGGCCGTAGCCGCGCGTGGGGTTGTTCTTGTTGTTGAAGTAGCGCCCCGTCCAGGCGTAGTTGGCGCTGAGCGCGCTGCTGGCGGGCTCGCTGTCCAGCCCCTTGGTCGAGGCAAAGTCGTACTGCAGGTAGCTGCTGCGGTCGATGTGGTCGCTGCTCTTGCTCTGGCCGCCGCGCAGGCGCGCGGAGTTCACCGTGTAGTCGCCGGTCAGCTCGCGCGAGGCCTGCCCGCCCACGAACCAGCGCCAGCCGTTTTCGCGTGGCAGGTCGGTCCATTCGGTGGACAGCAGCTTGTTGTCGCGGTCGAGCGAGAGCTTGCTCACCGCGCGCCAGCCCAGCAGCGGCATCTGGTTGTGGATGTGGCTGATGGACAGGCGCGGGCCGCTGTCGGTCGATATGCCCACGCCGAACACCCATTTCTGGTACTTGGCCTCGCGCACCTGGGCGATCACCGGGGCGGTCACCGCGTCGGCGTCGCCGCTGGCGTGCTCGGTGTCGAGCGTGAGGAAGACCGAGTCGTAGTAGCCGCTGGCGGCCAAGCGCGCCTGGGTGTCGAGCAGGTCGGCCTCGCTGTAGATGGCGCCCGCCGGCAGGCGCGCGATGCGGCGCGCGCCGTCGGGATCGTAGCGCTCGCTGCCGGCGATGCGCAGCTCACCAAAGCGGTAGAGCGGGCCGGAGTCGTAGCGCACGCCGAGTTTGGCGGTGTTGGCGTCGGCGTCGATGTCGGCCTGGCTGTGCGCGATGCTGGCCGTGGGATAGCGGCGGGCCTTGAGGCCGCGCAGGCCCTGGTTCTTGGCTTCGTCCCAGCCGTTCTGGGTGAAGCCGCTGCCGGTCTGCAGGCCCCAGTTGCGGCGCAGGCGCGCCAGGCGCTGCTCGGCATTCGCATCGGTAGCCACGGCGCCGGTGTAGTCCAGCTGCACCTCGCCGACGCGGGTCTGCGGGCCGGGCTCGACGGTGATGGTCACCAGCGGCCGCAGGGCGGCATCGCTGGTGGCGGCATTGGCCGTGGTGGTGCTGCTGCTGCCTTCACCGTTGCCGGTGGCGGGCACGTCGCGCACATCGATGGCCACGGTGGGGTTGAAGTAGCCCAGGGTGCCCATCAGCGTGGCAATGTCGTCGTTGGCGGCGCCGAGCAGACGGGTCAGCTCGGTGGTCTGCAGGCCGGGCAGGCGGCGAAAGCGCTGCAGCTCCAGGTGCTGTTCCAGGTATTTGCGGACCGCATCGTCCTCGGACTTGACCTCCAGGTCGAAGGCCAGCGCGTCCGTCTTGTGTCCGGCCTCGGTCTGGTCGTCCGTGGAGCTGGAACGGGAGAAGCTGCCGCAGCCCGCGAGTGCGAGGGCCATGACCGCGGCGAGCAAAAACGCCGGCCTGGGTGCCGGCGTGTGGGGGCAACATAGCATGCAGCTATTTTGACAGCAGCCGCATAGTGTCTTCCAGGCCTTTGAGTGACAAAGGGTACATGCGCTCGCCCATCAGCTGGCGCATCAGGCCGATGCTCTGGCGGTACTGCCACACGCCCTGCGGCTCGGGATTGATCCAGGCGTGCTTGGGAAAGGCGTTGGTGAGCCGCTGTATCCACTCGGCGCCGGGCTCGGCGTTGTTGTATTCCACGCTGCCGCCGGGCTGCAGGATCTCGTAGGGGCTCATGGTCGCGTCGCCCACGAAGATCAGCTTGTAGTCCTTGTTGTACTTGCGGATGACGTCCCAGGTCGGGAACTTCTCGGCATAGCGGCGCTTGTTGTTCTTCCACATGTAGTCGTAGACGCAGTTGTGGAAGTAGTAGAACTCCAGGTGCTTGAACTCGCTCTTGACGGCCGAGAACAGCTCCTCGACGCGCTGGATGTGGTCGTCCATGGTGCCGCCCACGTCCATCAGCAGCAGCACCTTCACGTGGTTGTGCCGCTCGGGGATCATCTTGATGTCCAGGTAGCCGGCATTGGCGGCCGTGGCGCGGATGGTGTCCGGCAGGTCCAGCTCCATCTCGTTGCCGTCGCGCGCGAACTTGCGCAGGCGCCTGAGCGCCACCTTGATGTTGCGCGTGCCCAGTTCCTGGCCGTCGTCGTAGTCGCGGTAGACGCGTTGCTCCCACACCTTGACGGCGCTGCGCTGGCCGCTCTTGCCGCCGATGCGGATGCCGCGCGGGTTGTAGCCGCCGTGGCCGAAGGGGCTGGTGCCGCCGGTGCCGATCCACTTGCTGCCGCCCTCGTGGCGCTCCTTCTGCTCCTCGAGGCGCTTCTTCAGCGTGTCCATCAGCTCGTCCCAGCCCATGGCCTCGAGGGCAGCCTTCTCCTCGGGGCTGAGTTCGCGCTCCAGCACCTGGCGCAGCCAGTCCTCGGGCAGCTCCTTCTGCCAGTCGGTGAGCATCTCCACGCCCTTGAAGTACGACGAGAACGCCATGTCGTACTTGTCGAACAGCTTCTCGTCCTTGACCAGCGCGGTGCGCGCCATGAAGTAGAAGTCTTCCAGGCTCCAGGCGTCTTCCGAGCGCGGGCCCACCAGGCCCTTGTCCAGCGCCTGCAGCAGCACCAACAGCTCCTTGACCGAGACCGGCAGCTTGGCGGCGCGCAGGGTGTAGAAGAAATCGATCAGCATGGTCTGGCCTGGTTTGTGTCAAATTGTTTTAACGCGCGGCACCTACAGTGCAGGTTCTCGAGTCTAAGGGACGGGGCGGACATGCGGGTGGCGAAGACGGAAAAGGCGCGACAGGCATTGCAGGATAGGCGGCACTTCTCGGCGCGCGAGCGGCAGCTGCTCATCCTGTGCAATGGCGAACGCAGCGGCGAGGAGGTGGCCGGCTGGCTGGGCGATGGTGCCTGGCAGATGCTCGAGGACCTGCGCCGGCGCGGGTACCTGGCCGACGCGGCGGCGTCCGCCTCGGTGACCGAGGCGCAGCCCGTGCCCGGGGCCGCCAGGCGCTCGCTGGCCGCCTGCAAAATGTATGTGCTCGGCATCCTGCAGATGCAGCGCGATGCCGGCATGCAACCGCTGGCGGCGGCGCTGCACCGCAGCGCGGACGAGCCGGCGCTGGTGGAGGCCCTGGCCATGGCGCTGCGCTATGTGCGGCAGGGCGCTCCCGGCAGCTATGCGCAGCGGGTGCAGGAGCATGTGCTCACCATCATGCCGGAGCAGCACCTGTCCGCATTCCAGGCGCAGCTGCACGTCAATTGACGTGGCGCGCCAGCAGGTACAGCAGCTGGGCCTTGGCCTCGGGCCATTCGCCGGCCAGCATGCTGTACATCACCGTGTCGCGCACCGTGCCATCGCGGCGCGCCGCGTGGTGGCGGATCACGCCGTCCTTGCGCGCACCCAGGCGCTCGATGGCGCGCTGGCTGGCGAAGTTGTAGTTGTCGGTGCGCCAGCCCACCACGGCGCTGCCCAGGGTTTCGAAGGCATGGCTCAGCAGCAGCAGCTTGCAGGTGGTGTTGACGTGGGTGCGCTGCACGCTTTGCGCATACCAGGTGTAGCCAATCTCCACGCGCTGCAGCGCCGGCACGATGTCGTGGTAGCTGGTGCTGCCCAGCACGCGGCCGCTGGCCTCGTCCACCACGGCAAAGGCCAGGCGGTTGCCCGTGGCCAGGGCCGTCTCGATGTAGGCGCGCACGTTCTCGGGCTCGGGCACCGAGGTGACGCGGATCTTCCACAGCTCGCCGTCGCGGGCGGCATCGGTCAGGCCGGCCTCGTGCTGCAGGCCCAGCGGTTCCAGGCGGATGCCGTTCAGGCGCAGGGTAGTGGGTTCGACAAAGGCCATGGGCGGATCACCGGTTTCTCTGGTTCATGAAGACCAGCTTCTCGAACAGGGACACATCCTGCTCGTTCTTGAGCAGTGCGCCCACCAGCGGCGGCACGGCGATCTTCTGGTCGGCGGTCTGCAGCGTCTCGGGCGGAATGTCCTCGGCCACCAGCAGCTTGAGCCAGTCGATCAGCTCGCTGGTCGAAGGCTTCTTCTTCAGGCCCGGCAGGTTGCGCACCTCGTAGAACACGCGCATCGCGGCGGCCAGCAGCTCGCCCTTGAGCGTGGGAAAGTGCACGTCCACGATCTGCTTCATCGTGTCCGGCTCGGGGAACTTGATGTAGTGGAAGAAGCAGCGGCGCAGGAAGGCGTCGGGCAGTTCCTTCTCGTTGTTCGAGGTGATGAACACCAGCGGCCGGTGCTTGGCGCGCACCAGTTCGCGCGTCTCGTAGCAGTAGAACTCCATGCGGTCGAGCTCGCGCAGCAGGTCGTTGGGGAACTCGATGTCCGCCTTGTCGATCTCGTCGATCAGCAGCGCCACCGGCTGGTCGGCGGTGAAGGCCTGCCACAGCACGCCCTTGACGATGTAGTTGTGGATGTTCTTGACGCGCTCGGCGCCCTCCACGTCGGCCAGCTGGCTGTCGCGCAAACGACTGACCGCGTCATATTCGTACAGGCCCTGCTGCGCCTTGGTGGTGGACTTGATGTGCCACTGCAGCAACGGCATGCCTAGCGCCTCTGACACCTCCTCCGCCAGCATGGTTTTCCCTGTGCCGGGTTCCCCCTTGACGAGAAGCGGTCTTTGAAGGGTAATCGCTGCATTGACCGCAAGCATCAGGTCTTTGGTGGCGACGTAGTTCTGTGAGCCTTGGAATTTCATGGGGTTTGAATGCAGATCGTTGAGGCAAGGACAGATGGAATGCTCAATATAATCAAACATCTGCCAGAGACAAGATTTTCCACACGATTGTGCGCGCAAAATGAATAAAACATTGACCACGGTATTTGCATTGGCTGTCGCTTCTGCGACGAGCATGGGTTTCGCAGAAGAAGTGAAGGGCGATGCCAAGGCGGGGGAAAACAAGATCGCCATGTGTATCGGTTGCCACGGCATCATCGGCTACCAGGCCAGCTTCCCCGAGGTCTACAAGGTTCCCAAGATTTCCGGCCAGGGCGGCAAGTACATCGCCGCCGCATTGACGGCCTACAAGAAGGGCGACCGCAAGCACCCCACGATGCGCGGCATTGCCGACTCGCTGACCGAGCAGGACATCGCCGATGTCTCCGCCTACTACGAGCAGCACGGCGCGGGCACGGCCAAGGCGGCCGACAAGGCGCGCGAGCCTTCGGCCAAGGTGGCCGAGCTGCTGAAGAAGGGCACCTGCGTGTCCTGCCACGGCGACAACTTCGCCAAGCCCATCGATCCGTCGTACCCGAAGATCGCCGGCCAGAACGCCGACTACCTGTTTGCGGCGCTCAAGTCGTACAAGGTCACGAACAACGCCATGGTCGGCCGCAACAACGCGGTGATGGGCGCCATCGCCAAGCAGTTCTCCAACAGCGAGATGAAGGAGTTGGCCAATTACCTGGGCAGCCTGGACGGCGACCTGCAGACCATCCCTGAGTCGCGCTTCCGCAAGTAAGCCGCACTGCGCTCCCCCAAAAAAGGCTCCCGTGGGAGCCTTTTTTGTTTCAGTCCTTGGTGGCCTGGCGCTGCACGGCGGCCACGTAGGCGTTGCCGTCGGGCGGGCGGCCCGAGCGCTGGCTTTCCCACAGCATGGTGCCCAGGCACTCCATGGCCACATGGTGGGCGTCGTGCAGCGAGTCCAGGCGCCTGGACAGCAGTTCCACCGCCTGGCGGATGCCGCGTGGCTGGTCGATGCTGCACTGCTCGCTGATCGACAAATGCATGGACAGGTGCAGGAAGGGGTTGGTGGCCTCCGGCGTCTCGTCGTAGTTGCGCGCGATGGCGGCTTCGGCGTCCTGCAGGTCGGCGTGGTATTCGGGGTGTTCGGCGATCCACAGACTGGCCAGGGTCTCGATGGCCTCCATCGGGGCGCCGGCCAGCGACTTGGCATGGACCGCGCAGAAGAATCGCCGTACGTCGGCTTGGGATGGGTTGAACATAGGCGGCGAGGGTAGCACCACCCGGCAGGCCATGCAGCGTCAGGGCGATTCGGCGGCCGGCGATCCGGCGGCCGGCGCTCCGGCGGCCGGCGCTCCGGTGGCCGGCGGAATGGGCGGGTGCGCGGGGTAGGGGCTCATCGGCGCTTCGGCGGCGGTGGTGCCCATGGCGCGCTCCTGGCGCTCGCGCAGCATCTGCTCGGTCAATTGGTCGCGGCCCTGCTTGGCCACGGCGATCAGGGCCTCGCGGTCGTGGTGGTGCTCGTACATCTTCTCGGTGAGCTCGAGGTTGTGCACGCGGAACACCGTGGCCACGTACTGCGCGTCCTCGGCGCTGTAGCCCACCAGCTCCAGCGTCTTCTGCGCGCTCTGCAGGCTGGAGTCGAAGACCTCGCGGTCGATGTGCTGCACGCCCAGGTCGCGCAGCGCATACCAGTGCGACACGTCCTTGGCGCGCGCCACGACCTGCAGGTGCGGAAAGTGCTTGAGCGCCAGCGCGGCGATCTCGTTGGCCTGCTCCTCTCCGTCGACGGCGATCACCAGCACGCGCGCCTTCTCGATGCCGGCGATGCGCAGCAGGTCGAGCCGCGTGGCATCGCCATAGAACACGCGGTAGCCGAACACCCGCGCCACCTCGAGCATCTCGACGCTGCGGTCCAGGATGACGGGCTTGATGCCCTGCGAGAGCAGCATGCGGGTCACGATCTGGCCGTAGCGGCCGAAGCCGGCGATGACGATGGGCGCCTCCTGTGGCTCGGATAGCTCGGCGGGCTTGTCGGCGCCGTCGTCCAGCTGCGCGAAGCGGCGCACCACCCAACGGTCGACGGCGGTGACGACCAGCGGCGTCACCACCATCGAGATCGCCACCGCGCCGATCAGCAGCGAAGCGTGTTCGTCGCTGATGATCTTCTGGTTCTGTGCCGTGCTGAAGACCACGAAGGCGAACTCGCCGCCCTGGGCCAGCAGCAGCGTGAACAGCGGGCGCTCCTGCCGCGGCATGCGCAGGCCGGCCGCCAGCGCGTAGATGGCGCCGGCCTTGAGCGCCAGGAACAGCACCACCAGCAAGGCCATGGTGAGCGGCGCGCGCAGGATGACGCCGAAATCGATGGTCATGCCCACGGCGATGAAGAACAGGCCGAGCAGCAGGCCCTTGAAGGGCTCGATGTCTGTTTCCAGTTCGGCACGGTACTCGCTGTCGGCCAGCAGCACGCCGGCCAGGAAGGCGCCCAGCGCCATCGACAGGCCGAGCTGCACCATCAGCAGCGCGATCGCCACCACCAGCAGCAGCGCGGTGGCGGTGAAGATCTCCTGCGTCTTGCTCTGCGCGATCCAGCGCAGCAGCGGGCGCAGCAGGTGCCGGCCGCCGACGATCACCGCCGCGACGATGGCTACCGTCTTGCACAGCGCCCACAAGGTGCCGGCATCCGCGCTGGCAGCATGCCCGCCCAGCGCGAGCAGCGGCAGCAGCGCCAGGATGGGAATCGCCGCCACGTCCTGGAACAGCAGGATGGAGAATGCCGCCTTGCCGCTGTCGGTGCCCATCAGGTTGCGTTCGGCGATGGATTGCAGCGCAATGGCGGTCGATGACAGCGCCAAGCCGAGCGAGGCCACCAGCGCCAGCCGCCAGTCGGCGCGGGCCAGCAGCGCCGCGGCAAACAGCGCGGCCGTGCACAGCAGCATCTGGGCCGTTCCCCAGCCGAAGATGGGGCGGCGCAGGCTCCACAGCCGGCTGGGCTGCAGCTCCAGGCCGATGAGGAACAGCATCAGCACCACGCCGAACTCGGAGAAATGCAGGATGTCCTGCACATTGCTCACCAGCGCCAGGCCGCTGGGCCCGATGATCATGCCGGCGGCCAGGTAGCCGATGATGGCGCCCAGGCCCAGCGCGCGCGAGATGGGCACGGCCACCACGGCGGCGGCCAGGTAGAGGAAGGTATAGGTCAGCCAGGTGGGTGCGTGTTCCATGGACGGTGCTGCTGCCGGGATGGCGAGAGTTTGAGTGAAATTGCCTGTTGGTGCAATAGCAGCAAGCGCTAGCAGCTATAAAAACAGGAGTTTGAGGCGCGGCCCCCTTGGGTCGATAATGGCGCCCCTGCATATTTGTTATTCGCAGAAAGAAAGCGTAGAGGAACGGAATGGATTTGCATACCTGGATGGCCTACCTGGCGGCCGCCTGCATCATTGCGATTTCGCCGGGCTCGGGTGCGGTGCTGTCGATGAGCCACGGCCTGTCGTACGGCGTGCGCAAGACCAGCGCCACCATCGTCGGGCTGCAGCTGGGGCTGCTGCTGATCCTGCTGGTGGCGGGCGCGGGCGTGGGCTCGCTGCTGATCGCCTCCGAGCCGGCGTTCAACGCCGTGAAGATCGCCGGTGCCTGCTACCTGATCTACATCGGCCTGCAGCAATGGCGCGCCGGCGGCGGGCCGCTGCAGGGCGACGAGGCCGCGCTGCCGGCCACGACCTGGCGCAAGCGCTGCCTGACCGGCTTCATGACCAACGCCACCAACCCCAAGGGCATCATCTTCATGGTCGCGGTGCTGCCGCAGTTCATGACCTCCGAGCGCCCGCTGTGGCTGCAACTGCTGATCCTGGCGGCGACGACCATCGCGGTGGACATGGTCGTCATGCACGGCTACGCGGCCAGCGCCAGCGCGCTGCGCCGCCTGCTGCGCAGCGGCGGGGCCATGCGCCTGCAGAACCGGGTGTTCGGCGGCCTGCTGATGGCGGTGGGGGCGGGGCTGTTCTTCGTCAAGCGCAGCCAGCATTGATTCAGGGCGTGCCGGCGGCAAAGCCGTTCTGCCGCCAAGCCTCGAAGACGGTCACCGCCACGGCGTTCGACAGGTTCAGGCTGCGCTGCCTGGCCACCATGGGCAGGCGCAGCCGCTGGGGCAGCGCAAAGCTTTCGCGCAGCTCCGGCGCCAGGCCCCGGGTTTCCGAACCGAACACCAGCCAGTCGCCGGGCTCAAAGCGCTGCTCGAACAGATTGCTGCTGCCGTGCGTGGTCATGGCGAACATGCGCCCGGGCGCGGGCTGCATGGCTTCCAGAAAGACCGCCCAGCTGGCGTGCCGCAGCACCTGGGCGTACTCGTGGTAGTCCAGCCCGGCGCGGCGCATCAGGCGGTCCTCCATCGAAAAGCCCAGCGGCTCCACCAGGTGCAGCCGGCTGCCGGTATTGGCGCACAGGCGTATCACATTGCCCGTGTTGGGCGGAATCTCGGGCTCGACCAGGACGACATTGAACATAGGGGCAGGATTTTAAGAGCCTCCGCGCAGCGGCGTGCGCGCAAAGACGAAGCCATGCACTTCGGCGGCACCGGCGGCCAGCAGCAGGCGGGCCGCGGCGTTCAGGGTGGCGCCGGTGGTCATCACGTCGTCCACCAGCGCGATGCATCGGCCCCGCACCTGGGGCTGCAGCCGGGGTTCGATGGCAAAGCTGCGCTGCAGGTTGCGCTGCCGCTGGGCGCGGGTGGAGCGGCTTTGCGGCGGCGTGTCGTGCTGGCGCAGCAGCAGGCGGGGATGCAACTGCGGGGCTGGTGCCTCGGCTGCCAGCAGGCGGTGCAGCCGCCGGGCGATCAGCAGCGCCTGGTTGAAGCCGCGCTCGCGCAGCCGTTCGGCGGACAGCGGCACCGGCGCTACCCAGTCGCAGCAGGCGAATGCGGCGGCTGCGCCGGGCGTGGCGGCGATATAGCCGGCCAACACGGGAGCCCATGCCGGGTGCTGGTGAAATTTCAGCGCCTGCACCATGTCGCTCCAAGGCGCGATATAGTCCACGGCTGCATGGCAGGTGGTGAGCAGCAGGGGCTCGCGCAGGCAGGCGCCGCAGGTCGGCGCCGTGGCCGGCAGCTGCAGCGCGCAGCGCGGGCAGCGCCGCTGGTCCCGCTGCCACAGGGCTGCTTCGCAGGCCGGACACAGCCGCGCGCTGGGCCACGACCGGCAGACAAAGCACTGGCTGGGAATGCGCGCCGCGAGTTGCGCCATTCCCTGGTATACCCCTGACCACCATCCCATATCCACCTCCCGCCCGCCGCTGGCCGGCGCCCTCTATCCATGGCTGAGTTTCAAGTTCCCCCCAGTATCGACCCGGTCGCCGCCCACCGCTGGGCGCTGCAGGCGCCCACGCACAGCCCGTGGCTGCACGAGGAGGTGGGGCGGCGCATGGCCGACCGGCTGCAATGGATTATGCAAAAGCCCGCCGCCTGGTGCAGCTGGCAGCCGGCGCTGGCGGGCATCGAGGCGCACCGGCTGGTGGCGGCGCAGTTTCCCCAGGCCCGCTGCGTCGTGATGGACGAGGCGGCGCTCCGGCTGGCGCAGGCGCAGCAGCAGCTGCAGCCCAAATGGTGGAGCCCGGAGCGCTGGCGCCAGCCCGCGCCGCGCTTTGGCGCCGCCCAGGCAGGCGAGGTGAATATGCTCTGGGCCAACATGGCGCTGCATGCCAGCGCCAATCCGCAGGCACTGTTGCAGGAATGGCACAGCCTGCTGGCGGTGGACGGCTACCTGATGTTCTCGTGCCTGGGGCCCGATACGCTGAAGGAGTTGCGCCGCCTCTATGCCGAACAGGGCTGGGGGCCGGTCAGCCATGACTTCACCGACATGCACGACTGGGGCGACATGCTGGTGCAGACCGGCTTTGCCGAGCCGGTCATGGACATGGAGCGCATCGTGCTCTCGTACTCGTCGCCGGAAAAGCTGCGCGCGGAGCTGCGCGAGCTGGGGCGCAACCTGCACCGGCAGCGCCATGGCGGCCTGCGGGGTCGGCGCTGGCTGCAGGCCTGGGATCTATCGCTTGCGGGACAGCAGGCTGATGGCCAGGAGCGCCGGCTGGAGGTCACCTTCGAGATCATCTACGGCCATGCATTCAAGCCCGTGCCCAAAGTCCGCATGCAGGGCGAGAGCCGGATTTCCTTCGAGGATATGCAGAGCATGCTGCGCGCCGGCAAGCGCGGCGATTGACCGGACAATCGCTGCGAACGGCCGCCATCCGTCCCTTAATTTTCAAATGTGGGCGATACAATCGCCCGCGGTCTTATCCGCGCGCGGCAGAGGTGGAACGGCATTTACGCCAGTTGTCTATACCCGGGTGCAATTTGTTGTGAAACGCCTATGTTTCGGGGATAGCCTGGGTTGCAATCTTGGGCAGTTCAGGCCATGCTCGGGCGCAGGACAGACTGGCTCCCATAGTGCATGTCGTGCTTTCGATTTGTTAGCACTGCATGGCAGGGACCGGCCGAGTCGCTAGCCCACATAGCGTGCATCGGAATGTCTATCAATGATGAGAAGTTAAGAAGTAAGTGACAACTATGAATAGCGTTTCGAAAAGGCTGGCTTCTTTGCTGCTGGTGGCCGGTGCAGGGCTGGGGTCCATGGCCCATGCAGTGCAGGATCTGCCGGGAGGCCCCGCAGTCAAGCAGATGAACCTGCCGCCGGCGGTGACCAAGATCGCGGAGGAGCAGAGCTCCCTGCACTGGATGATGCTCATCATCTGCACGGTGATCTTCATCGCCGTCTTCGCGGTGATGTTCTATTCCATCTGGAAGCACCGCAAGTCCAAGGGAGCCAAGCCGGCTTCGTTCCACGAGTCCGTATCCGTCGAAGTGGCCTGGACCGTGGCGCCCTTCATCATCGTGATCCTGATGGCCTTGCCCGCCACCAAGGTGCTGGTGGCGCAGAAGGACACGACCAATGCCGACCTGACCATCAAGGCCACCGGCTACCAGTGGAAGTGGGGCTACGACTACCTCAATGGCGAGGGTGAAGGCCTGTCCTACATCTCTACGCTGGACAACAGCCACCGCGTGCTGTCCAACAGCGGCGACGTCTCGAAGGCGCCCAACGACTACCTGTTGAAGGTCGACAACCCGCTGGTGGTGCCGGTGAACAAGAAGGTGCGCATCATCACCACGGCCAACGACGTGATCCACGCCTTCATGGTGCCGGCCTTCGGCATCAAGCAGGATGCGATCCCCGGCTTCGTGCGCGACACCTGGTTCCGCGCCGAGAAGACCGGCGACTACTACGGCCAGTGCGCCGAGCTGTGCGGCAAGGAGCACGCCTACATGCCCATCCATGTGAAGGTGCTGTCGGCTGAGGATTACAGCAAGTGGGTCGACGGCGAGAAGAAGAAGCTGGCGGCCAAGCAGGACGACCCGAACAAGGTTTGGGTGCTGGAAGACCTGAGCGCCCGCGGCGAGAAGGTGTATGCGGCGAACTGTGCCGCCTGCCACCAGGCCAACGGCAAGGGCGCGGGCCCGATCAAGGCGCTCGATGGCTCGGCCATCGTGAAGGACGCCGACCATGGCAAGCAGCTGCACCTGGTGCTCAATGGCGCCAACAACGGTGCCATGCCGGCATGGAAGCAACTGAGCGACACGGACCTGGCTGCCGTGGTGACCTACACGAAGAACGCCTGGTCCAACAAGACCGGCCAACTGGTGCAGCCTTCCGAAGTCGTGGCTGAGCGTAGCAAGTAAATCTGGCTGGATTTGAGGTATCGACAATGAGTGCAGTTCTCGACAATCACGGACACGACGCAGGCCACAGCCACGATCACGACGACCACCATCACCACGGCCCCACCGGTTGGCGCCGCTGGATGTTCGCCACCAACCACAAGGACATCGGTACGCTGTACCTGCTGTTCTCGTTCACCATGCTGATGGTGGGCGGCATCCTGGCGCTGCTGATCCGCGCCGAGCTGTTCAAGCCCGGCCTGCAGGTGGTGAACCCCGAGCTGTTCAACCAGCTGACCACCATGCACGGTCTGATCATGGTGTTCGGCGCGATCATGCCGGCCTTCGTGGGCTTTGCGAACTGGATGCTGCCGCTGCAGATTGGCGCTTCCGACATGGCCTTCGCGCGAATGAACAACTTCAGCTTCTGGCTGCTGATTCCCGCCGGCCTGATGCTGGTGGGCTCGTTCTTCATGCCCGGCGGCGCACCCGCCGCCGGCTGGACGCTGTATGCGCCGTTGACGCTGCAGATGGGCCCGTCGATGGACGCCGGCATCTTCGCGATGCACATCATGGGCGCCTCGTCCATCATGGGCGCGATCAACATCATCGTCACCATCCTGAACATGCGCGCTCCCGGCATGACGCTGATGAAGATGCCGATGTTCGCCTGGACCTGGCTGATCACCGCCTACCTGCTGATCGCCGTGATGCCCGTGCTGGCTGGCGCGATCACCATGACGCTGACCGACCGCCACTTCGGCACCAGCTTCTTCAACCCCGCCGGCGGCGGCGACCCGGTGATGTACCAGCACATCTTCTGGTTCTTCGGCCACCCCGAGGTGTACATCATGATCCTGCCGGCCTTCGGCATCATCAGCCAGATCGTGCCCGCATTCGCACGCAAGAAGCTGTTCGGCTACGCCTCGATGGTCTACGCCACGGCCTCCATCGCCATCCTGTCGTTCATCGTGTGGGCACACCACATGTTCACCACCGGCATGCCGGTGACCGGCCAGCTGTTCTTCATGTACGCCACGATGCTGATCTCGGTGCCGACGGCCGTGAAGATCTTCAACTGGGTGGCCACGATGTGGCGCGGCTCGATGACCTTCGAGACCCCGATGCTGTTCTCGGTGGGCTTCATCTTCGTGTTCACCATGGGCGGCTTCACCGGCCTGATCCTGTCGATGGCCCCCATTGACATCCAGCTGCAGGACACCTACTACGTGGTGGCGCACTTCCACTACGTGCTGGTGGCCGGTTCGCTGTTCTCGATGTTCGCGGCCTACTACTACTGGAGCCCGAAGTGGACCGGCGTGATGTACAACGAAACCCGCGGCAAGATCCACTTCTGGGGTTCGCTGATCACCTTCAACGTGACCTTCTTCCCGATGCACTTCCTGGGTCTGGCCGGCATGCCGCGCCGCTATGCCGACTACCCCATGCAGTTCGCCGACTTCAACATGCTGGCCTCGATCGGCGCCTTCGGCTTCGGCCTGATGCAGGTGTACTTCTTCGTGTTCATCGTCTGGCCGGCCATGCGCGGCCAGGGCGAGAAGGCACCGCAAAAGCCCTGGGAAGCCGCGGAAGGCCTGGAGTGGGAAGTGCCTTCGCCGGCGCCGTTCCATACCTTCGAGACGCCTCCCAAGCTGGATGCGACGGCCACCAAGGTCATCGGCTAAACAGGCATGGCAACGCCTGAGCAGCGCAAGGCCAACCGGCGGTTGGCCTGGATACTGGCTTCGATCGCAGTCGTGTTCTTCCTGGGTTTCCTGGCGAAGATGCTGATGCTGGGTCGTTGAACGCTTTTCAAGGAATCGGTGTGCGGCAGAAGATGGAAAACGCAAGGATGGTGGGCAAGCTGGCGGTGATCACGCTGGGCATGTTCGCCTTCGGCTATGCGCTGGTGCCCATCTACCAGCGCATCTGCGAGGTGACGGGTATCAACATCCTGTCGCTCTCCGAGCGCGAGGTGCCGGGCAACGGCAAGGCGGGCAAGAACGTCAAGGTGCCTGCCAACACCCAGGTGGACACCAGCCGCACGATCACCGTGGAGTTCGACGCCAATGCGCGCGGGCCCTGGAGCTTCAAGCCCGCGGTGCACTCGATGCAGGTGCATCCGGGCGAGCTGGCCACGGTGATGTACGAGTTCCGCAACGAGCAGGACCGCCGCATGTCGGCCCAGGCCATCCCCAGCTACGCGCCCCGCCAGGCGGCGCCGTACTTCAACAAGCTGGAGTGCTTCTGCTTCAACCAGTACACGCTGAGCCCGGGTGAAGAGAAGCAGTGGCCGGTGGCCTTCGTGATCGACCCCAAGCTGTCCAAGGACGTGACGACCATCACGCTGTCCTACACCTTCTTCGAGGTGGGCGGCAAGGTGCCGCCCGCGCCGGTCGCCGCGGCCCCGGCGGCCGCTGTGCCGGAAAGCCAGGGATCATGATGGCGGCGCCCCAGCCTGCACCGCAGGGCAAGCCCGCCGGGGGCGGGCTGCTGCGCAGCATCCGCGCCGTGGCCTGGTCCCTGGTGGGGCTGCGCAAGGGCTCGGAATACCAGCAGGACATCGAGAAGGTCACGCCGCTGCAGATCATCGCAGTCGGCCTGGCCGCCATCTTCCTGCTGGTGCTCGGACTGATCGCGCTGGTAAACTGGCTCGTGTAACAAATTCATAGACATAGCAAACAGAAAACGAGAAATCAGGAGCTGAAATGAGTGCATCCACCACCGGCGCAACGCCGTACTACTATGTGCCAGCCGAGTCGCGGCACCCGGTCATGGCCGCCATCGGGCTGTTCTTCGTCATCCTGGGTGCGGCGCAGTGGGTCAATGGCCACGAGTGGGGCAAGTACGCCTGCTTCGCCGGCCTGGCCTGGTGGCTATGCGTGCTGTACCAGTGGTTCAGCGAGGCCATCCACGAGAGCGAGACGGGCAAGTACAGCCACCGCATCGACATGTCCTTCCGCTGGAGCATGAGCTGGTTCATCTTCTCCGAGGTGATGTTCTTCGGCGCCTTCTTCACCGCGCTGTGGTGGGCGCGCTCGCACTCGGTGCCGGCGCTGGGCAGCCTGGCCAATGCCGTGCTGTGGCCCGACTTCAAGGCCGTGTGGCCGAGCATCGCCGCCGGCGCCACGGCGTCGCCCGCCGGCATCGTCGAGCCCTTCCAGACCGTGGGCCCGTTCTGGCTGCCCACCATCAACACCGCGCTGCTGCTGACCTCGGGCGTGACGCTGACCATCGCCCACCATGCGCTGCGCGAGAACCTGCGCGCCAAGACCATCAGCTTCATGTGGATCACCGTGCTGCTGGGCTTCATCTTCCTGTGCGTGCAGGGCTACGAGTACTTCCACCTCTACACCGAGCTGAACCTCAAGCTCAACTCCGGCGTGTACGGCTCGACCTTCTACATGCTCACCGGCTTCCACGGCTTCCACGTCTTCGTGGGCATGCTGATGCTGTTCTTCACCACGCTGCGCCTGCAGAAGGGCCACTTCACGGCCAGCCACCACTTCGGCTTCGAGGGCGCCGCCTGGTACTGGCACTTCGTGGACGTGGTCTGGCTGGGCCTGTACGTGCTGGTCTACTGGATGTAAGACGGCACCACCCAGAAAAAAAGCGCCGCAAGGCGCTTTTTTTTATGGCAGGGTTGAGATAAAAAGAGGAGCGGCTGGCGCTTGATGGACAAGGATTTCAAATGAAAACTACATTGAATTCATTGCTGGGTAAGCGCTAATAGCTCCTGTTTTTGAGTCAAGCGATCCGCTTCAGGTGCCGCTGCGCAGGCCGGTGGGCTGGATGTAGCCCAGCTTCCAGGCCAGCAGGATCAGCAGGAACACCAGCACCGACACGCCGATGCGCACCGTCAGCGCCCAGGCCATGCGGCTGTTGCTGCCCTGGTTGCCGCGCATCATGAACAGCAGGGCCGAGGCCAGGCTGCCCAGAATCACCAGAAAGGCCAGCACAATGACGATCTTCATGGGAGTCCCCTGTGGGTATACTTGTTTGCTATGGTAAATGAAGCATGATGCGCAGGTCACATATGCGTGAAACCAGTATATCGCCTGGCAACGCCCCTGCTGGCCGCGTCGGCATGGGCGGGCCGTGGAGCCGCCGGTGAACGCCGCACGGGCACCCGCAGGGCGACTGCGCTGGCTGCTGGTCACCATCGCCGCGCTGGTGGCCCTGGCGGTGACGGCGTCGCTGGGCTTTTGGCAGCTGCGCCGCGCCGCCGAGAAGGAGCAGTGGCAGGCACAGCTCGATGCGCAAGCCGCGCTGCCGGCGCTGGACGGCCGCAGCCTCGCTGCCGGTGCCGGCGATCCGGCCGCGCTGCTGCACCGGCGCGTGGTGGTGCAGGGCGAATGGCTGGCCGGGCACACGGTGTTCCTCGACAACCGGCAGATGCAGGGGCGGCCGGGCTTCTACGTCGTCACGCCGCTGCGTTTGGCCGGCACTCCCGTGGCGGGCAGCGCCACCGTGGTGCTGGTGCAGCGCGGCTGGGTGCCGCGCAACTTCGAGGACCGCAATGCGCTGCCGGCCGTGCCCACGCCGGCCGGGCCGGTGCAACTGGCCGGGCGCGTGGCGGACCAGCCTTCGCGGCTGTGGGAGTTTTCCTCGGCCGGCGAGGGGAACGAAGGGGCGGGGGCTTCGCCCATACGGCAAAATCTGCACGTCGATGCGTTTGCCCGCGAGATCGGGCAGCGCTTGTCTCCCTTCACCGTGGTGCAGACCGATGCGGCGGCCGATGGCCTGCTGCGCGACTGGCCTGTCGTGGGCACCGGGGTGGAAAAACACTATGGTTACGCATTCCAGTGGTTCGGCCTCTGCGGCCTGATCGCGATTCTTTATGTCTGGTTCCAAATTGTCCGACGTATCCTTCGAAGACGCCGCCACCCGGGCGCCTGAGCCCGGCGACCATGAACTGCTGGGGCTGACCGTCCACAGCCTGCCCGCCATGCCGCGCGCGCAGGCCGCGATGGACGACGCCCAGCGCTCGCGCAGCGGCCGCCTCAAGATGCTGCTGGTGCTGCTGGTCTGCGCGGCGCCGGTGATCGCGTCCTACTTCACCTACTACGTCATCCGGCCCGAGGGGCGGCGCAACTTCGGCGAGCTGATCGTGCCGCAGAAGGAGATCCCGGCCGTGCAGGCGCGGCGGCTCGATGGCAGCACCGTGGACCTGCGCAGCCTGCAGGGCCAGTGGCTGCTGGTGAGCGTCTCGGGCGGCGCCTGCGATGCCCAGTGCCAGGGCACGCTGTACCTGCAGCGCCAGCTGCGCGAGAGCATGGGCAAGGACAAGGAGCGCGTGGACTGGGTGTGGCTGATCGCCGATGACGCCGAGCCGCCCGCCGCCATCGCGCCTGGCCTGGCCAGCGCGACGGTGCTGCGCGTGCCGCCGGCCGCGCTGCAGCAGTGGCTGGCACCGCAGGCCGGCCAGCGGCTGCAAGACCACCTGTACGTCGTCGATCCGCTGGGCCACTGGATGCTGCGCTTTCCGCCGCAGCTGCCGCAGGCCGATGCCGCCAGGGCCCGGCGCGACCTGGAGCGCCTGCTGCGCGCGTCCTCCAGCTGGGACAAGGAAGGCCGATAGTGACCGGCAGCGAGCTGTACGACCTGGCGCCGCTGGCGCGGGTGCTGCTGACCGGCGCGGTGATCGCCCTCGGGCCCATCGCCTGGATCTGGTGGCGCCACCGCGGCGCCACGCCGCTCAAGCGCATGCAGGTGCTGGCGGTGCTCACGCTGTTCCTGACCTTCGACCTGGTGCTGTTCGGCGCCTTCACGCGGCTCACCGATTCGGGCCTGGGCTGCCCCGACTGGCCCGGCTGCTACGGCAACGCCAGCCCGGTGGGTGCGCACAGCGAGATCGCCTCGGCCCAGGCCGCGATGCCCACCGGCCCGGTCACGCACGGCAAGGCCTGGGTGGAGATGATCCACCGTTACCTCGCCACCGCCGTGGGCGGGCTGATCGTGGTGCTGGCCGCGGCGGCCTGGCTGCAGCGGCGCAGCGGCGGGCCGCAGCCCCTCAGCCCCTGGTGGCCCACGCTGACCTTGCTGTGGATTCTGCT
Organism: Comamonas humi; assembly: GCF_054782535.1. Lineage (NCBI taxonomy): Bacteria > Pseudomonadati > Pseudomonadota > Betaproteobacteria > Burkholderiales > Comamonadaceae > Comamonas > Comamonas humi. The sequence continues at coordinate 38,664 of NZ_BAAGSH010000002.1, read as the reverse complement.
GCAGGGCGCGTTCGGCGCGCTCACGGTGACGATGAAGCTCTTTCCCGCCATCGTCACCCTGCACCTGCTCGGCGGCACGCTGCTCCTGGTGCTTTTGTGCGTGCTGGCCACGCGGCACACGCAATTTGCCGATAATCTGGCGCTGGTTCCCCTCCGTGCCTGCCTGCGCTGGGGCGTGGCCCTGGTGGCCGCACTGGTGCTGGTGCAGATCGCGCTCGGTGGCTGGGTGAGCACCAACTACGCGGTGCTGGCCTGTACCACCTTCCCGAGCTGCAACGGCGCCTGGTGGCCCGAAATGCGCTTCGACGGCTTCCAGCTCTGGCGCGAACTGGGCATGCTGCGCGATGGCTCGCACATCAGCTACCAGGCGTTGGTGGGCATTCACTATGTGCACCGGCTCGGGGCCTATGTGGTGCTGCCGGCGCTGCTGTGGCTGGGCTGGCGTCTGGCCGCGGTGCCGGCCCTGCGCGGCCAGCAGCGCTGGCTGGTGGGGCTGACCGTGCTGCAGTTTTTGACCGGCCTGTCCAACGTGGTGCTGGACTGGCCCATCGTGGCGGCGGTGCTGCATACCGGCGGCGCGGCCGCCATCATCACGGTGTTGACCTGGATTTGGTGCGCCACCCGCAGCGATGCGGGGCGCACCGCGAAAGAAACGGACTGATCTTGAGTGCCGGAATGACCGAAACCTCCTCTGCCTCCATGCCGACGCGGCTGGCGCAGTTCTATGCGCTGACCAAGCCGCGCGTGGTGCAACTGATCGTGTTTTGCGCGCTGATCGGCATGGTGCTGGCCGTGCCGGGCCTGCCCACGCCGCCGCAGCTGGGCCTGATGGCCGTGGCCTGCGCGGGCATCTGGCTGGTCGCGGGCGCGGCTGCCGCCTTCAACTGCCTGGTGGAGCAGGGCATCGACGCGCGCATGAAGCGCACCGCCTGGCGCCCCACGGCGCGCGGCGAGCTGTCCAACCGCCAGACCCTGCTGTTCTCGGCGCTGCTGTGCAGCATCGGCTCGGCGATCCTGTACCTGTGGGTGAATCCGCTGACCATGTGGCTCACCTTCGCCACCTTCGTCGGCTACGCGGTGGTCTACACCGTGATCCTCAAGCCCCTGACGCCGCAGAACATCGTCATCGGCGGCGCCTCGGGCGCCATGCCGCCGGTGCTGGGCTGGGCGGCGATGACGGGCGACGTCGCGCCGCACTCGCTGCTGCTGTTCCTCATCATCTTCCTGTGGACGCCGCCGCACTTCTGGGCGCTGGCGCTGTACCGCGTCGAGGACTACCGCAAGAGCGGCCTGCCCATGCTGCCGGTCACGCACGGCAATGCCTTCACGCGGCTGCATGTGTTCCTCTACACCATCGTGCTGTTCGCGGCCTGCCTGCTGCCCTTTGTGTTCGGCATGAGCTCGTGGCTCTACCTGGCCGCGGCCGTGGTGCTGAGCCTGGGCTTCTGCGCCTATGGCTTCGCGCTGTGGCGCCAGTACTCGGACCAGCTGGCGCGCAAGACCTTCCGTTTTTCCCTGATCCACCTGAGCGTGCTGTTCGCCGCGCTGCTGGTGGACCACTACACCCTGACCCCATGAACAAACGCAATGCCCTGCAATGGATGGCGAAGTCGGCGCTGGCCGTCGGCGCGGCCGGCCTGCTGGCCGCCTGCCAGAAGGAAAAAGCCAGCTTCAACGCCATCGACCTGACTGGCGCCGACTACGCCAAGGACTTCTCCATGCCCGACCAGGAAGGCAAGCTGCGCACGCTGGCCGACTTCAAGGGCAAGGTCGTGGTCGTGTTCTTCGGCTACACCCAGTGCCCGGACGTGTGCCCCACCACCATGCTGGAGCTGGCCAACGTCAAGAAGCAGCTCGGCGCCAAGGGCGAGCAGCTGCAGGTGGTCTTCGTCTCGGTGGACCCGGAGCGCGACACGCCCGAGGTGCTCAAGGCCTACATGGCGAACTTCGATCCCAGCTTCGTGGGCCTGAGCGGCTCGCCCGAGCAGCTGGCCGCGATGGCCAAGGACTTCAAGGTCTACTACAAGAAGGTCGAAGGCAGCACCCCCGGCAGCTACACCATGGACCACTCGGCCGGCGACTACATCTACGACCCGCAGGGCCGCCTGCGCCTGTACAGCCGCTACGGCACGCCGGGCGAGCAGCTGGCGGGCGACATCCAGAAGCTGGTCGACGGCGCCTGATTGCGGGTTTGCAGTAAAAATGGCTGTCAGCGCTTATGCAGCAAGCACTGGCAGCTATTGTTTTTGATGGCTTGGTGCTGGCTGCTGTTCGGCCATGCGCACCAGCAGGCAGTGCAGCATCTCGGTCGACAGGCCGTGCAGCACCAGGCGATGGCCGGCCTTGAGCGTGGACAGCGGCACCAGCGGGTGCTTGTTGTTCAGCATCACCAGGTGCTCGGGCGTGTTCAGGATGGTGGCCACGTAGATGGCCACGGTCTCGTCGAGCTGCAGCGAGTTGCTGGCGCGCCAGAAGTCGTGGTCGGTCAGCAGCAGCTGGTAGACCGGCGTGTAGACCTCGATGGCGCTTTGCAGGTCGAGGATGTTCAGCCGCCCGCGCGGCATGTCTTCGAGCCGCAGCGGCGGCTCGACCACCATCGAGAAATCGGGCCGCTCCACCGGCTGCAGGCGCTGGTTGGTGGCGCGTAGCGCGGTGTTCAGCCGGATCACGAAGTTGAACAGGTTCAGGTCGTGGCGCAGGAAGAGTTCGTCCTCGATGGCATCGATGTCCGCGGGCTCCAGCGGCGAGGTGGACACCGGCGTGGGCGCGTTCGCCGCGACGAAGGCCAGGATCTGCGAGCCCAGGTGGAAGTGGCGCAGGATGAACCAGTTGGCCTCGGGCGAGACGAAGCGGTTCATGCTGAAGGCCAGCAGCCGGTGCAGCAGCCTGGAGTGCGCCCAGTTGCCGGGCACCAGTGCCTTGAAGATCTGGATCAGGATGATGCTGGTGCGCGCCAGCGGGCGCAGAAAGGGCAGGAGCCACTGGCGCGAGCGGCTGCTCGAGTCGCGCAGCCACGCGGCCTTGACCTCGTCGGGCAGTGGCGTGCTCTGGTCCAGGTACAGCGCCAGCCAGGGGCTGGGGTCGCGCTCGTCGTGCGGCAGGTCGCGGAAATCGGTGCTCACGTGGTTTCCTCCAGCACATGCTCGAACTGCATCAGGTACAGCTGCGCGGTGCGCCGCGCCGTGGCGGCTATGGCCCGGGGCGCATCGCCGCGCTCGTCCAGCGCCATCACCATCTGCACGGCCGTGAGCCAGCGCTCCAGGTGGTTCTCGTCGTTGGCGCCGTGGTATTCGAGGAAGCGGAAGGCATCCGGCGGCAGTGGCAGGCTGGCGCGCAGCAGCGGCAGCAGGCTGGGCACGATGCGCTGGCCCGTGCCCTCGATGATGTAGATCGCGCCCAGCAGGCCGATGGGGTTGGTGGTGGCGGCCAGGCCGTGCAGGTAGGCGTTGAGCGCCTCGCCGCCGGGGTTGCGGCGCAGCCGGGCGATGTCGGTCTCGGTGCCGCCGGCCTTCAGGTAGTCGCTGTGCAGGATCTTGAAGTCGTTCTGCTCCTCGCCGGCATGCACGCCCATCAGCGCGGCCAGCGCGGCGTAGTCGCCGGTCAGCGAGGCCGCGCCTTCGCGCATCCACAGGCTGCCCTCGCGCACCTGCGGAATCCAGTGGCTCATCCAGCGCACATAGTCGGAGCTTTGCAGCTCGCGGTTGCGGATGCGCCGCAGCAGCGGCGTGCGCCAGACCTTGGAGCGGTAGTCGTGCCAGATGCTGGCCAGCTCGGTGAGCAGCGGCGCCAGCCCGGCGGGCGCGGCGGCCGGGTCGTGCGGCGGCGCGATGGCGTCGCCATCCTGCGCCGAGGCCGGCTGGCTTTGAATGAAAACAGGCGCTGGCGCGCTGCTGGATTGCGCATCAAGCTCTACTTTCAATAGCATGTAGCCGGCGGTGAAGCGGCCCGATTCGGGCACGAAGCACAGCACGGTATCGCCGGGCTTCAGGCGCGACTGCTGGGTCTGCAGGAACTCCGCCAGCATGATGAAGATCGAGGCCGCGCCGGTGTTGCCGCGCCAGGCCAGGTTGCTCCACCAGCGCTCGCGCGGGATGGCGAGCTGGGCCTTATGCAGCAGCTCGTCGACCACGGGGATGAACTTCTCGGACGAGTAGTGGCACAGGAAGTGGTCTATGCCCTGCTCGGGCACCCAGCCGTCGCGCGCCAGGCGGGCGTACTCGTGGATGCACACGTCGAACAGGTGCGGCAGCAGCCGGATGTCCTGGCGCAGCGCCAGTGCGCCGGCGGCCTCGGCGTCGCCCCAACTGGCGAAGTCGAGGTGGCTGGTGGCGCGGTCGGGCGTCAGGCCCAGTTGCATGCACACCGGGTAGTCGCCGGCAAAGCTGCGCTGGTGCGTCCACACCAGCTTCAGGCGCAGGCCGGGGGCGGTGGGCAAGGCGCCGGCCCGGCCCAGCAGCACGGCGCCCGCGCCGTCCGACAGCATCCAGCGCAGGAAGTGTGCGTCGAAATCGGTGTCGTAGCCCTGGGCTGCGAAGCGCGAGCGCTTGAACAATCGCGAGGGCATTTCGGCGGCCACGGCCAGCGCCTGCGCGTGCTGGCCCCGGTCCACGGCCAGCGCCGCGGCCTGCAGTGCGCCCACGCTGGCGGCGCACACACCGTGCACCGACAGCAGCTCCATCGGCGGCGCGGCCAGCTCGCCCTGGATCATGCTGGCAAAACCGGGCATCAGCGCATCGCCGCCCGACGAGCCGCTGGAGAGAAAGCCCACGTCGGCCAGCGGCCGGCCCGCCGCGGCCAGGCACTGGCGGATGGCCTCGGCCGCCATCTGCGTGTTGCTGTGCACCGTGCGGCCCTCGCCGTCGATGGCGTAGTGGCGCTGCTGGATGCCGTTTTCGGCCAGGATGCGGCGCTTGATGCGCTCGGACAGGCGACTCAAAGGCGCGATGTAGGTGTCCATGTCCGCGTTGGCGACGGGCGCGCCAGGCAGGAACAGGCCGGCGGACTGGATATAGGTGTCTGAATAGGCTACAGGCATGGATATCAGTGGATCGCGTCTGGTGGCATAAGGGAGCGGCTGCGGGCCGGCGGATGCACCAGGCCCAGCACGAACACCCGCAGCATATAGGGCGCGAGGCCCCGCTCGTTCAGCCGGGGATCGACCCGGTGGCGGTAGCGCTCGCGGTGCAGCCGGGTCAGCTCGGACCAGTGCGCCTGCGGGTGCTCGTGGTGTGCCGTGTGCAGCCCGATGTTAAACAGCAGCGGATTCACCAGCCCCTCGAAGTTGCGCGAGTAGTTCAGGACGGTACCGGCGGTATGGCGCGCCGCTCTGGTCAGCGGCCGACCGTCGGCATGCGCGTGCTGCAGGTAGTTGGTGGCCAGCAGCCAGTGCAGGCCGTGCAGCTGCGGAGCTATCACCAGCAGCAGCGCCTTTTGCCAGTCCAGCGCCAGCAGCGCGCCCCAACTGCCCAGCCACAGCGCGTACTGGCCCATGCAGTACCAGAAGGCGCCGGGCTGGCGCTGGCGCAGCTCGGCCAGCCAGCGCAGGAACAGCGGGTACAGCACCCATGCCGCCTGCAGCGGATGGACGAGGTAGCCCGCCAGGTGGTTGTGGTCGCCGCCGAAGCGGTAGGTGCGCGCGGCATCGAGCGGGCCGTGGCGATGGCGGTGGTGGTTGGCCACGTGGGCGGGCCAGAAGACGAAGGTGGGATGGCCTTGCAGCAGCGTGAGCAGGTAGTCGGTGGCGCGGTTGGCGAAGCGGCTGTGCCGGCCCTGCCACATGCGCAGGTGCGTGTGGTTGTGGTGGATGACGCCTATGCCTAGCGTGAGGAAGAGCGTGAGCGCATACAGCCCCAGGTTCCCGCCATGGCGCCACTGCCACGCCACCAGCAGCGGCAGCGCGGCCAGGTAGGCCAGCGATTGCAGGTCCCGCCAGGAGCGCAGCCGGGGCATCAACGGACCACGCTGGTGCGCATCAGCCGGTCCATGAAGGCCAGCGCGAAGCCATAGTTGCCCGCAGGGCGCGCATGGTGCAGGTGGTGGCGGCGGCTGGCGGCCAGCGGGTGCTGGTCCGGCACCTGCGGGAAGAAGTCGTAGTTCGAATGCCCGATCACGTTCAGCGCCAGGCTCAGCGCCGGCACCGCGGCCAGCGACCAGAAGCTGAAGTCGTGCAGCACCATGGGCAGCAGGATCACATTGCCCAGCATCAGCGCCTCCACCGGGTGGAAGCTGTAGGTGGACCACGGCGTGGTGACCACCGAGCGGTGGTGGTCGCCATGGAAGCGCTTGAACCAGCGCGTGTGCAGCAATCGGTGGTTGATCCAGAAGTGCACGTCGTTCCACACCAGCAGCACCGCGATCTCGGCGGCGATCAGCCAGCCGCCGGCATCGGGGTTGAGCCGCGCCCAGCCCAGTTGCACGAAGCCCCAGGGCACGACCATGCCCAGGCCGAAGACCAGGATGGAGTGGAAGGACTGGCGCCATTCGCGCCGCAGCTGGTCGGGCTTGAGCGGGCGCTGGTCGAGCACGCGGCCGATGCCGCGGCGCGCCAGGCTGCGCGTGAGCCAGCCCATGCCCCAGCCGCCGGCCAGGTACAGGCCGCCGAACAGCGCCAGCCCCCAGGCCATGACCTGCCAGGCCGACAGTTGGGCGAAGGCTTCTCCAGTGCTCATGTGGTTTCTATCAAAATAATAGCTGCTTGCGCTTTATACATAGGCGCTGGAGGCCATTTTTACCACAATCACTGCGTGCGGATCTTCTGCTCGCGGATGATGGTGCCCAGCGCCTTCACGTCGGCGTTGATGCGGTTGGCCAGGCCCTCGGGCGAGCTGCCCACGGCCTGCCAGCCCTGCACCGCGAGCTTGGCGCGCATCTCGGGCGTGCGCACGATGTCGCTCACCAGCGTGGACAGCCGCGCCACATGCGACAGCGGCATGGCCTTGGGCGCGGCCACGGCGTTCCAGATCTCGAGGTCGAAGTTCTGCACGCCCAGCTCCTTCAGGCTCGGCAGGCCGGGCGCCAGCGGGCTGCGCGCCGCTGAGGTGACGCCGATGCCGCGCAGCTTGCCCGCCTGGATCTGCGCCATGGCCAGCGCCGGCGGCAGCATGGACACCTGCAGGTCGCCGCCCTGGATGGCGTTGAACACCTGCGGGTAGCCGGCGTAGGGGATGTGCTCGGCCTTGAGCGCCGCGCGGCTCTTGAGCAGCTCCATGCCCAGGTGGCCCACGGTGCCCACGCCGGGCGAGCCGTAGCTCCACTTGCCGCCGGCGCTGGCCGCGGCCGCGAAGAAGGCCTTGCCCTCGGGCGCGCCGGCCGGCGCCACCAGCACCAGCGGCGCCACGCCGATCAGGCTCACGGGCTGCAGGTCCTTCAGCGGGTCGTAGCGCACGCCGGGGTTGAGCAGCCGGGCGATGGTCATGTTGCCGTTGATCATCACGCTGAAGGTGTGGCCGTCCGTGGCCTTGGCCACGTACTCGGCGGCGATGTTGCCGCCCGCGCCGACCTTGTTCTCGACGATGATGGGCTGGCCCAGCGCCTTCTCCAGCGGCTCGGCCAGCGCGCGCGCCGTCAGGTCGGGCGACGAGCCCGCGGGGAAGCCCACGATCAGGTGCAGGGGCTTGCTGGGCCAGCCGTCGCCGGTGGCGGCCAGGGCGCCAGATGCGGCGGCGCAGCAGGCGGCGGCGAGCAGGGCGCGGCGGGACAGCGTTGCAAACATAAGGGGTGTCTCCAATAAAAAAAGCGCACAACCTGGGGTTGTGCGCTCGGATTATCGCCAAAGATGGGCGGCCCGCGCCTTGCGGGCGGTCAGGTTCAGGCGTATTCAGCCAGGGCCTTGCGCATCTTCTTCATCGCGGCGGACTCGATCTGGCGGATGCGCTCGGCGCTCACGCCGTAGATCGCGGCCAGGTCGTGCAGCGTCATGCCGCCCGAGCCGTCGTCGTTGACCTTGAGCCAGCGCTCCTCCACGATGTGGCGGCTGCGCTCGTCCAGCGTGGCCAGCGCATCGCGGATGCCATCGGTGGCCAGCACATCGCGCTGGCGCGCCTCGATCATCGCGGTGGGCTCGTGCGAGGCATCGGCCAGGTAGGCGATGGGGCCGTAGGCCTGCTCGCCGTCGTCGGACGGGCTCGGGTCGAGCAGCACGTCGCCGCCGGACAGGCGCGTCTCCATCTCGATCACGTCCTCGCGCTTGACGTTGAGCTGCGCGGCCATCGCGTCGATCTCGCGGTCGGTCAGCGTCTCGCGGTGCACGCTGGCGTCGTCCATGCCGGCATCGGCCTTGAAGCCCTGCTTGAGCGAGCGCAGGTTGAAGAACAGCTTGCGCTGGCTCTTGGTGGTGGCCACCTTGACCATGCGCCAGTTCTTCAGGATGTATTCGTGGATCTCGGCCTTGATCCAGTGCATGGCGTAGCTCACCAGGCGCACGCCCTGGTCGGGGTCGAAGCGCTTGACGGCCTTCATCAGGCCCACGTTGCCTTCCTGGATCAGGTCGCCGTGCGGCAGGCCGTAGCCCAGGTACTGGCGGGCGATGGAGACCACCAGGCGCAGGTGCGACAGCACCAGCCGGCCGGCGGCGTCCACGTCGGACGTTTCCTTGAGCTGGCGCGCATAACGCAACTCCTCCTCTGCGGTCAGCAGAGGGATCCGGTTCACCGCCGAGATGTAGGCATCGAGATTGCCCAGCGGCGGCACCAGGGACCACGGATTTGCAGGAGCCACTGCGTTGTTGTTGACGGCGACGGCTCCAGAATGGCTAGTCATGCTAGAAGTCCTTTCTTCCATGCGATGCATGGTAACACCGCTTCGATTCCCCAAAAGTTCTGGGAGTTCCCTTCCAAAAGGCGGGAAAATGCGGCTTTGCTTGTAGGTGGAAATGCAATGCTTATCAAGCACTGGAATGCGCAGATAGCTATTGTTTTTGATAGTGCTTCAGACTACTTTACCAACGCGATTCGGGCGATTCTCCGGCACCGCCATATATCTGATATGCCTGGTTGGATGCAATCCTTAGCAGAAAGTTGCATAAAAAATTTCTCTCGCTCCGATAGGATGCGGCCATGAACACCGCCAGCCGCCGCCCGTCCCTGCACCCCCTGGCCGAGATCGCCTGGCTGACCACGACGGTCGACGCCGAGGCCCAGGCCCGCGAGCTGGCGCGCGCGGGCGTCGAGGCGCGCCTGGCGGCCTGCGCGCAGGTCGAGGCCATCGTGTCGCACTACTGGTGGGAGGGCGCGCTGCAGGAGAGCGCCGAGTGGCGCATCACCTGGAAGACCACGCCGCGCCAGCTCGATGCCCTGCAGGCGCAGCTGGCGCCGCTGCACCCCTACGAGCTGCCGCAGTGGACGCACGGCCTGTGCGGCGCCGCGCCGGCCTATGCACTGTGGGTGGCGCAGCAGGTGGCGCCACGGCTGCAGGTTTGATGAAAAAAGAGAGCTGCTGGCGGTTGTCCATCAAGGATTTCAGATATTTTTATATCTGAAACCAAGAATGGACAAGCGCCAGCAGCTCTCTTTTTTGAAAGGATCAGCTCAGCAGCGCCTGCGCGAACTCGCGCGCGCTGAAGGTTTCCAGGTCTTCCAGCCTTTCGCCGACACCGATGAAGTAGACGGGGATGGGCCGCTCCTGCGCGATGGCGGCGAGCACGCCGCCCTTGGCCGTGCCGTCGAGCTTGGTCACGACCAGGCCGGTGAGCTGCAGCGCGTCGTCGAAGGCGCGCACCTGGTTCAGCGCGTTCTGGCCGGTGTTGCCGTCGATCACCAGCAGCACCTCGTGCGGCGCCGAACCATCGGCCTTGGTGATGACGCGGCGGATCTTCTTCAGCTCTTCCATCAGGTGCAGTTGCGTGGGCAGGCGGCCGGCGGTGTCGACCAGCACCACGTCCTTGCCGCGCGCCTTGCCGGCGGTGACGGCATCGAAGCTCACGGCGGCCGGGTCGCCCCCGTCCTGGCTGACGATCTCGACCATGTTGCGGTTGGCCCAGACGCCGAGCTGCTCGCGCGCCGCGGCGCGGAAGGTGTCGGCCGCGGCCAGCAGCACGGCCTGGTTGCTGTCGGCCAGGTGCTTGGTCAGCTTGCCGATCGAGGTGGTCTTGCCTGCGCCGTTGACGCCGGCCACCATGATGACGGTGGGCTGGTGCTCGCCGATGACCAGCGGCTTTTCCAGCGGCGCCAGCAGCTCGGCCAGCGCGTCGGCCAGCAGCGACTTGACGGCGGCGGGCTCGGTGGCCTTGGCCTCCTTGACGCGGCGGCGCAGGTCGGTGAGCAGGTGCTCCGTGGCCTTGACGCCGGTGTCGGCCATCAGCAGCGCCTCTTCCAGCTCTTCGTAGAGCTGCTCGTCGATGCGCGTGCCGGTGAAGACGGTGGTGATGCTGGTGCCGGTCTTGCGCAGCCCGGTCTTGAGCCGGGCCACCCAGCCCTGGCGTTCGCCGGCTTCGGCCGTATCGACGGCGACCGGCTTCGGCGTGGGCTCCGGCACGGCCGGCGGCGCGGGCAGGGCGGCGGGCGCAGGTGCTGGCGCGGCCTCACTCTTGCCGAAGGGGTTGCGCAGCCAGCTCTTGCCGGCGGGCGCCTCCGGCGTGGGGGCGGCGGGCTCGACAGGCACGGCGGGCGCCGCAGGTGCGGGCGCTGGCAGGGCGGCTTCGGCTTCGGCGGTGGGGGATTTTTTCTTGAAGAAACTGAACATTGGCGGCTACGTAGAATCACACCGGTCTGCAGCCCATCTCTAAGCAGGCTGCCAACGGTATGGCTCCTATTCTATGAAACGTTCCCTGTCCCTGCTGGCCGCTACGGCCTGGATCGCCTGCGCCACCGCTTCGGCGGCACCGCCCGCGACTCCTTCCGCGGCACCCCAAAATGCCTCCAAGCCCATCGCCACCAACGCCGCTGGCGCGCAGCAGTTCACGCTGAAGAACGGCATGGGCCTGATCGTGCAGCCCGACCGGCGCGCGCCCACGGCCGTGCACATGGTGTGGGTGCGCGTGGGCTCCATCGACGAGGTGGACGGCCGCTCGGGCCTGGCCCATGTGCTGGAGCACATGATGTTCAAGGGCACGCCCACGGTGCCGCCGGGCGATTTCTCGCGCAAGGTGGCGGCGCTGGGCGGGCAGGACAATGCCTTCACCAACCGCGACTACACCGGCTACTACCAGCAGATCCCGGCGAACCGGCTGGAGCAGGTGATGCGCCTCGAGTCCGACCGATTTGCCCACAATAAGTGGCCCGACAGCGAGTTCAAGAAGGAGATCGAGGTCATCAAGGAAGAGCGCCGCATGCGCACCGAGGACAACCCGCGCGCCAGCCTGATGGAGCAGCTCAACGCGGCCACCTTCGTCGCCTCGCCCTACCACCGCCCGGTCGTGGGCTGGATGGGCGACCTGGATTCGATGACGCCCGATGATGCGCGCAGCTTCCACCAGCAGTGGTACGTGCCCGCCAACGCCGTGGTCGTGGTGGCCGGCGACGTGGACGTGAACCGCGTGCGCGCGCTGGCCGAGAAGTACTACGGCTCCATCCCCGCGCGCGCCGTGCCGGTGCGCAAGCCCCGGCCCGAGCCGGAGCAAAAGGGCATGCGCCGCGTGGACTACAAGGCGCCGGCCGAGCAGGCCTATGTGCTGATGGCCTTCAAGGTGCCCGACCTGGAATCGCTTGACGCCCCCAAGCCCGCCGACCAGGACGCGCTGGCGCTGCTGATGCTGTCGGGCGTGCTCAGCGGCTATGACGGCGCGCGGCTCGACCGCCGCCTGACCCAGGGCGACAAGCGCGTGGCCGACGCCACCTTCAGCGGCGCCAACGTGGTCAACCGCGGGCCGGCGACCTTTGTGTTGGGCGGCATCCCGGCCAACGGCCACAGCGCCAAGGAAGTGGAAGACGCGCTGCGCGCCGAGGTGGCGCGCGTGGCCCAGGAGGGCGTGAGCGACGCCGAGCTGGCGCGGGTCAAGACGCAGTGGACGGCGTCCACCGTCTACGAGCGCGACTCGGTCTTCGGCCAGGCCAACGACCTGGGCTCGAACTGGGTGCTGGGCCTGCCGCTCGATGCCAACGACAAGTTGCTGGCGCTGCTCAAGACCGTCACGCCCGCGCAGGTGCAGGCCGCGGCGGCCAAGTATTTCGGCGACGACCAGCTTACTGTGGCCACGCTGGTACCGCAGCCGCTGTCGGATGCCGACCGGGCCGCGCAGCGGCGCGCCGGCGAGGCCGGCAAGAACGGTGCGGTGCACTGATATTCAAAATTCATAGCTGCTAGCGCTCTATTGATAAGCGCTACAGCCTTATTTGACCTAAAAATGATCCAAACCCCCATCTCCCGCAGGCTTGCACAGGCCACCCTGGTCGGGGCCGGCGCGCTCCTGTCCGCCCACAGCGCCTGGGCGCTGCTGCCCATCACCCACTGGACGCAGGACAGCGGCGCGCAGGTCTGGCTGGTCAACAGCCCCACCATCCCGATGGTGGACGTGCAGGTCAACTTCGACGCCGGCAGCCGCCGCGACCCGGCCGAGCAGGCGGGCCTGGCCAGCGCCGCGGCGCGCATGCTCTCCAAGGGCGTCAAGGCCGACGGCAGCCAGCCGGCCATGGACGAGAACGCCATCGGCGAGGCCTGGGCCGACCTGGGCGCGAGCTTCGACGCCGGCGCCAGCAACGATGCGCTGACCTTCTCGCTGCGCTCGCTCACCGACGGCAGCCTGCTCGACCGCGCCGCCGACCTGGCCGCGCGCCAGATCGGCCAGCCCAGCTTCGACGCCGCCATCTGGCAGCGCGAGCGCGAGCGCTGGAACGCCGCCATCAAGGAAGGCGACACGCGTCCGGCCGTGGTGGCCGGCCGCGCGCTGAACGCCGCCGTCTTCGGCACGCACCCCTACGGCCTGCGGCCTACCGAGGCCACGCTGGCGCGCATCGAGCCGGCCGCCATGCAGGGCTATTTGCAGCGCTACGTCGATGCCTGCCGCGCCAAGGTCACGCTGGTGGGCGCGCTCGACCGGGGCCAGGCCGATGCGCTGGTCAAGCGCCTGCTGGCCAAGATCCCGGCCACGCCGAAGGCGCAGTGCGCGGCGCTGCCCGAGGTGCCCGCGGTGCAGCCGCTGGCCAAGGCCGAGCAGCAGGACATTCCCTTCGCCGCCGCGCAGGCCCAGGTGCTGCTGGCCCAGCCGGGCATCCGCCGCGCCGACCCGGACTTTCTCGCCGTGCTGGTGGGCAACCACATCCTGGGCGGTGGCGGCTTCGCGTCGCGGCTGATGGAAGAGGTGCGCGAGAAGCGCGGCCTCACCTACGGCGTGTATTCCAGCTTCAGCCCCGGCCTGGACGCCGGCGCCTTCGCCGTCGGCCTGCAGACCCGGCCCGACCAGGCCGCCGAGGCGCTGAAGGTGACGCGCGAGGTGCTGCAGAAATTCATCGCCGACGGCCCCACCGCCAAGGAGCTGCGCGACGCCAAGGACAACCTCATCGGGGGCTTTGCGCTGCGTATCGACAGCAACTCCAAGCTGCTCGGCAACGTGACCAACATCGCCTGGAACGGCCTGCCGCTGGACTACCTGGACCACTGGACCGAGCGCGTCGAGGCGCTGACGGTGCAGGATGTGCGCCGCGCCATGGCGCGCATGGTGCAGCCCGAGAAGATGGTCACCGTGGTGCTGGGGGCCAAGCCCTGATGGCCCGCGCACCGACTTCCGCCAAACGTGCCGCGGCCAGTGCCAGCGGAGAGATCCGCATCATCGGCGGCCAGTGGCGCCGCACCCGGCTGCAGGTGCTGCAGCGGCCCGACCTGCGGCCCACGCCCGACCGTGTGCGCGAAACCCTGTTCAACTGGCTGGGGCAGGACCTCGCCGGCTGGCGCTGCCTCGATGCCTTTGCCGGCAGCGGCGCGCTGGGCTGGGAGGCTGCATCGCGCGGCGCCGCCGAGGTGCGCATGGTCGAGTCCGACGCCGGCCTCGCGCAGCAGCTGCGCGAGCAGGGCGCCAAGCTCGGCGCCGGCATGGTGAACGTCGTGCGCGGCGACGGCGTGGCGGCGCTCAAGGCCAGCGCGCCGGGCCACTGGCATGCGATCTTCCTCGATCCGCCGTTCTCCGGCGCCTGGTTCGAGCCGGCCCTGCAGGCCAGCCACGCCGCGCTGGCCGACGATGGCTACCTCTACCTGGAGGCGCCGCAGGCCTGGACGGCCGAAGCCCTGGCTCCGCTGGGCTGGGCGCTGCACCGCCACCTGAAGGCCGGCGCCGTGCATGCCCACCTGCTGACCAAGCTGCGACCGGAGCCCGCGTAGAAATCGGCTATGCTGCGGCCCATTTCGCCGATTTCACAGCCACCGCAGGAGACTCCCGTGACCCCTCCCGTAATCGCCGTCTACCCCGGCACCTTCGACCCGATCACGCTGGGGCACGAGGACATGGTGCGCCGGGCCAGCCGCATGTTCGGCCAGGTCGTTGTGGCCGTGGCGGCGGGCCACCACAAGAAGACCATGTTCACGCTGGACGAGCGCCTGGCCACCGTGCGCGAGGCGCTGTCCGATGTGCCCAATGTCTCGGTGGTCAGCTTCGAGGGGCTGGTGATCGAGTGCGTGGCGGCGCAGGGCGCCCAGGTCATGGTGCGCGGGCTGCGCTCGGGTACCGACTTTGACTACGAGTTCCAGCTCGCCGGCATGAACCGCCACCTCAAGCCCGAGGTGGAGACGGTGTTCCTCACGCCCAGTGCGCAGCTGCAGTTCATCAGCAGCACGCTGGTGCGCGAGATCGCGTCGCTGGGCGGCGATGTGGGGCAGTTCGTCTCGGCCAGCGTGCAAGCGCGGCTGGCGGCCAAGCTGGCCTAGGAGCGGTGGCGCAGCACCAGCTCGTGCACATAGCGCAGCTTGTCCATGGCGCCGGGCGATAGCGCGAACGGATAGGCGTCGAGCTGGCCCAGGCTGCGGTTGAGGCTGTTGAGCATCAGCGTCAGCGGCACCCATTGCTGCGTCAGCGCCTCGAAATCGGGCGCGTCCGGCGCGAACGGGTTCAGCACCTGGATCGGGTTCGGCCCCGCCGGCCCGGCAATCGCCAGCTGCACCTGGTAGCTCGCGGCGGTCTCCAGCAGGTCCATCATGTGCAGGTAGTGCGCCGAGGTTTCGGCCCAATCCTCCCAGGGATGCGCGCAGGCGTAGGAGCTGACATACGACGCGCTCCAGTGCGCAAAGTCCGGCGGCGACTGGTAATGCTGGCGCAGCGCCTGCTGGTAGTCCTGCCGCTCGTCGCCGAACAGCGCGCGGAAGGACTCCAGCTCGCCGCCGTCGCGCACCAGCCGGTCCCAGTAGAAATGGCCGGCCTCGTGTCGCAGGTGGCCGAGCAGCGTGCGGTAGGGCTCGTGCAGCGCCACGCGGCGGCGCACGCGCTCGTCGTCGTCGGCCTCGGCGATGTTGAGCGTGATGGTGCCGTTGGCATGGCCGGTCAGCACCGGCGCCTGGCCGGGCAGGTCGGCCAGGAATTCATAGCTCGGCCACCAGCCGGGCCGCTCGGGCTGTAGCCCGAGTCGCGCCAGCGTGTAATAGAGCTGGCGCTTGGCGGCCTCGATCTTCTGCCAGCGCAGCATGTTGCCGGGCACCGACAGGTCGGGCAGGATGCGCGTCTGCCGGCACGAGACGCACAGCTCGTGCGGATCGTCCTCGCGCACCGCGAAGTTGCAGGCCTGGTAGCGCAGCCGGTTGGCACACATGCGGTAGCGCAAGCCACCGGCCACGGGCTGCCACAGCGTGGTGTCGCCTGCCACGGGCGCCAGGGCCTGGATGGCTCTGGCCTCCGGCACATAGGCCAGCGTGGCGCCGCAATGCACGCACTGCACATTGTCGAAGAAGGCAATGTGGCCGCATTGGTCGCAGTGGAAGACTTGCATGGTGCAAGAATAAGGCGGGAGCGCGCAAAAAAACAGGCCCCGCAGGGCCTATTTGCGGGACGCGCCAGTCGCTTACTGCTTGACGATCAGGCTGTTGCGCACTTCGGTCACGCCCTTGACGGAGCGTGCCAGCTCGCCGGCGCGGTCCTTCTCGCGCTGGGTCTTCGCAAAGCCGGACAGCTGCACGATGCCGCCGTCGATGGTCTTGACGTTGATGTTGGCGGCGGAGGTCTCGGCGTCGTTGGCCAGCTTAGCCTTCACGGCGGTGGTCACGGCCGAGCCGTCGATGTATTCGCCGACGGTCTCTTGCTTGCGGGCCACGGAGCAGCCGGTGGCGATCACCAGGGTGGCGCCGGCCATGGCTGCGATGGCGAGGGTACGGGTGATTTTCTTCATGGTGTTATGTCCTCCGAAAAAGTGATGCAAGGGAACGGTGAGTATCGATCAGCGGCTGCATCCACGCATAACCGACAACGGTGAAAAATGTTCAATCGCGGCTGCGGGTGGCCATGATGACCAGCGTAGCCAGCGCCGCGCCGGCGGCCATGGCCATGGCAAGCGACTTGCCAGGCTGCTCGTTGACGTAGGTGGTGGTGACCTCTTGCGCACGGTGGAAGTGCTTGCGGGCACGGTGCGAGGTGTCGGCCGCGTAATTGATGCCGCGGTTCGCCAGGTCCTGTGCGCGGGCAGCGAAATCGTCGATGGCGGCCCGGTCGCTCAACTGGTCCAGCTTGTGTTCGGCCTTCTTGTAGGCAGAGCGGGCGGCGCCGCGCGCGGAATCCACGGCGTCTTCGGCATGATCCAGCACATCCTGGGCTGTGTCGTGCACTTTTTCAACAGCATCCTTGGCGGTGTTCTCTACGCTCATAACTATGACCTCTTTCTCCGTATCACTACATGGCGTGCCAACTGGCATCGGGCCTGCTACTTCTTCACAAGTCCGAAAAGGAACGATATCACGGCCAGCACTATAAACACAAAGAACAGGATTTTGGCAATGCCGACGGCGCCTGCCGCGATGCCGCCAAACCCGAACACTGCGGCAATCAGGGCAATGACCAGAAAAACGACTGCATAGTGAAGCATGGCTGTTTCCTCGATGGGTGGGCTTTCGACTCCGGGCTGTTGGAGTCGCCGTGAAGCCAGTATGCGTGCCGCGCTATCGGGGATGTGCCAGCGATGGAAGGATGCCTATGTAGGACATGGCCGGCCCTAGTCTGCTTCGCTGCACTCCACGCGCATGCCCACGCACAGCCGGAACTGGCCGCGGCCGGTCTTCTCGATGCGCACCGGCAGCGGCTGTTCGGCCAGGCGGCGCTCCAGCAGGATCAGGCGCGCCTCGAGGTTGTCCACCACGTCGGGCAGGCCGATGGCGGCATCGAGCCGCAGCTCGCGGTTGGTGAAGTCGGTGCGGCCGCGCTGCAGGTATTCGTGCAGCAGCTTCCAGAAGATCGCGCCGGCCACGCCCTTGATGAGGTAGCTGCCGTTCAGGAAGACGCTGTGGTTGCTGCGGTAGCGGTGCGCGCGCAGCAGGCCCTGCACGGCGGGCGGCCTGCCGCCGTGCGCGGCGCTGGCCGGGCCGCCGGCGGCGTCGGCGCCGAGCTGCAGCAGCGCGATGGTGGTGGCCAGGTGTGTGGCCAGCGAGACCAGCACGTCCTCATCCTCGAAGCCGAAGCGCGACTCCTGCGCGCTTTCGACGAAGACCACGCCCAGCAGCCGGCCTGCGGCCAGCAGCGGCACGGCCATCTGGCTCTGCGGCTGGGGCAGGCCGGGGTAGGGGATGTCGGTGCCCGCGGGCAGGCCGCCGCTGTCGGCCAGCGCCTGGCGCACGGTGTGGCTGTAGAGGCTGGCCGTGGTGAAGTGGCTGATGCGCACCGGCGTGCGCGCCTGCGCGGCCATGCCGATCACGCCCTGGCCCAGCGCGATCTCCGAGCCCACGCCCGAGCGCGCATAGCCGTGGCTGGCGACGGTGTACAGGCGCTGCTGGGCGGCGTCGAGCAGCAGCACCAGCGCATGCTCGATGGCCAGGTCTTGCGCGAGCGTGCGCACCACCGCGGCCAGGGCTTCGTCGAGCGAGCGGCACTGCGCCAGCTGCTCGCCGCCGCGCCGGGCCGCGCCCAGCAGGCCGCGCCGCGGTGCAGGCGGCGGCAATGTGTCGCCGGCCACCGGCTCGATGGCCTGCACGGCGTAGATGTCGGCGCCCTTGAGTTCGAACACCTCGGCCATGCCGGTGTGCGAGGCGATGCCGGCGAGCTGCGCGCGCATGCTCTCGAATACCGGCCCTTCAGTCTGTGTGTGCAGGTAGCGGATGTGCAGCCGGCGGAAGGCGAAGGTCTGCGGGTCGAGCAGCAGCAGCTGGGCCTCGGGGTTGGCCAGGATGTTCTGCCGCGTCTTGTTGAAGAACTGGAACGACAGCGCCACGTGCCCCGGATCGACGTAGTAGACCTGCGACAGGTAGGCCACGTTGGGCGTGCCGTCGGCCGCGCAGGTGGCGATCTGCGCGGGGATGGTGCCCTCCAGGCAGGGGCGGATGTCGTCGAGCGTGAGCGGGCTCATGGCTGGGTGCCGCACAGGGCGCTGCCGGCGGCGCGGCCCGGGGTCTGGTCGAAGGCCTGCTCGGGCGCGAACTGCACGGCCACCAGGTCGTCGAGCCGGTAGGCCAGAAAGGTGCGAACTTGCTGCGGGCCGAAGCCGAGCTGGCCCAGCTCGCGCTCCATGCTCTGCAGGTAGCGCTGTAGCACCGGCGTGTCGCCGGCTTCGGCCGGGCGCAGCCGCACGCGGCCGGCCTTGACCTGCAGCGCCAGGTTGGTGCTGGGCTGGCTGAACACCACGGCGACGCGGCCGGTGGCGGCCAGGTCGTCCAGCACCTGCGCGGCCGCCGTGCGGCCCAGGTAGGCGGTGATCTCGTCGCCCGCGGGGTTGATGGCCGAGCCCACGGCGCGCATCAGGCTGGGCCGGTGGCTGGCATCGCGCGAGGCGACGATGGTGGAGACGCCCCGGGCGATCAGCGCGATCTGCGCAGGGCCGAGCGGGCTGGCGGGCTCAGGCATGTCAACCCGGGGAGGGGATCACTGCTCGCGGCGCAGCGCGGGGAACAGGATCACGTCGCGGATGCTGGCGCTGTCGGTCAGCAGCATCATCAGGCGGTCGATGCCGATGCCGCAGCCGCCGGTGGGAGGCATGCCGTATTCCAGCGCGCGCACGAAGTCGTGGTCGAAGAACATGGCCTCGTCGTCGCCACTGTCCTTGGCGGCCACCTGGGCGTTGAAGCGCGCGGCCTGGTCCTCGGCGTCGTTCAGCTCCGAGAAGCCGTTGCCGAACTCGCGGCCGGTGATGTACAGCTCGAAGCGCTCGGTGACCTCGGGGCGCTCGTCGTTGGCGCGGGCCAGCGGCGAGATCTCGGTCGGGTGCTCCATGATGAAGGTGGGGTTCCAGAGCTTTTCCTCGACCACTTCCTCGAAGTACAGCACCTGCAGGCTGGCCAGCGTGCGGGTGGACAAGCGGTCCTTGTCCTCGCTCATGCCCAGCTTCTTCAGCGCGTTGGTCAGCCAGTCGCGATTGTCCACGTTGTCGCCGGCCTCGGTGTGCTTGACGATGGCTTCGCGGATGGTCAGGCGCTCGAAGGCCTGGGCCAGGTCCACCGGCTTGCCGCCGTAGCTGAGCTGCAGCGTGCCCACGGCCTTCTGCGCGGCGTCGCGGATCAGGGCCTCGGTGTAGTCCATCAGGTCGCGGTAGTTCCAGTAGGCCGCGTAGAACTCCATCATGGTGAACTCGGGGTTGTGGCGCACCGAGATGCCTTCGTTGCGGAAGTTGCGGTTGATCTCGAACACGCGCTCGAAGCCGCCGACCACCAGGCGCTTGAGGTACAGCTCGGGCGCGATGCGCAGGTACATCTCCTGGTCCAGCGCGTTGTGGTGGGTGACGAAGGGCTTGGCGTTGGCGCCGCCGGGAATGGGGTGCAGCATGGGCGTCTCGACCTCGAGGAAGCCGTTGTCCACCATGAATTCGCGGATGCCCGACACGGCCTTGCTGCGCGCGACGAAGCGCTGGCGCGCCTGCTCGTCGGTCATCAGGTCCACATAGCGCTGGCGCACCTTCTGCTCGAGGTCGGCCATGCCGTGGAACTTGTCGGGCATGGGGCGCAGGCTCTTGGTGAGCATGCGCAGCTGCGTCACCTTGACCGACAGCTCGCCGGTCTTGGTCTTCATCAGCGTGCCTTCGGCGCCGATGATGTCGCCCAGGTCCCACTTCTTGAAGTCGGCGTAGGCTTCCTCGCCGATGGCGTCGCGCGTCACGTAGAGCTGGATGCGGGCGGTGGCGTCCTGCACGGTGGCGAAGCTGGCTTTGCCCATCACGCGCTTGAGCATCATGCGGCCGGCCACGCTGACGGCGACGGGCTCGGCTTCCAGCGCCTCGGCCGAGGCCTCGGCGTGGGCCTGCTGCAGCGCGGCGGCGCGGTGCGCGGGCTTGAAGTCGTTCGGGAAGGCCACGCCCTTGCCCTGGGCCTGGGCTTCGCGCAGGGCCTTGAGCTTTTCGCGGCGCTCGGCGATCAGCTGGTTCTCGTCTTGGGGTGCGGCTGCCGGGGCTGCGGCGGTGTTCTGGTTGTCGGACATGGATGGCGCAGCCTGCGGGGCTGGTGTGCGTAGAAAACAGGCCCGGCACATCTCTAGGTGCTGCCAAAGGCCAAAACCCATGATTTTAGTTTTTTTACGAGCTGGAGCGCACTGGGATGGCAATGCAAAAAAAGGAGCTGTTGGCGCTTGCTATTCCTGGTTTTCAAATAGAAAACTATTGAAGAATGGCTTGGAGTGAGCGCTAGAAGCTATGTTTTTTGATGTCAGGGCACGATGCCCGAGCGCGCCAGCACGTCGCCGACCAGCTCCAGGCGCAGCAGCGGGTTGTCCAGCGCCATCATGCGCTGCTTGAACTCGACCGGCGCGGGCAGCAGCTCGCACCAGCGGTTGGCCACCCAGCCGCAGTCGTCGCGCGCCTCGGCGGGCGGCGGCAGCGCGTGGCCGGCCTCGGCCTCGCGCTCGCGCAGCGAGGCCTGCACGCGGGCCAGCGCGGCGGCCACCGGCGCCAGGTCGGGCGGCACCGCTACCTGGGCATCGGCGGGCAGCTGCTCCACGTCGGCCACCCACAGGCCGTGCGGCAGGCGGTGGCGATCGAGGATGCGAAAGCGCTCCACGCCGCGGCAGCGCAGCGCGATCAGGCCGGGCTGGGGGGAGTCGAGCTGCTCGATCACGGCCAGCGTGCCCACGTCGTGGAAGCGCTCCTCGGGCGCGCCGGCCTGGCGTACCTCGTGACCCTCGGTGAGCCCGACCACGCCGAAGGGCGCGCCGGCGTGCTGGCACTTGCGCACCATGTCCAGGTAGCGCACCTCGAACACGCGCAGCGGCAGCAGCCCGCCCGGAAACAGCACCGTGCCCAGCGGGAACAGCGGAAGCGATGTCAGGGTCAGCGGCTGGGTCATGATCGGTTTTCAGGCAATGGCGCCCGCTATCATCGCACGGAGTTTTTGACAGTTCTCCATGCTATTCCAGATCATTTCCCTGCTCCTCGACGTGGCCGCCGGCCTGTTCGCCGGCGCCTGCCTGCTGCGCCTGTACATGCAACTGCAGCGCGTGCCCTTCGACAACCCCGTGGGCCGCTTCGTGTTCGCGCTCAGCGACTGGCTGGTGCTGCCGCTGCGCAAGATCGTGCCCTCGGCCGGGCGCTGGGATCTGTCCTGCATCGTGGCCGCGCTGCTGCTGCAGCTGGCGCAGTACCTGGTGCTGTGGCTGCTGCTCGGCGCGGGCGCCGGCCTGGCCGTGGTGCCGTGGCTGGCCTTGTTTGGCCTGGCGCGCGTGGCGGTGTCGGGCCTCACGGGCCTGCTGATCGTCTATGCCGTGCTGTCGTGGGTGCAGACGCGCTCACCCCTCTCCGCGGTGGTTGGCCGCCTGGCCGAGCCGCTGCTGCGCCCGGTGCGCCGCGTGCTGCCGCTGGTGGGCGGCGTGGACCTGTCGCCGCTGGTGGTGCTGGTGCTGCTGCAGGTGGCGATGATCGTGCTCGGCTCGCTGCAGGCGAAGGTGCTGGTAGGTTAAAGGCCAAAAATGGCTGCAGCGCTTGCTGGTAAAGCGCGAGCAGCTATCAACAATGAAAAAACCGCCCGGAGGCGGTTTTTTCATGGGGCAGTGCGGGCTTGGGCTCAGGCCACCGCGTCCGCCGGCAGGCGCTGCAGCATGGCCAGGCAGTTGGCCACGGTGTCGCGCAGTTCGCGGCGGTCGCAGATGAAGTCCACGGCGCCTTTCTCCTGCAGGAACTCGGCGCGCTGGAAGCCCTCGGGCAGCTTGACGCGCACGGTGTTCTCGATCACGCGCGGGCCGGCAAAGCCGATCAGCGCCTTGGGCTCGGCGATCACCACGTCGCCCACGAAGGCGAAGCCGGCCGAGACGCCGCCCATGGTCGGGTCGGTCAGCACGCTGATGTAGGGCAGGCCCTTCTTGGCCAGGCGCGTGAGCGCGGCATTGGTCTTGGCCATCTGCATCAGCGACAGCAGGCCCTCTTGCATCCGCGCGCCGCCGGTGGCGGTGAAGCAGATGAAGGGCACCTTCTGCTCGATGGCGGTCTCGACGCCGCGCACGAAGCGCTCGCCGACCACCGAGCCCATCGATCCGCCCATGAATTCGAACTCGAAGCAGGCGGCCACGAGGTTGACGCTCTTGACCGCGCCGCCCATGACGACCAGCGCATCGGTCTCGCCGGTGTTCTCCAGCGCCTCTTTCAGGCGCTCGGGGTACTTGCGGCTGTCCTTGAACTTGAGCGCGTCGACCGGCAGCACTTCCTGGCCGATCTCGTAGCGGCCTTCGGCGTCGAGGAACTGGTCCAGGCGCATGCGCGCCGACACGCGGTGGTGGTGGCCGCACTTGGGGCAGACGCTCAGGTTGTGTTCCAGGTCGGTCTTGTACAGCACCGATTCGCAGCTGGGGCACTTGATCCACAGGCCTTCGGGGATCTGGCGGCGTTCCGCGGGATCGGTGGGCTGGATCTTGGCGGGCAGGAGTTTTTCGAGCCAGGACATGGTGGTGGTTTTCCTTTACGGGTACCGCGCGGCGCGATCAGTGCGATCGGCGCCGCGCGGGCTCGCATTATGCGTCAAGCGCCTTGCGGATGCCGCGCAGGAAGTCGGCCGTGACCGGCACCACCTTCTCGTGCGGCTGGTTTTCGATGAGCTGGATGATACGGCTGCCGATGACGACGGCATCGGCCACGCGGCCGATGGCCTGGGCGGTCTGCGCGTCGCGGATGCCGAAGCCCACGCCGACGGGGATCTTCACGTGCTCGCGGATGCGGGGCAGCATCTCTTCGACGGCGGCGGTGTCGAGCGTGCCCGCGCCGGTCACGCCCTTGAGCGAGACGTAGTACACGTAGCCGCTGGCGATGCGCGCCACCTGCTGCATGCGCAGCGGCGTGGACGTGGGGGCCAGCAGGAAGATCAGGTCCATGCCGTGGGCGCGCAGGTCGGCGGCGAACTGCTCGCATTCCTCGGGCGGGTAGTCGACCACCAGCACGCCGTCCACGCCGGCCTCGGCCGCATCGCGCACGAAGGCGCCCGCGCCGTGCAGCTGGTCGTAGCGCTCCACCGGGTTGGCATAGCCCATCAGCACCACGGGCGTGTGCTCGTTCTTCTTGCGGAACTCGCGCACATGGCCGAGCACCTGCTTCATGCCTATGCCCAGCGACAGCGCCTTTTCGCCGGCGCGCTGGATGACGATGCCGTCGGCCATCGGGTCGGAGAAGGGCACGCCCAGCTCGATCACGTCGGCGCCGGCCTCGACCATGCCGTGCATCAGCGACGGCGTGATGTCGGCGAACGGAAAGCCGGCCGTGACATAGGGAATCAGCGCCTTGCGGCCGGATTGCTGCAGTTGCTCGAAGGTAGCTTGGATGCGGCTCATTTGGATTGCGCCCCCTTCACGGTCACGCCACGGGCGGAGGGCTGGGTGTAGAAATCGACGCCGGAGAGGTCGGCCACGGTGCCGATGTCCTTGTCGCCGCGGCCCGACAGGCACACGAGGATGGACTGGTCGGCGCGCATGGTCTTGGCCAGCTTCATCGCATAGGCCACGGCATGGCTGGATTCGAGCGCGGGGATGATGCCCTCGGCCCGGCACAGGTAGTGGAAGGCCTCGAGCGCTTCCGAATCGGTGATGCCCACGTACTGCGCGCGGCCGATCTCCTGCAGCCAGGCGTGCTCGGGGCCGACGCCGGGGTAGTCCAGGCCCGCGCTGATGCTGTGGGTCTCGGTGATCTGGCCGTTCTCGTCCTGCAGGATGAAGGTGCGGTTGCCGTGCAGCACGCCCGACGAGCCGCGCTGCAGGCTGGCCGAGTGCTTGCCGCTGTCCAGGCCTTCACCGGCGGCCTCGACGCCGATCAGCTGCGTGTTCTCGTAGGGAATATAGGGGTGGAAGATGCCCATGGCATTGCTGCCGCCGCCCACGCAGGCGAGCACCGCGTCGGGTTGCTCTGCGGCGGCGTGCTGGGCCTTCAGCAGCTCGGGCATCTGCGTGAGGCATTCATTGCCAATCACGCTCTGGAAGTCGCGCACCATCATCGGGTAGGGGTGCGGGCCGGCCACGGTGCCGATGATGTAGAAGGTGTTGTCCACGTTGGCCACCCAGTCGCGCATGGCCTCGTTCAGCGCGTCCTTGAGCGTGCGGCTGCCGGAGTCAACGGGCACCACGGTGGCGCCCAGCAGCTTCATGCGGTAGACGTTGGGGCTCTGGCGCTTGATGTCCTCGCTGCCCATGTAGACCACGCATTCCAGCCCGTAGCGGGCGCAGATGGTGGCCGTGGCCACGCCGTGCTGGCCGGCGCCGGTCTCGGCGATGATGCGCGGCTTGCCCATGCGCTTGGCGAGCATGGCCTGGCCGATCACGTTGTTGATCTTGTGCGCGCCGGTGTGGTTCAGGTCCTCGCGCTTGAGGTAGATCTGGGCGCCGCCCATCTCGCGCGACATGCGCGCCGCGTGGTAGACCGGCGAGGGCCGACCCACATAGTGCGCCAGTTCGTAGCGGAATTCGGCGAGGAAGTCCGGGTCGTTCTGGTAGCGCGCATAGGCCTCGCGCAGCTCGGTGAGCGCGTGGGTCAGCGTCTCGCTGGCGAAGCTGCCGCCATAGGGGCCGAAGTGGCCGCCGGCATCGGGTTGCTGGTAGTCAAACATGCGAAATCATTTCTTGGCAAGTTGCTCGTCGGCCGCGCGCACGGCGGCCACGAAGCGGTGGATCTTGTCGGCGTCCTTGATGCCCTTGACGGGCTGCCCGTCGGGGCCGTTCATCTCGACGCCGGAGCTGACGTCAACCGCGAGCGAAAGCGCCCGCGGCTGCACCTGCAAGATGCCATCGGTCACGTTTGCAGGCGTGAGTCCACCAGACAAAACGAGGTGAGAGCTGACGCTTGTTGGCAGAAGTGACCAATTGAATGCCTTGCCGCCGCCGCCATAGCCGTCGACGTGGGCGTCGAGCAGGATGGCCTGGGCGCGAGAATAACGATGGGCATATTCTACGAGGTCGAACTGCGCCGCGCCGTCCCCGAGGGGTATGCGCGCCGCCCGCAGGAAGGGCCGTTGCCCCTGGCCGGTGGCGGCCAGGCAGTCCTCGGGTGTTTCATCACCATGAAATTGCACGATAGAGCCCGATACGCTTGCGCAAGCAGCTATTACTTTTGCAGGATCTTCATTGACGAACAGCAGCACCGGCGTGACGAACGCCGGCAGGCGCCGGGCCAGCCCGGCGGCGCGCTCGGGCGTGACGGCGCGCGGGCTCTTGGCGTACATCACGAAGCCGATGGCATCGGCGCCGGCCTGCACGGCGGCGTCCACGTCCTGCTCGCGGGTCAGCCCGCAGATCTTGATTCGGGTGCGGTAGGTCATGGTGATCCGGCCAGCCAGTCGAAGGAAACCGCCTGCGTGGGCAGGCCCCAGCTGGCATCGTACTGCGGGCCGAGGAAGTACAGCCCGTCGGGCGAGAAGGTGGGCGCGGCCGTCTCGCGGCTGCGGGCGTCCAGCACCTGCTGCATCCAGGCCACGGGCTTGACGCCCTGGCCGATCATGATGAGGCAGCCCATGATGTTGCGGATCATATGGTGCAGGAAGGCATTGCCCTCGAACTCGAAGCGCCAGTAGCACGAAGGCACCGTATCGCGCGCCGGGCTTTCGCGCGGCGTGCCGTGGCTGATGGCTATGCGGTGCAGTGTCTTGACCGGCGTCTTGGCCTGGCAGCCGGCAGCGCGGAACGAGCTGAAGTCGTGCTCGCCCAGCAGCATCGCGGCGGCCGACTGCATGGCTTGCAGGTCGAGTGGCTGGAACACCCAGCCCACGCGCCCGGCCTCGATGCTGGGGCGCACCGGTGACTGCAGCAGCACGTAGGCATAGCGGCGCGAGACGGCGCAAGCACGCGAGTGGAAGGCCTCGGGCACTTCGCGTGCCCATTGCACGGCGATGCCCGGCGGCAAGAAGGTGTTGGTGCCGCGCACCCAGGAGCTTTCGGCGCGCTGCAGTTCGGTGTCGAAGTGCGCCACCTGCATCAGCCCGTGCACGCCGGCATCGGTGCGCCCGGCGCAGACGGTGGAAATGGCACAAGTGGCGAAGCGGCCCAGGGCCGCTTCGAGTTGGTCTTGGACGGTGTTGCCGGAAGGCTGGCTCTGCCAGCCCTGGTACGCCTGCCCGTTGTAGGAAATCCCCAGTGCTACGCGCATCCGGCCATCATACCGCGCGGAAGGCACTTCTCCGTGACGCGGCCATGACCTGCGCAGCCCGGGCCGTGGGTCTAGCGGATCTCCGCCAGCAGCTTCTGCGCGGCGGCCTTGACCGTGGCGCTGGTGGATTCGGCCAGCACTTCCTGCGCCAGCGAGCGGGCGCCTTCGCCGTCGCCGATGGCCAGGAACTCCTGCGCCAGCGCCAGCTTGGTGGCGTGCGGGTCGCTGTCGTCCATGCGCAGCTCGCCGTTCTCCGTCAGCTCGGCGGGCTGGGTGTGCAGCAGGTCGTTGCCGGGCAGGTCCAGCGACAGGCCGCTCAGGTCGAAGTCCATGCTCTTGGAGTTGGCCTCATTCGAGGCCAGGGGCATCTGCGCGGTGGTGCTCGACACGTCGAAGCCGCTAAGCTGGAAATCCAGCGTGGTCGGCGGCGTGGGAGCCGTCTGCACAGGCTCGGCCGGAGCTGCAGCCGGCAGGTTCAGGGCCTCGGCCAGCTGGCGCTCGAAGTCGGCCATGGACGGCGGCGGCTCGGCCGGCTCCGCGCCGGGAGCCGATGCATCGGTGTGCTGGCTGCTGATCTCGAAGTCCAGGCCCGAGCTGGCGCCGAAGTCGCCGGACGGCGGCGGGGCATCGGCATCCGGGCTGGGGCGGGTAGGCTCGAAGCCCAGCGGCGCGGCAGCAGCGGCGGCGCCCAGGGCTGCGGCCGCCGCCAGGCCGGCCGGCGGCACGGTGGCCGCGGCGCTGCGGTAGATGTCGTTGCCGGGGTCCAGCTCCAGGCCCAGCGCGGAGATGCGCAGCCAGTCCGGGCCGCTGGCCTGGGTCAGCGTGCGGGCCTCCTTGGCGATGGCCTCGAGCGCGAGCCGGTTCTTGCGCTTGGCATAGATCTCGGCCAGCTTGGCGTGCAGGGCGGTGCGCGCGGGGGTGTGGCGCAGCGCTTCCTTGAGGATTTCCTCGGCCTGCAGGTCGCGGCCATAGGCCAGATACACATCGGCCTCGGCCACCGGGTCGACATCGCCGGTATCCAGTTGGCTGGGCGTGTAGGCCATCGACGAGTTGCCGGTGGTCATCTGGCTGACCGAGGTGTCGATGTGCTCGCCGCCGCTGGCGCCGAAGAAGGAGTCCTGCGCCAGGCTGCTGTCCAGGCGCGAGTCCTCGCCGCCGCCCAGCGGCGTGGCGTTGGCCTTGCGGCGCTGGTAGGCGCGGAAGCCAAGCAGGCCCAGCAGCAGCGCGGCCAGGCCGCCGCCGGCGGGCAGCAGCAGCGGGTTCTCGAGCAGGCCATCGATAAAGCTGGGCTCGGCCACCGGTGCCGGCGCTGGAGCGGGCGGCTTGGGTTGGGAGGCGGGAGCCGGGGCTGCTGCGGGCGCTTCGGCCGGGGCAGGGGCAGCGGCAGGCGCCTCGGGGGCCGGCGCGGCGGCGGTGGGGGCCACGGCAGCCGGGGTTGCGGCAGGAGCAGGTGTGCCGGCGGCTGCAGGCGCGGCGGCCCCTGGCTTGGCGGCTTCGGCGACGGGAGCCGCCGCTCCGGGAGCTGCTGTTCCGGAAGCCGTTGCTGCACCGGCCGCTGCCTTGAGCTTGTTCAGCTCGGCGATGTTGCGGTCCAGCTCGGAGGTGCGGCTGGCGGCGGCATTGGAGGTCTCGGCCTGGGCGACGCGGGCCTCGGCGGTCTTCTTGTCCGAGTCCTGGATGGCGCCCTTGGACAGCGTGAGTTGGTCGGGCTTGCCGGCCGGGGCCTTCTTGTCGTCCACGGTGGCCTGCACCTTGCCGCTGGCCGAGCGGGCATCGGCATCGGTCTGCGTGGTGGCGGCCTTGCTGGCGAGCTGGCGGCGGTATTCGTTGAAGTCGCGGCTTTGCGCGGCCACCATCTGGCGGGCCTGCTGCGGCGAGATGGCCTGGGCCTCGGCGGCGCTGGGCATGCGCAGCACGGCGCCGGCCTTCAGGCGGTTGACGTTGCCGCTGCCGAAGGCCCCAGGGTTGGCCTGCATCACGGCGATCAGCATC
The DNA here is from genome assembly GCF_054782535.1 of Comamonas humi. Taxonomy (NCBI): domain Bacteria; kingdom Pseudomonadati; phylum Pseudomonadota; class Betaproteobacteria; order Burkholderiales; family Comamonadaceae; genus Comamonas; species Comamonas humi. Next base: position 10,099 of record NZ_BAAGSH010000002.1, on the reverse strand, counting down.
TGGTCGAGCGACACGCCGGCCGGCCTGTGCAGGGCCGCGATGCGGCCGGCGGTATCGCCGCGCTGCACGCGCACGGCATCGGCACGGCTGGCGCCTGCGGTATCGGCAGGGGCGCGCTCCGGCGCGGCACGCTGCGGGCGCGGCGCTGCGGGGGCTGGCATGGCCTGGGGCTCGGCCTGCACGCGCTCGGGTGCCCGGCGCACGGGCGCTGCGGGGGCGCTGTCGGCGATCTGCGGTGCGGTACTGGCGGCGGGGGCGGCCTTGCGGGGGCTGGGCGGGTCCAGCAGCATGGTGTAGCTGCGCACCACCTGGCCGGCACTCCAGTTGGCGTCGATGACCAGGTCGACAAAGGGCTCGTTCACCGGCTGGCTGGTGCTGAGCACGATGGCGGCGGCGCCGTTGGCGCGCCGCTGCAGGCGCATCTGCACGCTGCCGGCGGTGCTGGTGTGCTCCATGCCCTGGGCGCGGAACACATTGGCGGCCGCGGGCTTGACCTGCAGCGAATCGGCTTCGCCCGGCGAGATGTCGAGCACATCGATCTCGGCGCGCAGCGGCTCGCCGAGCGCGGATTTGACGGTGATCTTGCCCAGCGTCAGCGCCGACGCTTCCAACGAATACAAGCCAAGCGCAGCCGTGGTGGCTGCCGCCAACGCCGTGAGTTTCCAACGGTGCATGGTGCTTTTGGGAATTTGGATGAATGCGGAAGCAGCTGGGGTTGTTCTTGTAGTCATCACGAAACCCGTCCCTCTAACCAAGTAATTTTTGATCCGGGCACATTATCAGCAATGCATGGCAGTGACAAGCCGAGCCCTCTATCGGCGGCGCGGATCGGGGCTGCTATGAAAATGCCTTTGTACAAATTGTTGCGAAATGACAACTAGGCAATGCGGCCCATGAAAAAGCACCCAGGGGCGAACCCGTGGGTGCTTGGCGTGGCCGGTGCCCGAAGGCGCCGGCATCAGGGGTGCATCAGGCGGCCAGCAGGATGCGCAGCATGCGGCGCAGCGGCTCGGCGGCGCCCCACAGCAGCTGGTCGCCGATGACGAAGGCGGACACGTACTCGGGGCCCATGTTGAGCTTGCGCACGCGGCCCACGGCCACTTCGAGGCCACCGGTCACGGCGGCGGGGGTCAGTTCCTTGACGGTCAGCGCGCGCTCGTTGGCGACGAACTTGACCCAGGGGTTGCCGCTCTGGATCAGGGCTTCGATCTCGGCCAGGGGCAGGTCCTTCTTGAGCTTGAGCGTCAGTGCCAGCGAGTGGCAGCGCATGGCGCCGATGCGCACGCACAGGCCATCGACGGGGATGGTGGCCTCGGTGCCCAGGATCTTGTTGACCTCGGCCTGGCCCTTCCATTCTTCCTTGGATTGGCCGTTGTCCAGCTGGGCGTCGATCCAGGGGATCAGGCCGCCGGCCAGCGGGGCACCGAAGAATTCGGTGGGCACGTCTTCGCGGATGGTGGCGGCCACCTTGCGGTCGATCTCGAGGATGGCGGAAGCGGGCGTGGCCAGCTCGTCGGCCACGGCGGCGTGCACCACGCCCATGCCCTTGAGCAGTTCGCGCATGTGGTTGGCGCCGCCGCCCGAGGCTGCCTGGTAGGTCATCGACGAGACCCACTCGACCAGGCCGGCCTTGAACAGGCCGCCCAGGCCCATCAACAGGATGGAGTTGGTGCAGTTGCCGCCGATCCAGTTCTTGCCGCCCGCGGCGAGCTTTTGCTGGATGAGGCCGTCATTGACGGGGTCGAGCACGATGACGGCATCGCCTTCCATGCGCAGCGACGAGGCGGCGTCGATCCAGTGGCCGTTCCAGCCGGCGGCGCGGATCTGGGGGAAGACTTCCTTGGTGTAGTCGCCGCCCTGGCAGGTGATGATGATGTCGCACTTGGCCAGTTCGGCGATGTCGTTCGCGTCCTTGAGCTGGGTGTGGGTCTTGGCCATGGCCGGGGCCTTGCCGCCGGCGTTGGAGGTGGAGAAGAACACCGGCTCGATCAGCTCGAAGTCGCCTTCGGCCTGCATGCGGTCCATCAGGACGGAGCCGACCATGCCGCGCCAGCCGACCAGGCCTACCAATTGCTTGCTCATGTGAAATGCCCTTTCAGTTTGAAAAACAGTGCTTGTGGTGACTGCTTTGCCCGGCTCGTCTGGCCGGATCAAGGGCGCGACGAACCAGGCTGGTCAGCCGGTAATCGTCGTAATTTTGGTGGTGATGGCGCGCGCCGCCAGGCCGGCTTCAATAGCGGGCATCGCGGTCGATAAGGAGAGCGTGCGGGGCGCGGACATCATGCGGGCCATTGTAGTGGCAATCGGCGACGCTGTGACGAAAAACCGCACAGGCAATGGCCAGAAAAACAACGAATTGATCGAAAAACAGCGTTTAAAATGGCTGAATCGACGTTTTTGATTGGTTTATTTCGTCGATTCGACGAAATTGGCAATACCAACCAGGTCTCCCCGGCGACGCGCGGCCGCCGGGGAGGCCGCGTGGCTTACAGCGCGGCGACGACGGCGTCGCCCATCTCCACGGTGGAGACCTTGGTCGTGCCTTCGCTGTAGATGTCGGCGGTGCGCAACCCTTGAGCCAGCACCTTCTGCACGGCGGCTTCGATGCGCTGGGCGGCGGCTTCCTGGTTCAGGCTGAAGCGCAGCATCATCGCGGCCGAGAGGATGGTGGCCAGCGGGTTGGCGATGCCCTTGCCGGCGATGTCGGGCGCCGAGCCGTGGCTGGGCTCGTACAGGCCTTGCTTCTTGTCGTTCAGGCTGGCGGACGGCAGCATGCCGATGGAGCCGGTGAGCATGGAGGCCTCGTCGGAGAGGATGTCGCCGAACATGTTGCCGGTGACGACCACGTCGAAGCGCTTGGGTTCCTTGACCAGTTGCATGGCGGCGTTGTCCACATACATATGGTCCAGCGCCACGTCGGGGTATTGCTTGCCCACCTCGGTGACCACGTCCTTCCACAGCTGGAAGGTTTCGAGCACGTTGGCCTTGTCCACGCTGGTTACGCGCTTGCTGCGCTTTTGTGCCGCCTGGAAGGCGACATGGGCGATGCGCTCGATTTCGGGGCGCGAGTAGCGCATGGTGTCGAAGGCTTCCTCGGCGCCGGGGAAGTGGCCGTCGGGAGCGCTGCGGCGGCCGCGCGGCTGGCCGAAGTAGATGTCGCCGGTCAGCTCGCGGATGATGAGGATGTCGAGGCCCGCGACCAGCTCGGGCTTGAGGCTGGAGGCGTGGGTCAGTTCCTTGTAGCAGATGGCGGGGCGGAAGTTGGCGAACAGGCCCAGCGCCTTGCGCAGGCCGAGGATGGCCTGCTCGGGGCGCAGCGCGCGCTCCAGCGTGTCGTACTTCCAGTCGCCCACGGCGCCGAACAGGATGGCGTCGGATTCGCGGGCCAGCTTCAGCGTGCTCTCGGGCAGCGGGTGGCCAGCGGCCTCGTAGGCGGCGCCGCCGACGGGCGCGGCGTCCATGGCGATGCCGAGGTTCAGCTTGTCGAGCACCTTGATGGCTTCCGCAACGATTTCGGGGCCGATGCCGTCGCCGGGCAGAACTGCGATTTTCATGAATGTTTCCTTGCTAATTTGATAGCTGCTGGCGCTTTCTGCAAGCCAGATTAAAAAAGAAAGATATTTGAATCTGGCTTGCAGTGAGCGCTAGCAGCTCACTTTTTTGAATCAGACCTGGGTCAGGCTGTGCGCCAGCCAGGGCTTGGTGGCCAGGCGGTTGGCCTCGTAGGCGCGGATCTTGTCAGCCTGGCGCAGCGTGAGGCCGATGTCGTCGAAGCCGTTGAGCAGGCAGTACTTGCGGAAGGCGATCACGTCGAACGGGATCTCCTCGCCCTGCGGACGCACGATCACCTGGCGCTCCAGGTCGATGGTCAGCTCGTAGCCGGGGAAGGCGAAGACCTCGTTGAACAGCAGGTCCACCGTGGCCTCGGGCAGCACGATGGGCAGCAGGCCGTTCTTGAAGCAGTTGTTGAAGAAGATGTCGGCAAAGCTCGGTGCGATGACGGCGCGAAAGCCGTACTGGTCCAGCGCCCAGGGCGCGTGCTCGCGGCTAGAGCCGCAGCCGAAGTTCTTGCGCGCGATCAGCACGCTGGCGCCCTGGTAGCGCGGCAGGTTGAGCACGAAGTCGGGGTTGGGCTTGCGGTCGGACTCGGGCACGCCGGGCTGGCCCGGCTGGTCCAGGTAGCGCCATTCGTCGAACAGGTTGGGGCCGAAGCCGGTCTTCTTGATCGACTTGAGGAACTGCTTGGGGATGATGGCGTCGGTGTCGACGTTCTCGCGGTCCATCGGCGCCACGAGACCCTTGTGGATGGTGAACTGTTGCATGGTGTGATTCCGGAAATGGGGGTCAGGCGAAGCGGCGGATGTCCACGAAGTGGCCGTGGATCGCGGCGGCGGCGGCCATCGCGGGGCTGACCAGGTGGGTGCGCCCGCCCGCGCCCTGGCGGCCCTCGAAGTTGCGGTTGCTGGTGGAGGCGCAGCGCTCGCCGGGCTCCAGGCGGTCGGCGTTCATCGCCAGGCACATCGAGCAGCCGGGCTCGCGCCATTCAAAGCCCGCGGCCTTGAAGATCTGGTCCAGGCCTTCACGCTCGGCCTGCTCCTTGACCAGGCCCGAGCCGGGCACGACCATGGCCAGCTTGATGTTCTTGGCCACCTTCTGGCCCAGCTTCTTGACCACGGCGGCGGCCTCGCGCATGTCCTCGATGCGGCTGTTGGTGCACGAGCCGATGAAGACCTTGTCGACGAAGATGTCGTCGATGGGCTTGCCGGGCTCCAGGTTCATGTAGGTCAGCGCGCGCTCGATGGCGCCGCGCTTGTTCGGGTCCTTTTCCTTGTCCGGATCGGGCACGGCGCCGTCCACGCCCAGCACCATCTCGGGGCTGGTACCCCAGGTGACCTGGGGCACGATGTCCTCGGCGCGCAGCGTGACCACGGCGTCGAATTTGGCGTCGGCGTCGGAATGCAGCGTCTTCCAGTAGGCCACGGCCTGGTCCCATTCCACGCCGGTGGGCGCCAGCGGGCGGCCCTGCACGTAGGCGATGGTCTTGTCGTCCACGGCCACCAGGCCGGCGCGCGCACCGGCCTCGATGGCCATGTTGCACACCGTCATGCGGCCTTCGACGGTCAGGTCGCGGATGGCGGAGCCGGCGAACTCGATGGTGTAGCCCGTGCCGCCGGCGGTGCCGATCTTGCCGATGATGGCGAGCACGATGTCCTTGGCCGTCACGCCGGGGGCGACCTTGCCGTCCACCTTGATCAGCATGTTCTTGGCTTTCTTGGCCAGCAGGGTCTGCGTGGCCATCACGTGCTCGACCTCGGAGGTGCCGATGCCGTGCGCCAGCGCGCCGAAGGCGCCGTGCGTGGAGGTGTGGCTGTCGCCGCAGACCACGGTCATGCCGGGCAGCGTCGCGCCCTGCTCGGGGCCCATCACGTGGACGATGCCCTGGCCCTTGTCCATGAAGGGGAAGAACGCGGCCGAGCCGAACTCGCCGATGTTGGTGTTCAGCGTGGTGATCTGTTCCTTGCTGATCGGGTCCTCGATGCCGTCGTAGCCGCGCTCCCAGCCGGTGGTGGGCGTGTTGTGGTCGGCCGTGGCCACGACCGAGCTGATGCGCCACAGCTTGCGGCCGGCCATGCGCAGGCCCTCGAAGGCCTGCGGGCTGGTCACTTCGTGCACCAGGTGGCGGTCGATGTAGAGGATGGCGGTGCCGTCCTCTTCGGTGTGGACGACATGTTCGTCCCAGATCTTGTCGTACAGCGTGCGTCCGGTCATCGTGTCTCTCTTTCGTCTAACAAAGGGGGGGGCGGCGCCGCTCAGAGGGCGGCGGCCAGGGATGCGGGGGCGGGTGCCGCGGCGGCCGTGTGGTGGCGGCACAGGTGCTCGACCAGCAGGCGCGCGGTCACCGGCAGGGTGTCGAAGTCGCGCGCGATCAGCGTCAGCTCGCGGTGGGCCCAGCCGTCGGTCAGCGGGATGCCGCGCAGGTTGCCCACGCCGTGCATCAGCGCGAAAGCGCGGTCCGGCACCAGGCCGATGCCCAGGCCGTTGTCGATCATGCGGCACATGGCGTCGAGGCTGGTGACCTGGATGCGCTGGCGCAGCGGCCGGTGCAGCTGGCCCGAGGCCGTGCGCATGGCCTGGCTGATGCTGCTGCCCGACTGCAGGCCCACGATGTCCCACTCCAGCGTTTCCTCGAAGCTGATCGCGTCGCGCGACGCCAGCGGGTGGCCCAGCGGCACGACCAGCATCAGGTGGTCGCTGCGGTAGGGGCGGGCCTGCAGCTCCAGCTCGCCCGGTTCGCGCGCGCCGAGGTTGCAGATGCCCAGGTCGGTCGTGCCTTCCTGCACGGCCTGGATCACGGCGGCGCTCAGGTGCTCCTGCAGGTCGATCTTGACCTGGCCGTGCTCGCGGGCAAAGCTGCCCAGGTCCTCGGGCAGGAACTGCACGATGGCCGAGATGTTGGCATGCACGCGCACGTGGCCGCGCACGCCGTCGGCGTATTCGCTCAGCTCGCCTTGCATGCGCTCCAGGCCAAAGAGCACGTTGCGCGCATGGTGCAGCAGGCTTTCGCCGGCGGGGGTCAGCGTCACGCCGCGGCTGTGGCGGTAGAGCAGGGCGGTGTCCACCGCGGTTTCCAGGTCGGACAGGCGCTTGCTCACGGCCGAGGCCGCGATGAACTCACGCTCCGCCGCGCGGCCGATGCTGCCCAGCTCGCACACGGCCACGAAGAGCTGCAGCGAGGTCAGGTCGATTCGGCGCGCAAAACTGCGCTCGGAGCTTTTCATGGTGGGTAAGTATTCTTGTGCAGCGAATGCTGGAGCAATTTTACCCTTCAATGTTCATTTTGGCATCGTCGTTTGCGATGGCTGGCTTGATCGTTCGACGGCGGCTTGGACAGGGGCAGTGCCTGTTTTGTTTGCGTGTGTAACGGTTTGACCCCGTTGGCGGCCGTCGTGCGGTTCATGCGCTGCCATCACTTCAACCGGAGCAACCCTCTATGCCACACCGCCCTGCATCGTCCTCCACCTCGCCGCGCATCCGCTGGCGTGCCCTGCCTGCGGCCCTGGCGGCGGCGCTATTGCTGTCCGCCTGCTCGCCCGAAGACGGCGGGCGCAGTGCCGAGACCGCTGCGCCTGCCGCGCCCATCGCATCCGCCGCGCCGCCCGCGCCCCTGGCTGCGATGGAGCGTGCCCGCCGCGCGCCGGTGGCCGAGCTGGCGCTGGCCAAGGTCCAGGACGCCGCCGGCGGGGCGGCGGGCGCAGCCGCGCCCGCGCAGAGCCAGCGCCATCTGGCCGTGCGCCACCAGATGCAGGTCGAAACCCCGGCCGCCAGCCTGAGCGCGCTATGGGAGGCGGTGCGCCAGCGCTGCGAGCAACTCGACTGCCAGGTCGAGGAGTCGGCGCTGCAGCGCGAAACCCCGCATGCCGCGGCCCGCGCCTACCTGAACATGCGTGTCAACCCGCGCGACTTTGCGGCGCTTACCTCTGCGCTGGGCGGCGAGGCACGGGTGCTCAGCCACCAGACCACGTCCGAGGACAAGACCGCCCAGGTGGTCGATGTCGAGGCGCAGATCAAGAACCGCAGCGAGTACCGCGACAGCCTGCGCGAACTGCTGCGCGAAAAGGGCGTTAAGCGCACGCTTTCCGACCTGATGGAGATCCGCGACACGCTGTCGCGTGTGCAGGCCGAGATTGACGCGGCCCAGACCCAGCGCGCCCTACTGGCGCGCGAAACCACCAAGCAGCTCGTGCAGATGGGCTTCGTGCCGCAGGCGGCGCTGCTGTCGGGCACCTACAGCCCCTGGCAGCGCACCTGGTCGCAGTCGTGGCGCACCTTCAACGACAGCGCCCGCGCGCTGGTGGTGACGGCGGCGGGCGCGCTGCCGTGGCTGGTGCTGCTGGCCTTGCTGGGCCTGCCCGCGCTGGCGCTGGGCCGGCGCTGGCTGCGCCAGCGCCGTGCCAAGGCCGTGCCGGTGGTGCAGCCGCAGAAATAGCAATAAAAATAGCTTCCAGCGCTTATGTGGTAAGCGCTGGAGGCTATTGTTTTGGTAGTAACTGGCGGAGGCTGGATCAGGCCGACAGCTCTTCCCAGCGCATCAGGGCTTCGAGCAGGGCTTCCTCGATCTCGCCGTCGCGCTGATGCAGTTGGGTGGCGCGCACGCCATCCTTGGTGTAGATGCTGCCGTCGGCCAGCTCGGCCTGGATGGCTTTCTGCTCGGCCTCCAGCGCCTCGATGGTGGCGGGCAGCTGTTCCAGCTCGCGCTGCTCCTTGTAGCTGAGCTTGCGCTTGAGCGCCTTGCCGTCGGCGGCGGGCTTGCCGGCAGCCGCTGCGGCGGCCGGCGCGGGCGCAGCTGCCGGCTTGGGTGCGGCCTGCGCGGCGATCTCCTTGGCGCGGCGCGACTGCGTCAGCCAGTCCTGCACGCTGCCTTCATATTCGCGCCAGGCGCCGTCGCCCTCGGCGGCGATGATGCTGGTGACCACGTTGTCGAGGAAGCTGCGGTCGTGGCTGACCAGGAACACCGTGCCTTCGTAGCTTTGCAGCAGCTCTTCGAGCAGGTCCAGCGTGTCGATGTCCAGGTCGTTCGTCGGCTCGTCCAGCACCAGCACGTTGGCCGGACGGGCGAACAGCCGCGCCAGCAGCAGGCGGTTGCGCTCGCCGCCCGACAGCGAACGCACCGGCGACAGGGCCCGCGCCGGCGAGAACAGGAAGTCGTTCAGGTAGCTCTTGACATGCTTGCGCTGGTTGCCGATCTCGATCCACTCGCTGCCGGGGCTGATGAAGTCCTCCAGCGTCGCATCCAGGTCGATCGCCTCGCGCATCTGGTCGAAATACGCCACCTGCAGGTTCGCGCCCTGGCGGATGCTGCCGCTGTCGGCCGCCAGCTCGCCCAGGATCAGCTTGAGCAGCGTGGTCTTGCCCGCGCCGTTCGGGCCGATCAGGCCCACCTTGTCGCCGCGCAGGATGGTGGCGCTGAAATCGCGCACGATGGTCCGGTCGCCAAAGGCCTTGCCGACATGCTTGAGCTCGGCCACGATCTTGCCCTGGTAGCTGCCCTGCATGCCCGAGGCGATGTCCATATTGACGCTGCCCAGCGTCTCGCGCCGGGCCTCGCGGTTGGAGCGCAGGGTCTTCAGGCGCTCGACGCGGCTCTGGCTGCGGGTGCGGCGGGCCTCCACGCCCTTGCGGATCCACACTTCCTCCTGGGCCAGCAGCTTGTCGGCCTTGGCATTGATGACGGCCTCCTGCGCCAGCTGCTCTTCCTTCTGCAGCACGTACTGCGCGAAGTTGCCGGGGTAGCTGCGCAGGTTGCCGCGGTCCAGCTCGACGATGCGGGTGGCGATGCGGTCCAGGAAGGCGCGGTCGTGGGTGATGGTGACCACGCTGCCCTTGAAGTCCAGCAGCAGGTCCTCCAGCCAGGTGATGGAATCCAGGTCCAGGTGGTTGGTCGGCTCGTCCAGCAGCAGCACATCGGGTTGCGACACCAGGGCCTGGGCCAGCGCCACGCGCTTCTTGGTGCCGCCCGACAGCGTGCCGACGATGGCGGCGCTATCCAGGTGCAGGCGCTGCAGCGTCTCTTCCACGCGCTGTTCCCAGTTCCAGGCGTTGTGCGCCTCGATCTGCGACTGCAGCGCGTCCAGGTCCTCGCCCTCGGCCGCGGCGAAATAGCGCGCCCGCAGCTCGGTGACGTGCCTGAGGCCATCCGAGGCCGCTTCAAATATAGAGTGGGCCGGGTCGAGCGCCGGTTCCTGTGCCACGAAGGCCACCCGCAACCCACCCTGGATCTGCAGCTGGCCGTCATCGGGCTTCTCCAGTCCGCCCAGTATCTTGAGCAGCGACGACTTGCCGGCGCCATTGCGGCCAATCAGTCCCACGCGCTCCTGCGTCTCCAGCGCGAACGCTGCATGGTCCAGCAGCGCCACATGGCCAAAGGCCAGCTGCGCATCTAATAAGGTAATCAATGCCATAGGACGGGCATTATCCAAGGCGGCAAGGTATCCGTTGCCGGGCAGGGTGGATGCCTTCTTCCAAATTTTTTCTCAGAACTTGCGTGGTGCTCAAAATTGTGTGTAGAATAGCGGTCTTCGCAGCACAGAACCTCTCTGGT
>NZ_BAAGSH010000001.1:0-75171 GCF_054782535.1 Comamonas humi | reverse complement strand
GAACGTGTTGAACACGTTCCCTTTTACTGCATCAATTGGCTTTCTGGCTTAACTGACTGGCATTGCCCGGCAACGGGGCTTTTTTTCATGGTGGCGGCGCATTCGTCAGTCGCTGGCGCGCAGCCGGTCAATCAAGCCGTTGAGCTCGTCCAGCGAGCCGAAATGGATGGCCAGCTCGCCCATGTCCTCCATGCGGCCATGGCGCTTGACGCGCTTCTTCACCCGCACCTCGACGGCCGCGGCCAGCAGGTCGGACAGCTCCTCCTCCACCTGGCGGATGTCGCGGGACTTTTCCTTGCGCGGCTTCTTCTGCGGTGCGAGGTTGAATTCGGCGGCCAGCTTCTTGGCTAGGTTCTCGGCCTCGCGCACCGACATCTTGCGGGCCGCGATCTGGTTGGCCGCGGTGATCTGCGTGGCCTTGTCCAGCGTCAGCAGCGCGCGCGCATGGCCCATGTCCACGTCGCCGGCCATCAGCATGGTCTGCACCGGCTCAGCCAGCTGCAGCAGGCGCAGCAGGTTCGAGGCCGCCGAGCGCGAACGCCCCACGGCATGTGCGGCCTGCTCGTGCGTCAGGCCGAACTCCTTGACCAGGCGCTGCAGGCCCTGGGCCTCTTCGAGCGGGTTCAGGTCCTCGCGCTGGATGTTCTCGATCAGCGCCATCGCGGCGGCGGATTCGTCGGGCACCTCGCGCACCAGCACCGGCACCTGGTCCAGGCCGGCCAGCCGCGCCGCACGGAAGCGCCGCTCGCCGGCGATGATCTCGTACTTGCCGGCATCGGCGCCGTCCTGGAGCTTGCGCACCAGGATGGGCTGCATGATGCCCTGGACCTTGATGCTCTCGGCCAGCTCGTACAGCGCGCCCTCGTCCATGCGCGTGCGCGGCTGGTAGATGCCGGGCACCATGTCGCTCAGCGCGAGCTGGTGCGGCACCAGGGCCTCGTCGACCGGCGCGGCGGCGGGAGCGGCCTCCACCTTGGGGCCGAGCAGTACTTCCAATCCGCGACCGAGGCCTTTGGGTTTCTTGGTTGCCATCGTCAATCCACTTTCGTCAGTTCTGCCAGCAAGGCCTGGCCTGCGGGCCAGTCGCCCAGGCCCGATTCTGCATTGATATGCCCGCGTGCGCCCAGGTCCACCCAGCGCGAGCCCCAGGCGTCCGCCAGGGCCTTGGCGCGCCCAGCGCTGCAATAGGGGTCGTCCTGGCTGCCCACCAGGATGGAGGGGAAAGGCAGCCGCTGCATGGCGATGGGTACCCAGCCGGTGATCTGGGCGGCCAGATCGGGCCGCTCGACGTCGCCAGGGGCCACCAGCAGGGCCCCCTGCACCCGGCCCACGTGGTGCGAATGCCGGGCCCACCAGGCCGTCAGAATGCAGCCCAGGCTGTGGGCCACCAGCACCAGCGGGCCGGTGCTGTCCACCACCACCTCGTCGAGCCGCGCGCACCAGTCGCCGCGCTTGGGGTGCATCCAGTCATGCTGCTCCACCCGCTGGTAGCCATGCTGCGCCTCCCACAGGCTTTGCCAATGCCCCGGCCCGCTGCTTTGCCAGCCGGGCAGGATCTTGATGGAGGTGGCAGGAATACTCATTTTTCAATAGCTGTTAGCGCAGGTAGCACAAGCCCTGGAGGTCAATTTCATTCAAATTTCATCTTCTTGACCCGGCGCACCATCTCCTTGGCGAAGTCGGTGAAGGCCTGGCTGCCCTTGGCCGCCGGATCGAAGATAACGCCCGGCAGCCCGTAACTCGGCGCCTCGGCCAGGCGCACATTGCGCGGGATCACGGTGTCGAACACCTTGTCGCCGAAATGGTCCTTGAGCTGGTCGCTGACCTGCTGCTGCAGCGTGATGCGCGGATCGAACATCACCCGCAGCAGGCCGATGATCTGCAGGTCCTTGTTGAGGTTGGCATGCACCTGCTTGATGGTGTTGACCAGGTCGGTCAGCCCCTCGAGCGCGAAGTACTCGCACTGCATGGGCACGATCACCCCGTGGGCCGAGCACAGGCCATTGAGCGTGAGCATGGACAGGCTGGGCGGGCAGTCGATGAGCACGAAGTCGAAGTCCTCCTTCGCCTGCTCCAGCGCCGCGCGCAGGCGCTTCTCGCGGCGCTCCAGCTCGACCAGTTCCACCTCGGCGCCCGACAGCTCTCGGTTGGCGCCCAGCACCCAGTACTTGCACTTGTCGGAAAACACGGCCGCATCGCGGATATGGGCCGACTCCAGCAGCACGTCGTAGACCGTGGTGGTCAGCGCGCGCTTGTCCACACCGGAACCCATGGTGGCATTGCCTTGGGGATCGAGGTCCACCAGCAGCACGCGCTGCTTGACCCGGGCCAGCCCGGCGGCCAGATTGACGGCCGTCGTGGTCTTGCCCACCCCGCCCTTTTGATTGGCTATGCAGAAGATTTTTGCCATGGATTTTCCATTTGCTTGGCAGTGACAGGCACTGCGGTTCTATTCGCTGATCGCTCGCGGCCGCATCCAGACGATGCAGCGCTCGGCATCCAGGCCCGGCACGGCCAGTGGCTCGACCCGCTCAACCACGACATCCGGCGCCAGCAGCGCGATCTCGTCGCTGGGCAGCTTGCCCTTCATCGCCAGCCACCAGGCGCCATCCTTCAGGGTCTGGCGTGACCAGGCGGTGAAGTCCTGCAGCGCGGCAAATGCGCGGCAGCTTACCACGTCATAGCACTGCGCGAGCCGCTCTACCCGTGATTGGATACCATGCAGGTTCTTCAGCCGCAGGCTGGCCGCCACCTGCTGGATGAAGGCGGCCTTCTTGCCCACCGTATCCACGCAGCTCACGTCCAGCTGCGGCAGGCAGATGGCAAAGACCACCCCAGGCAAGCCACCGCCGCTGCCCACATCCAGCAGGCGCGGCTCCGCCACATCCAGGCCCTGCAGGTGGCGCTGCAGCGGCCCCACGGCCGCGAGGCTGTCCAGCAGATGGTGCGTCAGCATCTCCTGCGGGTCGCGCACCGCCGTGAGGTTGTATACGCGGTTCCATTTCTGCAGCAGATCCATGAACGCGATGAGTTGCTCCAGCTGAGAATCCTCCAGCTGCAGCGCCAGTTGCGCAGCCCCCTGGCGCAACGATGATTCAAGCGATACGGTCATGCCAGCACTGTAGCGTCAGACAGCGGCGCAAAGCCCTTGAAGCCGCCTTTTTTCAGATGCACCAGCAGTAAAGAGATCGCCGCCGGTGTAACACCGGAGATGCGGGAGGCCTGGCCCAGCGTCTCGGGCCGGTGCTTCTGCAGCTTCTGGCGCACCTCGAACGACAAGGCGGTCACCTGCATGTAGTCCAGCTCGAGCGGTAGGCGCAGGTTCTCGAAGTGGGCAGCACGCTCCACCTCGTCCTTCTGCTTGTCGATGTAGCCAGAATACTTGGCGGCAATCTCCACCTGCTCCAGCACGGCTGGGCCGATATCGCCCAGTGTTTCACGTGAAACCTCGGCAGACGCATACTTGCCGCCATCCATGCCCATCAGCGATTCGTAGCTCACATTCGGGCGACGCAGCAGATCGAACAGGTTGTACTCGCGCTCGATGGCCTTGCCGAGCACGCGCTCGGCCTCCGCGGCCTCAAGGATGCGCGGATTGACCCAGGTGGACTTGAGACGCTCTGTTTCACGTGAAACAGCGTCGCGCTTGCGGCTGAATGCCTCCCAGCGCGCATCGTCGATCAGGCCCATGCTTCGGCCTACCTCGGTCAGGCGCATGTCGGCGTTGTCCTCGCGCAGCTGCAGGCGGAACTCGGCACGGCTTGTGAACATGCGGTAGGGCTCGGTCACGCCCTTGGTGATCAGGTCGTCCACCAGCACGCCCAGGTAGGCCTCGTCGCGGCGAGGCATCCAGGCGGCTTCGCCACGGCATTGCAGCGCGGCATTGATGCCTGCGAACAGGCCTTGTGCAGCGGCCTCTTCATAGCCCGTGGTGCCGTTGATCTGGCCGGCAAAGTACAGGCCCTGGATCTGCCGCGTCTCGAAGCTGCTCTTCAGCGAGCGGGGATCGAAATAGTCGTACTCGATGGCGTAGCCCGGCCGCAGGATGTGCGCGTTCTCCAACCCCCTCATCGAGCGCACCAGTTCGTACTGGATGTCGAACGGCAGGCTGGTCGAGATGCCGTTGGGATAGTACTCGTTAGTTGTCAGGCCCTCGGGCTCCAGGAAGATCTGGTGGCTTTCCTTGTCGGCGAAGCGGTTGATCTTGTCCTCGACGCTGGGACAGTAGCGCGGGCCCACACCTTCGATCTTGCCGGTGAACATGGGGCTGCGGTCGAACCCGGAGCGGATGATCTCGTGCGTGCGCTCGTTGGTATGCGTGATCCAGCAGGGCACCTGGCGCGGGTGCATGTCAGCATGGCCCATGAAGCTGAATACCGGCAGAATGCCCTCATTCACGCCACCAGGCATGCCGTCGCCCGGCTGCTCCTCGCATTGGCTGAAATCGATGCTGCGACCATCGATGCGCGGCGGCGTGCCGGTCTTGAGGCGTCCCTGCGGCAGCTGCAGCTCCTTCAGGCGCGCCGACAGGCTCACGGCCGGCGGATCGCCGGCGCGGCCGGCCGCATAGTTGTTCAGGCCGACATGGATCTTGCCGTCGAGGAAGGTGCCGGCCGTCAGCACCACAGTGCGCGAACGGAATCGGATTCCCACCTGGGTGACAGCACCCACCACACGATCACCCTCCACCATCAGGTCATCCACGGCCTGCTGAAACAACCACAGATTGGGCTGGTTCTCCAGCATGTCGCGGATAGCTGCCTTGTAGAGGATGCGATCCGCCTGCGCACGCGTGGCGCGCACGGCTGGCCCCTTGGAACTATTGAGGATGCGGAACTGGATGCCGCCGTGGTCGGTGGCCAGGGCCATGGCACCACCCAGCGCATCCACTTCCTTGACCAAGTGGCCCTTGCCGATGCCGCCAATACTGGGGTTGCAACTCATCTGCCCCAGGGTCTCGATATTGTGGGTGAGCAGCAGGGTCTTGCTGCCCATGCGTGCCGCTGCCAGCGCTGCTTCGGTGCCTGCATGGCCGCCGCCGACGACGATCACGTCGAATTCTTGTGGATAGGTATAGGGTGTATGGCTCATAGGGCCTCGTTCGGGGCTCGGTCCGCGTCTGCCGCGGGACTCACAACGCAAATATTCTCGAGCCCTACAGAGAAATTGCCATGACATGCAGGCAGTCGGCCGCCGCAGCCAGCCCGGAAACTGCCAAATGGGGTCTATTTTAATTGTTTAAGGGTTTTCTCGTGGTTACCGGAGTTTTCCCGCACCTGTTTCACGTGAAACACTTTCAAAGCAACCTCTATTCACCCCTTCAGCAAAGTGCATCAAGAAAGGCTAGGATGAATATTCCAACTTTTCGGAATGCATCCATGAAACTGTACTTCTCGCCTGGTGCCTGCTCTCTTTCTCCGCATATCGCGCTTGCCGAGGCTGGCCTGCCCTATACGCTGGAACTGGCCAGCACCAAGACCCACCAGCTCAAGGATGGCACGGATTTCTACACCATCAACCCGCTAGGCTACGTGCCGGTACTGGAACTGGACAACGGCGATCGCCTGCGCGAAGGCCCAGCCATCGTTCAGTACATCGCCGACCAGGCCCCGGCCTCGAAACTGGCTCCCGCCAATGGCACCTTCGAACGCTACAAGCTGCAGGAGTGGCTGACCTTCATCGGCACCGAGATCCACAAGTCCTTCGGACCGATGTTCAAACCCGGCACGTCCGATGAAGCCAAGGCACAGGCCAAGGCACAGATCCTCAAGCGCCTGGGTTTCGTTGAACAGCAGTTGCAAGGCAAGCAGTTCCTGATGGGCGACCAATTCACCGTGGCGGATGGCTACCTCTTCACCGTCTGCAACTGGACCCGCGTCGTCGGTATCGATATTTCCACATTGCCCAACCTGAACCACTACCTGGAGCGCATCGCCGCCCGTCCCGCTGTGCAAAAGGCGATAGCAGAAGAGAAGTAATCTCGACCACGACCAAGCCGCTGTTTCACGTGAAACAGCGGCTTTTTCTATGGTTCGATGGAAGGTGTTGACATTGACATCATGTCAACATCCACCATATGCGCATCATCCCAACCATCTGCTGACAAGGAATTTCCATGCAATACACCCTGAATGTCCAAGGCATGACCTGTGGCCATTGCGAGCGAGCCGTCACCCAGGCCGTGCAGCAGCTCGACGCAACCGCCCAGGTGCGTATCGACCGTGCACAAGGCCAGGTGACCGTGGAGTCCACCCAGCCGCCAGAGAAGGTTGCCGCGGCCATTGCAGCCGAAGGCTACCAGGTCATCGGCTGATGCCGGCCATGACGCAGAGCACCCAACACCAGAAGAAGGCGGTGTCCGCGCCGGTGCGCTGGCCGGTATCGATCAGCCGCGCAGCGGCCCTGGCCGGTATCTCGGCACGCATGGCCCGTCATTACGAGTCGCTGGACATGCTGCCGGTGGTGCACCGCTCGGACAACGGCTACCGCATGTACACCGAAGCCGATGTGCATACGCTGCAGTTCATTCGCCGCAGCCGGGATCTGGGGTTTTCCATCGAGGAGATCCAGCTGCTGCTCAGCCTCTGGAACGACCGGCAACGCAGCAGTGCCTCGGTCAAGGAGATTGCTCAGCAGCACATCCAGAACCTGAGCGAGCGCATCGCCGCTATGCAGGCCATGCAGCGCACGCTGAAGCAGCTGGTGCATGCCTGCCATGGCGATGGCCGGCCCGATTGCCCGATCCTGGACGATCTGGCTTCGCCGCCCGCCTAGCAGAGGCGGGCAGCGTTTGCCGTCAGAACGGCATCGATGCCGGGTCGGCGTCCGCCGGCGCTTCGCGGGGCCCGGTGATGGTGCCGCGACCCGCGGCCGGGCGAGGCAGGGGCGCGGCCTGCGGGGCTTGTGCGATGGGCGCCTGCGCGGGTGCCGGCACGCCCAATTCCGTGCGGCCCTCGCCGCCCAGCGCCTCCAGCAGGTCCGGAATCAGCCGGCTGAATTCCGCGGTGGCAATGGCCACATCGGCATCGAAGCCCGCGTCGTCCCCCGACTGGGATTGCCCTTCCAGCGCCACATCGAGCAAGGCGACCTTCTTCAGCTGCAGCCCCTCGGTCAGCACCAGCGATACCCGGTCATCCCAGGTGATGGCCAGCTTGGTCGGCATCTTGCCGGCATCGATATGGGCGCGGATCTCGTCGATGTCGAGCGGATGGCGCGCATAGCGCACCACGGCCTTGGCCTCGTCGGCGCTCTTGAGTTCGCATTCGCGGTCGATCGAAAAGCCGGCGGGAGCCTCCTGGCTATGCAGCCAATGCGCCATCGCCGCCTGCGGCGATGTCTGCGTATCGAGCAAGGCCACCGCAAAGCCCGGCGACGCCTCGACCAGTGCGGTCACCACTTCGTCGGAGCGGGACTGGCTTCCGGTATCGAGCACCAGCAGCCGCGCCTGCGGATCGATCCAGACCCACATGCCGCCCTGCTTGGTGAAGGCCATGGGCAGCAGGTCGAGCTTGATCTCGTCTTTCAGGTCCTGCGCTTCCTTCTTGCCCGGCTTGCGGCCTTCGGCCTTTTCGATGTGCGCCACCCGTTCCTTGAGCTTGCGTGCCAGCACCGAGGCCGGCAGCATCTTGCTTTCGGTCACGAAACGCATCATCCATTGGCCGTTCACCACCTCCACCATCGCGCCATGGGCTTCGCCGCGCGGGGGCATCCAACCGGAAGACTGCTCCTGCGTCGCGCCGCATTCCTCGAACACCTGTTTGGCCAGCGCCGCCTCCAGCGCCTCCCAGTCGGGCTGCCAGGCTTCGGCGATGCGGTAGATGATCATGTTCTTGAACATGTAGGAAATTCCTCTGCACTATTTGATTGCCGTGTATTGTGCCCGCATGCCTGCGGCGGCCGGGCTGGCGGGTGATCCAAAAATGTTGCCAACTCTTTACACACCCATACCAAGACGGTATCCCTCACTTACATGCGCTGCGCACACTGCTATGCACGCTATCAAGAAAGGAGTCCTCATGACGCTTTTGCAACGCAACACCATTGCCTCCGCCATCTTCGCCGTCATGGCCTTGCCGGCCCTGGCACAGACCGCGCCTGAGAGCAGTCCCGGTGCAGCGCCATCCGCATCTGCCACGGCGGCAGACGGCAGCATGCAGCACCGCCGGCACCATGGCTCGAAGGAAGAGCGGCAGGCCCGCATGGAGCAGCACTGGCAGAGCCTGAAATCGGCGCTGAAGATTTCCGGCAGCCAGGAAGCTTCCTGGACCACCTATGTCTCAGCCATGAAGCCGCAGCAGCGTACCGCACCGCCCATGGACCGCAAGGCGTTTGCCGCCATGACCACGCCGGAGCGCATCGATGCCATGCAGACCATGCGCAGCCAGCACCAGGCCGATGCCGAACGCCGCGGCCAGGCCACCAAGGCCTTCTACGCCACGCTGACGCCTGAACAGCAGAAAACCTTCGATGCACAAAGCCTGAAGATGTTCGGCCGGCACCATGGCGGCCACCACGGCCCGCATGACAAGCCAAGTGCATCCTGATAAGGTCCTTTATCCTCTTGGGAGTATTGCTACATAAAATATAGCGAATGCCGCCCACAGGCCCTGCTGGATTCACAGCCCCCGCGCACATGGTTTCCATGTGCGTTTTTTATGGGGCGAAAAGCGCCGCGCAAGCTCCAGAAGTATGATAGGTGCAACCTAACTTACAACACCGGCCATGTTTCCACGCCCTCTACTTCCCATTGCAGCGGCCATCGGTGCGGCAGGCTTCCTGGGCTCTGCCCAGGCCCAGTTCCTTGATTCCCGCCAGGCGCCCACACTCTATATGCAGGCGGGCGCCGCCAAAGAAAGCGCCCGTTCCCTCACGGTGGGTTCCACGGTGCCGATGGCCTGGTACTCCCGCTGGGGTAGCCACCTGATCACGGCCCACTGGGACATGAGCCTGGCGGTGTGGAATTCGCACCTGCTCGACGATTCCCGCAAGAACATCGTGGTGCTTGGTCTGGCGCCCACGCTGCGCCTGCACAGCGGGAGCAGTTTTCCCTGGTTTGTGGAGGCCGGCATTGGCGGTTTCCTGTCCAACCGTGTCTACCACAGCCGGGACAAGGACTTTTCCACAGCCTTCAACTTCGGCACCCACCTTGGCGCGGGCTTCTTCTCGGGCCCTCGGCGTGAAAACGAGTGGTCGGTCCGGCTGGAGCACTTCTCGAACGCCGGCATCAAGTCCCCCAATCCTGGGGAAAACTTCGTCCAACTGCGCTACGCACGCCATTTCTAGCGCTACAACGCGCTGCACGGGCGTCTAGCGACGCTTATACGCAGCAGGCAGTACCCAACCCCCAGCCGCCATGGTTCACGCCATGGCGGCTTTTTCGTTGTCATTTTCATATTGCGAAATTTATTGGTTTTTTCGGCCTGGGATGAAGTGCCGTTCTAGAACCAGCCGCCGGGTTTCGCGTGGTTTCACGTCGGCCAGGGGATCGAGAACGGTCGCAGGCGGAAAACTATGCACAGCGCCCGTGTGAGACCTTGCCAAAGACGGCTGCTCTGCAGATTCGTCGACCAAGAAAATCCAAAATATTTCACAATACGAAAATTTCTCTGCGTTTTGGTCTTCTTCTGGTTTCTCTTGTATTTCTTTTAATAGATTAGTAGATAGTAGTAGAGGACGCTGCCTTTTGTGGATAAGTCAAAATTCTCCAGAAAAATCAAATATGTGGATAACTTCCAACCCTGTTCCTGCGGGCAGGGACAGTTTGTACCTGATTTGTGGATAATTTTGGGTTGAAGGCCTGATTTGTGGATAACTTGGATTTGTCATGCAAGATATCCACAGATCTGTCCATGGAGCAGCGCCGCACGGCTTTTGTTTTCATTATGTGAAAAGGAGGGCGATTTGGCGTTGGCCTGGAGATGCCTTCGGGCGGCGGGCTGTGTAGACTGTCGAGCCAGCTGCCTGGCGTGGTCCTCTGAGGCCCGCCGGCGTCGAACCACGGTTGAGGGAGCACAGGGCATGTATTCGAACAAGTCGGATCTGGGGGGGCTGATCCAGGCCGTCCACCGCTGCCAGGAGGAAGAGGGCATGAGCAACCCCTTGACGCTTGCGCAATGGGAGCTGCTCTCGCCCTACCTGTCTCCCACGGTGCTGGCGGCGTCGCAGGTGCTGTTTCCCCAGGGCAGCCAGGAGCGCACGCTGTTCTTCATAGAGAGCGGTACCTTGAGCGTGCATTTCGAGGATGACCAGTCGCGCATCCGCCTGGCCATCGTCGGGCCGGGTTCGGTGGTGGGCGAAGGCGCCTTCTTTTCGCACCGGCCGCGCAATGCGACGGTGCAGGCCATGTCAGCCTGCCGGCTCTGGGGGCTGCCGGCGATCCGTTTCAGCGAGCTGAGCAACCGCCAGCCGTCGCTGGCGTTGGCGGTGACCATGGCCGTGGGCTCGGTGCTGGCCAAGCGCGTGGGCGACCGCAAGCGCCGCATTGCGGCCACCTGATGGGATCAGTGGCCAGCGAAGTCGACCAGGGTGAAGAGCGGCAGCCCGGCATCGCGCAGGCGCTGCGAGCCGCCCAGCTCGGGCAGGTCGACGATGGCGGCGCCCTCCGTCACCTGGGCACCCAGCTTTTCCAGTAGCTTCTTGCCAGCCATCATCGTGCCGCCGGTGGCGATCAGGTCGTCGACCAGCAGGACCTTGTCGCCGGGCTGCACCGCGTCGGCATGCAGTTCCACCGTGGCGCTGCCGTATTCCAGCTCGTAGGTTTCCTCCACCGTGGTGAAGGGCAGCTTGCCTTTCTTGCGGATCGGCACGAAGCCCACCTTGAGCTGGTAGGCGATGACCGAGCCCAGGATGAAGCCCCGCGCATCCAGGCCGGCCACCACGTCCGGGCGGCGGTCGCGGTCCATGTAGCGGTGCACGAAGGCATCGATCAGCACGTGGAACACGCGCGGGTTCTGCAGCAGCGGCGTGATATCGCGGAACTGCACGCCCGGGGCGGGCCAGTCCGGCACGGTGCGGATATGGTGGCGGAGGTATTCCGTGACGTCGGGTGCTTGCATGGGCGGTGGTGCAGGATGCAAAGCGTCCATGATAGTCAACGGCATGAATTTCATGGAAAAATGGCATCCAGCCCAATAACGACAAGCGCAAACAGCTATTGTTTTGGTAGTAATAGCCTGTGGATCGGCATGCCGCCGGTGCTTCGATAAAATCCCCGCATGACTGCTTCCCCCCCCTTGCCGCTGCGTATCGACCCCACGCAGATACTCGCCCTGGCCCAGGCCACCTTCGCCATCGAGGCGCAGGCCATCAGCGCCATGGCGGCCCGGCTGGACGAGCGCTTCGTGCAGGTGGTGCAGCTGGTGCTGGGCACCCGCGGCCGCGTGGTGGTGATGGGCATGGGCAAGAGCGGCCACGTGGGCCGCAAGATCGCGGCCACGCTGGCATCCACCGGCACGCCGGCCTTCTTCGTGCACCCAGGCGAGGCCAGCCATGGCGACCTGGGCATGGTCACCGGGCAGGACGTGGTGCTGGCCATCTCCAACAGCGGCGAGAGCGGCGAGATCACCGTGCTGCTGCCGGTGCTCAAGCGCCTGGGCGTGCCGCTGGTGGCGATGACCGGCGGCCCCGAGTCGTCGCTCGCGCGCCACGCCGACTGGGTGCTCGACACCCGCGTGGACAAGGAAGCCTGCCCGCTGAACCTCGCCCCCACGGCCAGCACCACGGCCCAACTGGCCATGGGCGACGCGCTGGCGGTGGCCCTGCTCGAGGCGAGGGGCTTTCGCGCCGAGGATTTCGCGCGCTCGCACCCCGGCGGCGCGCTGGGGCGGCGCCTGCTGACCCATGTGGCCGACGTGATGCGCTCGGGCGACGAATTGCCCCTGGTGCGGTCCGATACCGGCTTCAGCGACCTGATGCGCGAGATGAGCGCCAAGGGCCTGGGCGCGGCCGCCATTGTCGATGGCGACGGCGTGCTGCTCGGCGTATTCACCGACGGCGACCTGCGCCGCCGCATCGAGGCCGGGGCCGACCTGCGCCAGGCCACGGCCGGGCAGGTCATGCATGCCAGCCCGCGCCGCATCGCGCCCGATGCGCTGGCGGCCGATGCGGCCGCGATGATGGAGCAGCACCGCATCACCAGCGTGCTCGTCACCGACGACGCGGGCCGCCTGGTGGGCGTGGTGCATATCGGCGACCTGATGCGAGCCAAGGTGATCTGATGACGATGGCAACCCTTCCCCTGCTGACCCCCCACCTGCAATGGCCGCCCGAGCTGCTGCTGCGCGCCCATGGCGTGAAAGTGGCGTTCTTCGACGTGGACGGCGTGCTCACCGACGGCGGCCTGTACATCAGCGAAACGGGCGAGACCGTCAAGCGCTTCAACACGCTGGACGGCCACGGCATCAAGCTGCTGCGCGAGGCGGGCATCACCCCGGCGGTGATCACCGGCCGCGATTCGCGCGCGCTGCGCCACCGCCTCGGCGCGCTCGGCGTGGAGCATGTGCGCTACGGCACCGAGGACAAGCTGCCCGCCGCGCAGGAGATCCTGACCACGCTGGGCCTGGACTGGACCCAGGCGGCCGCCATCGGCGACGACTGGCCCGACCTGCCGGTGCTGCGCCGCTGCCAGCTGGCGGCCGCACCGCTGGGCGCCCATGCCGAGGTGCGCGCCATCGCCCACTTCGTGACCACGCTGCCCGGCGGCGCGGGCGCGGCGCGTGAGTTCTGCGACCTGCTGCTGGGCGCGTCGGGTGCCTACGCGCACCTGCTGGAGCGGTACGCGCGATGAAGCTTCCTGTCCGCAGCATCAGCGCGCGCCGGGTATGGGACCTCGCGTCCATCTACCTGCCGGTCATCCTGATGGGGGTGCTGGCGCTCGGCACCTGGTGGCTGGTGCGCAATGCGCCGCGCCCGACCGCGCCGGTGCAGGAGATGCAGCCCGGCCACGAGGTGGACTACTACATGAAGGACTTCTCGGTGAAGAACTTCGACGCCGGCGGCCGGCTGAGCAGCGAGATCCGCGGCACCCATGCGCAGCATTTCATGGACACCGAGACGCTCGAGATTGACCGGGCACACATGCGCTCCATCCGGCCCGATGGCGCCATCACCGTGGGCACGGCCAACCGGGCCGTCACCAACGCCGATGGCTCGGAGGTGCAGCTCTTCGGCAATGCGCGCGTGGTGCGCCAGCCGGGCAAGGGCGGAACCAGCCAGGCCACGATGGAGTTCCGCGGCGAATTCCTGCACGCCTGGGTCAACGAGGAGCGGGTCAGCTCCAACCAGCCGGTGGAGCTGCTGCGCGGCAAGGACCGCTTCACGGCCGACACCATGACCTACAACAACATCACCCAGGTGGCCGAGCTCAAGGGCCGCGTGCGCGGTGTGCTCGTGCCCGCCAAATAGGGCACGCCATGCACACGCCACCAGCCCCGCTGGCCTTCATCACCGGGGCGTCCAGCGGCATAGGCCAGGCGCTGGCGCTGCGCTACCACCGCGCGGGCTGGCGGCTGGCGCTGGTGGCGCGGCGGGTGGATATGGTCAAATCATGGGCTAGCGCCCAGTCCATGAGCGCTGATAGCTACCAAATCTATAGTGCCAATGTGGCCGATGCCGCGCAGATCATCGCCGCCAGCGAGCAATGCCTGGCGCAGATGGGCCTGCCGGACGTGGTGATCGCCAATGCCGGCATCAGCCACGGCATAGACACGGCCGAGCGCGAGGACCTGGACGTGATGGCGCAGACCTATGCGACCAACGTGCTGGGCATGGCGGCCACGTTCCACGCCTTCATCCGGCCTATGCAGGCGCGCGGCACGGGGCGGCTGGTGGGCATTGCCAGCGTCGCCGGCGTGCGGGGCCTGCCGGGGCATGGCGCGTACTGTTCCAGCAAGGCGGCGGCCATCAGCTACTGCGAAAGCCTGCGCGTGGAGCTGCGCGCCTCGGGCGTGCGCGTGGTCACCATCAGCCCGGGTTTCGTCGACACGCCGCTGACCCGCGGCAACCGCTACGGCATGCCCTTCCTGATGCCGGCCGAGGCCTTTGCCGACCGGGCGTTCACCGCCATCGAGGCCGGTGCCCGGCACCGCGTCATTCCCTGGCAGATGGGCGTGGTGGCCAGGCTCATGCGCCTGCTGCCGGATGCGCTGTACGACCGCATCGTCGCCAACCGGCCGCGCAAGCACCGGCACAACGAAACCCGGTCCTGACATGCAAAAAGCCCCGCGAAGGGGCTTTTTGGCCTGATGCACAGGGCCTCGCCGCAGGGGCAAGGCTAGGAGGCATCAATAGTCGTCGTTGTTGTCGTAGCCGCCGCCCTGGCTGCCGCCACGGCCACGCGAACCATGGCCGTAGGGGCTGCGGAAGCCGCTGTCGCGGTCGCTGCCGCCACCACGGTTGTAGCCACCGCCGTCGCGGCCACCACCACCGCCGCCGCCGTAGCCGCCACGGTCGCCGCCGTAGCCACCACCGCCGCCGCCGTAGCCGCCGCCACCACCACCGAAGCCACCGCCACGGGGGCCGCCGAAGCCGCCGCCACCACCGCGCGGGCCGCCGAAGCCGCCACCGCCGGTGCGGGGAGGACGGGCTTCCATCGGACGGGCCTCGTTCACCACCAGGTTGCGGCCGCCCAGGGGCTGGCCGTTCAAGCCATTGATCGCGGCCTGGGCTTCGTCATCGCTGCCCATTTCCACGAAACCGAAGCCCTTGGAGCGGCCGGTGTCGCGCTCCATCATGACTTTGGCACTGGTCACAGCGCCAAATTGACCAAAGGCCTGTTCCAGATCATTGTCACGTACAGAGTACGGCAAGTTTCCAACGTAAAGCTTGTTGCCCATCCAGGGACTCCTGATAACACTGAAAAACGCGATGGAGTCCCGAGCGATGCGACATCTGGCATGGGGTTTTGTCCACGTGACGTGCGCCTAAACGAAACTAACGATTCACCGCTAATACCATGGAGATGGCTCTCCATCCGCCATTCTCTGGCATATAAAAGCCCTATGTACAAGCGTTTTTCTCCTTGTTGCAAGAAAACCGCAAAAAAAACCGTGAAAAACCATCAGAGAGCCTGGCTCTCTAGGGAAAACGCGTAATTGAAACCCCGAGGTGGACAGGGTTGGAGCCCAAGGACATGCCTGGATCGCCAGCCGCTTGCGCTTAAAATGGCGCCCGTCTTTGGGGAGTAGCCTGCCCGCCGCGCAATGCGCCGGGAAGCATGTGTCAACAGACTTGGGAGCCGCCTGGCGGAACCCATGGCACATGCGATGTCAGCCGACATTGGGCGAGACCATTGGCCGCACACCGATCCCATGCCGGAGTCGGGGTGGGGCCGATGCTGTCTTGGTCCTATCCGGCTACAACGATTGATCCCTCCCCACCATGGAAGCTTTCTTCATCTCCACCGCCGTCGTCGCCCTGGCCGAAATGGGCGACAAGACGCAGCTGCTGTCGCTCGTGCTGGCGGCCAAGTTCCGCAAACCCTGGCCCATCGTGCTGGGCATCTTCGTCGCCACGCTGGTGAACCATGCGCTGGCCGGCGCCGTCGGCGCCTGGGTGACCACGGTGCTGGGCCCCGATGTGCTGCGCTGGATCCTGGGCATCTCTTTCCTGGCGATGGCCGTCTGGATGCTGATCCCCGACAAGCTGGACGACGACGAGAGCTCCGGGCCCGGCCGCTTCGGCGTGTTCGGCACCACGGTGCTGCTGTTCTTCCTGGCCGAGATGGGCGACAAGACGCAGATCGCCACGGTGATGCTGGCAGCCAAGTACTCGGCCTACTACTGGGTGGTGGCCGGCACCACGCTGGGCATGATGCTGGCCAACGCGCCGGTGGTGTGGCTGGGCGACAAGATCACCCGCCGCCTGCCGCTGACGCTGATCCACCGCGTCTGCGCCGCGATCTTCGCGGTGCTGGGCGTGCTGGCGCTGGTGGCTGGCTAAGCGGCGTCCCTGCGGCATCCGGCCGCCAGCCATGCCGGATTGCTATACCTGCTAGTGAGCGCCAAAGATTGGCGCCAGCCGCTGCCATGCCCACAATGCCATACATCACAGGAGGCATAGCGCATGGGCACGGCTCTCACCGCCCTCAAGGGCATCTCATCGATGGCGACCCGCCAGCTGCTGGCCGAGCTGGCGGCCGCCTGGCAGGCGCGCGGCGGCGAACCCGTCGCCATCGAGTCGGTGGGTGGCGTGGATGCCGCCCGACGCGTGCAGGCCGCAGGCGAGGCCTTCGACCTGGTCTTCCTGGCCACCGATGCCATCGCCAAACTGGAAGCCAGCGGCCGCGTGCTGGCGGGCAGCCGGGTGGACCTGGCGCTGTCCAGCACCGCGGTGGCGGTGCCCGCGGGCGCGGCCCAGCCTGACATAGCCTCTGAAGCGGCGCTGCGCGCCGCGGTGCTGGCCGCGCCCAGCATCGGCTACTCCACCGGGCCCAGCGGCGTGGCGCTGCAGCAGCGGTTCGAGCGCTGGGGCATCGCCGATGAACTGAAGCCGCGCACCGTGCAGGCGCGCCCCGGCGTGCCGGTGGGCTCGCTGGTCGCCAGCGGCGAGGTGGCGCTGGGCTTCCAGCAACTGAGCGAACTGATCCACGTGCCCGGCATCGCCATCGTCGGCGCGCTGCCGGCGGCCATCGCCATCGACACCGTTTTCTCGGCCGGCGTGGTGGCCGGCTCGCCCCATGCCGACGCCGCGCGGCGCCTGCTGGCCTTCATGGCTTCGCCCGAGGCGGCTGAGGCCAAGCGCCGCCAGGGCATGGCGCCCCTGCCCGCCTGACCGTTTTCCCCATCCCCAGGAGACACCCCATGATCATCGACGTACACGGCCACTACACCACCGCGCCCGCGGCCCTGGGCGCCTGGCGCGACCTGCAGGTCGCCGGGCTCAAGGACCCGGCCAAGGCGCCCCAGGCGTCCCAGCTCAAGATCAGCGATGACGAGATCCGCGAGACCATCGAGAGCAACCAGCTCAAGCTGATGCGCGAGCGCGGCTCCGACCTGACGATCTTCAGCCCGCGCGCCTCGTTCATGGCCCACCACATCGGCGGCTTCCAGACCTCGGCCACCTGGGCGGCGATCTGCAACGAGCTGTGCTACCGCGTGAGCCAGCTGTTCCCCGACCACTTCATTCCCGCCGCGATGCTGCCGCAGTCGCCGGGCGTCGATCCCAAGACCTGCATCCCCGAGCTGGTGAAGTGCGTGGAGCAGTACGGCAACGTGGGTATCAACCTCAACCCCGATCCCTCGGGCGGCCACTGGACCTCGCCGCCGCTGTCGGACAAGAGCTGGTACCCGATCTACGAGAAGATGGTGGAGTACGACATCCCCGCGATGGTCCACGTCTCCACCAGCTGCAATGCCTGCTTCCACACCACGGGCAGCCATTACCTGAACGCCGACACCACGGCCTTCATGCAGTGCCTGACCAGCGACCTGTTCAAGGACTTCCCGACGCTGAAGTTCCTGATCCCCCATGGCGGCGGCGCCGTGCCCTACCACTGGGGGCGTTTCCGCGGCCTGGCGCAGGAGCTGAAGAAGCCGCTGCTCGAAGAGCACCTGCTGAACAACATCTTTTTCGACACCTGCGTCTACCACCAGCCGGGCATCAACCTGCTGACCGAGGTGATCCCCACCAAGAACATCCTGTTCGCCAGCGAGATGATCGGCGCCGTGCGCGGCATCGATCCGCAGACCGGCCACTACTACGACGACACCAAGCGCTACATCGAAGCCACGCAGAACCTGACGGCCGACGAGAAGCACATGGTCTACGAAGGCAACGCCCGCCGCGTGTTCACGCGCCTGGACACGGCGCTGAAGGCCAAGGGCCTGTGATCTGAAATCATCAAAAAAGAGAGCTGCTGGCGCTTGTCACGGGCCAATCTTGAATACAAAACCATTCGAGATCGGCTGACAGAGAGCGCAAGAAGCTCACTTTTTGGAAGCAACACCACCGGAGATTTCCCATGTACGAACTCGGAGTCGTTTACCGCAACATCCAGCGCGCCGACCGCGCCGCCGCCGACGGCCTGGCTGCTCTCGGCTCGGCTACAGTGCACGAGGCCATGGGCCGCGTCGGCCTGCTCAAGCCCTACATGCGGCCCATCTACCCCGGCCAGCAGGTCTCGGGCACGGCGGTGACCGTGCTGCTGCAGCCCGGCGACAACTGGATGATGCATGTGGCGGCCGAGCAGATCCAGCCCGGCGACATCGTGGTCGCCGCCGTCACCAGCGAATGCACCGACGGCTACTTCGGCGACCTGCTGGCCACCAGCTTCCAGGCCCGCGGCGCGCGCGCCCTCATCATCGACGCCGGCGTGCGCGACGTGCGCGTGCTGCAGGAGATGGGCTTCCCGGTCTGGAGCAAAGCCATCTCGTCCAAGGGCACGATCAAGGCCACGCTGGGCTCGGTCAACATTCCCGTGGTCTGCGCCGGCATGTGGGTGACGCCCGGCGACGTGATCGTGGCCGACGACGACGGCGTGGTCTGCGTGCCATCGGCCCGCGCCGCCGAAACCCTGGCCGCGGCGCTCAAGCGCGAGAGCTTCGAGGGCGAAAAGCGCGCCAAGCTGGCCTCGGGCATCCTGGGCCTGGACATGTACCAGATGCGCGAGCCGCTCGAGAAGGCCGGCCTGCGCTACATCGACTGAAGGAGCGTGCCATGGACCGCAGAACCGCAATCGGCTCGCTGGCCAGTCTGGCCGGCTTGGCGTTTGCCGGCCGCGCCGGGGCGCAGGCCGCATACCCGGGCAAGCCCATCCGCCTGGTGGTCGGCTACTCGGCCGGCGGCGCGGTGGACATCGTTGCGCGCACGCTGGGCCAGAGCCTGGCGTCCGGCCTGGGCCAGCCCGTGGTGGTCGAGAACAAGCCCGGCGCGGGCACCAACATCGCGGTCCGATCCGTCATCGACGCCGCGCCCGACGGCTACACGCTGATGCTCGCGGCCAATGCGTTGGCCGCCAACATGGCGCTGTACCAGCCCGCGCCCTTCGATGCCGAGCGCGACCTCGCGCCCGTGGCCCTGGTCGGCCGCGTGCCGGTGGTGATCGCGGCCAACCCGTCGGCGCCCTACGGCAGCGTGGCGCAGCTGATCGCCGCCGCCAAGGCGCAGCCCCGGCGCATCGCCTTCGCCAGCCCCGGCAACGGCGCCACGCCGCACATGGCCGTCGAGCTGTTCGCCAAGGCCGCCGGCATCGAGCTGCAGCACGTGCCCTACCGCGGCGGCGCGCAGGCCATCACCGACACCATCGGCGGCCAGGTGCCGCTGGTCGCGGTGAACGCGCTGGAGGCGCTGCCGCACACCAAGAGCGGCAAGCTCAAGGTGCTGGCCGTGCTCTCGGCCCAGCGCCGCAGCATCTTTCCCGATGCGCCGACGATCGCCGAGTCCGGCTTTGCCGGCTTCGAGGCCTCGGTCTGGTACGGCCTGGTGGCGCCGGCTGCCACGCCCGCGGCGGTGCTCGATCGCCTGCATGCCGAGGTGCAGAAGGCCCTGGCCAGCACCGAGGTGCGCCAGCGCATGACGGCCGTGGGCGGCGAGGTTTCGCCCGGCCCGCGCGAGCAGTTCGCCGCGCTGATCCATGCCGAGCGCCTGCGCTACGAGAAGCTGGTGCGCGAGACCGGCATCAAGCCCGATTGATATTCCAAGGACGACATCCCATGAGCACTTTCACCAAGACCCCTGGCTGGCTGGACTGGTACGCCGGCCCCAGCCAACCGAAGTTCCAGCTGCCCGCAGGCGCCGTCGATGCGCACTGCCACGTGTTCGGCCCCGGCGATGAATTCCCGTTCGCGCCCGAGCGCAAGTACACGCCCTGCGACGCCAGCAAGGCGCAGCTGTTCGCGCTGCGCGACCACCTGGGCTTTGCGCGCAACGTGATCGTGCAGGCCACCTGCCACGGCGCCGACAACCGCGCCATGGTCGATGCCTGCCAATCCTCCGGCGGCAAGGCGCGCGGCGTGGCCACCGTCAAGCGCAGCGTGAGCGATGAGGAACTGCAGGCCCTGCACGCCGCCGGCGTGCGCGGCGTGCGCTTCAACTTCGTCAAGCGCCTGGTGGACTTCACGCCCAAGGACGAGCTGCTGGAGATCGCCGGCCGCATCGCCCAACTGGGCTGGCACGTGGTCATCTATTTCGAGGCCGTGGACCTGCCCGAGCTGTGGGACTTCTTCACCGCGCTGCCCACCACCGTGGTGGTGGACCACATGGGCCGCCCCGACGTGAGCAAGGGCGTGGACAGCGAGGAGTTCGCGCTGTTCCTGAAGTTCATGCGCGAGCACCCCAACGTGTGGAGCAAGGTGTCCTGCCCCGAGCGCCTGTCGGTGACCGGCCCCAGGGCGCTGGATGGTGAGCAGAATGCCTACCGCGACGTGGTGCCGTTCGCGCGCCGCGTGGTCGAGGAGTTCCCCGAGCGCGTGCTCTGGGGCACCGACTGGCCCCACCCCAACCTCAAGGACCACATGCCCGACGACGGCCTGCTGGTGGACTTCATCCCCCACATCGCGCCCACGGCCGAGCTGCAGCGCAAGCTGCTGGTGGACAACCCCATGCGCCTGTACTGGCCGGAGGAAGCCTGACCATGGCGCTCGAAAAACCCTACCTGGACGTGCCCGGCACCATCATTTTCGATGCCGAGCAGAGCCGCAAAGGCTACTGGCTCAACCAGTTCTGCATGTCGCTGATGCAGGCCGAGAACCGCGCGCGCTTCAAGGCCGATGAGCGCGCCTACCTCGACGAGTGGGCGATGACCGAGGAGCAGAAGCAGGCCGTGCTGGCGCGCGACCTGAACTGGTGCATGCGCACCGGCGGCAACATCTATTTCCTGGCCAAGATCGGCGCCACCGACGGCAAGAGCTTCCAGCAGATGGCCGGCTCCATGACCGGCATGACCGAGGACGAGTACCGCGCCATGATGGTGGCCGGCGGCCGCAGCGCCGATGGCAACCGCTACCTCGGCGAGGATGGCGACGCACAGCCGCACCGCCAGCCCCAAGGTGCTGCTGGCGCGGCCGGACAACCCAAGAAGGAGGGCTGAGCCCATGGCCCGCATCACCGCATCCGTCTACACCTCGCACGTGCCCGCCATCGGCGCGGCCATGGACCTGGGCAAGACCCAGGAGCCCTACTGGCAGCCGCTGTTCCAGGGCTATGAGTTCTCGCGCCAGTGGATGAAGGACAACCAGCCCGACGTGGTCTTCCTGGTCTACAACGACCACGCCACGGCCTTCAGCCTGGACTGCATCCCCACGTTCGCCATCGGCACGGCGGCCCAATACCAGCCCGCCGACGAAGGCTGGGGCCCGCGCCCCGTGCCGCCGGTGGTGGGCCACCCCGAGCTGGCCAGCCACATCGCGCAGAGCGTGATCCAGCAGGACTTCGACCTCACCATCGTCAACCAGATGGACGTGGACCACGGCCTGACGGTGCCGCTGTCGCTGATGTGCGGCGAGCAAGACCCGAAGACTGGCGCCTGGCCCTGCCCGGTGATTCCGTTCGCCGTCAACGTGGTGCAGTACCCCGTGCCCTCGGGCCAGCGCTGCTTCAACCTGGGCCGCGCCATCCGCAAGGCGGTGGAGAGCTACGACGAGGACCTGAACGTCCACATCTGGGGCACCGGCGGCATGAGCCACCAGCTGCAGGGCGCGCGCGCGGGCCTCATCAACCAGGAGTGGGACAACCGCTTCCTCGACCGCCTGATCGACAACCCGCACGGCCTCACGCAGATGCCGCACATCGACTACGTGCGCGAAGCCGGCTCCGAGGGCATCGAGCTGGTGATGTGGCTGATCGCGCGCGGCGCGATGGCCGACATCGACAGCCCCGCCCGGCCGCCCAAGGTGGCGCACCGCTTCTACCACGTACCCGCATCCAACACGGCCGTAGGCCACCTGATCCTGGAGAACTGACATGACCATCAAAGTAGCCCTGGCCGGCGCCGGCGCGTTCGGCATCAAGCACCTGGACGGCATCAAGAACATCGATGGCGTCGAGGTCGTCTCGCTCATCAGCCGCGACCTGGACAAGACCCGCGAAGTGGCCGACAAGTACGGCATCCCGCACGTGACCACCGAGCTGGCCGACAGCCTGGCTATCCAGGAGGTGGACGCCGTCATCCTCTGCACGCCCACGCAGATGCACGCCGCGCAGACCAAGGCCTGCCTGGCCGCGGGCAAGCACGTGCAGGTCGAGATCCCGCTGTGCGACGTGCTCAAGGAAGGCGAGGAAGTGCTGGCGCTGCAGCAGCAGGTGGGCAAGGTCGCCATGGTGGGCCACACGCGCCGCTTCAACCCCAGCCACCAGTGGGTGCACAAGAAGATCGCGGCCGGCGAGTTCAACATCCAGCAGATGGATGTGCAGACCTACTTCTTCCGCCGCACCAACATGAACGCGCTGGGCCAGCCGCGCAGCTGGACCGACCACCTGCTGTGGCACCACGCCGCCCACACCGTGGACCTGTTCGCCTACCAGGCCGGCAGCCCCATCGTGAAGGCCAACGCCGTGCAGGGCCCGATTCACAAGGACCTGGGCATCGCCATGGACATGAGCATCCAGCTGCAGGCCGCCAACGGCGCCATCTGCACGCTGTCGCTGTCGTTCAACAACGATGGCCCGCTGGGCACGTTCTTCCGCTACATCGGCGACACGGGCACCTACATCGCCCGCTACGACGACCTGTACAACGGCAAGGAAGAGCAGATCGATGTGTCGCGCGTCGATGTGTCGATGAACGGCATCGAGCTGCAGGACCGCGAGTTCTTCGCCGCCATCCGCGAAGGCCGCGAGCCCAACTCCAGCGTGGCCCAGGTGCTACCCTGCTACCAGGTGCTGCACGACCTGGAGCGGCAGCTGCAGGCTTGATCCACCGATTGCAGGAAAGGCTTCCATGACCACCGCCACCACCGACCCCAACGACCCGGCCTCCACCGGCCGCGAGCACGTGCCCGAGCGGCCGAACCGCCTCGGCATCGAGGGCATAGAGTTCATCGAGTACACCACCAGCCGGCCCCAGGCGCTGGGCCAGGTGCTGGAGGCCATGGGTTTCCGCCCCGTGGCGCGGCACCGCTCGCGCGAGGTGACGCTGTACCGCCAGGGCGGCATGAACCTGGTGGTCAACGCCAGCACCGACGAGGCGCGCCCCGGCGCCGCGGCATCCGAGCAGCCGGTGATCTCGGCCGTGGCGCTGCGCGTGCGCAATGCGCTGGCCGCCCACACCCGCTGCCTGGACCTGGGCGCCTGGGCCGTGCCCAGCCACGCCCAGGCGATGGAGCTGCACATCCCCGCGATCCACGGGCCGGGCGGCAGCCGCTTCTACTTCGTCGACCGCTGGCGCGAGTTCTCGATCTACGACATCGACTTCACGCCCATTCCCTCGGTCGATCCGCACCCGCCGGCGTTGGCCGGCCTGGGCTACTTCGGCGTGGTGCAGTACATCGGCGCGGACCGCAGCATCGACTGGATCACCTACTTCGAGCGCATGTTCGACTTCCACCTGCTGCCCGACGAGGAGCGCTTCGGCATCCTGCCCAAGGGCAAGCTCATGCGCAGCCCCTGCGGCAGCTTTTTGTGGCAGCTGATCGAGCCCGAGATCGGCCAGGAATGGGAGGACGCCGTGCCCGAGTCGCTGCAGCGCATCGGCCTGGGCGCGCCCGACGTCGAGCAGGCCGTGCAGGTGCTCAAGGGCCGCGGCGTGGAGTTCGTCGAATCGAACCGCCTGCACCCCGACGACCGCGGCGCGCTCACCCGCAACGTGCTCGGCACGGTGGCGTTCGAGCTGGTGCATACCCTCTAGGAGACCACCATGCACTTGCTCGACCGCTACGGCATGGACACGATCACGCTGAACGGATCGCTCGAGGCCAAGCTCGACGCCATCGCCGGCGCCGGCTTCGGCCAGGTCATGCTCAACGCCCGCGACCTGGTGGGCCACCCCGGCGGCGTGCGCGCCGCGGCGCAGGCCGTGCGCGCCAGCGGCCTGCGGCCCACGGGCTTCCAGGTGCTGCGCGACTTCGAGGGCCTGTCAGGCCACCTGCACCACTACAAGGTGGACATCGCCAAGTCCATGCTCGAGATGTGCGCCGAGATCGGCAGCCCCGTGCTGCTGGCCTGCTCATCCACCTCGCGCCACGCCACGGACGACCTCGACGCCATCGCGGCCGACCTGCGCAAGCTGGCGATGCTGGGCATACCGCTGGGCATCAAGATCGCCTACGAAGGGCTGTCCTGGGGCCGCACCATCAACGAGTTCACCACCAGCTGGGACGTGGTCTGCCGCGCCGACACGCCGAACCTGGGCGTGGGCCTGGACTCCTTCCACATCTTCGCGGCGCAGACCCCGCTGGACGAGCTGGAGGGGATCGATCCCGCGAGCATCTTCCTGGTGCAGCTGTCCGACTTCATGTGGAACGAGACGCCCACCTTCGAGGACCGCATGACCACGGCGCGCACCTTCCGCGTCTTTCCCGGCGAGGGCGTGCACAGCGAGCAGCTGGCCGACTTCGTGCGCCGGCTCGACCGCCTGGGCTACGGCGGCGACTACAGCTTCGAGGTCTTCAACGACGACTACCAGCAGCTGCCGCTGGCCATGGTGGCCGAGCGCGCGCGCCAGAGCGCGCTGTGGCTGCACGAGGACGTGCTGCACCAGCCCGCGCCGCTGCCCGCGTGGACGCGGCAGCGCAGCTAAAAACATAGCGGCTGGCGCTTGCCATTCCTGGGTTTTGGTATAAATACCATCCAGAAACCAGGAACAGCGAGCGCCAGCCGCTCATCTTTTTGAGGAAGCCATGACCATGCCGTCGCGCCCCGTGGGGCCCTTTTCCGTCAGCGCCCTCAGCCTGGGCTGCATGAACTTCTGCCACGCCTACGGCCTGCCCACCACCACCGAGCAGGCCCATGCCGTGCTGCACGCGGCGCTGGATGCCGGCGTCACCATGTTCGACACCGCGGCGCTGTACGGCTTCGGCGCCAGCGAACTGCTGGTCGGACCGGTGCTCAAGTCGCACCGCAACCACATCACGCTGGCCAGCAAGGGCGGCATGGCCGGCGTGCGCGGCGATGACGGCGTGGTGCGCCGCGTGATCGACGGCCACCCCAAGGCCGTGCGCCGCAACTGCGAGGACAGCCTGCAGCGCCTGGGCACGGACGTGATCGACCTGTACTACCTGCACCGCTGGGACCCGCGCGTGCCGATCGAGGAGTCGGTGGGCGAGATGGCGCGGCTCAAGGACGAAGGCAAGATCCGCGCGCTGGGCCTGTCCGAGGTCGGCGCGGCCCAGCTGCGCCGCGCGCACCGCGAGCACCCCATCGCCGCGCTGCAGAGCGAGTATTCGCTGTGGTCGCGCAATGCCGAGCTGGGCACGCTGGAGGCCTGCCGCGAGCTGGGCATCGCCTACGTGGCCTTCAGCCCCATGGGACGGGCCTTCCTCAGCGGCAAGCTGCAGGACGTGGCCAGCCTCGCGCCCGGCGACATCCGCAGCACCATGCCGCGCTTTGCGCCCGAGGCCTATGCGCGCAACCTGCGGCTGCTCGCGCCCATGCGGGACATCGCCGAGCGCGCCGGCTGCACGCTGGCCGAGCTGGCCATCGCCTGGGTGGTGAACCAGGGCGAGCACGTGGTCGCGCTGCCCGGCACGACCAGCGTGGACCACCTGCGCGAGAACGTGCGCGGCGCCGCGCTGCGGCTCGACGCGGCGCTGCTGGCCGAGCTGGACGAACTGTTCCGCCCCGAAGCCATCGCGGGCGACCGCTACACGCCGGCCTCGCAGCGCGAGGTCGATACCGAGAAGTACGCTTTCGAGACGGTCTGAGCCCGCCCTCATTCAAAAAACATAGCTGCTGGCGCTTGCTGTATGGGCGCCAGCGGCCAATTTAATCTAAAAGCCTGCTGTCCCCGTCAGATCAGGTTGCGCATGGCCTGCGCGGCCTCGCGCAGCACCGGCAGCACGCGGGCCACGGCGTCCTTGCTGCTTTCCTGGCCCATGGGCATGGTGATGTTCAGCGCCCCGGCCAGCGCGCCGTGGCGGTCGCGCAGCGGCACGGCGATGCCGCGCGAATTCAGGTCCAGCTGCTGCTCGGACAGCGCCCAGTCCTGCACGCGGATGCGCGCCATCTCCTGCAGCATCAGCGCCTTGCTGGCGATGGTGTGGGGCGTGAAGATGCTCAGCGCCCGCGTGGCCATCCAGTGCTGCAGCACCTCGTCGCCGCGCATGGCCAGCATCAGCATGCCGGCGGCCGTCACCTGCGCGGGCACGCGCGCGCCCAGCACGTAGCCGGTGTTCATGTTGCGGTTGGGGCCGTTGCGCGCGATGTAGACCACCTCGTCGTCATCCAGCACCGCCAGGTAGGCGGTCTCGTGCGTGCCGGCCGCCACGCGCTGCAGGAAGGGCTGCGCCACGCGCGGCAGCCGCGCCGATTCCAGGTACGACTGGCCCAGCCGCAGCACCCGCGGCGTGAGCCAGAACAGCTTGCCATCCCCCGCCACATAGCCCATGTGCTGCAGCGTCAGCAGGTAGCGGCGCGCGGCCGTGCGCGTCATGCCGGTGCGCTGCCCGGCCTCGGCCGCCGTCATGCGCGGATGGGCGTCGTCGAAGGCCTCGATGATCGACACGCCGCGCTCCAGGCCGGCGATCCAGTCGCGTTTGTCGAGCTCGCCGGGAGCGCTGCAGGAGTCCATGGCCAGTCCTTCGGTGAAAACCCTGGGTGCGATCGATCATCGTACAGAAATGAGCGATCACCGCGCACGCGTTGGGAAAATGGCTTGGGTCGCGCCGGGGCCGGGAACTACATTCAACCCACGTTCCGGGGGCTTCCCCATTCGATCAGGAGACAAATATGAACACAGCCTCGGCCCATGCGCCACAGGGCCAGCACCAGTCCAAGAAGGCCGCCGCCAGCGGCTGGATCGGCTCGGCGCTGGAGTACTACGACTTCTTCATCTACGCCACCGCCGCGGCGCTGATCTTCCCGCAGATCTTCTTCCCCAAGGGCGATCCGGCCATCGCCATCATCGCCTCGCTGGCCACCTACGGCGTGGGCTACGTGGCGCGGCCCATCGGCGCCTTCGTGCTCGGCCACCTGGGCGACACGCACGGGCGCAAGCAGGTGCTGGTGTGGTGCATGTTCCTGATGGGCTTCTCGACCATTGCCGTGGGCCTGCTGCCCACCTACGAGCAGGTCGGCCTGTGGGCGCCGGCGCTGCTGGTGCTGATGCGCCTGATCCAGGGCTTCGCGGTGGCCGGCGAGATCTCGGGCGCCAGCTCGATGATCCTGGAGCACGCGCCGTTCGGGCGCCGGGGCTTCTTCGCCAGCTTCACGCTGCAGGGCGTGCAGGCCGGCCAGATCCTGGCGGCGGCGGTGTTCCTGCCGCTGGCGCACTACATGCCGGCCGAGCAGTTCAACAGCTGGGGCTGGCGCATCCCGTTCATCCTGAGCTTCGTCGTCATCATCGCCGGCTACATCATCCGCCGGGAGGTGGACGAGACCCCCGCCTTCACCGACAAGAACGAGCAGCAGCAGCGCGCGCGCTCGCCCATCGTCGACGCCTTCAAGCACAGCTCGCCCGACATGCTGCGCGTGGTCTGCATGGCGCTGATGAACGTGATCCCGGTGGTGGCCACCATCTTCGGCGCGGCCTACGCGGTGCAGCCGGCCTACGGCATCGGCTTCGAGAAGGACATGTACCTGTGGATCCCGGTGGTGGGCAACATCGTCGCGGTGCTGGTGATCCCCTTCGTGGGCAACCTGTCCGACCGCATCGGCCGCAAGCCGCCCATGATCGTGGGCGCGCTGCTGTCGGGCCTGCTGGCCTTCGCCTACCTCTACGCCATCAGCATCAAGAGCGTGCCGCTGGCCTTCGTCATCTCCATCCTGATGTGGGGCGTGGTCTACCAGGGCTACAACGCCGTGTTCCCGAGCTTCTACCCCGAGCTGTTCCCCACCCGCACCCGGGTGTCGGCGATGGCCATCTCGCAGAACCTGGGCACGGCCGCCACCGCCATGCTGCCGGCGCTGTTCACCGCCGTGGCGCCTCCGGGCTCCAGCAACATCTGGCTCACCGTGGGCGCCATCGCCTTCGGCATCACCATCGTCGCGGCCATCGCCTGCTGGAGCGCCCGCGAAACCTACCGCATCCGCATCCAGGACCTGGGCCATCCCGGCGCCGAGCCGGTGGACAAGGCCGAGTACGACCGGCTGCGTGCCCAGGCCCTGGCCCAGGGCGGCCGCTGAAACGCCCTCTCTGCAACCTTCCGAAGAGACCCCGAGCATGATTTCCGGCAAGACCACCCTCATCGCCCACATCGGCTACCCCACCGAGAGCTTCAAGGCGCCGATGATCTACAACCCCTGGTTCGAGCGCCGGGGCATCGATGCCTTCGTCGTGCCCATGGGCGTGAAGGCCGAGGACTTCGGCCCGGGCTTCGACGCCATCTTCCGCTTCACCAACCTGCGCGGCGCGCTCATCACCATGCCGCACAAGGTGGCGGTGGTGGACAAGCTGGACGAGGTCACGCCCGCGGTGCACATCGCCGGCGCCTGCAATGCGGTGCTCAGGCGCGACGACGGCACGCTGCTGGGCGACCAGTTCGACGGCGCGGGCTTCGTGCGCGGCGTGCTGCGCAAGGGTCGCCAGCTCGACGGCGCGCGCGTGCTGGTCTCGGGCGCGGGCGGCGTGGGCTCGGCCATTGCCGCGTCGCTGGCCGCCGCCAGCGTGGCCGAACTGGCGCTGTTCGATGCCCGCGCCGACAGCGCCGAGGCGCTGGCCGGGCGCCTGCGCCAGCACTATCCGCGCCTGCAGGTGCGCACCGGCTCCAACGACCCGCAGGGCTTCGACGTGGTCGTCAACGCCACGCCGCTGGGCATGAAGCCGGACGACCCGCTGCCCTTCGACGTGGCGCGCATCGGCCCCGAGACCTTCGTCGGCGAGGTGGTGATGAAGAGCGAGTACACGCCGCTGTTGCGCGCGGCCCGCGACAAGGGCTGCGCGGTGCAGGTGGGCACCGACATGCTGTTCGAGATGATCCCGGCCTACCTCGAGTTCTTCGGCTTCGGCAGCGCCACGGCCGACGAGCTGCGCGAGTCCGCCGCCATCGCCTACTGACTTTCAGACCTCCGCGAAAGACCACGCCATGAAGAAAATCCTCGTGCTGCACGGCATCAACCTCAACATGTTCGGCAAGCGCGACCCCAAGCAGTACGGCAGCGCCACGCTGGCCCAGATCGACGCCAGCCTGCAGGCGCTGGGCCAGGAGCTGGGCTGCGCCGTCGAGTGCTTCCAGACCAACCACGAAGGCGCCATGTGCGAGCGCATCCACCAGGCGCACGGCGACGGTACCGACGGCGTGCTCATCAACGCCGGCGCGTGGACGCACTACAGCTACGGCATCCGCGATGCGCTGGCCATCCTCTCGGTGCCCATCATCGAGGTGCATATGAGCAACATCCACGCCCGCGAGGCCTTCCGCCACCACTCGGTGATCGCCGATGTCGCCCGCGGCCAGATCTGCGGCTTCGGTGCCGACAGCTACCTGCTGGGCCTGCGCGCCGCCGCCGCGTGAAATGAAGCACCCCCTGAGCGGCTGCGCCGCTTCCCCCTCTCTCTTCGGGAGGGGGACGACACCCTCGGTGC
The DNA here is from genome assembly GCF_054782535.1 of Comamonas humi. Lineage (NCBI taxonomy): Bacteria > Pseudomonadati > Pseudomonadota > Betaproteobacteria > Burkholderiales > Comamonadaceae > Comamonas > Comamonas humi. The sequence continues at coordinate 45,563 of NZ_BAAGSH010000001.1, read as the reverse complement.
GGGGCGGCCCTTCCTCGGTGTCCGGCGATGGAGCGCGCCAGCTCCAAGGTTGGTGATCGGTATGCAGCGCTGTGAATAATTGAGATGACCCACACCAACGCCCTGTTTGGCTGGCTGCTGCCGCTGTTGCTGGCGGCGCAGCCCATGGCCACCGACAGCTACCTGCCGGCGCTGCCCGAGATCGCCCGCGCGCTGGGCTCGGCCAGCACCAGCCTCACGGTGTTCGCGCTGGCCTTCGGCTGCGCCCAGCTGCTGTGCGGCCCGCTGGCCGACCGCTTCGGGCGCCGGCCGGTGCTGCTCGCCGGCCTGGCCGGCTATGCGCTGGCGGCATCAGGCAGCGCGCTGGCCGACAGCGCGGCCTCGCTCACCGCCTGGCGCGCCGGCCAGGGCGCGGCGATGGCCGCCATCCTGGTGTGCGCCCGCGCCGCGGTGCGCGACCTTTACCCGGCCCACGAAGGGCCGCAGGTGATGGCGCGCGGCCTCACCGGCCTGGGGCTGATGGCCCTGGTCGCCCCGGTGCTGGGCGCCTACCTGGTGCAGGGCGCGGGCTGGCGCTGGGTGATGGTGCTGATGGCCGGCTACGCGCTGCTGCTGTGGCTGCTGTGCTGGCGCTGCTTCGGCGAGACGCACCAGCCCGCGGCGCCGGCTGGCGCCGCGCTGCAGGGCGGCACGCGCGCGGTGTTCGCCAGCCCGGCCTTCCGGGTCTGGACCAGCGTGGCGGCCACCACCTATGCCGGCGTGTTCTGCTTTCTGCTGCTGTCGCCCATGGTCTACATCGGCTACCTGGGCATGGCGCCGTCGCTGTATGGCTGGGTGCCGGCGGGCAGTTCGCTGGTCTACATCCTCGGCACCGTGGCCTGCCGACGCCTGCTGCACCGCGTGGGCCCGGTGCGCAGCGTGCAGGGCGCGGCGCTGCTGAGCCTGGCGGGGGCGGCGATCCAGGTGCTGGGCTGCTGGCTGGCGCCGGCCAGTGCCTGGCCGCTGATCGCCGGCCATGCCGTCTACATGCTGGGCCACGGCATCCACAACCCCTGCGGCCAGGCCGGCGCGGTGAGCGAGCTGCCCGCGCTGGCGGGGCGGGCGGTGTCGTGGTCGGGCTTTGCGATGATGATCGCCGCCTTCGCGCTGGGCCAGACGGCCGCGCATTTCATGGACCCCGGCCGCGGCGCCTGGCCCATGGTGCTGCCGATGGCGGTGGCGGCGCTGCTGCTGGTGTCCATCGCCTTTGCGTGGCTGCCGCGTTTGCGGCTCCATCAAAAACAATAGCTTCCAGCGCTTGCTGCACAAGCGCTGGAAGCCAATTTAATGCTTGAAGCCGCGTCAGTCCAGCGAGATGCCGGCCTTGCGGATCACGTCGCCGAAGCGCTTGCTCTCGTCGGCCATGAACTGCTTGAACTCGGCCGGCGTGGGCGCGAAGCTCTCGTAGCCGAAGGCGGCGAACTTCTCGTCCACGTCCTTGCCGGTCAGGGCCTGGCGCACGTCGGCGCGGATCTTGTCCTGCACGGCGGCCGGCGTGCCGGGGCGCACGGCCAGCGCGTTCCAGCCGGTGACCACATAGCCCGCCGGGCCGCCTGATTCGGACACCGTGGGCACGTTCTCGAAGCCGGCGATGCGCTTGGGCGCCGCCACGGCCAGGAAGCGCAGCTTGCCGCCGCGCATCAGCGGGCCGGCCGTGCCCAGCGAGCCCAGCGCAAAGCTGAGCTGGCCGGTGGCCACGCCCTGGTAGAGCTGGCTGGTTTCCTTGTAGACCACGTGCTCCATCTTCGTGCCGGTCATGCTTTCGAGCAGGGCCGAGCCCAGGTGCACCGGGTTGCCGATGGACCACGAGCCGTAGTTGAGCTGGCCGGGGCGGGCCTTGGCGTCGGCGATCAGGTCGGCCATGGTCTTGTACGGGCTGTTCACCGGCACGCAGACGAAGAAGAAGTTGCGGAACAGCGGCAGCAGGATCTCGAAGTCCTTGTTCAGGTCGTAGGGCAGCTTCTTGAACAGGTGCGGGTAGGCGGCGATGTGCACGTTGTCCAGCTGGACCATGTCGGTGCCGTCGGTGGCGCCGCGCTTGAAGGCGTCGATGGCGATGAAGCCGTTGCCGCCGGGGCGGTTCTCCACCACCACGGGCTGGCCCCAGGCGCGGCTGAGCTTGTCGGCCACCAGGCGCGAGAGGCCGTCGGGGCCGCCGCCGACCGGGAAGGGGTTGATGATGCGCGAAGGCCTGGTCGGCCATTTGGCGGCGTCGCCCTGGGCCAGCGCGGGCAATGCCGCCATGGCGCCCAGGCCGCCGAGGGCCAGCACCGCGCGGCGGCGGCTGAAGGGAAGGCTATCGTGCTTCATGACTTGTCTCCTTGGAATGGCCGCATTGTGGATAAGCCGGCGTGAACCGCCTATGCGCTATTGCGGCTAGCAGCTATAGCAAAATGGCATAAGAATACCGAACCCATCCAAGGAGCCGCGGCGGCCATGAACCTGCAGCAGATCGAAACCTTTGTGCACGTGGCCGAGACGGGCAGCTTCAGCAAGGCCGCCGTGCTGCTCGATACCGCGCAGCCCGCGCTCAGCCGCCAGGTGCGCGCGCTGGAGACCGAGCTGCGCGAGACGCTCTTGATCCGCACCGGCCGCGGCGTGACGCTGACCGACGCCGGCCGCCGCCTGCTGGAGCACGGCCACGCCATCATGCAGCGCGTGGCGCAGGCCCGCGAAGACCTGGGCGCCCAGCGCGACGAGCCGGTGGGCCGCATCGTCGTCGGCCTGCCGCCCAGCCTGGCGCGGCGGCTGACGCTGCCGCTGATCGACATCTTCAGCCGCGAGATGCCCAAGGCGCGGCTGGCGGTGGTCGAGGGCTTCTCGATGCACATCGCCGAGTGGCTGACCACGGGCCGCATGGACCTGGGCCTGGTCTATTCGCCCGAGCCGCAGCCGCACATCGAGGTCACGCCGGTGCTGGAGGAGCGCCTGTGCCTGGTCGGCCCGCAAGAGGAGCTGGGCGGGCGCGCCTCGGTGCGCTTCGAGGAGCTGGCCGGCTTTCCGCTCATCATGCCGCAGCATGGCCAGATCTTCCGCAAGCTCATGGAGGCCCAGGCCACGCTGTCGCAGGTCAAGCTGCACGTGGTGTGGGAGGTGTCCAGCGTGCCCGTCATCCTCGACCTGGTGCGCGGCGGCTACGGCTACGCGGCCCTCACCCACAGCGCGCTGAGCAACCACGGCGCCCATGCCGGGCTGGCGGTGACGCCCATCGAGTCGCCGCATGTGCCCATCACGCTGTGCCTGGCGCAGTCGGCCAAGCGCAAGGCGACGCCGCTGGTGCGCCGCACCTCCGAGGTGCTGCGGCAGCTCAGCCTGCAGGTCTAGCGAGGGGCGGGGCGCTGTGTCGATGCTTCAGAAAACATAGCTTCTGGCGCTTGATGTACATGGATTTTCAATCGAATAATATTGGAAATCCAATAGTGGTGGGCGCAAGCAGCTCCTGTTTTTGAAGACGGCCTACAGCAGCGGGCGCAGCTCGCGCGCCGCCTCCTGCAGCAGCGGCAGCAGCTGCGCCACCATGGTGGCCGGCTCCATGCGCTGCGGCGAGGTCACCAGGTTGAGCGCGGCCACGGTCTGGCCGGCCATGTCGCGCAGCGGCACGGCCAGCGCCTGCACGCCCAGCTCGTGCTCCTCGCAGGCCAGGCCATAGTCCTGCTGGCGCACCTGCTGCAGCAGCGCGCGCAGCGCCTCGGCGTCGGTGGCGGTGTGCGCCGTCAGGCGCGGCAGCGTGCGCTCGGCCAGCCACCGCTCCAGCTCGGCCGGCGGCAGCGCCGCCAGCAGCACGCGGCCGGTGGAGGTGGCATGCGCCGGCAGCCGGCTGCCCAGGTGCAGGCCGTGGGCCAGCACGCGCTGGCCGCTGTCTTGCACCGCACTGCGCGCCACGATCACCACCTCGCCGCCGTCGCGCACCACGCACGAGAACGACAGCCCCGTCTGCGCCGCCAGCCGGTGCAGCACCGGCTGCACCAGGCGCGGCAGCCGGGCCGAGGCCAGGTAGCTGCCCGACAGGCGCAGCACCTTGGTCGCCAGCCAGAACTGGCGGCCGTCGGTCTCCAGGTAGCCCAGGTGGGTCAGCGTCAGCAGGTGCCGGCGCGCCGCCGCGCGCGTGATGCCGGCCCGCTGCGCCGCCACCGTGGCATTGAGGCGCTGGCGCTCGGTGTCGAAGCTCTCCAGCACGGCCAGGCCCTTGGCCAGCCCGGCGATGAAGTCTGCGGGCGCGATGGGGAAGGCGGGCTGGGGCATGGCGGCTCGGTGGAGTTTTGGGCGATTGTCGCGCAGATTGCGCGGTGATCGCGCAAATTGCCCGGCGGCCCATCGCTTTGTCCGGGGTACTTCCGTAGCCTGGGAGGCATCAACCATCAGGAGACCCACCCCATGCGAACCCAAGTCGCCATCATCGGCGCCGGCCCCGCCGGACTGCTGCTCGGCCAGCTGCTGTACAAGGCCGGCATAGACACCGTGATCCTCGAGCAGCGCAGCGCCGACTACGTGCTGGGCCGCATCCGCGCCGGCGTGCTCGAGCAGGTCACCGTGGACCTGCTCGAACAAGCGGGCGCCGCCGGGCGCATGCGCGCCGAGGGCCTGCCGCACCAGGGCATCGAGCTGCTGTTCGGCGGCCAGCGCCACCGCATCGACCTGCATGGGCTGACGGGCGGCAAGAGCGTCATGGTCTACGGCCAGACCGAGGTCACGCGCGACCTGATGGACGTGCGCGCCGCCGAAGGCCTGGCCACCATCTACGAAGCCAGCAACGTGCAGCCGCTGGATTTTGACGGCCCGCGCCCCCGCGTGCGCTACGAGAAGGACGGCCAGGAGCACGAGATCGAGTGCGACTTCATCGCCGGCTGCGACGGCTTCCACGGCGTGTGCCGCGCCAGCGTGCCGGCGGACCGCATCCAGACCTTCGAGAAGGTCTACCCCTTCGGCTGGCTGGGCCTGCTGACGGACACGCCGCCCGTCTCCGACGAGCTGATCTACGCCCACACCGAACGCGGCTTTGCGCTGTGCAGCCAGCGCAGCAGCACACGCAGCCGCTACTACCTGCAGGTGCCGCTGACCGAAAAGGCCGAGCACTGGAGCGACGAGGCCTTCTGGGACGAGCTGCGCCTGCGCCTGGACCCCGAGGCGCGCGAGCGCCTGGTGACTGGCCCGTCGCTGGAGAAAAGCATCGCCCCGCTGCGCAGCTTCGTGACCGAGCCCATGCGCTTCGGCCGGATGTTCCTGGCCGGCGACGCGGCCCACATCGTGCCGCCCACCGGCGCCAAGGGGCTGAACCTGGCCGCGTCGGACGTGGGCTTCCTCGCCCGGGCGCTGGCCCAGCACTACGCCGAGCACAGCGACGAAGGCATCGACGGCTACTCCGCGCGCTGCCTGGCGCGCATCTGGAAGGCCGAGCGCTTCTCGTGGTGGATGACCTCGCTGCTGCACCGCTTTCCCGAGGCCGGCGCCTTCGAGGCCCGGGTGCAGCAGGCCGAGCTGGACTACATCGTGCACTCGCCTGTCGCCTCGGCGGCGCTGGCCGAGAACTACGTGGGCCTGCCCCTGGCATGACGCGGGCGGCTGGGGTACACTTTGCGACTTCTGGCGCCGATTTGCTGTAGCTTGCGGGCGCTTTATAAATCCAGCTAAAGACTCGCCCGTCGAACCGACATACCTCCGACCCGGCCCGTTTTTAGCGTTGCCGGGTTTTTTTATGTCATTCATCGCGACACCCCAGTCCATGCATTTCGAGGAGGCGCTGCCGCTGGCCAGCGGCGCGTCCATCCGCGGCTACGACCTCGCCTTCGAGACCTACGGCCAGCTCAACGCCGACAAATCCAACGCCGTGCTCGTGTGCCACGCGCTCAACGCCTCGCACCACGTGGCCGGCGTCTACGAGGGCCAGCCCAAGAGCGAGGGCTGGTGGGACAACATGATCGGCCCCGGCAAGCCGGTGGACACGAACCGCTTCTTCGTCATCGGCGTCAACAACCTGGGCTCGTGCTTCGGCTCCACCGGCCCCATGCACCTGAACCCCGATTCGGGCCAAGTCTACGGCGCGGACTTCCCCGTGGTCACGGTCGAGGACTGGGTCAACGCCCAGGCCCGGCTGCTCGACCGGCTGGGCATCCACAAGCTGGCCGCCGTGCTCGGCGGCAGCCTGGGCGGCATGCAGGCGCTGTCGTGGTCGCTGCAGTACCCCGAGCGCATGGGCCATGCCGTGGTGGTGGCCAGCGCGCCCTGCCTCAGCGCCGAGAACATCGCCTTCAACGAGGTGGCGCGCCGCGCCATCGTCACCGACCCGGACTTCCACGCCGGCCACTTCTACCGCCACGGCGTGGTGCCCAAGCGCGGACTGCGCATCGCGCGCATGATCGGCCACATCACGTACCTGAGCGACGACGTGATGAACGAGAAGTTCGGCCGCCAGCTGCGCGAGGGGCTGGAGCTGAAGTACAGCACGCAGGAGGTGGAGTTCCAGATCGAGAGCTACCTGCGCTACCAGGGCGACAAGTTCAGCGACTACTTTGACGCCAACACCTATTTGCTCATCACCCGGGCGCTGGATTACTTCGACCCCGCCAAGCCGCACGGCGGCAACCTCACGCAGGCGCTGGCCGGCGCCGAGGCGAAATTCCTGCTGGTCAGCTTCACCACCGACTGGCGCTTCTCGCCGGCGCGCAGCCGCGAGATCGTCAAGGCCCTGCTCGACAACCGCCGCACCGTCAGCTACGCCGAGATCGACGCGCCGCACGGTCACGATGCCTTTTTGCTCGACGACCACCGCTACATGGGCGTGATGCGCTCCTATTTCGAGAACATTGCCCAGGAACTGGCCGAGACTTCCAAGGAGGCCGCATGACCGAGAAAGCCACCCTGCGCGCCATCGCGCAACTCGTGCCCCAGGGCGCCCGCGTGCTCGACCTGGGCTGCGGCGACGGCACCCTGCTCGCCTACCTGCAGGCCGAGCGCGGCTGCAGCGGCTACGGCATCGAGTACGACGACGAGAACGTGCTCGCCTGCGTGCGCCGCGGCGTCAACGTGCTGCAGCTCAACCTCGAGGACGGCCTGGCCATCTTCGACGACAATAGCTTCGACGTAGTGCTGCAGATCGACACGCTGCAGCACCTGCGCAATGCCGAGGTGATGCTGCGCGAGACCGCGCGCATCGGCCGCCAGGGCATCGTCGCCTTCCCCAACTTCGCGCACTGGCCCAACCGGCTGTCGGTGCTGCTCGGGCGCATGCCCGTCACGCGCCGCCTGCCCTACCAGTGGTACGACACGCCCAACATCCGCGTCGGCACCTTCAAGGACTTCGAGGTGCTGGCGCTGAAGAACCAGCTCAACATCCTCGACGCCTTCGGCCTGCAGGGCGGCGACGTGCGGCGCTTTGCGCCGAATGCGCTGGCGAGCACCGCCGTATTCCACTTCGAGCACGCCTGAAATCTGTCATCAAACGGTCACGCCCCGCGCCGATGATGGCGGGCTGACCGCCCATGAACGATGTCCATTCCCCCGACGACGCCGGCCTGATCTGCGGCTGGCGCTTTGGCTGCGGCAGCCGCCAGCCCGCGCAGGCCATGGCGCTGCCGGCGGCCGCCGACTGGCTGGCGGCCCGGCCGGGCGAAGGCGCCGGCCCGGGCGAATTCCTCTGGTTGCACTTCAACCTGGCCAACACCCGCGCGCTGCGCTGGCTGCAGCGCCATGCCGCGCTGCCCGAGGCCTTCTACACCGCGCTGCGCGAGGGCCTGACCTCCACCCGCCTGGAGCGCGCCGACGACGCGCTGGTGGCGGTGCTCAACGACGTGAACTTCGAGTTCGATTTCGAGTCGGCCGACCTCGCCACGCTGTGGATCTGCCTGGACGAGCGCATGGTCATCACCGCGCGCACCCAGCCGCTGCGCTCGGTCGACACGCTGCGCGACGCCGTGCGCCGGGGCGACAGCCCGGCCAGCAGCGCCGAGCTGCTCGAGCACCTGATGCGCACCCAGGCCGACGTGCTGGTCAAGGTGGTGCGCGAGACCACGGCGCGCGTGGACGACATCGAGGACGCCATCATCGCCCGGCGCTACCACCATCCGCGCGCCCACCTGGGGCGCCTGCGGCGCTTGCTGGTGCGGCTGCAGCGCCTGCTGGCGCCCGAGCCGGCGGCGCTGTTCCGCCTGCTGCAGCAGCCGCCGGGCTGGATGGGCGAGGACGACCGCCGCGGCCTGGCGGCCGCCAGCGAGGAGTTCTCGCTGATGCTGCGCGACATGCAGACGCTGCAGGACCGCATCAAGCTGTTGCAGGAAGAGGTGGCCGCCGCGGTCAACGAGGACAACAGCAACAGCCTCTTCGTGCTGACGGTGGTGACCGTGCTGGCCCTGCCCATCAACATCCTCGCGGGCCTGTTCGGCATGAACGTCGGCGGCATACCGCTGGCCCAGCACGAGCACGGCTTCTGGATCGTGGTCTCCATCGTGCTCGCCTTCACCGCCATCGCCGGCTGGCTCGCCTTCCGCAAGCAGCGGCACGACGATTGAATCGATTGCTATTTAAGTAATAGCTATTGGCGCTTGCTGCACAAGCGCTGGAGGCCGATTTGGCTTGAAATAACCCGACATGCGCGCATCGGCTTTGGTGCGTTTACGCCGATGGCGCCGGAGCGATCCCGGACAATCGGGCATCGATTTCCCTTCAAGGATTTGCCATGAACGCCCGCCTCGACGCCGCCGCGCTGCAGCCCGATGACGCCCTCTCCCACATCAGCCAGCAGTGGGACCGCGACATCGTGCGCCAGCTCACCGACTACATCGCCATCCCCGCCAAGTCGCCGGGCTTCGATGCCGACTGGGCGCAGCACGGCTTCATCGATACCGTGGTGCGCAACGCCGCCACCTGGGTCGAGGCGCAGAAGGTGCCGGGCCTGAAGCTCGAGGTGGTGCGTCTGCCGGGCCGCACGCCGGTGCTGTTCTTCGAGATCGCCGCCACGCAAAGCGCCAGCAAGCAGACCGTGCTGATGTACGGCCACCTCGACAAGCAGCCCGAGTTCTCCGGCTGGCGCAGCGACCTCGGCCCCTGGACGCCCAAGTACGAGGACGGCAAGCTCTACGGCCGCGGCGGCGCCGACGACGGCTACGCCACCTATGCCAGCATCGCCGCGGTGCAGGAGCTCAAGCGCCAGAACGTGCCGCACCCGCGCATCGTCGGCCTGATCGAGACCTGCGAGGAAAGCGGCTCGGGCGACCTGCCCGCCTACATCGACGCGCTCAAGGCCCGCATGGGCGACGTGGGCCTGGTGATCTGCCTGGATTCGGGCGCGGGCAACTACGACCAGCTCTGGCTCACCACCAGCCTGCGCGGCATGGTGGCCGGCACGCTCAAGGTCGAGGTGCTGACCGAGGGCGTGCACTCGGGCGATGCCTCGGGCCTGGTGCCCTCGTCGTTCCGCATCATGCGCCAGGTGCTGGACCGCCTGGAGGACAGCGCCACCGGCCGCCTGCTGCCCGCGGGCTTCCACTGCGAGATCCCGGTCGACCGTATCGAACAGGCGCAGGCCACCGCCGCCATCCTCGGCGACGAGGTGTACCGCCGCTTTCCGTGGGCGCACTTCGACTGCAACGGCTCCACGCTGTTCGCACTGCCCACCACCACCGACCCGGCCCAGGCCCTGCTCAAGCGCACCTGGGAGCCCACGCTGTCGGTGACCGGCGCCGAGGGCTTCCCCGCGCTCAAGGACGCCGGCAACGTGCTGCGCCCCTACACCGCCTTCAAGCTCAGCCTGCGCCTGCCCCCGCTGGTGGACGCCGTGCAGAGCATGCAGACCCTCAAGGCCCTGCTGGAGGACAACGCGCCCTACCAGGCCAAGGTCACCTGGGAAGGCGCCAGCGGCGCCAACGGCTGGAACGCGCCGGGCACCGCGGACTGGTTCCTCAACGCGCTGAACCAGTCGAGCCGCACCCACTTCGGCGCGGACTGCGGCTTCATCGGCCAGGGCGGCTCCATCCCGCTGATGGGCATGCTGAGCCAGGGCTTCCCCAAGGCGCAGATGATGGTCTGCGGCGTGCTCGGCCCCAAGAGCAACGCACACGGCCCCAACGAGTTCCTGCACGTGCCCTACGCCAAGAAGCTCACCGCCGCCGTGGCCCAGGTCATCGCCAGCATGCCCGCTGGCGACGCCTGATGCAGCCGCTGCTGGAGGCCATCGCCCGCACAGCACCCACCGCCGACGCGCAGCGCCTGTTCCACGGGCGCGGCGGCCTGCACCCGGGCTGCGAGCACCTCGCGCTCGACAGCTACCCGCCGGTGCTGGTGCTGACCAGCTTTGCCCCATTGGCCGATGAGGAATTGGCCGCCGTGGGCGAGGCGCTGGCCGCGCGCTGGCGCGAGGCCGCGCCCGGGCAGGCGCTGAACTGGATCTACCAGTGCCGCCACGGCGGCCAGAGCGAAACCCGGCTGATGCACGGCAGCGTGCCCGAGCCGCAGGTGGTGGCCGAAGACGGCCTGCGCTACCAGGTACAGGTGCTGCGCGGCCAGAACCACGGCCTGTTTCTCGACATGGCCGAGGGCCGGCGCTGGGTGCGCGGCCATGTGGCTGCACAGACGGCGGCGCAGGCTGGCGCGCCCTTCAAGGTGCTCAACCTGTTCGCCTACACCTGCGCCTTCTCGGTGGCCGCGCTGGCCGCCGGCGCGACCGAGGTGGTCAACGTGGACATGGCGCGCGGCGCGCTCGCCACCGGCCGCGACAACCACCGCCTCAACGGCCTGGCCGCGGGCGCCGCCTTCTGGCCGCACGACATCTTCAGCAGCTGGGGCAAGATCACGCGCGGCGGGCCGTGGGACTTGGTGATCGTCGATCCGCCCAGCTACCAGAAGGGCAGCTTCGTCGCCACCAAGGACTACGCCCGGCTGATGCGCCGCCTGCCCGCGCTGCTGGCGCCCGGCGGCCACGCGCTGCTGTGCCTGAACGCGCCCGAGCTGCCGCTGTCCTTTTTGCAGGACCAGATGCGCGAGCTGGCGCCGGGGCTCGATTTCGTGCAGCAGGTGGACAACCCGGCCAGCTTTGCCGACGTGTCGCCCGACCGCGCGCTGAAAGTGCTGGTCTACCGGGCGGCAGCCGTGGCGGAGAGTCTGTAATCGATTTTGATAGCTGCTGGCGCTTGTCATGCCATGTTTTTCGGAATGAAAGTGACTGAAAATCAATGGCAACAAGCGCCAGCAGCTATCAAATTATTCAAACTCTCTCAGGGCCGTAGCGGCCCGAACTCCGTCGGCACCCAGGCATAGGCAGGGCCCTCGCGGCGCACATGGCCGAGGCCCGGGAAGGGCAGGTGCGCGCCGGCCACCCACCAGCCGGCATCGGCCGCGCGCGCCAGCATGGCGCGCCGGCTGGCGATGGCCTGCGGCCGGTTGGTGTCGGGCTCGTACGAGGCCTCGGGCTGGGCCAGCTGCACCGCGTGGTAGTGCACCAGGTCGCCCCACACCAGCAGCGGCGCGGCGCCCGGCCCGGCATCCAGCAGGTACGAGACATGGCCGGGCGTGTGGCCCGGCGTGGGCAGCACGGTCACGCCGGGCAGCAAGGCCTCGCCGGGGCCGAAGCGCTGCAGCCGCCCCGCCGCCTCGTAGGGCGCGACGGCATCGCGCGCCATGCCGAAGAGCGGGCGCAGCGCCTCGGGCGCGGCGGGCTCGTTCGCCGGGTCCAGCCAGTAGGCGGCGTCTTCCCGCGACAGGTAGACCTGGGCGTTGGGATAGGCCGGGCGGCCCTCGCCATCCAGCAGGCCGCACAGGTGGTCGGGGTGGGCGTGGGTGAGGAGCACGGCATCGACCTGCGCCGGGTCGTTGCCCGACAGGCGCAGGTGGCGCAGCACCTGGCCCAGCCCGTCGCCGAAGCAGCGCGCCGTGCCGGTATCCACCAGCACGAGCTTGCCGCCCAGGCGCACGAGGTAGGCGTTGACGGCCGTCTGCAGGCCCTGCGGGTCTTCGGGCACATAGCGCTGGTGCAGGAGCTGCTGCACGCCCGCGGCGTCCACGCCCAGGATCTGGCTGCGCGGCAGCGCCACCACACCATCGAACAGCGCGGTGACCTGCAGCGCGCCGATCTGCTGGCGCTGGATGCCGGGCACCTGCTCCCACGCGGCTGGCGGCGGCGCCGTGCAGCCGGCGGCGGCCAGCACGGCCAGGGAACAGGTCAGCGCCTGCACGGCGCGGGAAAACGGGTACCTCATGGACAACAAACTCCTGGTGGGGGCCGGCGACATGCCAGGCCATCCAGCGAAGTTAGCCGGGCCCCGGCGCGCGAGGCGCTCAATCTGGCGCGCGCAACGCTCAATCGCCTGCCGGGCCGCCGGCCTGGTTGCCGATCTGCCCCGGCTCCAGCCCGTAGCGCTCGCCGAAGCGCCGCGTGAAGCTGGCCACCGAGCGGTAGCCCACGCGCGCCGCCACGGTCTTGACGGGCAGGCGCGTGCCATAGAGCAGCTCCAGCGCCCGCGCCAGCCGCGCCTCGGCCACCACGGCGCGCATGCTAGTGCCCTCGGCCTGCAGGCGGCGGCGCAGCGTGGCGCCCGAGAGGCCGAGTTCGGCCTCAAAGTCGCGCGATTGCCAGTCGCGTTCGGGTCGCGCGGCCACCAGCGCGCGTAGCTGCGCCGCAAGGCTGGGCGGCAGCGGCGCAAGAATGGCCGCGTGCCCGGCGCGGCACAGCGCGAGCAGCAGCTCGGTCAGCGCCAGGCGCGCCTGGGCGTAGTCGTCCGCGTGCATGGCGGCGCTCCAGCGCTCGAGGGCACTGGCGTGGTCGGCCAGCGGCAGCTGCACCACGGCGGTGCCGCCGGTGGTGATGGGCTCGGCCCAGAGCAGGCGCGCGGCATCGAGCACCTCATGGCACAGCGAGATGCCCAGGCTCAGGTAGCCACCGTCCTGCGGGCCGGGCGTGTTGGTCACGTCGATGCTGCAGGGCCGGCGCACCAGCAGCAGCTCGCCGGCCTCGACCACATGGGTGCTGCCGTCCACGCGCATCTGCTGGCGGCCCTGCAGCAGCAGGGTCAGCAGCGGGCCGGGCATGTCCAGCGAGCGCACGCCATGCGCGCGGCGCGCGCGAAAGCAGGCCACGCCTTCGGCGGCCAGCTGCGCATCGGCCAGGGCCTGCAGGCTGTGCAGCAGCGCGGTGGGGGAAGCCATGGTGTGTGGATGCATGCGGAAAAAGGTGGCTGGCTTCAGCGGCGGTGGACGCGCACGGGCGGCAGCGGCGCCAGGCCCTGGGCCTCGGCCCTTATCCAATCGATGACCTTGCGCGCGGCCTCGCTGGGTTCCGGCGACACCGGCAGCAGCCAGTGGCTGTACGGGCTGGCCACCAGGCCGGGCGGCCCCACGGCCACCAGCCGGCCGTCGGCCAGCAAGGGCGCCACCAGCTCGTAGCGGCCGATGGCGATGCCCTGGCCGGCGATGGCGGCCTGCACCAGCTGGTCATACTGGTTGAAGAGCAGCATGCCCCGGGGCCGCGCATCGCGCAGGCCCAGCGCGGCCAGCCAGTCGGCCCAGTGCAGCCAGCGGCGCTGCGGCAGATCCAGCTCCAGCAGCACCTGCCCGGCCAGCGCCTCGGGCGAGTCGAGCCGGCCGATCTGCAGCGATGGATGCGCGATGGGTACCAGCGTCTCGCCAAACAGCCGCAGCGCGCCCTCGGGCGCCTCGCGATCGGCGCAGTAGCGGATGGCCAAGTCGATGCCGCCGTGGCGCAGGCTGGCCAGATCCAGCACCTGGTTGTCGGCCGCCACGCGCAGGTCCAGCCCCGGCCACTGCTGCTGCAGGCGCCCCAGCCGCGGCAGCAGCCACAGCGAGGTGAAGCCGATGCTGGCCGAGAGCGTAACGGGAGGCTGCCCGCGCTGGCTGCCGAGCACGGCCACCACGTCCTGCAGCTGCCGCACCGCGCTGTCGGCGCTGCGAAACAGCCGCTCGCCCTCGGGCGTGAACGCGATGGCGCGGTGGCCGCGCACCAGCAGCTGCACGCCCAGGGCCTCTTCGAGCGCGCGCACCTGCCGGCTCACGGCCGACTGGGTCACGCACAAATCATCGGCCGCCAGCGTGATGCTCATGCGCCGGCCCACCGCGACAAAGCCGCGCACCAGGTCGAGCGAAGGGAGCTGGGTGAGGGTGACTGACATTCCTGTTACTCATGCGAGCCGCGCAAAAAAGTCGGTTGAGCCTGCGCAGGCCCCCGAGTGTAATGGCCGGCATGCATGCGTGATGCAGGAAGGGAATCCATGGGCAAGACAGATGAAAGCTGGCGCCGGCGCTGGCTGCTGGTAGTGGCCGGCGGCCTCCTCATGGGAGGTGCGCTGGGCATACGCCATGTGCAGGGGCTGTTCATGCAGCCCGTCATCCTCGACCGCGGCTGGTCGCGCGAGGCCTTCGGTTTTGCAGTGGCACTGCAGAACCTGGTATGGGGGCTGGCCCAGCCCTTCACCGGCATGCTGGCCGACCGCTTCGGCTCGCTGCGTGTGCTGCTGGCCGGGGCGCTGGTGTATGCGGCGGGCCTGGTGTGGATGGCACTGTCGCCGACGCTGGCGGGCTTTACCTGGGGCAACGGCGTGCTGGTGGGCATAGGGCTGTCGGGCACGGCCTTTGGCGTGGTGTACGGCGCGCTCAGCCGCTTGTTCGCGCCGCAGCAGCGCGCCTGGGCGCTGGGCGTGGCGGGCGCCATCGGCGGGCTGGGGCAGTTCCTGGTCGTGCCGTGGACGCAGGCCCTGCTCGGCGGCCTGGGCTGGGGCACGGTGGCGCTGGTGCTGGCCGGCTGCATGGCGGGGCTGGCACCGCTGGCCCTGTGCCTGCGCGATGAACCCCAGTTGCCCGCGGCCGACGAGGTGCAGCAATCGCTGGCGCAGGCCATCCGCGAGGCCTTTGCGCACCGCGGCTTCTGGCTGCTGAACGCGGGCTTTCTGGCCTGCGGCTTCCAGCTCGCCTTCATCGGCGCGCACCTGCCCTCGTACCTGCTCGACCAGGGCCTGGGCGCGCGCGAGGCCGGCGCCTGCCTGGCCATCATCGCGCTGGCCAACGTGGCCGGCACCTACCTGTGTAGCCACGCGGGCGTGCTGGCGCGCCGCAAGCATGTGCTGGCACTGCTGTACCTGGTGCGCTCGCTGGCCATGGCGGCGTTCGTGTGGGTGCCGGTGTCGGCCACCAGCGCCTACGTCTTCTCGTTCGTGATGGGCCTGCTGTGGCTGGGCACTGCGCCGCTCACGAATGCGCTGGTGTCGCAGATCTTCGGCGTGCGCTACATCGCCACGCTGTTCGGCTTTGTCTTCTTCGGCCACCAGCTCGGCGGCTTTCTGGGGGCGTGGCTGGGCGGTGTGGTGTTCGATGCCACGCATTCCTACCAGTGGCTGTGGTTCGCCTCGGTGGCGCTGGGGCTGCTGGCGGCCGTGCTGCACTGGCCCATTGACGACCGGCCGGTGCAGCGCAGCGGGCTGGCCGTGGGGACGGCATGAAGACGGCCCTGCGCCACGGCGCGGCAGCGCTGGCGTTGTGCGCCGCGGCCGGCCTGCTGTGGCGGGCTTTCGAGGGCTGGCTGGCGCCGGCGGCGCTGCTCAGGGTGGTGGATGCATTTGCCTGGTGCGGATAGCGGTTGTCCGTCCCCCTCGGAAGGGCCTGTCACAGGGCCCTTTTCTGTTTTTGCGCTGCATCCCTGGCCCGCGTTTGAGGTGCCTATGGGTGCCAAATGGACCATAGCAATAGCTGTTCTGGTCGCGTCAATCCTAGTAAAAACCATGATTTTGGATATATTTACTTTTAAACTGATGCGTGAGATATTCATCCAAAATCATCAATGCTCGTCCCCACGCGAGCCATGTGAAGGATCTTGCGATGGCAGAACGCTCGTTTGTCGAAGAGGTCAAGAAGCTCCGCCTGGGCGCCGGCGAGGTGTTCCACGGTGAAGGCATCCTGGCCGTGACCAAGGCGCTGCTGGAGTCGGGCGTGAACTACGTCGCGGGCTACCAGGGCGCACCCATCTCGCACCTGATGGACGTGCTGGCCGATGCCCAGGACATCCTGGTCGAGCATGGCATCCGCTTCGAGAACAGCGCCAGCGAGGCCACGGCCGCCGCCACGCTGGCCGCGTCGGTCAACTACCCGCTGCGCGGCGCCGTGACCTTCAAGGCCACGGTGGGCACCAATGTGGCCTCCGATGCGCTGGCCAACCTGGCCTCGGGCGGCGTCAAGGGTGGCGCGCTGGTCATCGTGGGCGAGGACTACGGCGAGGGCTCGTCCATCATGCAGGAGCGCAGCCACGCCTTTGCGATGAAGTCGCAGATCTGGATGCTCGACCCGCGCCCCAATCTGCCGAGCATCGTGCAGGCGGTGAAGGATGGTTTTGAGCTGTCCGAGGCCAGCAACACGCCGGTGATGCTGCAGCTGCGCATCCGCGCCTGCCATGTGCATGGCCAGTTCACCGCCAGCGACAACCGCCGGCCGTCCTACACCATCGAGCAGGCCATGGCCCAGCCGCAGCGCGACGTGGACCGAATCGTGCTGCCGCCGGCGAGCTTCCTGCACGAGCAGGAAAAGCTGAAGCAGCGCTGGCCGGCGGCGGTGCGCTTCATCGAGGAGCGCGGGCTCAACGAGTTCTTCGCCGAGGGTGCCAGCGACGTCGGCATCGCCTGCCAGGGCGGCAGCTACAACACGCTGATCCGCGCGCTGCAGCAGCTCGACCTGGCCGATGCCTACGGCAACACGCAGATTCCGCTGTACGTGATGAACGTGGCCTACCCGCTGGTGGACAGCGAGCTGCTGCGCTTTTGCGAAGGCAAGCGCGCGCTGCTGGTGGTGGAGGAAGGCCAGCCCAACTTCGTCGAGCAGAACGTGGCGACCATCCTGCGCCATGCCGGCTCGGCGACCCAACTGCACGGCAAGGACGTGCTGCCCGCCGCGGGCGAGTACACCACGGCCGCCGTGCTCAAGGGCCTGCGCGCCTTCCTCGAAACGCATGGCAAGCTGCAGCCGCAGCCCGCGCCGCGCAAGGTCATTCCGCTGCAGCCCGCTCCGCCCGAGCCCGAGCGCCCCATCGAGGCCAGCGTGCAGGCCCGCCCGCCGGGCTTTTGCACCGGCTGTCCCGAGCGGCCCATCTTCACCGCGATGAAGCTGATCGAGCGCGAGCTGGGCGAGCACCATGTCAGCGCGGACATCGGCTGCCATCTGTTCTCCATCCTGCCGCCCTTCAACCTGGGCAACACCACGATGGGCTACGGCCTGGGCGCCGCCGGGGCGGCGGCCTTCAATCCGCCCACGCCGCAGGAGGGCGGCAAGCGCGTGGTCTCGGTCATGGGCGACGGCGGCTTCTGGCACAACGGCCTGACCAGCGGCATCGCCAATGCGGTGTTCAACCAGAGCGACAACCTGACCATCGTCGTCGACAACAGCTACACCTCGGCCACGGGTGGGCAGGACATCCTCTCGTCGGCGGCGCAAAACCCCACGCGTAGCACCAACCATGCGATCGAGAAGGCGGTGCGCGGCGTGGGCGTGAACTGGGTCAAGACGGTGCGCCGCACCTACGACCTGAAGACCATGGTCGGCACGCTGCGCGAGGCGCTGACCACCAAGGAACAGGGCCCCAAGGTGCTGGTGGCGCAAAGCGAATGCATGCTCAACAAGCAGCGCCGCATTAAGCCGCAGCAGCGCGCCGCCGTGGCGCGCGGCGAGCGCGTGGTGCGCGAGCGCTTCGGTGTCGACTCCGACACCTGCACGGGCGACCACTCGTGCATCCGCCTGTCGGGCTGCCCCTCGCTGTCCATCAAGCCCAATCCCGATCCGTTGCGCACCGACCCGGTGGCGACCGTCATCGACAGCTGCGTGGGCTGCGGCCTGTGCGGCGAGGTCTCGCATGCGGCCGTGCTTTGCCCCTCGTTCTACCGCGCACAGATCGTGAGCAACCCCACGCGCTGGGACCGCCTGCGCCAGCGCCTGCGCAGCGCCGTGATCGGCTGGCTGCAGGGCCGCGACCAGCACCGCCTCGACAGCCACGCCTTTTGAGCTGACACTGCCATGAAAACCCAACCCATCAAGATTGCGATCCTCGCCATGGGCGGCGAGGGCGGCGGCGTGCTGGCCGACTGGATCGTCGACCTCGCGGAGCACAACGATTACATTGCCCAGACCACGTCGGTGCCCGGCGTGGCGCAGCGCACCGGCGCCACCATCTACTACGTCGAGCTGTTCCCGGCCGAGCAGGCGCGCCGCGACGGCGGCCAGCCGGTGCTGGCGCTGATGCCGCTGCCGGGCGATGTGGACCTGGTGCTGGCGTCCGAGCTGATGGAGGCCGGCCGCGCCGTGCAGCGCGGCCTCGTCACGCCGGACCGCACCACGCTGATCTCCTCCACGCACCGCGTCTACGCCATCGCCGAGAAGACGGCCATGGGCGACGGCCGCGTAGACGATGCCCAGTTGCTGGCCCATGCCGGGCGTGCCGCCAGGCGCTTCGTGCGCTTCGACATGGCAGAGGCCGCGCAGGCCAGCGGCAGCGTGGTCAGCGCCGTGCTGTTCGGCGCGCTGGCCGGCACCGGCGTGCTGCCCTTCAGCCGCGCGCAGTTCGAGACCACGATCGAGCGCGGCGGCGTGGGCGTCAAGGCCAGCCTCAAGGCCTTCGGCGGCGCCTGCGACCGCACGCAACAGGCGGACGAAGCGCCGCAGGCCGGTGCATTCCCGGCCGCGGCGGTGGCCAAGCCCAGCGACCCCCAGGTGGCGGCGCTGCTGCAGCGCGTGGAGCAGGGCTTTGCGGCCGATGCGCGCCCGCTGGTCATCGAGGGCGTGCGCCGCATGATCGACTACCAGGACCTGGGCTATGCCACGCTCTACCTCGATCGTCTGGGTCGGGTGCAGGCGCTGGCCGACGGCTCCGGCCTGCTGCTGCGCGAGACGGCTCGGCACTTGGCGCTGTGGATGAGCTATGAGGACACCATCCGCGTGGCCGACCTCAAGACGCGCGCCAACCGCTTTGCGCGCGTGCAGTCTGAAGTGGGGGTGCAGCAGGACCAGCAGCTGGCGATCAACGAATACATGCATCCGCGCATCGAGGAGATCTGCGAAACCCTGCCGGCCGGCCTGGGCCGCTGGCTGCAGCGCCCGCACGCCGTGCACCGCCTGCTGGCGCGCTTCACGCGCGAGGGCCGCGTGGTCACCACCAGCTCGCTGCGCGGCTACCTGCTGCTGTGGGGCCTGTCGCGGCTGCGCGGCATGCGGCGGCGCACGCTGCGCTACGAGATGGAGAACGCGCGCATCGAGCAGTGGCTGGCCCACATCGAGGCCGCAGCGCAGCACAACCCGGCGCTGGCGGTGGAGGTGGCGCAGTGCCAGCGCCTCGTCAAGGGCTACAGCGACACGCATGCGCGCGGCCTGGCGAACTACCTGCGGCTGATGGACGCGGTGCGCGCCGCGGGCCAGCGCCTGGCCCCGGCCACGCTGCGCGAGCTGCGCGAGGCCGCGCTGGCCGATGAACACGGCAAGGCATTGCAGGCCGCACTCGTGCGCCATGCCCTGGCCTGAAGGAGACCCACCATGGAAACGATTGCTGTCGAAGTCGTTGCGGCCGATCTGCTGAATCCGCTGATCCGCCGTTTCACGCTGCGCGCGGTGGACGGAAGCCCGCTGCCGGGCTTCACTGCCGGTGCCCACGTGCGCGTGCAGGTAGCGCTGCCGGGCAAGGCCCAGGGTGAGGTGCAGGACTGGCGCCACTACTCGCTGGTGAACACCGAGGCTGGCGCCGACACCGGCCTGCCGCAGCCGCACTACACCATCGCGGTGCGCCGCGAGGACGAGGGCCGCGGCGGCTCGCGCTGGATGCATGGTCTCCAGGTCGGCCAGCGTATCGCCATCGAGCCGCCGAAGAACGATTTTCCGCTGGGCACGCATGCGGGTTGCGCGGTGCTGGTGGCCGGTGGCATCGGCATCACGCCGCTGGCCAGCATGGCGGCCGCGCGCCGCGCCGCCGGCCTGCCGGTGCGCATGCTCTACGCGGGCCGCAGCCGCGGGCTGATGGCCTTCCTGCCCGAGTTGCAGGCCCTGCTGGGCGAGTCGCTGGCCGTGCATGCCGACGAAGACCAGGGCGCGCCGCTGGACGTGGCCGCGCTGCTGGACGGCTGCGCCGGCGAAGACCAGCTCTACGTCTGCGGCCCGCGCGTGATGCTCGACGCGGTGCTGGCCGCCACCGATGCGCGCGGCTGGCCACGCGAGCGGGTGCATTTCGAGCTGTTCACCGCGCCGGTGGCGGCTGCGGGCGACCAGGCCATCGAGCTGGTGCTGGCGCAAAGCGGCCGGCAGGTCACCGTGCCGGCCGGCCAGTCCATCCTCGACTGCCTGATCGAGCACGGCTGCGATCCGCTGTTCGACTGCAAGCGCGGCGAATGCGGCGTCTGCGCCGCCGAGGTGATCGAAGGCGAGATCGACCACCGCGATGCCGTGCTGAGCGCCGCCGAGCGCGCCGGCGGCAAGGTGATGCAGATCTGCGTCTCGCGCGCCCGCAGTGCGCGGCTGGTGCTCGACCTCTGAGCCCGGGCCTTTGTCCTTGTCCCCTTTTCTTCCCCACCGATCCGCTTCCAGGAGCCCGCGATGAAATCCACCACGCTGTCCCGCCGCCAAGTGCTCTCCCTGCTGCCGCTGGCCGCGGCGCCCTCGCTGGCCCTGGCCGATGGCAAGCCCA
Organism: Comamonas humi; assembly: GCF_054782535.1. NCBI lineage: Bacteria > Pseudomonadati > Pseudomonadota > Betaproteobacteria > Burkholderiales > Comamonadaceae > Comamonas > Comamonas humi. Next base: position 24,910 of record NZ_BAAGSH010000001.1, on the reverse strand, counting down.
TCGAATGGGTGGTCGGCTACGCCCCCGGCGGTGGCTCCGACACCGTGGCGCGCATGCTGGCCGAGGCCATGAGCCGCTCCATGGGCCAGACCATCATCGTCATCAACAAGCCCGGCGCCGGCTCGAACATCGCGGGCGACTACGTGGCCAAGGCGCGCGACGCGGAGCACATGGTGTTCACCGCGGACTCGGCCGTGATCGCCGCCAACCCCTTCCTCTACAGCAAGCTGACCTACAGCGCGGAGAAGGACTTCGCATCGGTGGGCACCATCGCCCGCTTTCCGCTGGTGCTGGTCGTGCAGCCGAATGCCAAGCCCAGGAACCTCAAGGACTTCATGGCCTGGGTGCGCAGCGATCCCGCGGGCATGAGCTATGGCAGCCCCGGCACCGGCAGCCCGCACCACCTGGCGACCGAGCTGTTCCGCCAGCAGACCGGCCTGACGCTGACGCACGTGCCCTACCGCGGCGCGGCGCCGGCTATCGCCGACGTGGTCGGCGGGCAGCTGCCCTTCATGTTCGTCGACACCTCCAGCGGCGGCGCCTTCATCACCTCGGGCAAGGTGCGCGCCATCGGCGTGGCCAGCGCCCAGCGCCTGGCCAGCATGCCCGACATTCCCACGCTGTCCGAGCAGGGCCTGGCCGGCTTCGAGGCCTCGGCCTGGCAGGCGCTGGTGGCGCCCGCCGGCATCAGCGCCGCGACGGTGAAAACGCTGAACAAGCACCTGGTGGACGCACTGAACTCCACCGACATCCGCGCCCGCATGCAGACCCTGGGCATCGAGCCGCTGCCCAGCACGCCGCAGGAGCTGGCCCGGTTCGCGGCGCAGGAGCGCGAGCGCTGGGGCCGCGTGGTGCGCGAAGCCAACATCAAGCTGGACTGAGGGAGGGCGCCATGTCCGCCATGTCTGAGTATCGCGATAACCCCGCAGCCATCCGCGCCCTGGTGCGCGACACCGAGGTGCACAAGGACTGCTACATCCATCCCGAGATCTTCGCGCTCGAGATGGAGCAACTGTTCGCTAACACCTGGATCTATGTCGGCCATGCCAGCCAGGTGCCCCAGCCCGGCGACTACTTCGCCACCACCGTGGGCGACCAGCCGGTCGTCATGGTGCGCCACACCGACCAGAGCATCAAGGTGCTGTACAACCGCTGCGCACACAAGGGGGTCAAGGTCGCGCCCGACGGCTGCGGCAGCACCGGCAAATTCTTCCGCTGCCCCTACCACGCCTGGACCTACCGCACCGACGGCAAGCTGTTGTCCATCCCGCTGAAGAAGGGCTACGAGAACACCGGCCTGGAGAGTTGCGAGGCCAGCAAGGGCCTGACCGCCGTGGGCGCGGTGCAGGTGTACCGCGACTTCGTCTTCTGCCGGCTGAACCCCGAGGGCATGGGATTCGAGGAATTCTTCGGCCCCTCGCTCTCGACGTTGGACAACATGGTCGACCGCTCGCCCGAGGGCCGGCTGGAAGTGGCCGGCGGCGTGATGCGCTACCTGCACCGCTGCAACTGGAAGATGCTGGTCGACAACCAGACCGACACCTGCCATCCGATGGTGGCGCACGAGTCCTCGGCCGGCACGGCCGTCAAGGTATGGGAGAACGCGCCCGAGGGCACGCCCAAGCCCATGGCGGTGGAGCTGTTCGCCCCCTTCGTGAACCCCTACGAGTTCTTCGAGGGCATGGGCATTCGCGTCTGGCCCAACGGCCACGGCCACACCGGCGTCAGCGACTCCATCCACGCGGCCTATTCGCCCGCGCCGGGCTACTGGGAGAGCATGGTCGCCACCTACGGCGAGGAACGTGCCAACGCCATCCTGGGCGATGTGCGCCACAACACCGTGTACTTCCCCAACATCATGGTCAAGGGCCCGATCCAGACGCTGCGCATCTTCCGCCCCTTGGCAGCCGACCGCACGCTGGTCGAGAGCTGGACCTTCCGCCTCGTCGGCGCGCCGGACCTGCTGCTGGAGCGCACGCTGATGTACAACCGCCTGGTCAATGCACCCACGTCGGTGGTCGGACACGACGACCTGGAGATGTACGAGCGCGCCCAGCAGGGCTTGGCCTCGCGCGGCTCGCAATGGGTGAACGTGGGCCGGCTGTTCGATCCGTCCGAAAAGGAACAGGACGAGGCGGTGACCAACGGCACCAACGAATGGCAGATGCGCAGCCAGATGCGTGCCTGGGCGCGCTTCATGACGGCCGGCATGCGTGAAGGAGCCGAGGCATGAGCACCGCACCCACCGACCAGCAGCTGATCGATTTCGTGCTCGACGAAGCCGCCTTGCTCGACGAACTGCGCTTCGACGACTGGCTGGCCCTGTTCACCGAGGACGGCCACTACTGGATGCCGCTGGCCCACGGCCAGACCGATCCACGGCTGCATGCCTCGCTGCTCTACGAAGACCGGCTGCTGCTGCAGGTGCGCATCGAGCGCCTGCGCGGCGCCCGCACCTTCTCGCAGCAGCCCGCGAGCCGCTGCCACCACCTGCTGCAGACGCCGCGCGTGACGGCGCGCGACGACGCGGCCGGCACCTACACCTGCCGCACGGCCTTCCACTACATCGAGACGCGCCAGGACGAGCAGACGCTGTACGCCGGCTGGGCCAGCCACGAGCTGGTGCGGCAGGCCGACGGCGCGCTGCGCATGCGGCTCAAGCGCGTGGACCTGGTGAACTGCGACGCCGCCTTCGGCAACATGCAACTCTTCATGTGAGGCCCGCGATGCCTTCTGCCATCGAAACCTTCGCGCCCGCAGGGCGCACGCTGCCGGCGATGCTGGCGCACCAGTGCCGCCGCTTTGCGGAGCGCACGCTGCTCGTCGCCGGCGACACCCGCTGGCGCTACGCCGATGCGCTGCGCACCGCCCAGGCCATGGGCGCAGTGCTGCAGGCCGCCGGCATCCGCGCCGGCGACCGCGTGGCGCTGATGTGCGGCAACCGCGCCGAGTTCCTGCAGACCTTCCTGGGCTGTGCATGGATCGGCGCCGTCACCGTGCCCATCAACACCGCCGCGCGCGGCACCACGCTGCGGCACATCCTGGCCAACTCCGGCGCGCGGCTGTTCGTGGCCGAGGCCGAAGGCCTGGCTGCGCTGCGCGGGCTCGAAGACCGCGATGGCCTGCCGCTGGAGCGTGTGTGGCGCATCGATGCACCGCCGGAGCCCGGCACCGAGCCTTTTCCGGCGCTCGGCGAGGCGCTGGCGGATGCCGCACCCGTGCAGCCCGGCGACACGCTGGCCATCCTCTACACCTCGGGCACGACAGGCCTCTCGAAGGGCGTGTGCTGCCCGCACGCGCAGTTCTACTGGTGGGGCCGGCACACCGCGGCGCTGCTGGAACTGGGCGACGGCGAGGTGCTGCTGACCACGCTGCCGCTGTTCCACACCAACGCGATGAACGCCTTCTTCCAGGCCCTGCTGACCGGCTCCACGCTGGTGGTCGAGAAGCGCTTCTCGGCCTCGGGCTTCTGGGCCGCGCTGGTGCAGCACCAGGCCACCGCCACCTATGTGCTGGGCGCGATGGTGCCCATCCTGCTGTCCAAGGACGCCACGCCCGACGACCGCGCGCACCGCGTGCGCATCGCGCTGGCGCCCGGCGTGCCGCCGCGCTTCCATGCGCAGTTCAGCGAGCGCTTCGGCATGCGGCTGCTCGACGGCTACGGTTCCACCGAGACCAACTTCGTCATCGGCCTCGATGCCGAGCAGCGCCCCGGCAGCATGGGCCGCGTGGCGCCGGGCTTCACCGCGCGCGTGGCCGACGAGCACGACGAGGAGGTGCCGCCCGGCACACCCGGCGAGCTGCTGCTGCGCGCCGACGAGCCCTTTGCCTTCGCCACCGGCTACTTCGGCATGGCCGACAAGACCGTGGAGGCCTGGCGCAACCTGTGGTTCCACACCGGCGACCGCGTGGTGCGCGATGCCGACGGCTTCTTCACCTTCCTCGACCGGCTCAAGGACGCGATCCGCCGGCGCGGCGAGAACATCTCGTCCTACGAGGTCGAGCAGGTGCTGCTGAGCCACCCGGCCGTGGCCGTGGCGGCGGTGTTCCCGGTGAAGAGCGAGCTGGCCGAGGACGAGGTCATGGCTGCCATCGTGCCGCGCGAAGGCGTTGCGCTGGACCCGGTGGAGCTGGTGCGCTTCTGCGAGCCGCGCATGGCTTATTTCGCCGTGCCGCGCTACCTGGAGTTCATGGCCGCGCTGCCCTCGACCGAGAACGGCAAGGTGCAGAAATTCAAGCTGCGCGAGCGCGGCATCACCGAGCAGACCTGGGACCGCGAGGCGGCCGGCATCCAGCTCAAGCGCTGACCCGAAGGAGCTTCCATGCGAGCTTTGCGAACCCTTGCCCTGCTGCTGTGCAGCGCCTGCCTGGCCTTCGGCGCGGCCGCGCAGGACGCCTACCCCAGCAAGCCCATCCGCATCATCGTGCCTTTCCCGCCCGGCGGCGGCAGCGACCTGGTGGCCCGCACGGTGGCAGCGCGCCTGGGCGAGCGCTGGAAGCTGCCGGTCGTGGTCGACAACAAGCCCGGCGGCAACACCATCATCGCGGCCGAGGCGGCGGCCAAGGCGGCGCCGGATGGCTACACGCTGTTCGTGGCCATCGACTCCACGCTGGCCATGAACCAGAGCCTGTACGGCAAGCTGCCCTACGACCCGGCCAGGAGTTTTGCGCCGGTGACGCTGGCCATCACCATGCCCATGGTGCTGGCGGCGCACCCGTCGGTCAGCGCGCGCAGCGTGGGCGAGTTGCTGGCAGCGGCGCGCGCGCAGCCCGGCAAGCTGGCCTATGCGCATGGCGCCATGCCGGCGCAGGTGGCGGGCGAGGTCTTCAAGAGCGCCACCGGCGCGGACCTGCTGGCCGTGCCCTACAAGGGCGGCGCGCCGGCGATGACCGACACGGTGGGCGGCCAGGTGCCGCTGATCTTCGATGCGCTGGGGCCGGCCATGCCCTACATCAAGGGCGGCAAGGTGCGGGCGCTGGCGGTGACCAGCGCGCAGCGCAACCCGCTGCTGCCCGACATTCCCACGCTGGCCGAATCCGGCGTGCCCGGCGTCGACCTGCTGACCTGGATCGGCTTCGTGGTGCCGGCGGGCACGCCCCAGCCCGTCATAGCCAAGCTGCACCAGGAGCTGACCGCCATCCTGCAGCTGCCGCAGACCCGCGAGCTGCTGTCTGGCATGGGCATGACGGTGGTGGCCGGCACGCCCGAGCAGTTCGCGCAGATCATCCAGGGCGACACCCAGAAATTCGGCCGCATCATCCGCGCGGCCGGCATCAAACTGGACTGAACATGACCGCATACATCCGACGCAGGGGCTATGAGGGCGTGGCGCTGGCCGTGCCCGTCACCGTGCCCTACGAGCGCTACTCCATCCGCGGCGCGCACTGGTTCCTGGGCCAGGCCGTGCGCGGCCTGCTCGCGGGCAGCGGGCTGGCCAAGGAGCAGCTCGACGGGCTGACGGTCAGCAGCTTCTCGCTGGCGCCCGACACGGCCGTGGGCGTGACCCAGCACCTGGGCCTGTCGCCGCGCTGGCTCGACCACATCCCCACCGGCGGCGCCTCGGGCGTGATGGCGCTGCGCCGCGCGGCCCGCGCCGTGCAGTGCGGCGACGCCGAGGTGGTGGCCTGCGTGGCGGCCGACACCAACCATGTGGACTCCTTCCGCCAGACGCTGGGCGCGTTCAGCGATTTCGCGCGCGACGCCAGCTACCCCTATGGCGCGGGCGGACCGAACTCCATGTTCGCCTTCATCACCGCGAGCTACATGCGCACCTACGGCGCGCAGCGCGAGGATTTCGGCCGCATCGCCGTGGCCCAGCGCGCCAACGCGCTGCACAACCCCAACGCGCTGTTCAAGAAGCCGCTGACGCTCGATGAGTACATGGCGGCGCGGCCGATCTCCGAGCCCATACACCTGTTCGACTGCGTCATGCCCTGCGCCGGCGCCGAGGCCTTCCTCGTGATGGCGCCCGAGCGCGCGCGCGACCTGGGCCTGCCGCACGTGCTGCTGCGCGGCGCCATCGAGCGCCACAACGCCTACGCCGACGACCCGGTGATGCTGCGCGGCGGCTGGCGCGTGGACTGCGCTGACCTGTATGCCCAGGCCGGCCGCACGCCGCAGGACATCGACGTGCTGCAGACCTATGACGACTACCCGGTGATCGCGATGATGCAGATCGAGGATCTGGGCTTTTGCGACAAGGGCGAGGGCCCGGCCTTCGTGCGCGCGCACGACCTGACCCATGCCGGCGACTTTCCGCAGAACACCAGCGGCGGCCAGCTCTCGTGCGGCCAGGCGGGCGCGGCCGGCGGCTTCCTCGGCATGACGGAGACGATGCGCCAGCTCACCGGCCAGGCTGGCGAGCGCGGCGTGACCGGCGCGCGCACCGGCCTGGTGGGCGGCTTCGGCATGGTGACCTACGACCGCTGCCTGTGCACCGGGGCGGTGATCCTGGAGACAAGCGAATGACGATGCCCTTCATGAAGCCCCCGCGCAAGAACCCGGTGCTGCGCACCCCGCAGATCAACCTGCCGCCGGCCGCGCGCGGCCGCGTGGCGCTGGGCCTCACCGCCGCGGCCGCCGAAGGCCGTTTCGCGCTGCAGGTCTGCGCCGACTGCGGCGCCGTGCAGTACCCGCCGCGCGAGGCCTGCCACCGCTGCCTGTCGCCCGAGCTGCCCTGGCAGCCGCAAAGCGGCGCCGGCGAGCTGATGGCCTCGACCACGCTGGCGCACAGCAACGACCTGTACTTCCGCGAGCGCCTGCCCTGGCGCCTGGGCATGGTGCAGCTCGACGCCGGCCCCAGCGTCATGGTGCACCTGCATGGCGAGGTCGGCGAGGCGCCCCAGCGCGTGCGCGTCGGCGCACGCCTCGACCGCGCCGGCCAGGCCGTGCTGGTCGGATACCCCGAGAAAGGAACGGAGAACATGGCTGACGACCCCATGCTGCGCGAGATGGCCAGCGACCCCAAATACCGCAAGGTGCTGGTGACGGACGGCAAGTCCGCCACCGGCCAGGCCGTGGTCCGCGCCCTGGTCAAGGCCGGCGCCGACCTCGTCTGGGTCGGCCATGCCGAGCCCTGGAAACAGCTGCCCGGCCTGGCCGAGCTGGCGGCCCTGCCGCAGGTCACGCTGGTGCCGCTGGACGTGACCGACGAGCGCTCGGTCAGCACCCTGGCCGGCCAGATCGGCGGCAAGGTCGACATCGTGGTCAACACCGCCGAGCTGCACCGCGGCTTCGGCATCGCGGCGCGCCGCGGCACCGACGTGGCCAAGGCCGAGATGGAGGTCAACTACCTCGGCCTGCTGCGGCTGGCGCAATGCTTCGGCCCGGCGCTCAAGGGCCGAGCGGCCGACGGTGCCACGCATGCCACGGCCTGGGTCAACCTGCTGTCCATCTATGCGCTGGCCAACTTCCCGCCGCACGGCACCTTCTCGGCCTCCAAGGCCGCGGCGCTGTCGCTGGCGCAGTGCCTGCGCGCCGAGATGCGGCCGGCGGGCATCCGCGTGGTCAACGTCTTTCCCGGCCCCATCGACGACGAATGGAACCAGAACCTGCCGCCCCCGAAGCTGGCGCCGGCCGCGCTGGCCTCGGCCATCGTGAAGGCGCTGAAGGACGGTGTGGAAGACATCTACCCCGGCGACGTCGCCCAGGAATGGCTGGAGCGCTGGCGCCACAACCCCAAGGTACTGGAGCGCGAAATCGCCGCCGGAGGATATTGACATGCAGACCCCCCTCGAACTCCTTGGCGGCATGGCGCTCGCCCTCGCCACCGGCCGCATCCGCATCGTCGACCTGACGCAGACGCTGAGCCCCGACTTTCCCGCCATCGCGCTGCCGCCCGAGATGGGCCAGTGCCAGCCCTTTCGCATCGAGCAGATCTCGGCCTACGACGAGCGCGGCCCCGGCTGGTACTGGAACAACTTCTCCTGCGGCGAGCACACGGGCACGCACTTCGACGCGCCCATCCACTGGATCTCGGGCCGCGACCTGCCCAACAACGCGGTCGACAGCATCCCGCCGCAGCACTTCATCGCGCCGGCCTGCGTGATCGACTGCAGCGCGCAGGCGGCGGCCGACCCCGACTACCTGATGGGCGTGGCCGACATCGAGCGCTTCGAGGCCGCGCATGGCCGCATCCCGGCCGGCCACTGGGTGCTGATGCGCACCGACTGGGCGCGGCGCTGGTCGCAGGCGCGCGACGCCGAGGCCTTCCAGAACTTCGATGCCAGCGGCCAGCACACGCCGGGGCCGAACACCGAGGCCGTGCGCTTCCTGGTCGAAGAGCGCGGCGTGCTGGGCTTCGGCACCGAATCCATAGGCACCGACGCCGGCCAGGGCTACCACCTGCGCCCGCCGTACCCCTGCCACTCGTTGATGCACGGCGCCGGCAAGTACGGCCTGCAGTGCCTGACCAACCTCGACCAGCTGCCGCCCACCGGCGCGCTGGTGGTGGCGGCGCCGCTGAAGATCGAGAACGGCAGCGGCAGCCCGCTGCGCGTGCTGGCACTGGTGGAGGGCAAGCCATGAACCCGAACAAGATTGCAGCGGTGACGGGCGGCAGCGCCGGCATCGGCAAGGTCATCTGCGAACAGCTGCTGGAGCAGGGCTACGAAGTCGTCTCGCTCGCGCGCCGGCGCACCGAGATCGCCCACCCCCGGCTGCACAGCATCGAGGTCGACCTGGCCGACCGCGCCGCCACGGCCGAGGCCGTGCAGGCCATGGTGCGGCAGCACGAGGTCACCACCATCGTGCACAACGCCGGCGTGATCCGCGCCGCGCTGCTGCCCGAGGTAAAGCTCGGCGACCTGGACGCGCTGGTCGACCTGCACCTGGGCTGCGCCATCCAGATGGTGCAGGCCGCGCTGCCGGCCATGCGCGCGCGCCGGTTCGGCCGCGTGGTGCTGCTGTCGTCGCGCGCCGCGCTGGGCCTGCAGACGCGCACCAGCTACTCGGCTACCAAGGCCGGCATGCTGGGCATGGCGCGCACCTGGGCGCTGGAGCTGGCGCCCGAGGGCATCACCGTCAACGTGGTCGCGCCCGGGCCCATCCGCACCGACATGTTCTACGACGTGGTGGAGCAGGGCAGCGACAAGGAGCGCCAGCTCGCCGCCTCGGTGCCCGTGCGCCGGCTCGGCGAATCGGCCGACGTGGCGCGCGCCGTCGGCTTCTTTGCCGACGCGGCCAACAGCTTCGTGACCGGCCAGGTGCTCTACGTCTGCGGCGGCACCAGCGTCGGCAGCCTGGCGCTGTGATCCCGGAGCCGCCGATGCAACAGCCTTCCAACCCTTCGCGCCGCGCCCTGCTGGCGCTGGCCGGCGGCGCGCTCGCCGCCGCATCCACCACCTTCGCGCAGCCCGCCTGGCCCAGCCGGCCGGTGCGCATCGTCGTCGCCTTCCCGCCCGGCGGCCTGGCGGACGTGATGATGCGCCTGCTGGTGCCGCAGCTGGCCGAGGCCCTGGGCCAGCCCGTGGTGGTCGACAACCGTGGCGGCGCCAGCGGCAACGTCGCGGCCGTCGAGACGGCGCGCAACGGCGGCGACGGCCACACCTTCATGGTCAACGTGACCACGCTGGAATCGGTGAACCCGCTGATGTTCGAGCGCATGCCGGTCAACCCGGCGCGCGAGCTGCAGCACGTGGCGCTGCTGGCCAACACCCAGCTGTTCCTCGTCACCCGGCCCACGCTGGCGCCGAACACGCTGGCCGAGTTCGTGGCCTATGCCAAGGCCAACCCGGGCAAGCTCAGCTATGGCTCGGCCGGCAACGGCACCACGCCGCACGTCGGCGGCGAGCTGTTCAAGCAGACCGCCGGCATCTTCGCCGCGCACATCCCCTACCGCGGCGCGGCGCCGGCGATCCAGGACGTGATGGCCGGCCAGATCGACTACGCGCTGGTGCCCGGCACCGTGTTCCCCAGCGTGAAGGCCGGCAAGCTCAAGTTGCTGGCGGTGGCCAGCCGGCGCCGGCCGGCCTACTACAGCGGCGCGCCGACCATCGAGGAGGCCGGCTTCGGCAAAGTCTACGTGGACACGCCCTTCGCCGTCTACGCGCCCGCCGCGATGCCGGCGGCGCACGTCGCGCGCATGAACCGCGAGCTGAACCGGCTGCTGGTGCAACCGGCCATCCGCGCCCGCTTCGCCGAGGTGGGTGGCGAGCCGCTGGCCCTGTCGCCCGCCGAGGTGAGCGCCCTGGTGCGCGACGAGATCGCGCTGTTCGGCCCCATCGTCAAGGCGCGGGGCATCCAGGCAGACTGAATCGAGCTTGGTGGGGTAATGCAAAAAACATAGCTGCTAGCGCTTGATATATCTGTCATCCAGGTAGAAAAATACCTGAAAACCAGTGATATCAAGCGCTGGCAGCTATGTTTTTGAGATTCAGCCCGGCAGCCGGTGCAGCTCGATGATGCGCCGCAGCGTCACCTTGAGCGCCTCGGCGCGCTTGAGGCCGAAGGGCTGCAGCACGCGCAGCTCATGCTCCTTGGCCTTCTGGATCAGGTCGGCCACCAGGGTCTGGCCGGCCGGCGCGATGCGCACCATGGTCACGCGCCGGTCGGTGTCGTGCGCGAAGCGCTCCACATAGCCCCGGGCCTCCATGCGGTCGAGCAATCGCGTGACGGTGGGCTGCTTGCTGACCGAAATCTGCGCCAAGCGCCCGGTGCTGATGCCGGGCGTGCCCGTCAGCGAGGCCAGGATGCGCCACTCGGTCACCGACAGGCCCTCGGCCTCGACCACGGCATGGAACTCGGCCGAGATCAGCTTGCTCGCCTGCGCCAGCAGCGCCGGCAGGTAGTCGTCCACAAACGGCAGGGGCAGCGGGTGCTCCTGCGCTTCCTCGTCCATCGCGGTGGTTCCCATGTCGCGCGGAGGCATCTGTCGGGTGTCAGACAAACTGAAAACGAAGCGCCAGGCTCCGCGAGCAGTGTTTCACGGTGAGGCGGCGACGATCATCTGGAAGCATGGTGTAGAGCTTGAAAAATCCGTGGTGGTTGCCACGGAAGCTGAAGTGCTATGGAAGGGCGCGTTCAACCGGTTGTGACGTACCCATGAAAGGCCATTCTATGTCGCAACAAGCTGCTGAAAAATCAGCACCACGCTCATAGGTCCGGTGCATCCTGCTTCTTCAGCACATGGGCGGGAATCGCAAACTCCGCATCCAACTCGGCTTGTGTCGGCTGCTTTCTTGATGGCCTGTCCACAGGCGTGAAGAATGCGGTCTGCACAGAGCGGCGGTGCTGCTTGATGTCCTGTTGCGTGGCTTCAACGGATGCACCGGTCGTGATATGCCTGTCCTCCCGCGCCGATGCGGTTGCCGCGATGCCTTCCTGAATGCCGTGGTTCATCCGTTTATTCAGCGGCAAACCCATTCAGTCCGCTGTCGCCGCCGGGAGATCCAAGCTACTGCAGCACGGTGCGAAAACCGACGTGTGCCGACGCCACTTGCGTCTCTTGCGGAGAACGCGCCGCCGCGCGGTAACGCACGCAGTAATCGGCCGAGCACAGGAAAGATCCGCCTTTGATGACCGCCGTACGCGCGCCTTGCATGCGCCCCGGCCTCGCCGCGCCCGGATCGCCGTTGCCGTGGGCCTGGCGCGGGCCGCTGTAGTCGTCGCGCGTCCATTCCCAGACATTGCCGATCAGGTCGTAGGCGCCGACACCGTTGGCGGCGAAGCAGCCCACCGGGGCGCGGCCGGCATAGCCGTCTTCCCTCACATCCTGTACCGGAAACGGCCCCTGCCAGTAGTTGGCGGTGGGGTGGCCGGCTTCGTCGCGCGGCGTGCGGTCGAGCAGCTCGGGGCGGCCATGGGCACGCGCGGCGTATTCCCACTGTGCCTCGGTCGGCAGGCTGCGGCCCAGCCACGCCGCGTAGGCCTGCGCGTCGTGCTGTGTCACTTGCACCACCGGTTGGTTGGCGCGGCCGTCGAGACTGCTGTCCGGGCCTTCGGGATGGCGCCAGTCGGCGCCGCGCACGTAGCGCCACCAGGTGCCCGGGCCTTCGGGGTCGCCGGCCTCGAACACCGCGGCGCCGCCTTCGCGCTCAGCCTTGGTGCGGTAGCCGGTGGCGGCGACAAAGGTGGCGAACTGCGCATTGGTGACCTCGGTGCGGTCGATCCAGAAGGGAGCTACGCTCACCTCGCCACGTGGACGTTCCTCGGGGTAGCCGGCGATGGTGCCTGGCACGAAACGGCCACCGGCCACATGCACCATGCCCGCTTTCGAATCGGTGCCAAAGCCTGGGGGCAGTCCGGCGTATTGCAGGCACTGCGCGGAGCTGCCCAGCGCCAGGGCCTGCGGCCCATTGGTATGCAACGGGCCCGCCAGCGAGAGGCCGGCGGCGAGCAGCACCGCGCCCGCTGCCCAAGCCCAGGTGCGTGCACCGGGATTCATGGCTTCGGCCCCGCCAGGATCACGCCAACACGCTTCACGTAGGCATCCCACTGCGCGCTGAGCTCGCTGACCAGATCAGGCCGCGCGGCGCTCTGGTCCTTCGCTTCGGCACGGTCCTTGGTCAGATCGAACAGCTCCCAGCGGCCAGGGCCTTCCGGCGGCGGCACGTGTACCAGCTTCCAGCCATCTTGGCGCACGTAGCGGCCACCAAAAAGCTCGTCCACCAGCACGCTGCCGGGTGCATGTGCCGTCGCGGCGCCGCCGCGGATCGTGGGCAGCAGCGACACGCCGGTGATCGGGTGCACATCGCCACCGCGATAGCGCGCGCCGGGGTTGGCAACGCCGGCCAACTCCAGGAAGGTGGGCGCCAGGTCAGTCACGTGGGCCAGCCCATCGAGTCGCCTGCCGCTCTGCGCGGCCAGCGCCTTGGGCAGCCGCACGATGGCGGGCGCAGAGGTGCCGCCCTCGGTGGGGTTGCCCTTCCACAACCGGAACGGCGTGGCGCTGACCTCGGCCCAGCGCTTGCCATACGCCACGTAGGACAGCGGCCGGCCCAGGTTCTGCAGGCGGTTATCGACATGCTGGGTCGGCTTGCCGATGCCGCCGGCGCCGCCCTCGGCGCCGTTGTCGGACATGAAGAAGATCAGGGTGTTGTCGTACTCGCCCGTGTCCTTGAGCTTCTGGATCAGGCGGCCGATGTGGTGATCGAGGTTCTCCACCATCGCCGCGTAGATCTCCATGCGGCGTGCCTCCTCCTGCTTCTGCGTGTCGCTCAGGTCGGCCCAGCGCGGGTTGCCCTGGGTGGAGGGCAGGCTGGGGCTGGGCTCGAACGCGGCCGGCAGGATGCCGAGCTGCTTCTGCTTGGCGATGCGCGCCGCACGGATTGGCTCGTAGCCCGCGTCGTAGCGGCCCTTGTAGCGGTCGATATAGTCCTCCGGAGCCTGTAGCGGCCAGTGCGGCGCGGTGTAGGCTGCGTAGGCGAAGAAGGGCTGGCCGTCGCGCGGCTGGTCGAGGTAGGCCAGCAGCTTGTCGGTAAAGGTGCGCGTCGAATAGAAATCCGCAGGCTTGGGCACGACCGCATCGCCCTCGCGGAAGGTTCCCAGTGAGGAAGGCTGCGGCTTGCCGGGCACGGCCGCGAAGTGATCCGAGAAGCCTTCCAGCAGCGCGAAGGAGGATTCGAAGCCGCGCACCTTCGGGCTGTGCGCAGCATCCAGTCCCAGGTGCCATTTGCCTGCCATGTAGGTGCGGTAGCCGCCGTCGCGCAGCAACTGGGCAATCGACAGCGAACGATCATTCAGGTAGCCCTCGTACCCGGGCTGCCCGACCTGGTTGGGCGCTAGCACTTCGGCCATGCTGCCCAGGCCTGCCAGATGGTGGTCTGTGCCCGAGAACAGCATCGAGCGGGTGGGCGAGCAGGTGGCGGCCGTGTGGTAGTCGGTCAGCACCTGGCCTTCGGCGGCCAGTGCGTCGAGATGGGGCGTGCGGATCTCACCACCAAAGGCGCCGATGTCGGAATAGCCCAAGTCATCGGCCACGATCAGCAGGATGTTGGGCCGCTTCTGCACCACGGTGCCAGCAAAGCCCTGGCCGCCATCACCACCGCCGCAACCGGCCAGCAGCGCGGCCAAGGCCCCGGCAGCCGCCAGTGCCAGCCGGGGGCGCAATGCCACCTGAAAAGACGAAAAAGCCGCCGCCTTGGCGGCGCGGACGCCAGAGATCCTGCGTAGATGCCACATGGTGTGCACTGTGCTCCCAATCACAAACTCCGATGCACCACCCCGCGTGGAGCATTCGAAGCTGGAATGCTAGGCAGGCAGCGCTTGCAGCCCAACGAAGGATTCCGTATTTGCTTAGAAACTGTTTGCGATCTCTGCGATGTGACGCAGGCCGTCTTGCCACTGCACGGCAAAACCGCCTAGTCAAATGAAAAAAAGAGCCCGGAACAATCCAGGCTCTTCTCGGGGTGCTGATTCACTGAGTGCGCCAGAGATTTTTCACCAACTTGGCACCGTTTTCACTTTCTCTGTCACCCGACAACATCAGACGTCGATATTCCCCGCCCGCAGTGCGTTCGTCTCGATGAAGTCGCGGCGCGGCTCCACCTCGTCGCCCATCAGCATGGTGAACACGCGGTCGGCCTCGACCACGTCGTTGATCTTCACCTGCAGCAGGCTGCGCACGGACGGGTCCATGGTGGTTTCCCACAACTGCTCGGGGTTCATCTCGCCCAGGCCCTTGTAGCGCTGGCGCGCGGTGGTGCGCTCGGCTTCGGAGATCAGCCACTGCATGGCCTGGCGGAAGTCCTCCGCCTTCTCGGTGCGGGCCTTCTCGCCTTCGCCGCGGATGACCTTGGCGCCCTCGGCCAGCAGGCCGTGGAAGTTCTGGGCCTCGGCGGCCAGTGCGGCGTAGTCGTGGCCTTCGACGAACTCCTGCGTGATGATGGAGCTCTTGATGTTGCCGTGGTGGTGGCGGCTGATGCGCAGGATGGGCTTCTCGGTGTGCGGGTCGATCTCGCCGCTCACCTCGGCGGGCACGCCGGTGGTGGAGAGCTCGCGCAGCTTGGCCTCGAGCACCGGGGCGCAGGTCATGGCCTCGTCCAGCGAGTCGAGCTTGATCTGCACGCCGTCGGCAATGGCGCGCAGCGCCTCGGCGTCGAGGTGGGCCGACAGGCGCTCGATCACGGTCTCGGCGGCCAGGTGCATCTGGGCTAGGCGGGCCAGCTCCTCGCCCTCGATGGTGCGCGGGTGCTCGCCGCCGGTGGTCACGCTGGCGTCGCGCAGCGCGATGCGCAGCAGGTATTCGTTGAGCGCGCCGCCGTCCTTCAGGTACAGCTCTTCCTTGCCGCTCTTGACCTTGTACAGCGGCGGCTGGGCGATGTAGATGTGGCCGGCGGCGACCAGGTCGGGCATCTGGCGGTAGAAGAAGGTCAGCAGCAGCGTGCGGATGTGGGCGCCGTCCACGTCCGCGTCGGTCATGATGATGATGCGGTGGTAGCGCAGCTTGGAGAGGTCGTAGTCGTCGTTGCCGCTCTTGCCCGATTCGATGCTGGCCTTGCCGATGCCGGTGCCCAGGGCGGTGATCAGCGTGATGATCTCGGCGCTGGACAGCAGCTTCTCGTAGCGTGCCTTCTCCACGTTCAGGATCTTGCCGCGCAGCGGCAGGATGGCCTGGAACTTGCGGTCGCGGCCCTGCTTGGCGGAGCCGCCTGCGGAGTCGCCCTCGACGATGTAGATTTCGCACAGCGCCGGGTCTTTCTCCTGGCAGTCGGCGAGCTTGCCGGGCAGGCCCATGCCGTCGAGAACCCCTTTTCTGCGGGTCATTTCACGTGCTTTTCGGGCAGCCTCGCGGGCACGCGCGGCCTCGACGATCTTGCCGCAGAGGATCTTGGCGTCGGTGGGCTTTTCCTCGAGGTACTCGGCCAGCGCCTTGGCGACGATGTCTTCCACCGGCGCGCGCACTTCGCTCGATACCAGCTTGTCCTTGGTCTGGCTGCTGAACTTGGGCTCGGGCACCTTCACGCTCAGCACGCAGCACAGGCCTTCGCGCATGTCGTCGCCGGTGACCTCGACCTTGGCCTTCTTGGCCAGCTCGTTCTGCTCGATGTACTTGCCGATCACCCGCGTCATCGCGGCGCGCAGGCCGGTCAGGTGGGTGCCGCCGTCACGCTGCGGGATGTTGTTGGTGAAGCACAGCACGTTCTCGTTGTAGCCGTCGTTCCACTGCATCGCGACCTCGACGCCGATCTCGGTGCCGGGGATGCCGCCGTAGCTCTCGGCCGGGCGGTTGCCCGTGGCGTGGAAGGCCGTGGGGTGCAGCACCTTCTTGTTGGCGTTGATGAACTGCACGAAGCCTTGCACGCCGCCGGCGCCCGAGAAGTCGTCCTCCTTGCCGTCGCGCTCGTCCTTGAGGCGGATGCGCACGCCGTTGTTCAGGAACGAGAGTTCGCGCAGGCGCTTGGCCAGGATCTCGTAGCGGAACTCGTAGTTCTCCTTGAAGATCTCGGTGTCAGGCAGGAAGTGGACCTCGGTGCCGCGCTTTTCGGTGTGGCCGACGACGCGCATCGGCGAGACTTCCACGCCGTCCACCAGCTCGATCAGGCGGTTCTGCACCTGGCCGCGCGAGAAGTCGATCTGGTAGACCTGGCTGTCGCGGCGCACGATGAGGCGCAGCTTGATCGACAGCGCGTTCACGCACGAGACGCCCACGCCGTGCAGGCCGCCCGAGACCTTGTAGCTGTTCTGGTTGAACTTGCCGCCGGCGTGCAGCTCGGTCAGCGCGATCTCGGCCGCCGAGCGCTTGGGCTCGTGCTTGTCGTCCATCTTCACGCCGGTGGGGATGCCGCGGCCGTTGTCGACCACCGACAGCGAGTTGTCGGCGTGGATGGTGACCACGATGTCGTCGCAGTAGCCGGCCAGCGCCTCGTCGATGGAATTGTCCACGACCTCGAACACCAGGTGGTGCAGGCCGGTGCCGTCCGAGGTGTCGCCGATGTACATGCCGGGGCGCTTGCGCACGGCCTCGAGGCCTTCCAGGATCTGGATCGCGCCTTCGCCGTAGCTGCCGTCGGCGCCCGCGGGGGTGTTGGTCTGAGGTGCTGGCTGGTTCTCTTCGATCATGAAGCTGCCTTGTGCTGCAAAAACAAGAGCTGATGGCGCTTGTTTTTGTTGGAATTCAAATAGATTCTTATGAAAAAACGAGCGCTGGCAAGCGCCAGTTGCTCCTTTTTTGTAAGTAAATGGGTGCGCTCACTTACATGCGCATCGGCATCACCACGTACTTGAACGCTTCGTTCTCGGGGTTGGAGATGAGCGCGGAGTTGTTGCTGTCGGCGAAGTCGATGCGCACCATGTCCTGGCTCATGTTGGTGAGCACGTCGATCAGGTAGGTGACGTTGAAGCCGACCTCGACCGCCGGGCCGCCGTAGTCGATGTCCAGCTCGTCCATCGCCTCTTCCTGCTCGGCGTTGTTGGCGGCCACGCGCAGCGTGCCGGGCTCGATGGTCAGGCGCACGCCCTTGAACTTGTCGCTGGTCATGATGGCCGAGCGCTGCAGGCTGGCCAGCAGCGGCGCGCGGCCCAGGGTCACGCTGTTGGGGTGGTTGCGCGGGATCACGCGGTTGTAGTCGGGGAACTTGCCCTCGACCAGCTTGGTGACGAACTCCATGCCGCCGAAGGTGAAGCGCGCCTGGTTGCTGGCGAACTGCATCTCGATCACCGGCTGGTTGTCGCCGCTGGCGTCCGACAGCAGGCGCTGCAGCTCGAGCACGGTCTTGCGCGGCAGGATCACTTCCTGCTTGGGCACTTCCACGTCCAGCGTGGCGCTCGAAAACGCCAGGCGGTGGCCGTCGGTGGCCACCAGCGACAGCGTGTTGCCCTCGGCCACGAACAGGATGCCGTTGAGGTAGTAGCGGATGTCCTGCACCGCCATCGCGAACGACACCTGGCCCAGCAGGCTCTTGAGCACGTTCTGCGGCACGCTGAACACGGGGCCGAACGACGGCGCCTCCTGCACCAGCGGGAAGTCCTCGGCCGGCAGCGTCTGCAGCGTGAAGCGGCTCTTGCCGCCCTTGAGCAGGATCTTGTTCTGCTGGGTCTCCAGGCTCACGGTCTGGTCGCCGGGCATGGTCTTGAGGATGTCGATCAGCTTGCGCGCGCCCACGGTGGTGGTGAAGTCGCCCGCGTCGCCGCCCAGCTCGGCCGTGGTGCGGATCTGGATCTCCAGGTCGCTGGTGGTCAGCTGCAGCGCATTGCCGGTCTTGCGGATCAGCACATTGGCAAGAATCGGCAGGGTGTGGCGCCGCTCGACGATGCCGGACACGGACTGCAGCACGCCGATGACTTTGTCTTGGGTGGCCTTCAGAACGATCATTTCAACCTCTACCTCTTGTCAATGTTCGGGAAATTGGGGGGAAATCCGCGCAATCTTAGCCTTTGAGCGTCTGCTCCAGCACGTGCAGCTGCTGGTTCAGGTCGGTGAGCTGCTGGCGCTCGGCGCCGATCTTGCGCACCGCATGCAGCACCGTCGTGTGGTCGCGGCCGCCGAAGAGCTCGCCGATTTCGGGCAGGCTCTTCTGCGTCAGCTCCTTGGCCAGGTACATGGCAATCTGGCGCGGCCGCGCGATGCTGGCCGGGCGCTTCTTGCTGTACATGTCGGCGACCTTGATCTTGTAGTAGTCGGCCACCGTCTTCTGGATGTTCTCGACGCTGATCTGGCGGTTCTGGATCGACAGCAGGTCGCGCAGCGCCTCGCGTGCGAGCTGGATGGAAATCTCTTTCTGGTTGAAGCGCGAGTACGCCAGGATCTTGCGCAGCGCGCCTTCGAGCTCGCGCACGTTCGAGCGCACGTTCTTGGCCACGAAGAAGGCCACTTCCTCGGGCATCTCGGTGTGCTCGGAGCGGGCCTTGTTGATCAGGATCGCCACGCGCATCTCCAGCTCGGGCGGCTCGATCGCCACCGTCAGCCCCGAGTCGAAGCGCGACACCAGCCGCTCGTGGATGTTGGCCAGGCCCTTGGGGTAGGTGTCCGACGTCATCACGATGTGGCTCTTCTTGGCCAGCAGCGCCTCGAAGGCGTTGAAGAATTCTTCCTGCGTGCGGTCCTTGTTGGCAAAAAACTGCACATCGTCGATCAACAGCAGATCGAGCGAGTGGTAGCGCTCCTTGAACTCGTCGAAAGTGCGCCGCTGGTAGGACTTAACCACATCCGTGACGAACTGCTCGGCGTGGATGTAGAGAACTTTGGCATCGGGGTTGTCGGCGAGCAGCTTGTTGCCCACGGCGTGCACCAAGTGGGTCTTGCCCAGGCCCACGCCGCCGTAGATGAACAGCGGGTTGTACAACTGGCCCGGCGACACCGCCACGTGCATGGCGGCGGCGCGCGCCATGCGGTTGGCCGTACCTTCCACCAGCGTGTCGAAGGTCAGTACCGGATTGAGGCGGTTGCGGAAGGCAGCGCCGCTCGCGGCGTCCTCGTTGCCCGCTGCCGCAGGCGCCGCCACCGGGTCGGCGCCAAAGCCGGCATCGGCCGCGGCTACGGTGACGGGGGTGGCCGGACGGCCCATGGCGCCGCCGCCCAAGGCCGCGCCAGGCGCGGCGCTGCGCGCGGGCCGCACCACGGTGCGCGCGACGGCCTCGCGCTGGGCGATGGCCAGCTCCAGCGCCACCGGCTGGCCGTAGGTCTCCTCGAGCATGGCCGAGAGCCGGCCGGCGTACTGCGCGCGGATCCAGTCGAGCTTGAAGCGGTTGGCCACGTACAGCGTGACCTTGGACAGGTCGTCGGCCACCACGGCCGTCAGCGGCTTGATCCAGGTGTTGAACTGTTGCTCGGGCATTTCCTGCGCCAGTTGCTCGACAACTGCACGCCACAAGCCTTGGCCGAGGCCTGCTTCTTCCATTGCGATCTCTCGGGAAAGGTGTTCCTCAGTCATGAATCTTCGGGTTGTGGATAACGAGGAACGTTGTTTGGTCGGCCATTCTAGCTTGTGCAGGGGTTATCCACAAACTGCTGCGCAGGCAACCATGTGGGCCGATCGATGCTATGAACAGGTTGTGAATACCTTGTTGAGGGCGGCAATTATGATCGAGAAACCCCTGTGCAAAAACCCAATCCGTTGCCAAGGCGGCCAGATACTGCGATAATTCACGGTTTCCCTGAGTTTCAGGGTGATTTTTGTGCGCCATGGCCTGGCGTTGCAGGTGTCCGGCCCCTTCGGGGGCGAAGGCTGCATGCGACGCGCCGGATGCCGGGCGCTGTTTTTCGTCACCGGTATTGCGCTTGAGCAAGGCTTGAGCCCGGGTCCTGCCACTCTCGAAGATTGTTGACAGACCCCGGATGACCGGAACCAAGCCCCTCAAGGACTGAGCATCATGAAACGTACTTACCAAGCTTCCAAGACCCGCCGCGCCCGCACCCATGGTTTCCTGGTGCGCATGAAGACCAAGGGCGGCCGTGCCGTGATCAACGCACGCCGCGCCAAGGGCCGCAAGCGCCTGGCCGTCTAAGGCCATCGCCGGCATGTGATCGTGCATGCCATGCACCGGCTGAAGACGCGCGCGCAGTTCCAGGCTGCGCTGGCGGGCGGAACGATTGCGCGCACCGCGCATTTCGCCTTGCACCGTGTGGTGCTGGCCGCCGCCGCAAGCGACCACCAACCAGGGCCCGGCCCCTTGCCTTTCGTGCAAGGGCCGCAGGCCCTGTTTGCGCAGCCCGGCATCTGGCTGGGCGCGATGGTGCCCAAGCGCTGGGCCCGGCGCGCGGTGACGCGCAACGCCATCAAGCGGCAGATCTACAGTGTGGCCCCCGAGTTCGAGGGCCGCATGCAGGAGGCCGCGCACGTGGTCCGATTGCGCGCTGCGTTCGACCGCAAGCAGTTCATCAGTCCTTCGTCCGAGGTGCTGAAGAAGGCCGTGCGCGCCGAGCTGCAGCAGCTGTTCGCCCGCGCCGCCCGCTCTGCGGGGCCGGCATCCGGTGCCGTGCCGCAGGAGCCTGGCGTATGATGCAGCGCCTGCTCATCGGCCTGGTGCGCGGCTACCGCCTGCTGCTCAGTCCCTGGCTGGGTTCGGCCTGCCGCTTCGAGCCGACCTGCTCGGTCTATGCGATCGAGGCCCTGTCCCGTCACGGGGCGGCCATGGGCAGCTACCTGACCGTGCGCCGGCTGGCGCGCTGTCATCCCTGGTGTCCGGGGGGGGCCGATCCGGTTCCCCGGCATCCCCGCTGGTTCAGCAGCTTGCTTCGTGCCGCTGATTCATCCTCTTCCGAGAAGTCTTCATGAACGACATCCGCCGCACCATCTTGTGGGTGATATTTGGGTTCTCGCTGGTCCTGCTGTGGGACAAGTGGCAGATCCATAACGGCCACAAGCCCACCTTCTTCCCCACGCCCGAAGCCGCGCAGACTGCACCGGCTTCCGGCGACGCCGGCAAGCCTGCGGGCAGCAGCGCCGTGCCCGATGCAGCGGCGGCCAAGTCCGCCGACAGCAGCGCGGTGCCTGGCGGCGCGGCCGCACCGGCAGCGCCTGCGGCGGCGCGCGAGAAGGTCACGGTGAGCACCGACCTGTACCGCCTGACCTTCGACGGCGAAGGCGGCTCGCTGGTGGGCGCCGACCTGCTCAAGTATGCGGACCAGGAAGACCGCAACAAGCCGTTCCGCCTGTTCGACGAAAGCGCTGCGCGCGTCTACGTGGCGCAGACGGGCCTGATCGGCGGCGACTTCCCCACCCACAAGACGGTGATGAAGCTGCAGCCCGGCCCGCGTGAGCTGGCCGAAGGGCAGAACGAGCTGAAGGTGGTGTTCGAGTCGCCCGACTTGGGCGGCCTGAAGCTGGTCAAGACCTGGACGGTCAAGCGCGGCGACTATGCCATCGGCGTCAAGCACGAGGTGGTGAACACCGGCAGCGCGGCCGTCAATCCGCAGCTGTACCTGCAGCTCATGCGCGACGGCAACAAGCCGCCGGGAGAGTCGTCGTTCTACTCCACCTTCACCGGTCCGGCCGTCTATACCGAAGCCAAGAAGTACCACAAGGTCGAGTTCAAGGACATTGAGAACGGCAAGGCCGAGGTGGACAAGTCCGCCGACAACGGCTACGTGGCCATGGTGCAGCACTATTTCGCCAGCGCATGGCTGCTGGACGCCGGCGCGCAGCGCGACATCTATGTGCGCAAGGCGGGCAACAACCTGTACTCGGTGGGCGAGATTACCCAGTTCGGCGCCATCGCGCCGGGTGCCTCCAAGGCCATCGAGGCGCGCCTGTTCGCCGGCCCGCAGATCGAGAAGACCCTGGAAGCCATGGCTCCCGGCCTTGAGCTGGTCAAGGACTACGGCTGGGTGACCATCCTGGCCAAGCCGCTGTACTGGCTGCTCGACAAGCTGCACGGCTTCCTGGGCAACTGGGGCTGGTCCATCGTGGCGCTGGTGCTGCTGCTGAAGATCGCGTTCTTCTGGCTCAACGCCAAGGCCTACGCCAGCATGGCCAAGATGAAGGCCATCAACCCGCGCATCATGGAAATGCGCGAACGCCTGAAGGACAAGCCGCAGCAGATGCAGCAGGAGATGATGCGCATCTACCGCGAGGAAAAGGTCAACCCGATGGGTGGCTGCTTCCCCATCCTGATCCAGATTCCGGTGTTCATCGCGCTGTACTGGGTGCTGCTGTCGAGCGTGGAAATCCGCAACGCGCCGTGGGTCGGCTGGATCCACGACCTGTCGGTGCCCGATCCGCTGTTCATCCTGCCCATCGTGATGACGCTGTCGTCGCTGCTGCAGACCGCGCTCAACCCCGCGCCGCCGGACCCGATGCAGGCCAAGATGATGTGGATCATGCCGTTGATGTTCAGCGTGATGTTCTTCTTCTTCCCGGCCGGCCTGGTGCTGTACTGGTGCACGAACAACATCCTGTCGATTGCGCAGCAGTGGCTCATCAACACCCGCCTGGGCGTGCCGCCGCAGTTCAATCTGCCCAAATTCAAATAGGTGTAAATCAGGGCTTGCCATGGCCTGGCAGCCCTCGTAAGAATCCCCGGCAATGGTCGCTACTGGCGACCATTGCTTTTTTTATTTGGAAAAGGGGATTGATATGCCGAAAATTTTGGGTTGGCGACGCAGCGCACTGGCCGTGGCCGCGCTGGTATGCGTGGGCGCGGTGCAGGCAGCCACGCTGCGCTGGGCGGGCGCCAATGACATCCTCACGCTGGACCCCCACGCGCAAAACCACCAGACCACGCACGCCTTCCTGCAGCAGGTGTACGAGCCGCTGGTGCGTTACGACAAGAACTTCCAGTTGGAGCCGGCACTGGCCACCAAGTGGACCACCGTCAGCCCCACGCAGTGGCGCTTCGAATTGCGCAAGGGCGTCAAATTCCACGACGGCGCGCCCTTCACCGCCGATGATGTGGTGTTCTCACTCACCCGCGTCATGACGCCGCCCTCCAACATGATGAGTGCGACGCAGAGCATCAAGGAGGTGAAGAAGGTGGACGACTACACCGTCGACCTGATCCTCAAGGGCCCCAACCCCATCCTGCTGCGCGAGTTGACCGAGGCCCGCATCATGAACAAGGCCTGGGCCGAGAAGCACAACTCCGTCAAGACCCAGGACTACGCCAGCAAGGAAGAGAGCTATGCCTCGCGCAACACCAACGGCACGGGCTCGTTCATCGCCACCGGCTGGCAGCCTGACGTAAAGCTCACGCTCAAGAAGAACCCGAACTGGTGGGACAAGGCGACCGGCAATGTGGATGAAGTGATCTTCACCCCGATCAAGTCTGCCGCCACCCGTACCGCGGCGCTGGTCTCCAACCAGGTGGACTTCATGGTCGATCCGCCCCCGCAGGACCAGGCGCGTATCAAGGGCAGCAGCGACCTCAAGCTGCTCGAAGGCACCGAGAACCGCACCATCTACTTGGGCCTGGACGTCTTCAGGGACGAATTGCAGGGTGGCGGCACCGCGGGCAAGAACCCGCTGAAGGACGTGCGTGTGCGCAAAGCTATGTACATGGCCATCGACAGCGATGGCCTGCACAAGCGCACGATGCGCGGCATGTCCATACCTGCCGGCACCATGGTTGCGCCCATGGTCCACGGCTGGAGCAAGGAACTGGAGGTGCGCTCGGACAAGTACGACTCTGAAGCCGCCAAGAAGCTGCTGGCCGAGGCTGGCTACCCCAATGGCTTCAACCTCAAGCTGGAGTGCCCGAACGACCGCTACGTGAACGACGAGGCCATCTGCCAGGCCGTCACCGCGATGTGGACGCGCATCGGCATCAAGGCCTCGCTGCAGACCGCGCCCATGGCCACCTATGTGACCCGCGTGATGAACTCCGAGCCCAATGCCTACCTGTTCGGTTGGGGCGTGGCGACCTTCGATGCGTTGTACACACTGGATGCGCTGCTGCACTCCAAGGGCGCTGCGGGTGGCGGTGTCTACAACGGTGGGCGTATCAACGACAAGGAACTGGACGCCAAGATCGACCAGATCAAGACCGAAATCGATGAGACCAAGCGTGACCAGCTGATCCGTGCTGCGCTGCAGCAGGCCAAGGACAACTACTACACCATCCCGCTGCACCACCAGATCCTCCCCTGGGCCATGCGCAAAGGCATAGACACGGTGTACCGTGCCGATGCCCGCCCGATCCCGGCCTGGACGACCATCAAGTAAGAAGCCTCAGGGCCTCCTCCGCAAAGAGCCTGCGCAAGCAGGCTCTTTGCCTTGTTGAGGGGGGCGCACCAGCTTATTTCGAATTTTTTCGCAGAACTTGCGTAGTGCCCAAAATTGTGTGTAGAATAGCGGTCTTCGCAGCACAGAACCTCTCTGGTTGGGTGATGCGGAAGTGCAGAGATGCAGCGAGATGTTGATGAGATTTTTCAAAAACTTCTTGCAGAGCAAAAAATCTGTGCTACAATGCAAGGCTTCGCTGATCGCAGCGAGGTTGATCAGAAAGACGGTCTGGTGATTGTGTTTCTGGCGGGTCTTTAAAAATTAACAGCCGATAAGCGTGGGCGTTTGGTGGCGATTGCCAAGTTCTTTGGAA